>NZ_JAECVR010000010.1 GCF_016055185.1 Paenactinomyces guangxiensis
ATCGCCCCTTTAGTAAATGTTTAGTGGTACATTCATTTTACTACAACGGGGCGATTTCTTTTTTGATCTTTCTCAAAAAAACTACAAAAAAGCTCGGGGATATCCCATCCTTTTGGGACAGCCCCCGGTTGAAAAGAAAACCCTTTTACTGGATTTGTGGCGAAGTGCCATAGGTGGGTTGATACATACTCATCATGGTGCTGGTTGTATTGGTTTGCATGGTCGGAACTTGATAATAGCCTTTCTGATTCATATATTGGAATGTTTCATAGGCTTGTTCTGCACAGGAGACAGCACCCTGGGTGAGCATGCGGCGGAGTTGCGGATCAGCGCATTCCAGGGCAGCATGCATGCGCAGAGTTGCTGATGATTTGGCACATCCGAGCATTCCCGAGGCCACATCGCGGTCATCCATTTCCTGGATGGAAGCGTTGGGTCTCTCAGGAGTCGGGTTGTTTAAGCCGTAGGACGGAGTAGAGATCGGCCTTTGCCTGAATTGTCTGGTAGGGATCGTTTGACCCTGCATTTTTTGGTTGACGGCTGCAACCATCTGGTTATACTCCTGGATCATATATTGAATTTGATTATCCAGGATTGTGCCGAGTTGCGGGTCTGTGACATGGGGACGGTATAACTCAAATTGATTAATTCCGTCAATGGTGTCAGTCAGGACCTCATGCATTTCCATGATTTCATGGGCACCGAGTTGTGCTGGCATAACTTGATCATCTCCTTGTATCACTAGAGGATTTTTATATCTGTTTATACCCTGCCCTCATTTTTCCGGTTTATACAAAAAAACTTCCCGTTACCAGGAAGTGATCAATCATATCTGATTCTTAACGCCTGGGCCGCGCTTCGGCGGTCATTGGCCAACAGCTCCTCTAAATTGTAGGCCGGATAGGCTCCTTTTCTATACAGATAATTAAAGGCTTGTGCGTGCAGGGGGATGGACCTGTTCAGTTGTCTGGTGAAGGTATCCCTGAGGGCCGGTGTGGCAGTCTCGGTGATCGCCAGAGCATAGTTTCTGATCAGGGATTTTGTCATGCCGAGCAGGGTGCCGGCGAAGCGGATGTTTTCCTGCTCCTCATACGAGTCTGAGTGTGAAACGGAAGGGGCGGAAGGATAGAAACGCAACAATTCAGATATATTTTTCTCCAGTGTCCGGATGCTCTGCCTGTAAATCGAGCGAAGTTCCGGATCTTCAATGCTGCGAATCGTTCGTTTTAATTGAATCAGGCTGCTTGATTGAAAAGCGACCAGCTCATGTAATTCCAGGGTTTCGTGCCATGCCAGCCGCCCCTCGTAATTGATCATGTACGAATACCTCCTCTCCGCTTTCACTGTAATATATTCACAACCCAATAAAGAGGAACTTGACCATGGATTTCAAGGGAGAAGGCGGTCATCTCTTTGGTGCCAAAAACCTTCAGCAAGTAAAAACCACCACCCCATTTTAAAAAAGAGGCAGTGGTTGTGTTTACTTCTTTAATTCATGAACGAGGCGTTTTCCCTCTTCTTTGACGACCCGTTCCACTTCATTGATCTGTTCAATGCTGTTGGGCAATTTTTGAATCTTTTTCAAATCAGGTTCAAGAAATTGAACTTTGCCTTCATCTTCATTGGTGTGAACATAACGGGCGACACTGGTGAACAATTCCTTTTCATCCTGTTTAACAACATAGCGGATGATATAGAAAGGATGCTGGTGTTCTTCAAGGCCCCGTGTTTCCACGAATATTGCCATGTAAATCGCCTCCCAATCAGTTTGGCTCAACTTGGTTTGTTGTTATTGTACCAATCTTTAGCAGTTGAAGTCATCGGTTTGGCGGAAATTATTAGAATTTTCCCTTCTATATATGGTATATTTAACCTGTAGAAAAACTGATTGGAACCGATTCAGGGAGGCCAGGGAGTGAAAAAGATGAAGAATGCAGGCAGATGGCTGGTATATGGATTGCTTATTTTTGCACTTGCGGCGTGTTCGGTACCCGGCCCTTCCGGCAAAAATGAAAATCAGAGCGGGGAGAAGAAAAAGGCAGTAAACAAAATAGATCCGTTGACCGGGCTCACGACCGGGGGAGCGGAACATCCGGTGCTGATGGTGATGCTGAATAATCACCGCAACGCCCGCCCGCAAACAGGGCTTGACCGTGCGGATATCGTTGTGGAGATTCTGGCAGAAGGAGAAATCACCCGCTTTGCCGCTTTTTATCACAGCCAGACCGGGGGGAAGGTAGGGCCGGTGCGCAGCGTAAGGAACTATTATCTGGATCTGGCGGAAGGGGCTGATGCGGTAGTGGCACATGCCGGCGGAGCGAAGGATGCCCTGGCCCGTATCGAGCAGGAAAATATTCCCGGTCTGGACGGGATTCATGAGGATGCCCGCTATTTTTCCCGCGTCAGCTTTCGTAAGCCTCCACACAATTTATATACTGATTTGGAGCGGCTTTATGAGGCAGTGAGGGAGCAGGGGTATCAGTCTCTTCCTGTCAAAAAGGCCTACCAATTTTCCAAAACAGCAGAGACCGGGCAAAGAGAAAGCGCGGGGCGCATTGATCTTGACTATCATCCCCTGTATAAAGCCGGATATGAATATGATAGTGCCAGCAAGTCTTATATTCGTTATACTGAAGGGGTACGGCAAGTGGATCGGGAGACGAAACAGCCCTTATCCATGCAAAACGTGTTGGTGGTGTTTGCCAAACATCAGATTGTCGATTCGGTCGGGCATCGAACTGTTGCAGTGAAAGCATCAGGGAGAGGATATCTGTTCCAACAGGGGAAGGCGCTTTCGATCGAATGGAGATACCGCGACGGCTGGATCATTCCCTTTGCCGGCGGGAAAGAAGTTCCCATGTTACCGGGGAAAACCTGGGTGAATGTGTTGCCGGAAACCGGTCGGGTTTCTTTTCAGTAAAAAGGATTTTTCAACCACTGTGTCGAAACTAATGCGTGAAAAGGATGAAAGGGCTTTCCTCCCGGCGAGAAGGAGGTGAATACCTGTTACTTGCAGAAAAATATCCCCGCATGTTAATGTCAATTCCAGACCTATCTGTCTTCTTTCATTCATTCCCTTATACCGGCAGCGGCCGGGAATCAATTTGGCGACAGGATTACCCGGCTCAGGCTTAACAATGCGAGCGTTTGCAGCGGCAATTGGTTGCTGCAAGATATTTCTCTGCATCTTACAGTAGCAGGATGCGCGGATGCAACTGAACAAACTAAACCAGAAGGAAGTAGAACAGCTTTTTGCTGCGATTTTAAAATTGGAAACGATGGAAGAATGTTACCAGTTTTTTGACGACCTGTGCACAGTGGGAGAAATTAAATCCCTCGCCCAGCGGCTGGAAGTAGCCCGAATGCTCCAGGAAGGATGTACCTATAACCAGATTGAATCAGAAACGGGAGCCAGTACGGCAACCATTTCCAGAGTGAAAAGGTGCCTTCATTACGGAACGGACGGCTATAAATTGGTTTTGGAACGGATCGCCGAGGATGTGAAGTAACCCCGCTAAAGGATGCGGGGTTTTCTTTTTGTCGGGGCTGTCGTGTATAATTAAATTTATAGGTTTTTTATGGGCGGAGGGACTGATTGATGCTACATAAACTGGCAGCCACATGGCGACATATTTTTAAACTGGACCCGGACCGGAAATTGTCCGATTTGGCACTACAGAAGATTTGTGAATCAGGTACAGATGCAATCGTTGTCGGTGGGACAGATAATGTCACCTTTAAAAATACTTGGGAATTATTTCAACGTCTTAAAAAGTTTCCCATCACCTGTGTACAGGAAATTTCTACTGCTTCTGCAATTGTTCCCGGTTTTGACGGCTATTTAATCCCTTCTGTTTTAAATACGGACAATGCTTATTGGATTCATGGAGCGCATCATGAAGCCCTTAAGAAGTATGGAGAGTTTGCACCCTGGGAGCATATTGTTTTTCAGGGTTATGTGATCTTAAATCCGGAGGCAAAAGTCAGCCGACTGACCCGATCCCGGACAGAGTTGGACCCGGAAGATGTGACGGCATATGCCCGCATCGCCGAACATTTGTACCGGATGCCTGTCTTTTATATGGAGTACAGCGGCAAATTCGGGGATGTGGAGATGGTCAAAGCAGCGAGAAAAGGGTTGAAAAACACTCGCCTTTTCTACGGAGGGGGCATCCGATCGGAAGAGCAGGCCAAAATGATGGCCGAGTGGGCGGATACAGTAGTAGTTGGAAATGTGATTTACACTCATGTGGAAATGGCACTGAGGACAGTCCGCTGGGTGAAGGAGACGAAACGAGTCGGAAGCATTTGATTGGAGGCGGTGGTAAAAGTGATAAATCAACCGATTTTGTCGGGTCAGCAGTTGCTTACAGGGTTAAACCCCGTTCAACGGCAAGCAGTGGAAATGACGGAGGGACCTGTACAGATTGTGGCCGGAGCAGGCAGCGGAAAGACACGTGTTCTCACGCATCGGGTTGCTTACCTGCTGGCGGAAAAGAAAATCCTGCCATGGAATATTCTGGCGATTACTTTTACAAACAAAGCAGCCAGGGAAATGAAAGAGCGGATTATCTCCCTTGTGGGGCCGGCAGCGGAAGAGATCTGGATCTCCACTTTCCACTCGATGTGTGTGCGCATTTTGCGGCGGGATATTGACCGGATCGGTTACTCGCGCAATTTTACGATTCTGGATACTTCGGATCAGTTGACAGTGATCAAACAGATATTAAAGGAAGAGAATTTAGATCCTAAAAAGTTTGAACCGCGGTCCATCTTAAATAAGATCAGCCAGGCGAAAAATGCCCTGCAAGGGCCGGGGCAGATGCAGACAAAGGCCAAGCATCTGCTGGACGGGGTAGCGGCGCAGGTCTACGAAAAATATCAGCATAAACTGCGCAACAATGAGTCCCTGGACTTTGATGACCTGTTGATGCAAACCGTCCTTCTGTTTGAACAAGTACCTGAAGTAAAAGAATATTATCAGCGAAAATTTCAGTATATCCATGTTGATGAGTATCAGGATACCAACCATGTGCAGTATGTACTGGTCAAGTTAATGGCAGAACATCATCAAAATATTTGTGTGGTGGGGGACGCCGACCAGTCCATCTACCGCTTCCGCGGCGCCGATATCAGCAATATCTTAAACTTTGAACGTGATTTTCCACAGGCTAAATTGATTAAACTGGAGCAAAACTACCGTTCCACCAAAAAGATTTTAGAGGCGGCCAATCATCTTATCGCTCACAATACAGAGCGGAAACCGAAAAATTTATGGACAGACAATGAGGATGGAGCCCCGATCCGGCTGGTGGAGGCGGGGAATGAACACGAAGAGGCTTATTACGTAGCTGATACAATCACACAGGGGAATCGGCAAGGGACCCGCTTTAGTGATTATGCCGTTTTATACCGTACCAACGCCCAGTCCCGTGTGATTGAGGACGTGATGTTAAAAGCGAACATTCCTTACACCGTCGTCGGCGGAATCAAATTCTATGAGCGTAAGGAGATTAAAGATGTACTAGCATATCTCCGCCTGATCGTCAATCCGCATGATGACCTGAGTTTGCAACGGGTGATCAACGTTCCGCGCCGGGGGATCGGTGCCGCAACGTTGGAGAAGATCAGAGGGCATGCCACGGCCCAGGGATTGTCCCTGTTTAATGCTCTTCTGGAAGTGGAAGAAATCGGGTTGACGAAACGGGCAGTCAAACCGCTCGGGGAATTTGTGCAATTGATTCAGCAAATGCATGCCATGGCTGAGTATTTGTCAGCCGTTGAATTGACCGAGGAGATTTTAAACAGAAGCGGCTACCGCGAGGAACTGAAGAAAGAAAATACGCTGGAGGCAGCAGGGCGGCTGGAAAATATTGATGAATTTATGTCAGTGGCACAAGAGTTTGAACAACGAAACGAAGACAAATCACTGATCGCTTTTTTGACCGACCTTGCGTTGATCTCCGATATTGATACGCTTGATCAACCCGCTGAGGACCAGCCCGGTGACGCGGTGGCACTGATGACCCTGCACAGCGCGAAAGGATTGGAGTTCCCGCATGTTTTTCTGGTGGGAATGGAAGAAGGGATTTTTCCCCATATGCGCTCTCTTGATGACGATTCGGAGATGGAAGAAGAACGGCGCCTGGCTTATGTGGGCATCACCCGCGCCGAAAAGTGCCTGCATCTGTCAAGGGCCCGTTCCCGCACGATTTTTGGGCAGACAAGCGCCAACCCGCCTTCCCGTTTTTTGACAGAAATTCCTGCAGAACTGCTCGAAGTTGCCGGAAGAATAAACACAGGCACAGCCGCCCCCTCAAATGCACAAAAACGTACGGTTGTACGCCCGCAGCCCCATATGGAGACAGACTGGTCGGTCGGGGACAAAGCAGAACACAGAAAATGGGGCATCGGAACCGTGGTCCAGGTTCACGGAGCAGCAGAAGATCTGGAGTTAAACATCGCATTTCCGGCACCAGTCGGCGTGAAAAAGCTGCTCGCCAGATTTGCCCCGATTAAAAAAGTGTAACCGGCTGTATGATAAGAGATTAAAGGCGGTCCCCTTTGCAATCATCAGCTCCTTTACAGAAATGATTGGGTGGCACAACCCCGGAGTGAAAGTGTGAATCATGTCGGGAAAGCAGAATTCTGCCTTCCCCCTTAGTTACACACAGAAAAAGTAACCGGATCATTTTAAGTGTCATTTGACCCTCAGGGAGGATGAACGGTTTGAAGTCAGAAGAAGCGAAAAAACGGGCGGAAGAGCTCCGCCAACTGTTAAACGAACATAACTACCGCTACCATGTTCTGGATGATCCGTCTATTTCCGATGCGGAGTATGACCGGATGATGAAGGAACTGATTCAGCTGGAAGACCAGTTTCCGGAGCTGGTCACTCCTGATTCCCCGACACAGCGGGTCGGCGGCGAACCTCTGCCTTTTTTTGAAAAAGTGGAACATCGCATTCCCATGTTAAGCCTGGGCAATGCTTTTAATGAAGAAGACCTGCGTGAATTTGACCAGCGGGTCCGTAAAGCGGCCAACGGGGAACCTGTCAAATATGTATGTGAGCTGAAAATAGACGGGCTGGCGGTATCCCTGCTTTATGAGAATGGGAGTTTCGTGCGGGGGGCGACACGCGGGGATGGTACAACGGGAGAAGATATTACGCAAAATTTAAAGACCATCCGCTCGTTGCCGCTTCGTTTAACACAGCCAGTGACCATCGAAGTGCGCGGCGAAGCCTTTATGCCAAAAAAAGCGTTTGAACGCCTCAATGCAGAAAGAGAACAAAAAGGTGAACCTCTTTTTGCCAACCCCCGCAATGCCGGTGCCGGTTCACTCCGGCAACTGGACCCCAAATTGGCGGCAGAAAGGACGCTGGATATTTTTATCTACGGGATTGGCGGGATGGAGGAAGAGCAGCCTTTTACCACCCATACCGGGGCTCTTGACTTTTTGTCCGGGCTGGGGCTGAAAGTGAATCCTGAACGCAGAACGGTTGACAGTATGGAAGAAATCCTGGAGTATATCAACCACTGGCGGGAGCGCCGGCCCAATCTCGGGTATGAAATTGACGGGATTGTGATTAAAGTGGATGATCTGGCTCTGAGGGAACAGATGGGAACAACTGCGAAAAGCCCGCGCTGGGCGGTGGCGTATAAGTTTCCGGCAGAAGAGGCGGCAACGATTCTCCATGATATCTCACTGAATGTCGGACGGACTGGTGTGGTCACCCCGACAGCCCTTTTAGAACCGGTTACGCTGGCGGGGACCACGGTAAAACGGGCTTCTTTGCACAACGAGGATATAATCCGCGAAAAAGGGATCATGCTCGGGGACCACGTGATTGTTAAAAAAGCGGGAGACATCATCCCGGAAGTGGTTGCCGTTCTTCCCAATCAGCGCACCGGACAGGAACGCCCTTTTCAAATGCCTGAATACTGTCCGGAGTGTAACAGCAAGCTTGTCCGTCTGGAAGGAGAAGTTGCTCTTCGCTGCATCAATCCGGAATGCCCGGCTCAAACACGGGAGGGGATTATTCACTTCGTTTCCCGCGGCGCTATGAACATCGAAGGCCTGGGAGAAAAAGTGGTGACCCAACTGTTTGAGCACGGGCTTGTCCGCGGGGTTGCCGACCTCTATTACCTGAACAAAGAAGAGCTTCTCTCTTTGGAACGCATGGGTGAAAAGTCGGTCAACAATTTGCTTCGGGCCATCGAAACCAGCAAAGAAAATTCTTTGGAACGGCTTCTCTTTGGGCTCGGAATCCGGTTTGTGGGGGAAAAAGCAGCTAAAATCCTCGCCCGGCATTTCAAAAAGCTGGATGCGATTCTGGACGCAACTGAAGAAGAACTGGTTGCCCTCGATGAAATCGGCCCCAAAATGGCTGCCAGCATCGTTACCTACATGAAGAAGCCTGAAGTGCGGGAAACGATTGAACGCCTGAAGGAAGCCGGTGTCAATATGGAGTACAGGGGAGCCGGCCCGGAGGAAACGGAACCTGCTGCGGCAGACAATCCGTTTGCCGGAAAAACAGTTGTGATTACAGGTACACTGGAACAAATGTCACGTAACGAGGCAACACAATTGCTGGAATCCCTGGGAGCCAGTGTGACCGGAAGTGTAAGCAAAAAAACCGACCTGCTCATCGCCGGTGAAAAAGCAGGCTCCAAGCTGGATAAAGCACAAAAGCTCGGTATACAAATTTTGGACGAAGAATCATTCCTGTCTCAACTGCCTGAGTCGATCAAAGCGACCATATAATTGACACAAAAGACCTGCCCGCAAAAATGAAAGGGCAGGCTTTTCCTATAGCGCGGAATGGCTTTCAAACACGGGCAGGCTGGCATCAAATTCAGTGGTGCAGATCATTTCCCTGTAATGACGGGCCGCTTTCAAAAGCAAAGGGCAAGCTTTCTTTTCCTTCCCCCGGCTGGTGAAAAACTCCCCCAGCACATGAGCCGTTCCTGCTATTTTTTCGGGAAGGTTTAATGATTCAAAAATAGAGATCGCCTGCGAATACAGCTTTTCAAAGGCGGCGAAGTTTCCCTGGGCATAACGGATCTGGCCCAGGTAAACGGAACATTCGGCGATCTGGCGCGGGTGGTCTTTACAAAGCTTCATCGCTTGACGGATATGGCTTTCTGCTGACGAAAAATCCCCTTTTTTGATATAAACCAGAGCTAAAATTTTATGCATAATCCCCACTTCCCATGGAGGGAGACCTTCCTGGCAAACCTGGTGGGACAGATTCAAATAGTGGATCGCGAGATCGTAATCGCCCAGCTTTAAAAAACAAATTCCCATTTCGTGATAGGCCTGGCACATAAAACTGGGAGAAAGGCGGAACTGTTTGCAAATGCGGACGACACGCTCAAAATACCGGATGGCATCATCATATTCCTTATTCCTGCTATATCCCGAGCCGATAATATTCAGGTAACTGCATACTTCCAGCCAGTGGTCGTTTTGCATCATGATTTGTAAAGCTTTTTCCATGTAAACAATACTGAGAGCCGGATTGGCCAGTAAAAGGTATGCTTTTCCGATATTGCTGTATATGTATCCTTTTTCAATTTCATCGCTGATTTTAGGAAGCAACTTAAGCGCCTGCCTGTAATATTCCAGGGCATGATGGTAGTTGGATTTCAGATATTCAATATTTCCTTTAATGCGAAAATACTTAACAGCAAGCGAAGGATCGTCGGTATAATTGCTCCATTTTGCTTCAAAGGCTTTGATCAGGGGAACAAATTTGTCTTCGTGGTAGATCATCACCCACAGGTTAATTTCCAAAAGGTCAATTTCCATCAAAATTTTTGGATCTGCTATATATTTAGCAAGGGATTTTAGTTTTTCCATCTGCTTTTTTGCTTCTTGATAGCCGGCATGAGTCAGAGCGGATTGTATCTGGTTCATCAAATTTTCAGCTTTTTGAATTGTCCCCTGATCGGTAATTCCCATCAGCTGTTCGACACTCGTGTCCAAACGGGTTGCCAGCAGTTCCAAAATATCCAGGCCAGGTGTTGCTTTTCCGTTTTCAATCAGGCTGAGATACGGGACAGAAATAATTCCTTCCGCTAACTGGGCCTGTGTCATTTTCAGTTCTTTCCGGCGGCGGCGAATGTTCAATTCCAGTCCGATCATGGCCACCTCCTTTTTCTATTCCATCTTACTTTTCCTGGGTGAGAAGTCAAGTTGTAACTGACATGAAGATCCAATTTTATACCTTGTTTTAAAATATTAAATAAAACAGTTTGGTTTCCCCGAAAAACAGATTCTCATCATGTCGAATACTGTCGAACTTTTAAAAACATGAGGAGGTGAAAATGTTGTATGATAAAAATTGTTTCTCAAGGTTTCAACTCCATGCAGAAACTTCTTTTTTCGGTTTTGATCTTTGGTTCGATCTTGTTGGGAATTGTCTCACAAAGGCAATTCCTCTTTTTTTGCAGGAATAAAAGGAAAAGAGGATCTTTTTCGTGAACATAGAGTAGGAGGAAATAGTTGGTTCTTCGGAATAAAAAATTATATACTGAATAGAGAGAAACATGTTGAAAGGCAGAAGAATAATGAAATGGAAATGGCTGGCTCTCGGTTGCGGCTTCCTAACCGTTAGCTTGATTGTTACTTCTTGCGAATCCATCCGAACGTCTTTCGGTTCCTATTCTTTCATAAAGAAATTACCCGGCGCTGAAACGATAGAAACAGCTACGCAGCAAATTTCATTGCAAAAGATCAAGCTGGAGCCCTATGCGCAAACAATCGATGGAACTCTGACATCGCCGAAGTATAACAACTTTTCTGCCGAAGGGACGGTACAAGTTTCAGGAACAGTAGGGAAGTATGAAGATTTGGGGTCTGAATTTGCCTGGATTCAGATTGACTACACTGGCAAACAACAAGCAGGCTTACCTTCTTCTTTCCACTATTACGTTCCTATTAAACAAGGGCATTTCCGGGAAAAGATACAGTTATTTGCCGGAAAGGGAGAATACAAGGTAACCATACGGATGCCCGGCGCGTCAGAGGAGGAGTATTATTATCCTTTTGCCTCCTTTCGGGTGACCAATGAAAATCCGTCGGTTCGCCGGGATATCAGTTATAGTACCTCGGCAAAAAAAGCAGGGCTTGTCATCTCTTCTCCGTTGACGGGTTATACAGTGCAACGTAAAAGTGTAGCCCTTTCCGGGCGTCTGGCTGAAGAAACACAGGCCAAAAAGGTTTTGCTGCAGCTCCGTAAGGGGGAGAAGGTCTGGAAAAGAGTGATCCCGGTGAAAGACCACCAATTTGCAGAATCCATTCCCCTGCTTTACGGTAAAGGGGTCCATGAGCTGCAAGTAATGGTTCCCGACGAGAAGAGAAGTGGTTACTATGTTGAAGGGGCTGCCCTTTATGTGGATAATACCTCTTCCGAAGAACGGACACCGGTTGAGTATACCGGGCTTTACCATGAACGCGGTGTTCATTTGACCCGGCCGATCGCCGGGGGGGACCGGGCTGAGCTTACTTATCGCATTGCCGGAACGATTGATCCTGACGCCAAATTCTCTAAAGAGACGGACTACATGATCGTGCAAACAACAAAAGGAGAGAATAAAGCAACTTACTTTATCCCTGTGAATCAATACCGCTTTGACAGCGAAATTTGGTTGCGTTTTGGTGCAGGGACTTATCAAATAACCGTTTATGTTCCCGAAGTGACGACGGAGCAGCGTGACTATTTTCGTTTCTACACAGTGGCCAGTTTTCAGGTAAAGAGCAAGGCCTCTTCCGATCTGCGTGATTTACTGCCTTCGCGCGGGGTGCAGTCCGATCATCCTGACATCCGGGATTTGGCCAGGGAAATCACGGCGGGCAAAAAAACCAACCGTGAGAAAGCAAAAGCGATTTATCAATATGTCGCGAACGTGATGGAATATGACGTGGAAAAATTGAGAAATAACTCGTTTGAGTGGGATGACAGCGCACTGAAATCCTTGCAGAAAAAATCGGGCGTCTGCCAGGACTTTGCTTTTCTCTCCATTGCTCTGCTCCGTTCTCTTGACATTCCGGCCCGCTTTGTCGAAGGAGAATCAGCCGGCCAGCGGCATGCCTGGGTGGAAGTGTGGACAGGGGAGCGCTGGCTGACGATGGACCCCACCTGGGGAGCCGGATATATCACTCCTGAGGGTTCATTTGTAAAGAAATATGATGAAAAGTTTTTCGACCCGTCCCCGGAAGCCTTTGCGAAAACGCATAAGCGTACCGGCGTGGTTTATTAGCGACTGAAGTTAAAAGTTCATGGCCTGTGATGATCATGATATACTAGCAGATGGTTGTATTTTTTGCATCGAGGTGTACCATGATCAAGCAAACAGCGGCAACATTTTCCCATGAGGTAACAGCTGAGGAAGAGGGAAAGATGTTGCATCAAGTATTAAAAAACCGCTTTCGCTTCTCGCGGCGGATGATGAGCAGGCTGAGGCGCAGCGGATTGGTTACGGTCAATGGGGAAATCATTTACTTTACTGCCCGCGTCTCCCGGGGGGATCAAATTTTCATCCGTCTCCCCTCTGAAGAGAGCGGGCATATCCCGCCGCAGGAAATCCCCTTTGCTGTGGTATATGAAGATGAGGACATTATCGTCATTGACAAGCCTCCGGGCTTAGTGGTCCACCCGACGCGCGGTTATCCGGACGGGACACTGGCCAACGGGCTGATGCACTATTGGGCACAGAGGGGAGAAAGTTATAAGGTGCGTCCCGTTACCCGGTTGGATAAAGATACTTCCGGTTTAATGGCAGTGGCGAAACATGCCTATACCCATGCTTATCTGGCGGCACAGATGGCGGAAAAAAGATACCGGAGGGCCTATCTGGCTGTCGTTCATGGCCGGATGGCAGAGGATCAGGGGATCATTGATAAGGAAATTGGCATCAACAGAGAGCAGCAAATACGCTGGGTGATCGAAGGGGATGGAGGGGCTCCGGCTGTCACCCGTTTTGAAGTGGTTGAACGCTACTCAAGGGCCACACGGGTCCGCCTGGAACTGGAAACTGGACGAACCCACCAGATCCGCATCCATCTCTCATCCATCGGTCACCCGATCATCGGGGATGAGATGTATGGCACCAAAGCAGATCAACACCTGATCAGCCGCCAGGCTTTACACGCCACTTATCTGCGCCTGTTTCATCCGAGGCTTAGGGAATGGAAAGAGTGGGAGTCATCGCTGCCGCAGGATATGGAAAGGCTGATTGCACAGCTGAAAAAGTTTCAGTGATAAACAGATAACGACAAAAAGCTGTGGGCATCGCAGGACCACAGCTTTTTGTCGTTAAAACCCTTTTTTGCCCGAACAGAAAGATCGGGACATCTGTAGACAGAATTTTGATTTACTATGATTTATTAAAACATTAATAAAAGATCAAAAGGAAAAAGAAGAGAAAAGGTCGAATTTTATTAATGGAAAAGGTAAAAGATTTTATCTTTTCTATATATTCAGCGAGAGGAGAATGGGTATGAGACATTACTGGCGACTGTCACTCCTCATCATCCTTTGTGCCGTTTTAATCTTCCCCATTGGAATGGTACAGGCGGCCGACGATAAGCAAATCCCGGCTCCGCAGCCGATGGGCAATGTTAAGATCAACGCGTTGCCGCCTCCTTCCAATGTAACCACCCCGGGTACCTGGTTTAAAGGAGCAACTCCCCCCAATTACGACCCCAATAAGCCGCCGATTGTTTTTGTGCAGGGGATGCACGGAAAAGCCCAGGATTGGTGGAGCAATACGGTGTACCACGGTGTGAATGACATGTATGAAAAGGCATATAACGCCGGATACCGCACTGCTTTTGTACAATTGCATGATGCTGCCGGCGGTGATGGGGCCACTCAGTGGGATAACGGACGTTTACTGGTACAAATGCTGGAACAGATTTATAACCATTATGGCCAGAAGGTAAACATTGTTGCCCACAGCAAAGGGGGACCGGATACGCAAGCCGCACTGGTCCACTATAATGGCCATGGCTTTGTCAACAAAGTGGTGACGCTTGGGTCACCGCATCATGGCTCTCACCTTGCTGATCTGGCATACAGCTGGTGGGCCGGTTGGCTGGCTGAACTGCTCGGCAGGCAGGACCCCGCCACCTATTCATTGCAAACCGGTGAAATGGCCCATTTTCGCGAGCAAACAGACAACCATGCCAATGTAAATAAAAACAGGTATTATACAGCGGCCGGAACCAGCTGGGGGCCATTCCCTTCCGCTTTATGGTCAGGGGGAGCCTATTTAGCGGTACATGGCTCCAATGATGGCCTGGTTAATGTATGGAGTACCCAACTTCCTTATGGTCAACATTTATTTACGACAGATGTTGACCACGACCAGATTCGCACCGGAACCGCCTCCTTTGCCCGGATTGAACCGACTCTGCGCACGGCAGCCGCAGCGGGGACTGCCCTGAAAAATACCGGGGCCGCTGCCGCTTCCGCTCAACCCGCTTCTGATGAGCAATATATCCACGGCGGATCTCTGTCGGCAAATCAAGCCGTGGAACGCGAGGTTGCTGTTGATTCAACATCGCCGGAAGCCGTATTTACCATTCTGACAAAATCACCTGATGTTGAAGTAACCCTGATCTCTCCTACCGGAAAAAGCTATTCCAAAACGAACAAGGAATATTTCGCTGCGACCGACCGCGAATTTTTTGCCGGTGCCAGCATCCAGGCTTTCCGCATCAACCGGCCCGAAGCTGGGATCTGGAAAGTGAGTATGACCAGCCAGCGCGACGATGCGTATCTGCTGACAGCCACTTTCACCGGATCAGATACTTTCTCAGTTGACCTGCCGGCAAAGAGCAAACAAAAATCCCTGCCGGTAAAAGTGAAGCTGCACAATCCGAAATATTTCGATCTCTCCTCCATCAAAGTAAACATCAAAACGCTCGCTCCGGGTGGTAAGCCGGTTCGTTCCGCCGGATTGCAAAGCGAGCTGAAGAAAGACAGCAAGCAGCCGGGCCGTTTTGCCGGACAGCTTTCTGCAGGAACGCAGGCCGGAACCTACAATGTAACCATTGAGATCACCGGAAAAACCAAACAAGGACAAGCTTTTGCCCGTACTCTGGTCCGCTCTGTCTATATCGGCAATTAATCAAACAGCGAGCCGCAGGCTTTATCTGTGGCTCGCTGTTTTTTCCCGGCCGGATGCCGGATCATATGCATCTAACAATGTTTTGCCCCGCAGAAAATGTGGGGCTTTTTTTACTGAAGCGGCGATATGAATTAAAATAGAAGCATCTCATATATGAACGGAGGATGACAAGTAGATGTCCCCAGTTGCCTGGATTGTTGGAGGAGCCAGAGGGCTTGGTGTGGTGATAGCCAGAGAATTGGCGGAGGACGGCTACCGGATTGCCGTCAATTACCGGCGGAGCCGGCAGGCCGCCGAGACGCTTCAGCGGGAGATAGAACAAGCCGGCGGAAAAGTGATGGTGATGCAGGGGGATGTAAGCCGGTTGCCGGATGTCAGGCGGATGGCCCGCGAAGTGTTAAACCGCTGGGAAAGAGTGGATGTGCTGGTCTGTGCGGCCGGACCCTTTATTTTTAAACGGACGCCCGCAATTGCGTTAAGTGATCAACAATGGCGGGAAATGTTGGATGGAAATCTCTCCGGTGTTTTTTACTGTGTACGTGAAGTTATTCCGGCCATGCGCAGGCAGGGATCAGGGCGGATTATCACGTTTGGCTTTCCGGAGGTGGAACAGGCCCCGGCCTGGGAAGGTTATTCTGCGTACGCTGCGGCGAAAGCGGGCCTGGTTTCTTTTACCCGCACCCTGGCGGCAGAGGAAGCCCCGCATGGAATTACGGTCAATATGGTATATCCCGGAGATATCCGTGATCCGTACAAAGAAGCCCCGATCTCAGCGGCACGGGGCAAAAAAGACCCCCGCAACCCGGTCGGCAGGCCCGGAACAGGCGGTGATATTGCCCGTGTGGTACGCTTTTTGGCCCATCCTGATTCCGATTTGATTACCGGAGCGATTGTTCCCGTCACAGGGGGGTTTACAAATGTTCACTTTCATGTAAAATAGGCATAAGATTTATGTAATATTCCTGTAATATTTTTTTTGAATACGAACCCAACTGGTTGAAAATTTGCGTTATAATGTATGAGTGCTTTTTTGGGGTTACGAATTGAGCTGGCGCCGGAAGTACCAGCCCAGCCCAAACCAGAAGCAGGAACCAGCCAGGCCCGCGACCAATCCGATGGTACCCGCCGCTTGCCACAGGTAAAGCGAAGCGGCCAGGCCCAGAATGCCGGTTAAGTTACACGCAAAGAGAGCAGCTTTTACATTCATGGTTTTTCACCTCCCTACCAATATAGCACAGAAGAGAGGGGCAGGTATCAAACCGGATCAAGCAATCATCGATTTTATTTTCAATCATTCATTTTATGTTGTCGGATTGTAGAGATAGAGTAGAAGAAAGTTTAACCCATTGAGAACATGCGTTTCAGGAGGTAAACTTATGGCCGATTTTCAAAGGGACAACTTTCGCAGGGAACGAATGCGCAGCGGGCATAGTCCCATGTCCCCCCGTACCCGCAGTGAACGCGTAGGCGGCTCCCGCTCGCGCTCTTCACGTGCCGGTGGTCCGGGCAAAAAGAAGAAAAGCGGATTTAGACGCTTTTTCACCTGGAAATGGCTTTTCCTGGTGCTGTTGACTTCCATGTTATTAACGGTTGGCGGCTGTTCTGCCATTATGATGACTACGGACATGTACGAGTTAGATAACATCGATAAGATTGACTTCTCAACCAGCATTTATGCTGCAGATGGGAAAACATTGGTTGGAAAAATTGGAGATGAAAATAGGGAAATTGTCTCTATAAAGGATATCAACAAGGTAAATCCTGATTTACCCAAAGCTTTTGTCAAGGTTGAGGACGCACGTTATTATGAGCATAATGGAGTCGATTTGTACGGGTTAGGCCGGGCCATTTTTAAAAACATCCTTGAAGGCGGGAAAGCAGAAGGTGCCAGTACGATTACCATGCAGGTCGCCGGGAATGTCGTGTTGAAAAACCGTGAAAAAACGTATACACGTAAACTGAATGAAATGGCTGCGGCACTGAACCTGGAAAGAGAAACACCCGATGCCAAAGAAAAAATACTTGAAGTTTATATGAATTATATCAACTTCGGCCCAGGTATCAATGGTGTCCAAATGGCTTCCAAAGTTTATTTTGGGAAAGACGTGACCAAGGATAAATTAGAACCCCACGAGATTGCTTTGATCGTAGGGATGCCCAAAGCTCCTTCCGCATATTATCCGTATGGAGGGGAGAAGAGCGCAGAGAGGGCGAAAAAGCGAAGAAATGTTGCCCTGTTGCAGATGTCCAAATCGGAAGGGACCCCTCCTCTTATTACAGAGGAGGAAAAAGAGAAATATCAAAAAATGCCTTTAGGTGTGAATGAGAAGTACCTGCGCCAGTATTTAAAACCCAAGGGATTTGCAGCGTATAAAGATCTGGTCCAAAAAGAGTTAAAAGACCGCTACGGCTTATCCTATGAGGACTTGGATAACGATGGTTATAAGATAATTACAGCGATGAATCCGAAAGCGCAACAAGCCGTGGACAAGGCAATGAAAAATGACAAGCTGTTTAAAAACGATGAAGGTGAGAAATTGGTCAATGCGGGTGTAACGATGTTAAACCCGAAAAATGGCCGCATTGTCGCAATTGGCGGTGGACGCAAATTCCAACCGGCAAGTTATAACTGGGCGTTAGAGCGTAAAAATCCCGGTTCTACAATTAAACCGCTGTCCGTGTTTGCACCGGTTGTGGAACTTAAAGGTTATAACGAGTATTCAAAAGTGGTCGATGAAAAAGTAGACTATAGCGGTTATAGCCCCCAAAACTACACAAAACGTTATTACGGCCCTGTTCAGCTAAAAGAGGTTGTATACAGATCATTAAACGCTTCTACTGTTAAGTTGCTGATGGAAGAAGTTTCACTGGCGAAATCATACGAGTTTGCCACAGAAAGATTTGGATTGCCATTGACCCCCAAAGACGGAGTGCCTGCCGCACTTGCTCTGGGAGGACTGACTTATGGTGTAAGCACTGTGGATATGGCTGAAGCATATGCTGCGTTCCCGAACAATGGGAAAAGGGTTGAAGCGCATGCGATCATTGAAGTTCGCGATTCAGAAGATAATATTGTACAACCTGACAAAGAAATTAACGAAAAGAATCCAAAAGAGGCGATCAGCGAACAAACAGCCTGGTATATGACCCGTATGTTACAGGAGGTTATTGAAAATCCCAATGGTACAGGTCATAAATATGCACCATTAGATGACGGGCGTCCTGTTGCCGGTAAGAGTGGTACCAACAATGACGGAAAAAGCGCCATGTTCGTTGGCTTTACCCCTGATATGGTAACCGCTGTCTCTGTATTTAACGATACGATTGACGGAAAACAAGGAAAAGCCTACCTTACAGGGGGGACCATGCCAGCAAAGATCTTTAGCCAGGTGATGTCTGAGGCCCTGAAGGATTCAGATCCTAAAGACTTTAAAAAACCGCCGGGTGTGCCGGATCCAAAACCGCCGTTTGAGCTTGAAAAACCGAAGCTGGACGGCTACTATGATCCGGGTTCCAAATCGATCAAATTGAACTGGTCACAACAAGGCGGGCGTGTGAAATATGAAATCTGGCGCGGTGAAGATGGGCAAGAACTTCAACCATATGCTGAAGTGCCGGGTGGCAGTACCTCTTTCGTAGACAATCAGATCGAAATTCCTGATGGAGACGGCGGCTTCTTAGGATTCGGCGGTAAGAAAAAAGTCTACAGGTACAAGATTATTGCCATCGATACAGAGGCTAAAATCCCTCAAGACGCCAGAGTGGATTCCAACGTCATCAAAATTACGGTTAAACCCGATAAGAAAGAGGATGAAGAGAATAACGGCGGAGAAGATAATGCCGGCAATGGAGACAATCCGAATGGTGACGGCCGGGGAGGCAATGATCCCCTTGGCGGTGATACTCTTGGTGGAGAGAATGGCGGTAATGCTGACAATGGCGGCAACGCCGATAATGGCGGTAATGCTGACAATGGCGGCAATGGTGGCCGTAATGGTGGTAATGGCGGCGAAGATGACGGTGGTAATAACGGCGGTGGATGGTTCAATGGTGGAGGATAATCTCCAATCCGTGCTATTTTAATAAATATAAATTCCAGATTCTTGACCAGCAAATTCGCTGGTCTTTTTTTGCCTTTTTTCAGCAGAGGAAATCCAAACAGCCACTCTCTTGTAATACTTGTTCTAACTTTCTCCCGTCCCCCATAAACTAGTCCTAACAGAATGGACAGGAGGGATGTGCGATTGAGAGACAGATGGGTACTCGCCATCCGGGTCGGTTTTACCTATATCGGGACGGTGGTGGGAGCCGGATTTGCATCCGGGCAAGAGATATTGCATTTTTTTACAGTGTTCGGAAAGTACAGCCACTGGGGTATTATCATTTGTGCCGGTTTGTTTTCCTGGTTGGGAACGAGGATGATGATCATGGGAAACCGGTTAAATGCCAGGTCCTATGAGGAATTTAACCACTATTTGTTCGGAGAGCGGTGGGGGCGGTGGATGACCGCGTTTGTAGGAGTAATTCTGTTTGGTGTGACAACGGCGATGATGTCAGGGACAGGGGCGCTGTTTGAGGAGCAGATCGGACTTTCGTTTCATGTTGGAGTCATTTTTACGGCGGTTGTTTCTTATCTGGTGATTATCCGGGGGATGGAAGGGATCTTATCTGTAAATTCCCTGGTGGTTCCGCTGATGTTTTTATTTACTTCACTGGTGGCCATCCATGGATGGCAGAGCGGAGATTGGAGTTCGAATGCCAGTATGCCTCCTGTTGCGGAAGATAATCACTGGTTTCTTTCCGCTCTCACTTATGTCGCGTTTAACCTGGCGATGTCACAGGCGGTTTTGGTTCCGCTGGGGGGAGAAGTGAAGGATCAGGCAACGATTCGTATAGGGGGTTGGATTGGCGGAATTGGACTGGGTCTGATGCTATTGGCCAGCAATTTTGCGATGCAGCTGCAACTGGATGAGTTGACGGATACAGAAATTCCGATGGCGTTTATTATTCAGGCTCTTGGAGCGGGCATGAAATATTTTTTTCTTACTGTCATGTGGGGCGAAATCATTACCACTCTGATTGGAAATGTTTACGGTTTGGCGGCCAACCTGGGCCAGGTAATTCCGCTTCGCCCGCAAACGATTATGGCACTTATCTTTATCTTTGGATATTTATTCTCTCTGATCGGCTTTCCCACACTGGTCAGCTACCTTTATCCCTTTTTCGGTTATTGCGGGATGATCGTGATCGGGCTGCTCATCCTGAGAAGAATCCCGGGATCATAGACGAAGACCCAGCCTATCCTGCACGGGCTGGGTTTCTTTTCACGGAAGTAAGGGTCAATCCGGACTGTGTGTTAAGCGGTTTAAGAGTTCGTCATATTGTTCAGGTACGAGAAATTTGTCCCGATCCCAATAAGATTGAATCCAGGTAATCAGTTCCTCTTTGGTACGAAAAAACTCACCGGTTGTATCTGCGTTGCGTACCCAGAAGCGGGTTTGATCTTCATCAGCAACAACTTCACAGGGAATCCAACTTTCATGGCTCATCAATTGAAACTCCATCTGATTTTCCACCTTTGACCTGCTTTTCCTTATCTTATCCGGTCGCTTTCTTTTCAATTCTTGCGCGAGGGGGGATGATGACAGATGAATATCCTGGTTGTCATTGGAGTTGCTTATCTGATCGGAGCCCTGCCGCTGCACAGCTGGCTGTTGCCCACACGGCGTGCTGCTTTTTCGGCTCCGTCTTTCTCTGCTCTTCACCGGCAGGAAGCATTCGCCCTGGTAGTGATCGACCTTTTTAAAGGAATCGGTGCAGTCCTGATCGCCCTGTTCGCCGGGGGATGGTTCGCCGCCTCTTTGGCCGCTGTTGCAGTGGTGATCGGCAGTATGTATTCCCTGTTTTTTCAAGGCGGGAAAGGAGTCGCGGTTGCGGCGGGAGCTTTATTTGTACTCAGCCCGCTCCTCGTTTTCATTGCATTTTTGAGCTATTTGCTCAGTCTGTTCATCACCCGGGCCCGGATGATTTCCGCTGCACTTGCTGTTATTGCCCTCATTTGTTTCGGCATTTTGCTGGCGACACATTTTTATGTGTGGCTTGTCCTTTTTTGTCTGGGGATCATTCTCTTCATCGCACAAAAACCGGCTGTCCCCGGATTTCGCCGGCGCTGGAAACCGGTGTTTCGTTTTAAAAAGCCTTTTCGCTGAGAAAAGAGGAGAGCGAAAGTTACAGACGAAAGGCTACCTTGTAACCCGTGTGTTTCCTGACATGAAATACGCCCGTGTCCAGGATCAAATATTGTGCCTTGATCCCCGTTAACTTCCCTTTGATGACAGACTGTTTGTCCAGACTGAGGGAAGTGATCTTTTCCGGAGTGGTGATATGGGGATAACGGAACTCGTGCAACTCAGGTTCTTCAATCAGATACTTTTTATATTCCGACGGCAGTTGATCCAGCAGGTCCGCTTTGATCTGAAAAAGGTCATGATCGGCGGTTTCATTTTTCAACATTTTACGCCAGTTGGTTTTATCCTTGATAAACCGGGCCAGATAAACTTCAATTTCCCCTGCCGTTTTGCGGGCGGGAACCTCCAGAAAAGGAATTGCCCTGACAGCTCCCTGATCAATCCAGCGCTTTAACATATTGGTTTTGCGTGTGATACCCACTTTCACATCACTGCTGAGAGCCAGATAAACGATGTGCGGCTGCATACAATGACGGTCCCCAAACCGGCTGTCCCGGCATGTTCCCTTATGATAGTGGCACAATTCCGGTTTGACAATACACAGATCGTTTTCCGGCAGTTGAATCAAGCATTTATAACAATATCCATTATTGTAGGTCTTTTTTATTTTACGGCCGCAATGGCAACAAGCTTTTTCATCCAAAAAAGCAATTTCAATCTCTTCTCCCAGATGTTGATTGAGAGAAACGGGTGTATGATTAAATTCGGCATAATAGTTTACCGGATCGGAAGGCTCATGCCGTAACGAAGTCAGATAGCCGATATATTCCAAATGAACGCCCCTCCTTATCTGCAAGCGGGATGTTGGTAACAACAAACTATTCAACTATTATATCACGAACGAGAGCCGAAATAGTTTATATTGCCAGATAGAGTAAAAATAATAGTAGAATGGCAGGGTTATGCTTTTGGCAGAACAGATATCTGATCACAGAACTCTCATGACTTAGCGGCACAACCCGGGGATGAAAGCTTAATCATGCCGGGGAGGCAGGTTTTCAGGGAAACGATTTTTGGCGACCGACCGAGCGGAAAAAACGGAACAAGGGAAAAAGCGAGTCAATCCTCCCTTGAATTCACTTCCCACCCCTAATGCCTGCACCCTTGTGTAGTTTTTGGAGCGGCCATTTCTACTTCCTCGCAGTTGCGATGCATAGATACAAACATCAGTCTAATGAGTTGAAAAATTTGCTCAATCACGTTTATTTATAAAAGTTATGGGTAATATTAGAACATAGGAAATAGATTTTAAAAAAATATTATTTTCGTGAAACCTATGAGCCGAATCGAACGTTTATATATTACAAATTGAACATTGAAAAGCGTGTTTATCAGTTTCATCTGTTCCTGTATGAAATACTGATTAGATTTCATATAAGAGATTTATCTGAATCATTAAAGTTTGCGATACCCTCCCATTTATCGATAAAACGTTTGACCCCCTTGAGCAAAAGGCTGGCAAAAAACGCCGGTCTTTTTGCTTTTTTTTCGGGAAAAATAGCAGGAGTTTACTCACATCTATAGAATATAAATACTTTTAGTTGAAAAAGTAGAGAACTTGAAGTTTAGGTGAGGGGAACTATGTTACTGACGATTACATATCAAGGGTGGCCGGCGACGGATCTTGGGTACTTGTTACATAAGAATCCACAACGGGTACAGACTTTTTCTCTATCCTATGGGGAAGCCCATGTGTTTTACCCGGAAGTGAGTGAAGAACGTTGCACGGCAGCTCTGGTGTTGGATATAGATCCGGTTGGATTGGTCCGGGGCCGCAAAAAAGGGGCCAATGAAGGGTTTACGATGGAGCAATATGTGAATGACCGTCCCTATGTCGCTTCTTCATTTTTAAGTGTGGCGATTGCCCGGGTGTTTGGCACTGCGCTGGCGGGAAGGAGCAAAGAGAGGCCAGGGCTGGTGGAGCAAAAACTTCCTCTGGAAGCGCATTTGTCTGTCATTCCCTGCAGAGGCGGGGAGCAGATGCTTCGCCGGCTGTTTGAACCACTGGGCTATGAACTGGAGATGGAAGCGGGATTGCTGGACGACCAATTTCCTGATTGGGGGATCAGTCCCTACTATAGTGTCACCATTCGGGGAGATGTCCGCTTGAAAGATCTCCTTTCCCATCTTTATGTTTTGATTCCCGTGCTTGATAACGAGAAGCATTACTGGGTGGGCGAGGACGAGTTGAAAAAGCTGCTGCGCCACGGAGAAGAGTGGTTGTCTGAGCATCCCGAGCGGGAGTTGATCGCAACCAGGTATCTGAAGTACCGGCGCAAATTGGCACGAACGGCCATGGAGCGGTTGATGGACCAGGAAACGGCTGTTACCGGGGAAGAGGAGCAGAAGGAGGAACAGGAAGCAGGGATTGAGAAGCCGCTCAGCCTGAACGAACAGCGTTTACAAGCAGTCAGCCGAACGCTGATCGGAAGCGGAGCAACCCGTATCCTGGATCTGGGGTGCGGGGAAGGGAAATTGATTCGCCTTCTAATGAAAGAGCGACAGGTTAAAGAGATTGTCGGTATGGATGTGTCGGCCCGTGCCCTTATGATCGCACAGGAACGGCTTCATCTGGACTGCCTCTCTTCTGCACAGGCGGAAAGAGTTCAGCTGATCCAGGGTTCTTTGCTCTACCGCGACGAGCGTCTCTCCGGGTTTGAGGCTGCGGCCATGGTAGAAGTAATCGAACATTTGGAGCCAAATCGTTTGAAAAGTTTTGAACGGGTGTTGTTTGAATTCGCTAAACCGGGAACCGTTGTTTTAACTACACCTAATGTAGAATACAATGCTAAATTTGAAAACCTGCGGGCAGGGAAGTTCCGCCATTCGGACCATCGCTTTGAATGGACACGGCTTCAGTTTCAGGAATGGGCAAACCGTGTTGCAGACGAGCATGGTTACAGTGTTTCCTTCGCTCCCATCGGCCCTGTGGACGAGCAAGTAGGCCCTCCTACACAGATGGCTGTTTTTACGCAGATTTCCTAGTACGGAGTGTTTGTGATGAATATAAAAATACCTGAACTTTCGCTGGTAATCCTGATTGGAGCTTCGGGATCGGGAAAATCGACCTTTGCGCAGAAACATTTTAAGAGAACGGAAATTTTATCGTCTGACTTCTTCCGCGGTATGGTTTCCGATGACGAAAATAATCAATCTGCCTCCGGAGCGGCATTTGAGGTATTGTATTTTGTCGCTGCGAAACGCCTGGCTGCCGGAAAGTTGACAGTGATTGACGCCACAAATGTACAAAAAGAAGGGCGCGAAAAGTTGCTGAAATTGGCCAGGGAATATCATTGTCTTCCCGTAGCGATCGTCTTTCATCTGCCGGAAAAAGTATGCCATGCCCATAACCAGACCCGGACGGATCGCAATCTTCCAGCCCATGTGATCCGCCGTCAGACGCAACAGTTGAGGCGGTCCCTGAAAGGGTTGAAACGGGAAGGTTTTCGCTATATTTATAAGTTTTCCTCTGTAGAAGAGCTGCAAGCTGTACAGATCAAGAGAGAACGGCTGTGGACGGATAAAAAAGAAGAAACCGGGCCATTTGATATCATTGGAGATATTCATGGCTGCTTTGACGAATTAAAGGAGTTATTAGGGAAATTAGGTTATCAGATGACAGGGGACGGTTGCCAGGCTCATCACCCTGAAGGAAGAAAAGCTATTTTTCTTGGTGATTTGGTTGACCGGGGGCCTGACACGCCTGCAGTCCTCAGACTGGTTATGAATATGGTTCGCGCCGGAAATGCTTATTGCGTCCCGGGAAACCATGATATGAAATTATTGCGAAAGTTGAACGGGCACAATGTTCAGGTCAGGCACGGACTGGAAATGACCTTGCAGCAAATGGAGCACGAACCGCCCGAGTGGATCGAGGAAGTTCGCCAGTTTCTTGACGGATTGGTCAGCCATTATGTGCTGGACCGGGGCAAATTAGTGGTTGCCCATGCCGGACTGAAAGAATCCCTTCAGGGCCGTGCGTCCGGCCGAGTCCGCGAGTTTGCCCTGTACGGGGAGACAACAGGGGAAGTGGATGAATATGGTTTGCCCGTGCGCTATCATTGGTCTGAAGAATACCGTGGCCGCGCGATGGTGGTATATGGCCATACCCCTGTCAGGGAGCCTGTTTGGATCAATGGCACACTCAATATTGATACAGGCTGTGTGTTTGGCGGAAAACTGACTGCCCTGCGCTATCCGGAAAAAGAAGTGGTCTCCGTACCGGCGAAACAGGTTTATGTCGAACCGGCGCGCCCTTTGATCGCTGAGGAAAATTTTTCCACATCACAGGACGCCGATCTTGTGTTGGATATCCAGGATATCTTAGAGCAGCGGATTTCTACCCGTCTATTGCAAAAACCGGTCAAGATTGAACAGGAAAATGCCATGGCGGCCCTGGAGGCGATGAGCCGTTTTGTGGTCGACCCCAAATGGCTGATTTATCTGCCGCCGACGATGTCCCCGACAGAAACTTCGCAGGAACCGGGATTGCTTGAACATCCCCGGGAGGCATTTGCTTATTATCGCGAGCAGGGAGTGCCACGGGTGATTTGCGAAGAAAAGCATATGGGCTCCCGGGCGATTGTGGTCGTATGCCGGGATGCAGAGGTGGCAAGAAAGCGCTTTGGCATTGAGGATGGTGGATGGGGGATTTGTTACACCCGAACCGGCCGCCGCTTTTTTCATGATCAGAACATGGAGCAAGTGTTGCTTCAGCGTCTTCGCCTGGCCATGGACAAGGCGGGATTCTGGGAAAAATTCGAGACGGGCTGGGCGTGCTTTGACTGTGAATTGATGCCGTGGTCAGCCAAAGCTCAAGAATTACTGCAGCAGCAATATGCAGCAGTCGGGTTTGCGGCAACCCGCGCTTTGTCGGAGACAGTTTCCCTGTTGGAGCGGGCAAAGGCGAATGGGAGGGAGGTTGGCCAATTGTATACACGTTACCTGCAGCGGCAGGAACAAAGTATGCGTTTCGTCGACGCTTATCGCCGTTATTGTTGGACGGTGGAAAGTGCCGATGACTTAAAATTGGCTCCTTTTCATCTCCTCGCCACAGAGGGCAAGGCCCATATCGATCGTGATCATGACTGGCATATGGAGAACATAAGGCAAATTTGTGCCTGTGATTCCGAAATATTGCTGGCAACCCGCTATCAAGTGATTGATGTCCATGATCCGGCCAGTGTGGAACAAGGAATCCGTTGGTGGCAGGAGATGACGGAGAGCGGGGGCGAAGGGATGGTCGTGAAGCCTCTTACCTTCATCACCAGGGGGGAACGCGGCCTGATCCAGCCGGCGCTCAAATGCCGGGGCAGAGAATATTTACGGATTATTTACGGACCCGAGTACACGACAGAAGAGAATTTAACCCGTCTTCGTGCCCGGGGATTGCGGAAAAAAAGGTCACTTGCAGTCCGTGAATTCGCGCTTGGCCTTGAGGCGTTGGAACGGTTTGTGGCTGGTGAACCGTTGCGCCGGGTACATCAATGCTGTTTTGGTGTATTGGCCCTCGAATCGGAACCTGTCGACCCCAGACTATAACAAAAAAATGCACCTGCCGAATCAGTGCGGCAGGTGCTGTTTCATGGGTGGAGAAAATGGTACTTTTTCGTTAAGCAGCTTTCAAAAAATTACTCATATACAATAAAGGCATCTGTAACGCCTGCATCCTTCACTTCCTGCAATCGGGCTTCGGCATTTGCGCGTTCCCGGTAGGCTCCTGCCTGTACCCGGTAATAGGTTTTCCCGGAGACGGTCACTTGCATGATGATACATTCAATGCCTTTTGATTCCAGATAAGCTTCCCGGTCTAAGGCGTTTTGCTTATCGCTGAACGAGCCGGCAATCACTTTGTACAGTTTCTCAGGATTGCTGCCGCCAAAATCATCGGTGGTAAAGATCACCCATGCATTTTGCAGATAGGCCAGTCCAAGTTTTTTGGCTGTCTCCGGGGTCAGGTCAATCCCGGCCGGATTTGCCACGTTGCGGCCGAACTGGTCTTTTCCGTTATTATATCCTTCATAATAGGCAGCGTAAGACTCGGGGATGCCCGGGTCTAATTGTTGTGTGGTACAGCACAATTTTGAATAAATCCGCCGCTTCGTATTATCGTCCCAGTAATTATCATCTGTATTCCAGGGACCTACTTCATCGACGCGAATGTCGTAGATCCATTGGCCGGTTGATTCTCGTTGGATATTGACTGTATATGGAGGATTGGGGTAGGTGTAATCCCAGCCCAGGTTGGCAAATTTCAGGTATTTATCAGGGAGGGCAACTTCAACGGCTCCGGGGGTATTGGGATTGTATTGCGTTGCATAAACACGGATGTTATTGACGGCAGCCTGTGTCCGCAGTTCCGTGATGCGCTTGACGCTTTCCCCGGCCCACCAGTTTTTGATGAACTGGCGAAACTTCGGGTATTGATCTTTCAACACCTGACGCACTTTTTTGTCGCTTTGCTGAAGAATTTGGTCATGGTGCTCGTTATAGCGCATCTCTTTCACTTTTTTTCTTTTTTCATCCATTGTCAGTTTGCGGTTTAAAATAAACTCATCTGACTCTTTCTTTAAATTTCTCAACGCTATAAACTCTTGTTCGGCAATCGCTTTTAATTGGGTGAGTTTGTCAGCGTTCAGGGACAAATCTTTTCTCATCTGCATAACATCCTGTTCAATGCCGGCGTCCCGGGTAAACAACAAGTAATGAAGAATGGACTTTTGTTTCCAGGGATCATTTTTTGCAGGAATGTCGTTTGCTTTGGCTGTATCGAGAGGGACCACTGCACTCATAAGTATGAATGTGAACAACACTAAAATGGAGATAGGACGGTACCGTTTTTTCATGCTTGTTCACCCCATTTATGTTTTCATCCAAGAGAATTATATATCAAAATAATATAAATCGTCTACAAAAATTTAAATGGTCACAATATTTTATCCGGTGTGCCGAGTTATTGAAAACAAGAATAAAATAGCACTCGCCCAACAAAACGGGTCGGGCGGGTGCTACGTTGCTGAAAGTTGTTTATAGTAAATATTTTAATTAAATGGGTAAAAATTACTTAAAAGGATGTTAACAACCAGGAGTCAGATTTCCCGGAAGAAGGTCAGCCCTGCGGAGTCTCGTCTTCCAGAATATAAGCGTCACTGATGCCTGCCCATTTCACTTCCTCCAGGCGTGCTTCCGCGTTGGCACGCTCACGGAATGCTCCCGACTGTACGCGATACCAGTCTTCGCCATTAAGGCTGACTTTTACGATGATGGAGTCGATCCCCTTCGTTGCTAAAAAAGATTTTCTATCCTCGGCATTTTGCCTGTTCTTAAAGGAGCCGGCGATCACCTTATAGAGGGTCCGGGTTTTTTTTTCTAAGGAAAGGGCTTTGGCAATCCCCTCTCCGATGGAAACGGCGAGATCATGAATAAAAGTGCTGTTATTTAACAGTTTCAGGTCTTCGGAAGTATCAATAAACAAATTTTCCAGTAAGATCGCGGACATCTCTGTTTCTCTTAACACGTGAAAGTTGGCCCGTTTTTTTCCGCGATCCCGGACCCCGTACTTCTTGCCAATGACATCCATCACTGTTTGATGAATGATTTGTTGTGCCCGGATGGTTGCTTGCGGGACTGTGCCATTAAAAATATAGCTCTCCCAGCCGGTTCCGCCGCCTGCGTTGATATGGATGGAACAAAAATAATCTGCATGATTGGAATTGGCAAAGTCTGTCCTTTGTTGCAAGCTGACTGTCTGATCTGTTGTTCTTGTCATCAGGATATTAACTTTATAATGATCAAGCAAATAATCGCGAACTTTCCGGGAAATCTCCAGCGTGAAATTTTTTTCCTGATAGCTTCCGTTTACAGCACCCGCATCATTTCCTCCGTGACCGGGGTCAATTACAACGGTTGGCATATGATTCACCTCGTTTTTTATTAATCTATGAAAAACAAGGTAAAAGAGTTTAGGCTAGCAGTCTACGAAAATGAAAATGGTAAAAAAGAAACCTCATCCCAGGGAAGACCACCCCCGGAATGAACGGTTGAAGCATGCCGGGGAAGCGGAAATCCGGGGAGCGACCTTTTGGCGACCGACCGAGCGGAAAAAACAGAGCAAGAGAAAAAGAGAGGCAACACTGCCTTGCCCCCGCTTCTCTGCCTAATTCCTGCGCCCCTTGTGCAGTTTTTGGAGCGGCCATCACTTACTTCCTTGCAGGTCACCGTTTGGGAGCGAGACAGAATTCTGCCCTCCCCCCTGTGATACACAACACTTTCACAGAAAAAGAAAAGACCGACACTGATGTGTACGGTCCTCTCTTAAGATTATCACAATGTCTTATTAAAAAAGCCGGCTGTTTTACGGATCGCTTCTTCAAGGAAGGGAGTCATACCGGTAAAGGGATGGACTGCCCCCATCGTGTGATTGGCACCCGGTATGACATGGAGGGTCGCTTGAGGGGCCGCGTCGGCCATCTGCTGCGCTCCTTCCGGGAATCCGGGAAGATCCTGATCGCCCTGCATAATCAGCAGTGGACGATGAAATTCCCGCAGACGGGTTAATATGTTATAACGCTCTTTATTTGCCTCTATATCGTCCAGTACCTCCCGGTGGATCGGCATTTGCTGCCCCGTGCGGGCATTTTCGATATAGGCTGCCCCTTTCTCCCTGATTTCTCTGATTATTTCTTCGCTGAAAAAGTCGGTTCTATAAATACTGTTCCAGATAGCCACACTCCGGATTTCAGCATGATCAAGAGCGAAAATCAGACTGTTTCCTCCCCCGCGGCTATGCCCCATGATTCCCAAACGGTTGGGGTCGATTCTTTCCGCAAAAGGCAGGGCTTTCCTTTGCAATTGCCCGAGCAAAAATGACAGATCTTCCTGCTCCCGGCTGAACGTGAGACGGGCAAACTTGTCTAACTCGGTAAAGTGTTGCAGGTCCTCTCCGACTCCGTTCATGGAAAAGTTAAAGGTGATAACAGCAAATCCTGCCTCGGCAAGCCGCTCAGCAAGGACAGGAAAAAAGCCCCAATCCTTAAATCCTTTAAATCCATGGCAGACGAAAATCGCAGGGAAATACCCGGAACCCGCCGGAATGGTAACTTCCCCGCGGATCACCCGATCTTCTTTTCCCAATTCCAGGACAAATGATTGTTGCAAGAGGTCTCAGCTCCTTATTGCAAAACATGTAAATTGAATACCTTCCTCCTTTACTATATAATGAAGGCGAACGAAGTGAATAGTGGGCAAGATCTTTCTTTTCGGAAAGCGAAGAGGGAAGTCCGGTGTAAATCCGGCGCGGTCCCGCCACTGTGAATGGGGAGGATGGCTGCATGAAGCCACTGTCGGTGTTCGATGGGAAGGCGCGGCCAGACGAAGATCCATGAGCCAGGATACCTGTCTTGCCTGTCCACTTGCGTTCTCCTTCGAGGTAAAGGAGAGACGCGTGCGGCCCGGTCGCCCGTCGGCGGCTGTTTATTCGCATGCATATCTCTGCCCTGTGCCTCGAAAGCCACAGGGCTTTTTATGTTTATATTCCCGGAGAAAAGCGTCACACATCTTGGAGAGGAGAAGAGATTCGGGTGTTAAATCGCAGACTTTGGACTACTTTGTTCTCATTGTTGCTGATTTTCAGTCTGGCCGTGGCCGGTTGTACCCCGGCACCGGGAACTGACACAGCAGGTGCTCATACCCCAAAACAGCCAGGTTCGATCAAATATCCCATTCAGCTGAAGGATCAGGGCGGCAACCTTGTCACCATCGAAAAACAACCGCAACGGATTGTTTCACTGATTCCCAGCAATACGGAAATCGCCTATGCCCTCAATCTTGGCAAACAAATGGTCGGTGTCACGACCAATGATGATTACCCGGCCGAGGTAAAAAAATTGCCCAAGGTGGGCGACTTTAAAATAAACGTAGAAAAAGTGGTCGCCTTAAAGCCCGATTTGGTTCTGGCCAATGCGGCAAATGGCAAGGAAACCATTGATCAGCTGAAAAAATTGGGGATCCCTGTGCTGGTTCTGGATGCCCAAAGTATCAGGGATGTTTACAAATCCATAGACTTGGTCGGTGATGCGACTAACCGAACCCGGGAAGCGGACCAGTTAGTGGCACGCATGGAAAAGGAGAAACGGGATGTATTCACCAAATTGGCTGCTATTCCGCAGGAGAAGCGGCTCAAAGTATGGATCGAGATCTCGCCGGATCTTTTTAGTGCCGGCGGGGATACCTTTATGCATGAATTGGTTACGGTCGCTGGCGGGAAAAATGTGGCTGCAGACTTAAAAGGCTGGCCTCAGGTTTCAGCGGAACAAGTGGTTAAATGGAATCCTGATGTAATCATTTCCACCCATGGCGGCGAGCAAGAGATCTTAGCCCGCAAAGGTTGGGCGACGATTTCGGCCGTAAAAAATAAACGGGTCTATGCGATGGACCCCAACCTGACCAACCGTCCCGGGCCACGCATCACCGAGGGAATTGAGAAAATAGCCGTTGCCTTATATCCGGAACAATTCGGTGAGAAAAAATAATGATCGTACAGACATCAAGAGGGAAGAGATTCCTCTTTTGGAGCGGAGGATTATTCCTCTGCTTTCTTTTTTCTTTCTCAATCGCGGTTTCCCTGGGGAGTACAGAGATTGACGCCGGGACAGTCTGGAAAGTGATCCTGGTGCAACTGGGAGTGATCTCTGCAAAAGGGGGCGGATTTGACCCCGCTTCTGCGGCGATTGTCTGGCAATTGCGCTTACCGCGGGTATTGCTGGCAGCTGCGGTGGGAGCAGCACTGGCATTGGCGGGAACGGTTTTTCAGGGGCTGTTGAAAAATCCGTTAGCCGACCCGTATATCCTGGGTGTTTCATCCGGCTCTTCCGTCGGTGCTGCCCTGGTGATGGTCACCGGTTGGGGATTGGGACGGCTGGGGGGATGGACCATTTCCGCTTTTTCTTTTGCCGGTGGCTGTCTGGCCCTTTTATTGGTACTCCGGTTAGCAAAAACAGATATTCAATTGCGGACCGAATCCCTGATCTTGTCCGGAGTTGTGATTAACGCGTTTTTTGGAGCTGTTCTCACCCTCATCATCTCAGTTTCAGATGAAGAGATGCAGCGGATTCAGTTTTGGCTGTTTGGTAGCTTTACCCTGAAAGAATGGCAGCATGTTTGGGCTGTTGTTCCCGTGCTTTGTATTGCTTTTATTATTTCCTGGATCTTTAGCAGGGAACTAAACCTGTTTGCGTTGGGAGATCGATCCGCTTCGCATCTGGGAGTTTCTGTATTGCACGTCCGCCTGTTTCTGCTCATTGTCGCTTCCCTGCTTACCGCCGTTGCCGTTTCGGTCTCCGGGGCCATCGGTTTTGTGGGGCTGGTGATTCCCCACGTAATGAGGATGCTGACAGGAGCGGATCATCGCACATTGCTTCCCTTGTCTGCTCTTGCCGGAGCCATTTTTCTCATCTGGGGGGACTGTTTGGCCCGCTTGCTGATCAGCCCGGCCGAATTGCCGGTGGGTGTGATCACTGCCTTTGTCGGAGCCCCGTTTTTTGCCTGCATCTTGAAAAAAAATCAGCACAAACTGAGTGCCTAGCAGGGGGTTTACTGATGCTGTCAGCGAAAGGGTTGAAAAAATCTTACGGGGAAAGAGTCATCTTGGACAGAGTAGATCTTCGGCTGGAGCGGGGAGAATGTCTGGGTATTCTCGGACCCAATGGCAGCGGGAAAAGCACGCTGGTGAAACTGATAACGGGAGAAGAACGGCCTGACCAGGGAGGCATTTGGCTGGCAGAGAAAGAGTTGTCCGCTTATTCACCCAAAGAGCGGGCGAAAAAGATGGCCGTGCTGTCTCAGGAGAGCATCGGTCCGGTTCCCTACTCGGTCGAGGACGTAGTGAAAATGGGCCGGCACCCTTATCAGGGATCATGGCCCTGGCTTCGTCCCGCAGACAACAAAATTGTGCAAGATGTGATGAAGGAAACGGATGTCTTTCCTTTACGGGACCGCTTTGTTTCCCAACTGAGCGGGGGAGAGCGGCAGAGAGTTGCCATAGCTAAAGCGATGGCACAGGAGCCAGAGTTGCTTGTCTTAGACGAACCCACCACTTACCTGGATATTCAGTATCAACTGGCCATCCTCGATTTGCTCAAGTCCTGGCAGGAACGTAAACAACTGGCCATTCTGATCGTTTTGCATGATTTAAATTTAGCGGCCCAGTACTGTGACCGTCTGCTTCTTTTAAAAGAAGGAAGGACAGTGAAAGCGGGAAAGCCTGAAGAAGTGATTCAGCCCGCCTGGATTGAAGAAGTATACGGGGTGAAACCACTGGTTATTTACCATCCCCAGCTGCAGGTTCCGCAAGTGTTCTTGCAATCCAACCGAAAAAACAGTCTCACTCTTCACCATTATCATGGTTAACCGCTCTCCATGCGAATAAAGCTTTAAACTATTTCTCTTGAAAGGGACGATGGGAATGAAAATCTACACACGTACTGGTGATGAAGGGAAAACAGGAGTAATTGGAGGCCGGATCCATAAGGATGATATTCGTGTCGAGGCGTACGGAACGGTGGATGAAGTGAATGCGTTTATCGGTGAGGCTATTGTCCGTATGGACCCCAAAGTCCATCAGGATATTATCACTGACCTTACTGAAATTCAGCATGAATTGTTTGACGCTGGCGGAGACCTTGCCCAGGCCGGAAAAAAACGACAGTATAAGGTGACGGCTGAGATGGTCACCCGTCTGGAACAGCTGATTGACAGATATGACGCCGAATGCCCGCCCATCCAGCGTTTTATTCTCCCCGGCGGTTCTGCGGTTTCGGCAGCTCTCCATGTTTGCCGGGTCCTGACCAGACGGGCTGAGCGAAGAGTTGTGACGCTAAGCCGTGAACAGGAAACCAATGACGAGGTTCGCCGTTACTTAAATCGTCTGTCCGATTTCTTTTTCACCATCGCCCGCACCGCCAATGTCCGCGCCGGTGTCTCAGATGTAGAATATAAACGGAGCGGCCAGGTTTTCAGATAAAATCTTGTTGGAATCATTTTCTTCCCTTTGACGCACAATAACGGCAAAACCGTGCAAAAGGGGGAAACAGGATGGATATCCAACGGGCGAATCAAATTGTAGAATCGCCGGAAAAGATCAAAGTGACATACCAGGGAGTCCCTGTCTGGATTCAAACCATTGATGACGGAAACCAAACGGCCAGGGTATACCCCGAAGCCAATCCTGAGGATGAAAAGACAGTGCCAGTCCGGGATTTGCAGGAAACAACCCATTAACCGACCGAACATGCTGAGCTCCTCTCTAATTCAAGATGGGAGCTCTTTTTTAATTTGGAAAAGATTTGATTCTTTCAAGTGTGATATAATAGCTGTATTTCTTAAGCAAGTCAGGGAGTCTTTCCGGTTTTAGAATGAAAGAACGGCAAAAACGGGGAGGTTTTCTCTGTCAGGTTTCGGGAAAAACTTTAGCTGTGAAATGAAGCTTGACCCAATAAGGAGGGATCATGTTGGCACTTGTGATGTATCTCTATCCAAAATGCGGAACTTGCCGTAAAGCGAAAAAATACCTGGAAGAACATGGGGTATCATTTACCGAAAAAAATATTGTGGAAGAATCTCCTTCCCGCGAACAACTGGCAGAGATGGTGGCAAAGAGCGGCCTGCCCGTACAGAAGTTTTTCAACACCAGTGGAATGAAATACCGGGAGCTGGGGCTGTCTAAGAAATTAAAAGGGATGAGCGATGATGAAAAGCTGGACCTTCTCGCTTCCGACGGAATGTTAATCAAACGTCCCATCACCACAGATGGCGAAAAAGTAACCGTTGGCTTTAGAGAAGAAACATTTGCCGATACATGGGTGAAATAAAGGATAATAAGAACAGAAGCCAGTCCTTCGTGGTTCGGGCCGAAGGACTGGCTTCTATAGTCAGTTTAAAAATGGCTAAAAAATTATCCTGATTTGTGTAACAGCTTGTAGTAAAATACGGTTTCATGCAGGAGTCCGTCCGCTGACCTAGCGTACTGTGGAATCCGGCCCGCCTCCCTGAACCCGAGAGAACGATATAAAGAATTGGAAGGGTCACCGGCTCGGGTATCGAGGACTAGCAGGGACCGATTTTCCTGAATCGCCGTTTGTTCCGCTACTGTCATCAACCGTCGTGCTATGCCCATCCGCCTGCTTTGTGGATGGACCATCAATTTGGCTATTTCTGCCCGGTGGGTTCCGTTCTGAGTTGTGCTGAGATGGAGTTGTACCGTGCCAACGATTTCTCCGTTGTGCCGTGCGACCCACAATCTTACTGTCGGCGCTGGAACACCTTGCCAATAGGAAAGAGAATCGTCTTCGCGCAGTGGCGGCAAAAATCCAATGGAGGCTCCATCCTCCACGACTGCAATAAGCAGGGAGGCACAGGAGTGCAAATCTTGTGTATTCCATTCTTTAATCTCGCTGATTTGTAGTGTGTTTTGCAAAATAATTCCTCCCAATTGTTATTTTTGAAATTTATGTTAGGTAATTTAACATATTTCTCTCTCTTCCCGGGGATCGTTTTGATTAAAATTTGGAGCAAGAACCGGCAACTGTTGCCAGAGGTTCGATAAATCATCTGTTTTCCAAAGACGGGTTCTTACAAAAACAGTAACCACCAAGAGATTGAGAATCGCGGCTGCCAGAAATACAGAATTGCCTCCCCACCATAAGATCATCCATCCGGACAGATACATTGCATTACATTCCCATACTCTAATTGTAAGGTCCTGATAGAGTGAAAAAAGGGTAAAGATTCCGGGGGAAATTTCAACTTTTGCGAAGCCGGACAGAAATGAGGTTGACCTATACGATGCAGGCAGCAATTTAATATCTCACTCTGAGGAAAGCCTATTCTGACATATCGGAAGGAGTTCCCATACGGGTCTCCATGGAGGAACTCTCGAAACTTCTCTATTGCACTCCCCGTAACACAAAATTGATTATTAACAAGCTTGTGCGGAACCAATGGATCTAGTTTGTTCCTGGGCGAGGCAGGGGAGACTTGTCCCGTCCCTCTCTTCGGGGGACAGGGCTGACTTCGCACGGGTGGGTTACATTCAAGGATCTGTGGTACAAACCAGATGAGGCTGTTCATTTTTTGGACACTCACAGGTAACGAATGGAATAAAGGGCTAGTAATATAAAAATAGTTCAATTAATCAAAATATATTTGACAATCATAATAATATTTAATAAATTATAATTGTTAATAAAAATATTAACATAACACATAATAGAGCCGTTTTAAAGGAGTGATTTTGTGAACAAGGCTTTTTCGTCGGTCCTCGCTCTGGCTCTTCTGATCGGAACCGCTATTGTACCGGGACAAGCTTTTGCAGATCCGCCTTCAGTGCAAAAGGACAAGTCTCTGAATCAATTCAGAGCGAAAAGCAACGGCAAATTAAAAGTTATTTATCAAAAGTCAGGGACGCCTGAGTTTGTGTCAGGAGTGTTGTCTGACAGACAAGCGGGAAGTAATGCGGAAACAGCAGTCGCTTTCCTGGAGCGGAACCGGGACTTTTTCCGGATGAAAAATCCTGAATCGGACTTGAAAGTGAAAGGTACGGAAAAAGACGTCCTGGGGATGACTCACGTTCGTTTCCAACAGATGAAAAATCATGTACCGGTTGACGGGACGGAAGTGCTTGTTCACTTTGATGCCGGGAATGTGGTCCGGACAGTGAATGGCTCCTTTGATTCCAAAATAGACAAGATGACGTTTGATACAACGGCCGACATATCGAAAGAGTCGGCTCTGGCAACGGCCAAAGAGGCGGTGGCGGCACCGGAAGTGCTGAGTTATAAGCCGACCGTCGAATTAGTAGTCTATCCTTTTAAAGAAGACTATTATCTGACTTATAAAGTGAATGTGAACTTTTTAGGACAAAGTCCGGGTAACTGGTTTGTATATGTAGACGCGAAAACGGGTAAAGTGGTGGACAAGTACAACGCCCTGATGGATGCGGGGCAGTTGAAGCCGGCCCGCGGATCGGGAATTGGCGTGAAGGGGAATCACCGCATTTTGAATATTTCCCATAAAAATGTTCCGGGTGATCATACCGGCTCCACTTTCTATCTCCACGATATTTCACTGCCGGCGATGGATGGGATTTTAACTTATGACTTCAAGAATCAATGGAGATCTGATACGATTCCATTGCCGGGCGAGCTTTTCACTGACAAGGATGCCGCCTGGAAAGATGATTATCAACGGGCCGCGGTCGATGCGCATTATAATTCCAAAATGGTTTATGATTACTATCTGAAGGAACACGGCCGCAACTCCATTGACGGTAAGGGAATGGCAATTAAATCAACGGTTCACTACGGACAGGACTATAATAACGCCTTCTGGAACGGCTATCAAATGACGTACGGGGATGGCGACGGGAAATTTTTTATTCCTTTGTCAGCCGGACTGGATGTGGCCGCTCACGAAATGACACATGGTGTGACCACCCATTCTGCCGGTCTGCTGTACCGCTTCGAGTCTGGTGCACTCAATGAAGCATATTCGGATATCTTTGGTGCACTCATTGATGCAGACGATTGGGAAGTGGGTGAGGATATTATGGCACCTGATGCGATCACATCCGGCCGTACTTCCCTCCGAAGCCTTGAGAATCCGAACAAGTATAAGGTAAATGAAGCATACTGGCAATACGGTGACGGTTCCGGTACCTATCCCTCTCACATGAGCCAATTTTATCACCTTCCGATCACTCTTGATAACGGAGGAGTACATGTCAATTCCTCCATTATCAATCACGCGGCCTATTTGACCGGGAAACAGATCGGAAAAGAGAAGCTGGGTAAGATTTACTATCGCACTCTTACGATGTACCTGACTCCTGATTCCAACTTCAAGGATGCGCGCATCGCCACCATTCAGGCGGCAACCGATTTGTATGGCACTGACAGTGCAGAGGTGCAGGCAGTGGCCGCTGCCTTTGATCAAGTTGGTATCACAGAATGATCGGTGTTAAATATAAGCCGGCCCGACTGATCCCGGGCCGGCTCTTTCATTTACTCCTTTGTGTTGAAATAAATCGGATTGCTGATGGTGACAGGCAGGTAAGCATCAATCACATCGGGAATGTTAAATTTCCGCCATACTTCTGCACGGAGGAACTTTTCGTTTTTCACTTCAACTTGATAACGTTGTATATTTTCTGTGGCGATATGTTCTGCTGCCAGCCCCCGGTTCGTGTAAAAGCGAATATGATCACCCTCTGCCAGGCCCGTAAACGCTGTATTAATGTTTCCTTCCTTGACGCACGCCTGATCGCCCATCATTTTATCCCGGTATCTCAGATGGACGGTCGGGGCTTCTGGGGCATAGGTGATAAAGGTATGCCCTTGCCTTAAAGCCTGCAAAAGAGACGAGGTGTCGCGGCCTTCACTATAAATCCAGGTGGTCGGAAAACCGTGCCTGATAAAAGGATGGGGCCGGTGAACATCGCTGCCGCCGACTGCGACAATTTTTCGGCCCAGAGAAAGTTGCTGTTGCCACCAGTCCAGGGTTCTTTGATTATCCTCCCGCCAGGGGCCGTTCCAAATTTCGACGCAATCATAAGCAACATCCATGGACCATTCCCAGGGGCAAAAGGAGCAATGGGGATGATTTAACACAATCAGGGCACCGGACTGCCGGGCTTCCGCCACCTTGGCCAGGGCTTCCTCACTGGAGGAAACACGGAAATCCCGAACCGGATCAGCCACACCGAGAAAATTGCAATGCCCGTGATGAGTGGTGAACTCCATTCCGGCGATAAAGACGATGTTGTTCTCTTTGGGAAAACAAAAGTTCTGGCTCACAGTGTTGTGGTCAGTCAGCGCGATAAAGTCAAGCTGATGCTTTTCGGCGATACTCACAACTTCTTCCAATGAATACATGCCGTCACTATGATTGCTGTGGGTATGCAAGTCCCCTTTATACCAGCGCGGCTCCCGCATGGTAAACTGAATCGTGATTTTCACTTCACATCCGGTTTTGGCGATCTTATAGCCTCCAAGCAACACTGCCCATTCCCCCGGTTTTAAGGAGCCGGGAAGGTAACCCGGCGTTGCTTTTTCCACTGTGAGATAAAAGCTTTTGCGTGCTCCCCCGCTCCAGCCCCTTACCCGGCTGTCATCCCGAATCCCCAGATCAACAACGGAAGTAACGGCTCCTTTATCAATGATTTCGTATGCGACATCAATCCGCTCCGTCTTTTCCGGCATCGGGAAGGGAACTTCGAGATAGCGGCCTTCCTCTTCCTTCGTAATCGCTTTGCACAGAGTGATCTCGTACATTTTCTATTTCTCCTTCTGAAGCGGGAAATATCAAGATAGATGCAAAAATATATCATATATTTATAGACAAAGCGGGTGAAAAGGTTCTTTGTTTCAAGATTAGTGATTTTGCAATTATTTATAAATCTATTTTATAAGATTTTATCATTCTGATGAAAATGAACTTGATAAATCTATCATAAACATTCTTTGTAAATCACATGAATAAGTTTGATTAATCTTTTGTTTATTCGCTGGATTTAATTGAATCGTTTGGAGCGAAAGAGAGAGTAATCACTCACTTTTTGTTGACATCACCTGCTTGTCTTTCATACGATATAAGTGAGTAATCACTCACTTACCAACCGTCGTTAAGGAGGGCTCGGTGATGTGGGAGAGAATTGGTGCCCTAGTGCGCAAAGAGTTTATCCAGATGAAGAGAGACCGGCGGACGCTGGCGATGATGCTGCTTCTTCCTGTCATCTGGTTGATTGCTTTCGGGTATGCAGTTAATTTTGATGTCAACACCATTCATTGTACAATTGTCGATCATGCGCAAAATGAAGAGAGCCAAAAAGTAAGGGAACAAATGACTCAAGAGGAAGGGTTGGAGATTGTTGAGGCGGAGGACGAGCAGACGGCTTACCGGAGACTCGAGCAGGGAACAACCGATGTCGCCATTATCTTTCCGAAAAACTTCAAACTGCTCGCGAAGTCAGAGGATGGGCAAATGCGTTTCCGGGTAGACGGGAGCCGTTTATTTACGGCCCAGTCAGCCATACGTGAACTGAACGGGATCCTGGGCGACTTGCAACAGGAAAATATGCAATCGCTGAAGGAAACGGTTCAAACAGCAGCGGGTCAATCACCGGAAGTTGCAGCTCAGTTGCAGATTCCTTCACATCCTGATCAGGCAAAAATTCCGCCGCAAGTCTGGAAAAGGATGGAGGAAAGCATCCGGGCAAAAGTGGAAGAGGCGATGGGTACGGCCACTGAGAAACAGTTGCAACAAATGGGGGATCTTTTGCCCAATCCGGACTATATGATCCCCAGGGTGGATGTGTTGTATAATCCGGATTTAAAGAGCGTGAACTATATGATTCCGGGATTGGTGGGTCTTGTTCTCATTTTTATCACCACCTTGATGACCGCACTGGGGGTGGTGCGTGAAAAAGAACGAGGCACTCTGGAACAGTTAATGGTATCACCCCTCAGCTCCTTTGAACTGATCCTGGGAAAACTGTTGCCGTATATGATGATTGCTGTCATCGATTTCCTGGTCGTGCTGGGAGTGGGAATTTGGGTGTTTGAGGTTCCATTTACCGGAGATCTGGTTTCGTTTGCACTTGCCGCTTTTTTCTTTCTGGCAGGCTCGCTCGGGATGGGTTTACTGGTTTCTACTGTGTCGCAAAACCAGCAACAAGCGATGCAATTGGCTGTTTTGACACTCTTTCCCCAGATAATCCTTTCCGGTTTTATTTTCCCGTTGGAAGCCATGCCCTGGGGAATTCGCTGGTTATCTTACTTGATGCCGCTTACCTATTTTCTGCCGATCAGCCGGGATGTGTTTTTAAAAGGAATGAGCGCCTGGGACCATCCTCTATCTTTCGCTTTATTGGCTTTGTTTGGGATATTGTTCTTACTGATCGCCACGATACGCTTTCGCAAAAGTTTAACTTAACAGAGGAGTTGTGAAGGACATGTTTCAGTTTGAAGGGGTATCTGTGCGATATGGCAAAGAGACGGTGCTGCAGGATTTGTCCTTTTTGCTGGAGAGTGGACCGATTTATGGAATTGTCGGGCCGGACGGTGCTGGGAAAACTACTTTGCTTCAGTTGTTAGTCGGCTTGCTTTCCCCCACGGAAGGCTTTATAAAAAAGACGGAATCTGTGTCGATCGGGTTTGTATCTGAGCATTTTGGCCTGTACGAAGAGATGAGTTTGCAGGAGAACCTGCTTTTTTACGGGACATTACGCGGACTTCAGAGGATCGAAGCGGAGAAGCGAGCCGATGAGCTGCTGAAATGGGCTTCTCTGGAACCCTTTGCCGACCGCGCGGCGGGAAATCTTTCCGGAGGCATGAAACGAAAATTAGCCATCATTGCCGCGATTCTGCACCATCCTGCCTGCCTTGTCCTCGATGAGCCGACTCATGGAGTTGATCCTGTTTCACGACGGGAAATTTGGAGGCTGATTCAGGAGATTAAGCAAACCGGAACGACTGTGATCGTTTCGACTCAATATTTGGACGAAGTGCCGCAATGTGATGAAGTGCTGTTGCTTTTTCAGGGAAAACTGATGCAAAAAGAAAGCCCCCTGACGCTGGTGGAGCAATTTCCCTTTCGGGTATTTCGACTCGCCGGGATGCGGCGGCGAAAAACACGGGATTTGCTTTCCGTCAAACAGATCCCCGGCGTTGTTGATGCCTTTTTTCGCGGGGCGGATTGGATTTTACTGTGTGAAAAAGAACGGAAAATAACCAGACAATTGGAAATATGGAAAGAGAAAGAAGGTCTGGCACAAAAGCTGGAAAAGATTGAACCCTCGTTTGAAGATGTCTTTATTCACCTGATGCGGATGGGAGGAAAACCGGATGATTCAGCTTTATGAAATCACGAAAGAGTTTGGTACCTTCCGCGCAGTAGATGGTGTATCATTAACGGTGACCAAAGGAAAAATATTTGGATTGCTCGGTGCCAATGGAGCGGGAAAAACAACCTTAATCCGTATGATGTGCGGCATTTTGCCTCCCAGCGGAGGATCGGGACGGGTGATGGGCCATGATATGATCAAGGGGCAAAAAAAGATCAAACGGCAGATCGGCTATATGTCACAAAAATTTTCTCTCTACCCTGATCTGACGGTGAAAGAAAATATCCTGTTTTACGCCCGGCTGTACGGAGTTACTGATGTCCGGGGCCGTGTAAATGAACTGTTGGAGCTTTTCCAATTGCAAGAGAACAGTCACAAGAAGGTTTCCTCTTTGGGTGGCGGCATCCGGCAGCGGGTTGCCTTTGCCTCAGCCATCGTCCATTCGCCGCCTCTTTTATTTCTTGATGAGCCTACCAGTGGGGTAGATCCGCTCACCCGGAGATTGTTTTGGGAGCAGTTGTATGAGTTAACCGAACGGGGAACAACCATACTGGTCACCACTCACTATATGGACGAGGCGGAACGCTGTGATGAAGTAGGATTGATGAATGAGGGAAAAATGGTAGCGAAGGGCGGGCTGAATGATTTACAATGCTGTTTTGCGGACGCTCTGCAAAAAGAGAAGCCCTCTTTAGAAGATATCTTTGTCTATGTGATGACTGGACAAGGGGGATATGATGACGGAGAAGGACTGGGAAAAATGGGTCCGGATGATCGCCGACGAATATGATCTGGACCTGGGCAAAACCAATAAAGAAACCCTGAAACAAAAAAAGATCCTGGAAGCGGCAATCCATATTTTTGCCGAAAAAGGATTCAGCGGGTCGTCGACAAGTGAGATTGCCGAGCGGGCCGGAGTGGCCGAAGCAACCATTTTCAAACATTACCGCACCAAAAAAGGACTTTTGCTGCGCCTGGTCATTCCGGCCATTGCCAAGGTGGCAAGCCCCTGGATTACCCGTTCCGCATTGAAGATATTAGAACAGGATAAACCGTTTCGCGAAAGAGTGGAAGATGTTATTCTCGATCGGGTACTACTGATCGAAACCAACTGGAAAAAGATCAAAATTATCCTTGTTGAAAGCCTGTTTCACCCTGAATTGCGGGAAGCAATACAGACCCATGTCGCCAAAAGCGTGTTTCCGGTTATGTCAGAAAAAATCAAGCAGCTCCAGGCGGAGGGAGAGCTACGCCGGGACTTGCCCGACTATGTGCTCCTGCGCAGTGTGATATCTATGGCCATTGGATATCTGTTAGCCCGCAATGTTTTTCCGGAACAACTGGCACAGAGCGAGGAAAAGGATGAAATTAGCATGATTGCAGAGGTGTTGTTAAAGGGAGTTGGGGGAAGCCACGGAGATTGAGGGGAGCAGTAGAAAGCAGATGAAGGGAGAAACCGGCTTTGTCTGTTTGATTGGGCAACTGGTAATGACTCTGTGAAAAGGACAGATTGCTATGGCTCACTAAACAATACCTTGACAGACCCGTTCGTGTTTAAAAAAATAGTTTATTCACTGGAATACCTGCTGGGAGTAAAAGTTCTTGATTACAAAGAATATCGGGGAATTTGTTGCAGTTATTTTGAAGCAATTGTTGAGTACCGGAATGAGGTTATCTCTATCTGGCTTTTAAGAGATCAACCCTGGATTGTTTTTACATCCCATAGTAGCATATTTATCAATCACCCGCCATTGACAGGGGCGTTTCATTCGTACTATCCGGGGTATCGAATCCTCACTGCAGAAGAATTGAATGAGCCCCTGGAAATTCTGGTGAACAAAGATGGATTGCAGATCGGGAAAGAGCTTATTCATCATTTCAGCCTTTATGATATGAACTATTGGCAGCCGAAAACAGTCGGCGATGTGCTGTTCAATTGGTGGGACTAAAAAAGAAGCTGTTCTGGCGCAGCTTCTTTTTTAAGTTCCCTCTGCGTAAACAATGTGCAGGATATCATTGATCTGCTCTGTTTTCACTCGGAAATTTTCCTGTTGCAGCCAGGCTGACAGTCTGCTTTTGTCAGCATAGTACTCATCTTCAACACTCCGGACCACTTCTTCCTTTCCACGAGCCAGCCAGCCTTTGAGATAGGCTGACCGGGCCGCTTCATCTTCAAACATCAGATCCAAAATACAGATTCGCCCACCCGGTTTTAACACCCGGTTCATTTCTTCCAGAGCCATCATCTTTTGATCGTCGGTGAGGTGGTGGAGAGCATAACTGGTTACGACAAAATGAAAGGATTGGTCAGGATAAGGAATGGCAAGAAAGTTTCCGATCCGTGTCTCCAGCGCGGGCACTTTTTGCCTGCATACTTTTAACATTTCTTTTGACTGGTCAATCCCTTTCATTGTATAGCCGCGGGATACAAACCGTGCGGACAGATTTCCGGTTCCCACTCCGATCTCCAGTCCTGTTTCATGTGGCTGCGGCTTTGTCCATTCCAACACCAGATCGAGTCCCTTGTCATAATCCCGGTGAACGTCAAAATCTTCGGAGTGGCGCTGTACTTGTTGATCATAAGTTTGGGCCTGACGGTCAAAGTTCCACCGGTCCTCCCACTTGTTCCTTTCTGCCCGGGTATGCCTTGATTGTTCCGCCAGTTCCCATAATTTTTCCCAGCTCCCTGACTCTGTTGAATCGTAACTGTGAATCATCTGATCCAGCGTAGACAAAACCTGCTTCATCCGGAGCCATTCCGTGAACAGTACGGACTGCTGTAATTGCAGGTAGTATAGAACTTCCTCGGGCTCACCTTTGTCCATCTCATCCAGCACCTGCTTGATCTTTTCGATCGGCATCCCCACTTCCCTGAGTGCAATGATCGTTTGCAAACGCCAGGCTTCTTTTTCACTGAAAATACGGTATTGATTGGATTGGTCTTTTTTTGGGGAAATTAAGCCTTTTTCCTCATAAAAGCGAATGGTTCGCGGAGTCACTTTCAGCCGTCGGGCGATCTCTTGAATAAGCAAAGAATCTCTCCCTTTCCCTGTGGGTATGCTCTTATTGTAAAGCTTAACGTTACGTTAATGTAAAGCCGTTCTTACTGCATGTTTAAAAAGGGGGAAGCCAAACTAGAGAGGAAGGAGGGGGAGTATGGAATTTGATTTTACAGACACATCCCGTACCGTTGCCCGGCATCTGATCGAACAACTGGCTGAGTGGGGATGTCAGCGAATATATGGTGTAATCGGGGATGCCAATCTGTATCTGCTGGATGAACTGGCGAAACAAGACCGGATTGAATACATCGCCTGCCGCCATGAAACATCGGCCGCTTTGATGGCCTCAGCTGAAGCCAAATTGACGGGAAAGCTCGCGGTCTGCACAGCCACCAGCGGGCCGGGAATCGCTCTTTTGTTAAACGGTTTAGCCGATGCCTCTCATGATCGGGCCCCTGTGTTGGCGGTCACCGGACAAGTGGAACGAAGCAAACTTGGCACGGGCAGCAAACAGGAGATTGACCAGCAGAAGCTGATTGAGCCAATTGCACAGTTTTCCTCATTAGTGGCTGATCCCCGCTCTTTTTCCATCCAGTTAAATATTGCCATGAAAACAGCGCTGGCGCGAGGCGGGGTATCACATCTTTCCGTTCCTAAAGATATATGGGGGCAGATGGCAACGGGTCCGCTTTATCCACCGCCTCCCAGGGCTCCGGTGGTGATGCCTGATAAAGAAGATCTCCTCTCTGTACTGGAGTGGATCAACAAGGCGGAAAGGCCTGTTCTCCTGGTTGGGCGCGGAATCAAACAGGTACAGCATGATGTATGTAAACTGGCGGAAAAGATCCAGGCTCCAATGATCGTCACCATGCCCGCCAAATCTTATATTCCCAATGATCATCCTTTATTCGCAGGCGGGTTGGGACAGGCCGGGAGCGAGGTTTCCACCGGGTTGTTAAAACAGGCTGATCTGTGCCTGATTCTGGGGGCAACCTGGTGGCCGGAGGAATATGTGCCAAAGTCGGTTCCGATCGTCCAAATCGATGCCGCCGAAGAGAATATCGGCCGTACTCATCCCAATGTCGCTTCTCTGGTCGGAGATTTTTCCTATCTCATTGCTGAGGTAATTTTTGGTGTGGAGTCTAAGGAGAATCCATCATGGATGGAAGAGATTCAGCAGAAAAAAAGTTTTTGGACCCAAAAAATAAGGGAGGAAGCGGAGCAAAACACGGCTACGCCGGAACCGCAACAGGTCATGAGGGCCATAAGCAAATATGTCCGGCAGGATGCCATCATTGCCTTGGACGTTGGAGATCATACTCTCTGGTTTGAACGCATTTTTCAGACGACAAATCAGGAAATTCTCATCTCCGGCCGATGGCGTACTCTCGGCTTTGCTTTGCCAGCTGCCATGGCTGCCAGTCTTGTTTTTCCAGAACGGCAAGTGGTTGCCATCGCTGGTGATGGCGGAATTATGACCACTCTGGCCGACCTGTCCACGGCGGTCACTTACCAATTGCCTCTGATCATTTTTCTGATCAACAATGGCAGCTACGCCATGGAAAAGAATCGGATGAAAGTGGCGGGCTTACAGCCCCTGGGGTCTGATCTTCCCAACCCTGATTTTGCCGCGTTAGCCCGGGCATTTGGAGCAGAAGGGGTTCGTGTTGAACAGCTGTCAGAGCTGGAACCTGCCATACAAACAGCGTTGGCGTCCAATCAGGTGTGTTTGGTCGATATTTGCTGTAATGATCCGGTGGTACCGCATACGCACATAATGTAAACAGAAATGGCTAACGAAGTTTGTTGACCTCGTTAGCCATTAGACTTTTCATCAATTGATTGGAATAGATACTGGCAAAGGGGACTTATTGAATGTCTTCTAAAATTTCTACAAAACCATTCGTACCATCAACGCGGATATATTGCCCATCTTTCAAAAGTTTTGTGGCGTTGTCTACACTAACTACTGCCGGAATTCCATACTCTCGTGCTACTACAGAACCATGAGTCATCATCCCACCGACTTCCGTCACGAGGGCTTTGGCCGAATGGAATAAGGGTGTCCAACCGGGATCCGTGTAGGGAGCGATCAAGATGTCCCCTTTGTTCAGTTTTCCTTCTTCTAATCGGCGAACGACTTTGACATAACCTTCCGCAACACCCGGGGATACAGGAATGCCGACCAAAGCGCCGGTCGGTGCCTGCTCGTTGCGGATGACCGCCGAGAATGTTTCCCCTTCGCTGGTGATGACAAGGGGAGGGTTCAGTTTTCGGTAAACCTCTTCCGATGCCTTGCGGGAACGGATACGCTCCATGACTTCTTCCTTTTTCAGGCGGTTTTCCAGCAGTGCAACCAATTCGTCCAGCGTCAAATAAAAGACGTCCTCTTTCTGCTCGAGTATCCTTTTTTCATAAAGGGTTTGGGCTTCTTCCAAAATGGCTTCCCGGTAAAGGTCGAAATAACGGATCATGATATATTTGGGCAGTTCCCGGATTCCCACGGTGTTTCGGTATAGCGCGATGAGCCGGGCCAGTTTCTTGACTTTCCGGGTCCCACCGCGCGTTGCTTTCACCCGCGCCAACAAGGACTGGATCGCTTCATGGGCTTCCTGTTCCCCTTGTTTGAATTTTTTCCGGTGCTCTTGCGGCGCATTGCTTCTCATATGGCTGAGAATGGACGGGACGAGCATGGTGGGCGTTTCTTTATAGCGGATCCGTGTGATGTCGATTTCACCGGGCGCCCGCATCCCGAATTTTTCCATGAACTGGTCCAATTCCGCCCGGAATGCGTCGCCGCCTTCCACTTGGCTCAATCCCTCGTAAAACGTACGGTCTTCCGCCTGTTCCAGATAGCGGACGACTTCGGGATAGGGTTTGGCCACATCCGCCAAATCCCCGATCATCAGCCCCATTTCGCTGGTGATGTTGCCGGGAGGGGACTTTTCAATGGAGGGGTTCCATTCTTCTCCCAACCATTTTTTCATTTTTCTTTTGATGACCGGCAAGGAGATGAATCCGGCATAGGTGTAGGCCATGGGATCGACGATGGTCTCAAAAACGGCATGCTCTAGGATAAACCGAATCCGTTCCGCGCCAGAGCGTTCGGACAATGCTCGTTTGAATTGGGACAAATCTTGTTCGAAAGTGGCAAAGGCCCGTGTCACAGCGAGTCTAGGATCTTCCCAATACCAGATCTGGATCAACCGGGGAATCATCTTCCGGTAAAGGGCCAACATGATTTTCAATGAGCGGAAAGCTTTTCGCATCACGCCCCGCTTCGGTGCCAGCCGTTGAAAGTCTTCGCATTGCACCACTTTTTTCAGAGCCAACAGATTATCGTCCGCGATCGTGCTTTTGAGAAGCTTGCGCTGGACGGGCTTCAGGAACAGGAAACTGGAACAATCCCAGAAGAGCCGTCCACCCGCTTCAACGATTGGAGCCGAATCATCATCAAAGGGAACGAGCGATTGGAAAACCGAGGTCCCGAGCGGTTTCATATAATCGGTCATCATTTGCGAGTGGCCAATCGAAAGATAGACCCGGTATTGGTCATTCTTCGCGGAAGGGACGGGATAAAGGGAAGTGATGGGCCGGCTTTGGAGAATATAGATGTCATCGCCTTCCAAACACCACTCGATATCCTGCTCGGAACCGTAATGGTTTTCGATCCTTCGTCCCAGTTCCGCCAACTCTAAGATATTGTGATCCGGGAGCGCCTGTTTTTGGCGAAGTTCGGGTGGCAGTTCCCGGACTTCCGTTCCGCCCTCAGCAACAGGGAAAACCCCTTTTTCCTTTTTCGCGATTTGTTTCTGGATGATTTCATGGTCGCGCACTTTGTACAAATCGGCGGTCACGATGCCGGAAACCAGCGCCTCTCCCAGTCCGAACCCCGCATCGATGGAAACCGTGCGCCGGTGTCCCGTCACGGGGTCCGCGGTGAACAGGATTCCGGACACTTCGGGAAAAACCATCCGTTGCACCACGACAGACAAGGAAACGGATTTGTGATCAAACCCGTTCTTGATGCGGTATACAATGGCCCGATCCGTGAACAGGGAGGCCCAGCATTTTTTTACTGCTTCGATCAGTTGATCTTGCCCTTTTACGTGGAGATAGGTTTCCTGTTGACCAGCAAACGAAGCGGTTGGCAAATCCTCGGCCGTAGCACTGGAACGAACAGCATAGGAATGGTTATCTCCGAGCTTGATCCAGGCGTGGATAATTTCTGTACGGATGGTTTCGTCGAGTGGAAGTGTAAGGATATGGTCTCGTATTTGCTTTCCGAGCGTTTTGATTTCTTCCAGTTGCTCTGGTTTTAACTGATGGAGTAAGGTAAAAAATCGATCCATTATATCACTGGCTGCGATAAACTGTTGAAAAGCAGCTACGGTGATGCAAAATCCAGGTGGAACCGGAAAGCCGGCCTGGGTCATTTCTCCTAAGTTTGCTCCTTTTCCACCAACGATTGGCAAGCTGTTGTGATTAATTTCATTAAAATGCAAAACATAATTCATCATATCTCACTCCAAGTTTATGAAGCCATTTTATTTATTGAACTCATTATCTAATTGAATTCATTTTATTTCTCTATTAAGATGCTGTCAAGGTATTTTGAAGTGAGATTTTGCTATAGTTCAAAACTATGGTATAATCCAGCCGAGGTGGAATGATGAACGGATACGAACGAAGAACCCAACAAAAACGAAAGGCTATTATTCAGGCGGCTCAAGAGCTTTTTATCAAGCGCGGAATCACCGGTGTTACCGTTAACGAAATCGCAGTAAGGGCCGGAGTATCACAAGTGACGGTGTTCAAATACTTCGGCGACAAAATGACACTTGCCCGCGAGGCCATGATGGAACGTTTCAACGAGTCAATGGCTGCTGCTGATGAGCTGCTTGAGCAAAATATCCCTTTCTCTGAAAAAATACAATGGATTATCGATAAAAATAAACAATCAATTGATATAGTCGGGGAATCATTTTTGCATTCAATAGATGACCCGCCCATGAAACAGATTATTAACGAATTTCTCACTGTCCGTGCGGTACCGTGGTATGAGAAATTGATCAAGGAGGGGAAAAAGGAAGGGGCTATTGATGAGAGTATCCCTACAGAAGCGATCATGGCATATATTTTTGCCTTATTACCTGTCTTATCAAGTCCGGAGCATATAAAAAAGGGCAGGGAGTATTACACGGGATTAATGAAACTGTTTTTCAATGGGCTCATCAGTAAATGAAAGCTCAGGTTAAATATCAGTTTCATTTATAATATATTCCTAAATCCCGACGATTCCCTTTTCAATAATAAAAGAAATAGCGGGGGATTGATGTATGATGGCTGCTTCGAAATTTAGCTTAAATTTGAAGTGGCCATTTTGCTGCACCATGAAGTCTGAATTGGACCGGGTTGTGGTGAGGAAGAATCAATCATCACGCAAAATAACCTGCCATAAGAGAAAGGACCACACACATTTTAAGTTGTACCCTGGGGACTATGAGGAAGTCACACTTGTGGAGAAGTCTCGTTGGAGATTTGGTGAAACGAGAAGTTCTGCCACCGTAGTGGAGAGTCGTTTACAAGAGAGAGCCCCTTTCAGCCAAACAGGCAGAAAGGGGTTCTCAAGCTTTATTTTATTGGTCTGTTAATTGAATCCGTCCCTCAATTCTGGCAGAGAATGGCTGCGGGAGCTGTTTTATATATTCAACCAGTGCATCCAAATCAGTCGGTCCAACTACCTTGTTGGTTCCCTCATTGAATACAGTGAAGTTATCCCCACCGCTGGCAAGGAAGCTGTTAGTGGTCACAGTATAAGTCCGGGCAGGGTCAATCGGGGTTCCGTCTGCCTTCCTGACGTCAACCACCCGGTCGTTGGCCGGACGGCTGGGATTCCAGGTAAACTCAAGTCCCGATACTTTTAAGATGCGGATTCGATCAGGGTCCTGGAATTGTTGATTTAACAGGCGTCGGATTTGTTCACCGGTCAATTCCATTTTTACCAGATCATTGCCGAACGGCTGAACGGAGAAAACATCTCCCCAGGTCACTTTTCCGGCAGGAAGATCAGCCCGGATTCCGCCAGGATTCATGAAAGAGAAGTCGGTGTTCATCTTCCAGCGCTGAGCGTCAGCGATGAGGTTTCCAAGAGCTGACTCCCCGGCGTCATTTTCGGTCCGGGTAATTGCTTCTGTGGTTTGCCCCACTTCCTCATTGATAATCGGAGCCACTTTGGCCTGTGCTTCATCGACCATTTTCTGAATCTGGGCGTCCGGTTTCATCCCTTTATGGTAGGTCGTAACCACTTCTGCCCGTTTTTGGATTACATCTTTTGTCCGGCGGTCGATCACGATATCCACATCGGAAAATGCTGTACCGTAGCTGTAAGCTTGCACAACCAGCTTTCCGTTAACGGTACCATTCAGATAAGAATGAGAATGCCCGGCGAATACAACATCTACTTCGGGATCAAGCTGCTTGGTGATATCAGCAATCGGCCCGGTGATCTCGCCTTTGCTGTTTTGAAAGCCGCCTTCATGGGCGAGCACCATAATCGCTTTGACGCCTTTTTTCTTTAATTTTTTCACTTCCCGGTTGATGGCTTCCGCTTCATCAGTGAAAATGACACCTTTGACGCCATCCGGGGTGACGATGGTTGGAGTGGTTTTGGTGACGACACCGATAAACCCGATCGGTACCCCTTTTACCCGCTTAATGACGTGTGGGGGCAAAATCGGCTGGTGTGTCTTTTTATCCACTACGTTGGCGACGGTATAGGGAAAATTGGCTCCTTCAAAGTATCCTGTCTCAGGGTGGGTTCCGCCATGGATAAGCCGCATCATTTCAGTAACCCCTTCATCAAATTCGTGATTTCCCAGGGTTCCCAGATCAAAACCTAGAGTGTTCAAAATGTCAATCGTCGGTTCATCTTGCAGTAATGCCGATACCGGGGGACTTGCTCCCACTGCGTCCCCGACATGGAGCAACAGGGTGTTTGGATTTTCAAGAGACCGCTGCCGCAAGTAAGATGCCAGATAGGCGGCGGTACCGACAGGCTGATTGTTTACATTTCCGACCCGGTCCAGTTGTCCGTGAAAATCGTTTATGCTCAACATTTGTACACTGACTAGTTTCGGGCCTTTAGACGCGTGGTCAAATGCGGCCAGAAAGGGTACCGCTACTAGTGTAAGCAGGCTTAAAAGGGCGACCCCGGCTCTTTGTTTGAACGATAAGTTCACTTCTTTGTTTCTCCTCTCCCTGTATGGGTTGTGTATGATCACAGAATACCTTTTGTTTGTAAAGGAGTCGTGATCCACATGTAAATATTATAGCAATTTTATTTAATTCCTTTTTATGTAGAAATAATTTATAAAGGGAATTGACAGTATTTCGATGATAACGATTTTCATATTGTATTAAATATAAACAAGTATTGACTTTAATTTAGACGCATGTTATCTTAAGTTTGTGCCAGGGGACAAGGCCTTGTTTATAAACCCTACATATTGGGAACAGTAAGTTTGTCACTGTTCCCGGGGTGTTGCCCGGGCACTGTAACATGATCACCAGAGGAGGAATTTGTAGTGGCTCAACGTCTAGTAGGACTCAAAGCTCCGGATTTTGAAATGGAGAGTACCAGAGATTTGGAGGATCTCAGCGAGAAAGTGAAACTTTCCGACTACGAAGGAAAATGGCTGGTTCTCTTTTTCTATCCGCTCGATTTCACTTTTGTTTGTCCGACTGAAATCACTGCACTTTCAGACCGCTATGAAGAATTTGCCGATCTTGATGCCGATATTCTCGGTGTTAGCACAGACAGCAAGTTCTCCCACCGCGCCTGGATTAAAACACCGCGCAGTGAAAACGGTCTTGGCGAAATCAATTTCCCGCTGGGTGCGGACACCACTCACAAAGTTAGCCGTGACTACGGTGTGCTGATTGAAGAAGAAGGAGTGGCCCTGCGCGGTCTGTTTATCATTGACCCGGAAGGGATTGTTCGTTACCAGGTGGTTACTGATAATAACATTGGCCGCAGCGTGGATGAAACACTGCGTGTTCTGCAAGCTCTGCAAACGGGTGGTCTGTGCCCGTCTGACTGGAAACCAGGCCAAGAAACCCTTTAATTGCGAAAACAATAGAGGGCCTAACGCCAGCGTTAGGTCCTTTATTTCCATATATAGTAGGAGGTAAGTGAAATGGCTTTACGTTTACGCACGGAAATGCCGGAATTAAAAGGAATCACTGAATGGGTCAACGGAGAAGCAGCAAAAGAAGATTTTAAAGATAAACCCGTGCTGGTCCATTTCTGGTCCATCAGCTGCGGGATGTGCAAGGAAAGCCTTCCCGATATCAATAAAATGAGACTGGAGTACCCCCAACTGCAATTTGTCGGGATTCACATGCCGCGATCTGAAAAAGATACCGATGTGGACGCGGTGAAAGAAGCCATAGTAAAATACGAACTAAAGCATCCCCAAGGCATTGATAACCAGCATAATGTTGTGGATGCATTTGAGAATGAATATGTGCCGGCATTTTATCTTTTTGATAAAAACGGCGTACTCCGTCACCGTTCGGCCGGCGAAAAGGCTCTTTCCATGTTGAAAAAACCGTTGGAGCGTGTAATGGGAGAACTTGAATAAGCGGAGGTAAAATGAGATGAACCTGCCAAAAGAATTGCGTTATACCGAAGAACATGAATGGGTGCAAATGGGAGACGGGAACAAAGTACGGATTGGGATTACCGACTTTGCACAATCTGAACTGGGAGACATTGTGTTTGTTGAACTTCCCGAAGAAGGTGCAGAAATCACTGCGGGTGAACCGTTTGGCAGTGTAGAATCTGTCAAAACCGTATCTGAACTGTATGCGCCGGTCAGCGGTAAGGTTGTTGAAGTCAATGGCAGCTTGGAAGAGTCTCCTGAAAACGTTAACGATTCCCCGTATGGTGACGGCTGGATGATCGTTGTCGAGCTGTCTGATTCCTCAGAACTGGAAAACCTGTTAACCGCAGAGCAGTATGAACAAGCGGTATCAGAGGATTAATTGCTCTTCACTTTTCATGCCCTGCGGAATTCCAAATAAAAGAGCCTTTCTTCGTGCAAAGTAAGGGAAAGGATCATGGATGATTCTGACCAGGGGGGAGTCTGTATGTCCAAAGAACAACAGCAACGTCTGAACATCACCAGCAAGGTAACGGGAAGAATAGAAGAGGGTGACTTCGTGCTCTACCATTATCAATCGCCGATCGGCAAGATTAATCTGAACACGAAGGAACTCGAACTGTACGACGGTTATGCCATGGAAGAAAACCGTATCTACGCGCTGGAGGATAACCGTGTATTTCATGATTATTATGCACATGGCTGCGATTTGGGCTGGTGTCCTTGAAAAAAGTTTGGCAGCTGTTTTATGGGGGGGAATGTTTTTGAAAACGATTCCCCTCCATTTGAACGATGCGGACATTGGGCATAGTGCTTGCCACTATGCTTTTTTCTATTTATTTCCGTGGGTTTGAACATACAGATTTGTGGTAAAATAAATATATATCAATAAAAATAAATGCTCTTTTTTCTGCGGCACCAGATTCGATCATAATAGGGGAGAAGGAGGGGCAAAAATGAGCTACTGCTGTGGGGCATCCAGAATCGGTTTGATCGGAACGTTGCGTCAGCAGTCCATTTTGGTGCATCATGTTCCTTTGCTCTATTGTCCGGTGTGCCATGAAGTTGAAGTTCATCCCGCCATCAAAGAAGAATTTGAGTTAGTGATTGAATATGCGCAAGAAGATCATGTGAAAGAAGCAACCCTCCGCGAAGAAATCAGTCCCGATATGATCGCTGAGTGGAAAGAATATTGTGTCAGCTTTCAGGAAGATGATGATGTGGAATCTATTTTGCGTGAACAGATTGACCACTCATTGGATTTGCTGAGGGTGTCCAAGGTGTTATCAGATACGGAATGGGGCGACGAACTGAAAGTCCGCCTTAAAATATTGACAGAACGTTTGAAGAAGGTAGAACAGCAAAAGGAAAGCAGCAAAAAATAGCCAGTTGACAAACCCGGCTCTCATTCGGAGGAATGAAAGCCGGGTTTGTGCGGTCGGAGATAAGATCAGGAGCGTTCATTCAGCCTTTCTGTTTGACTGGTTTTGATCAGCTCATCCCCATGCGATCGTTTTAAAATTTTACTAATCCCCACGATACTCACGGCTGAGAAAAGCAGAAAAGAAACAAATCCGACCCAGTGGATTCCAAACCACTTGGGGCTGGGGATTCCTTCAAAGATAAACTCAAATAATCCGGCAAACAAAGCAAATGGAAAGCCGTAGATGGTAATTGCGCTAATGAGCCGGTTGGTGCGGGCTTCCGCATAACCAGTGATAATATGTTCAATTTCCGCTACCGATTCATACAATTCATCAAGCTGGTTATTTAATCCCCACCTTTTCTCAACTGTTTCCCGAAATACTTGTAAATTATGGTCAACCGAAGCGGGCATTGTCCGCAGGATTGTATTGCGAAGATCCATCTTTTGCTGTGCGATCCAATGATGGAGCGAGATCAGATACTTCCCGGAAAGTGTTTGCCTGGTTTGAAGCTTCTTCTGAATGTCATCCACTTTCCTGGAGATTTCTGCATGAATTTTACTGACCGTTTGTACCCTCTGTAAAAGCCGTTCAAACTCCCCTTTATAGGCGGGAAGGTCCAATTGTTCGTTGTTTTGGTCATCTAAAATTAAAATGCCGTTTGAATGGATGACCGCAAAGCCGCAGGGCAATTCAAGGAAATCAAAGCTGCGCTCCGCGGGCAGGGGATAGATGGGCGGGATCTTGCCCGAATACAGACCGGAAGCACAGACGGCGAGATACCGCTTCATACTTGGAGAAGCAACCAATGCTTGTTCACGTCCCAGCGAGTCCCATTTTACCGCTGTAAATTGCTTTTGGCTTTCACGGTCGGTTACAATCGGTTGACATTCATAAATATAACAAGATTGTCCAATCGTCCCGTCCTCCAAATAAGGCCTTACTGTCAATGATTTGGCGGGATTATATAATTCCCAAAGGGCGCTGACCACATCGGACCATTCCAATTTGGAGCCGTATAGCTCTTTATTGATTTTCTTTGGTGCCGAAACCAGAGTATAACGGCCCATGTCGTCATACCAGGGCTGGTTTGCCGGTGAGCGGCCGGGTAAGCGGGGCTGGTCACAGGGACGCAAGCCTTCCCAGCGTTCATTCTCCATGTGCTCCAGCTTTTCCCATAAATCTTTTAAATGAATATTCATATTGGGGTCTACGGAAATCACGATATCATTTCCACTTCCTTTGAGACCGGGCCGGTGCAGGGCAATTAAACTAAACCCCGATCTTAACCATGTCCGTTCGGAATCATTACTCAGAAAAGATTTCAGCAATCCCATGTATGTATTTTCAGTGGCGATAAAAGCGTCAACCAGCAAAGTCCGGTTGGAATTTTTTACGGGAAGTTCCAGTTGGATGATGGTTGCCTGTTTCAGGGCTTGCAAATATTGCTGGTATTCAAATCTCAGAAAGGCCATGGCCCGATTATACTCCTCAACATGGTCCAGCACGGGCACTTCGTGGGGAATTACATCTGCAAGCAACATCTCAACGGCCAGTGTGACGCAGGCCCAAAAACCATTTACATAATTCGCCTGATCAATCTTGGAAATCGGCTTCCCTTCCGCATCGGTCTCTTCATAAAACGTAAAATGGGCCTGAGCTAGTGCACTGTGTAAACAGCCCCACGACTGAAAAGGTTCACCCGTGGTTTTCACATCCCCCATTTCCCACTTGTTCACATAGTCCACCCAATCCTCAGGGAATTCGTCCGCAGCCATTCCCTGATTCAGACAGTACAAAAAAATAAAAGCGAGACAAGAGTCGGGTGACAAATCTTCAATATAAAATTGAGTCTCATGAAACGAGACCGGCAGTTCAAGCGTCTGCCGGTCCGAATAGTACAACAGCTCCGTCACAGACTCATATTCGGTCCTTCTGTTGTTCAGGCAAACCCCCCCGTTATTTTCATCACCAATTCCAATTAAAATTTCATTTGTCCCTGCTCTGGTTTTGTTTGGATCATAATGAATTTGAAATTGCTCCAGTTCATCCCATAAGAGTTCCAAGGATTCTTTCAGTTTCATCTCGTTCCACCTTCAAGTCGAAATAAATTAGGTTTGGGGGACATGGGGACCATATCTCCGTACTATTTTTTATTTTAGCGAAATTACATATTAATACAAATTTATATCTTTGCGAGCGGGAAAACCCCTAGCTTCAGCTGAAGTACCGACAGAAAGTATTAGTTCCGCCTGTAAGTGTTCGACTCGAAGAACTGTTCATACAAAAAGCAAAGGAGCTTAAAACCACAATTTCAAGTATGGAGATCATGCCCGATCATGTACATTTGCTCATACCATGTGATCCCCGATTCGGCATACACCAGGTTGTCAAGCATCTCAAGGGATCTACATCACGAGAATGAAGACAAGAGTTTCCACATCTGAAATCAAGAATCCCTTCCCTATGGATTGGCACGTATCCCTTAAAACAAAAAATGCTTGGATGCCCTGCGTACCTGAGTTAATATATTTGCTTAGATAAAAAAGTAGTTTATACTAATTGAGTAAAAATTATTTTTATATTAAGAAAAGAGGGATAATGCTGATGAATATCAAAAAAATTACACTTTCTTTGCTAGTGTTGTTGACAGCCCTGCTTCTGCCGTTTCAGGCTTATGCATCGGGCTGGACGTTTAATCTTGGGGCGAATAGTCATTGGGGAAGCTCTAGTTGTACAAAAAGCGGCCCAACAATCTCGTTTAATATAAACGGGGGTGCAAGTAATGCAACTATAGCCATTCAATATCTATCCGGAGGACGTTGGTATTACGAAGCCAGTAAATCATGGAGTGGTGGTGATACTTCAATTAGCTCCACCTCATACGGCTCACAAACAACCTATCGTTTATATGTTTCGACAGCCAGTGGTGGCTATGCAGTAGGAGATGTTACCTGTGTACCATAGCAGAATCATAGGACAACCTTTGGATGCCCAGGATACTTATTACCGCCTGCAATTGAGCAACTGGTAATACTCTTGCCAATCCAAATATTTGTGTAACGATCTCCCAAACAGAACGTCAGTAATCTGTTCTTTTTGAAATTTCTTTTATTACTTTTACTAAGTATGGCAGAGTTTGAAAAAGAATGCTATGGTACGAATGTTGACTTCTACCACAAGCAGGTTTGGTTCGGTCCATCCGGTCCCTGGTGTGATAACAAGTACTTCCAGGATGAGACCTGTATCAAATAGTACGAAGTTTGGAAGGACAACAAAGACGGCAGCGGAAACGTCGGGGACCCATGGAGTTAAGGAATCGAACGTGACAACATCTTTACCAGGGGCATGGGTCCGGCTTATATTATCCACAACTATTTTCCCAACAATGGCCGGGAAGTGCATCTCAGGTATTCCTGGACCTATTAAATGAGTGATAATATCAGGTCGGTTTGTAATCAAAAGGGTGACCTCTAAGCCAATGATTTACTAATTCTATTCCAAAAACATTAAAAAGATGATACTTCCTTTGAGTGGGGAGTATTGCAATTTTTGTTGTCCTCCTGTCCAAAGAAATGGATAGGAGGTGTTTTTGGTCTTTGACAATGAACGTATGTCAATATTATTTGAGTTAACAACACCGAATCCGGGTTATTATATTGATAATTAAAAATTGTTTGTATATAATAAAAATTAGTGCAACGAAATAGAAATGAATTCAGGGAAGGGGTTGGTCTAAATGAAAAACAACACACATATTCCTTTGCAACAAAACTATTATCGATTTTTGGAGGTAACAAATGGAAAAAAGACCAATCCAAAAGGAAAATCCAAATTTATTTTCGGGTACAGACCCAAACAGCAGCTGGCAGAATTCATCTAAAAATACAAAACAGACAAACGACAGTAAAAAAGAACTCCTTCTCGATTTATTAACAATTTGTCACAATGAAGCCAGCTGGTTCCCACCACTAAGTGTGGTGTTGGACGGACTCACTGTTGAGCAGGCGATGTGGTGTGATCATACAGACACGAACTCGATCTGGCAAATTGTAAATCACCTTGTTTTTTGGAATACTGTCTGGCTCCATCGCTTTAAGGAGAACTCCATTGGTGATACGGATGATAAAAATGAAGAGACATTTGTTATTCAAGATTTTTCTGAAAGGGCCTGGAAGGCGGCGTTGATTCGCTTGGATGCCATCTTTAGCGAGTGGCGGGACACTCTTGCTGATTGCCCCGAATCAGAGCTTCATGAGCGAATTCCTTTCTTTGATGAGGAGGTCTTTTGGTGGATGGCTATTTCCAACCTATGTACACACAATGTTTACCATATTGGGCAAATTGTATTGATTCGACAAAAACAAGGATCGTGGGTAAAAAACTCTTGGTGAAAATGAAATGCCCCATTTAACCGGATGAAGCAAGAGGCCAAAGACCCGGTGGTGCATCAACTCCCGCTTCCTGAACCTTACGTGTAACTTTTACCGCATGCACCTCTCCAAGAACCCGCAGTATGAGGTTCCAGTGGCGTATCAATCTCTCCTGCCGGGTAAAACCATGAGAGTGAGTGAATATGGACCAGAACGCTGGTAACAGGCGTTCCGCCTATGTGGGTACATGCAACATGAGTTGTAGAACTGCATGGGAAGGACTGATGAGACAGCCCCGAACTTGGGAGTGGAGGGCATTAACTACCCAGAAATCCCACGGCGACCAACGTAAGTGCCTGTGGTGCTTCAGCCGTGTGGAGTCTCAAACGAGTGATAATGATTTATGAAAAATTGCTCCCTGGATAATTGCGGTTGGTTCCTCAATTATACTTGCAGGAGCAATTTTTTATTTGTTTTTTTATTTGGGTGAATAACCAAGTATTTAATGAGCTCATCCTTCTCTTGGAAGTTTCGCAGTATTGCGTTGCTAAAGCCACAATCAAAGATAATCATGACATTGCAGATGAGATCAGAAGCGCTTCTGAAAGCCTATCGATCATTATCTCAACTCAAACAACCCATTTATGTTAAACTTGGCCGACCCGAATTTTTTAATTAAATCATAAAATTTCCCAAAAACTTGTATTTTTAGATTTCAGGATTTTATCAAAGTATATAAAGACAAAGGAAATTGATTTGATGTAACATGAGGATATAGATATGAAATAAAACCCGGAATCATTGGGATATTTTTGGGTGACAGTCTTTTTGAACTATTATCATCAATATGGCCTGGGGCCTATATACCCAAAGCTTTTTCTTTTCCGGTCCGCTCATCTGGAACCGGGGTTCCATCCTGGAATACAACCCCGGTTCGATTTAAAACATGGTTGTGTTTGGTATTTTAAAAATAGCACTGTATGATATGAGAATGTCTGTATAGCCATAATAAAAAATGATGAGTCAACAGTCACTCATAAATGTCATAAATAAGGAGCGGTTTATGAAGTTTCTGGAATTAGTTGAACAATTGTTTGCGCAATATGGATACTGGGTGCTGTTGATCGGGTTGCCCCTGGATACGATCGCCTTGCCGATTCCTCCGGGCAATACAGCGCTGACTTACACCGGCTATCTGTCCTACAAAGGAGTACTTAAGCCTTTGCCAGCTATGGCTGTGGCTTATGCAGGAGCATGTCTGGGCATGACGATTACCTACTGGATCGGATATAAGCTGGGGACGCCATTGGTTGAACGCTATGGGAAGTGGCTGTTTTTTAAGCCTGAACTTTTGGAAAAAACGAGAAGATCCTATGGGAAGTATGGGAATAAAATAGTATTTATCAGTTATTTCGTGCCGGGGATCAGACAGTTTATCGGCTATTTTGTGGGGATGATCCGTATTCCGTATCGCTCGTTTGCTTTGTATGCGTATACAGGAGCCGGTTTATGGGTATCAGCATTTTTCGGGATCGGCTATATTTTCGGTGAGCAATGGGAGATTGTTTATACAATGGTTGAACAGTATTTGATGTATACATTTATGGGATTGTGTGTTGTGTTGACCGGATTTTTTCTTCTGAAATGGAGCATTCGGCTGAAAACACGATCTGATAAATTTAAGCAGGGAGCGGAGTAAGTAACTATTGGTAACTGTTTATGCACTGACAAATGAAGATGTTTGAAGCAGTGTTTTTCACTGCCTATTTCTCTGAGTACAAGCACATAGCCGCACATCATTCAAGGCAGTCAACATAAATAAAGGCTCGCTTACGTGTTTGAAATGCACGTTTGCGAGCCTTAAGCATATTTATTTTAAGCTGCTGCTTCTGATTGAGAGAGAGCTGAATTACTTGCATCCCGGGATCTCGGCTTACGATGCTCCCCATGTATAAGGCCGTCCCATTCAACCTCTTAATGGGCCACCACAGCTGAGGCGATAAAGTTGACCAGGAACAGCCCGGCGATCAGATATACCAGACCGGGAACCTGTTTCCACTTTCCCGTGGCTACTTTGAGCAAGGGGTACGCGATAAAGCCGAAAGCCAGACCGTCTGCGATACTGGATGTCAGAGGGATGCAGGCGATGATCAAAAAGGCGGGGAACCCTTCAGAGAAATCGCGAAAGGGGATTTCCTGCACACTATTCATCATGAGTGCACCGATGATGATCAATACCGGTGCGACGGCGTTGCCGGGAATCATCTCAATGAGCGGCAGGACCAGCATCGACACAGCGAACAGAATTGCCGTCACCAGCGCGGGGATGCCGGTTTTTCCACCTTCGGCAATCCCTGAAGCGCTCTCGGCAGCCGCAATGGTCGGACTGGTTCCGAAGAACCCTGAGGTGATCGTAGAAACCCCCAGTGTTTTGTATGCCCGTGGGAATTTTTGAGCATCCGGGAGCATCCCGTTCAACAATCCCATATTCTCGAACAGGACGATCATGGTCATGGAAAAAACAGCGATCCAGAAAGGAAATTGCAGGATGCTAAAGTCGGCAGAGGCCAACACCCGGGTGTAATCACTGAAATCCATTCCTGTGACGGCCGCAGTTGTTTTGCCTGTAAGCCCGAAGGTCAACAGGCTGGTGAAAAACAACCCGATCAACATGCTCCCTTTGATGTTACGGACAAACAAGAACAGGGTGACTGCCAGACCGGCCAGGGTAGACAGCGTAACCGGATCTCCGAAATTACCCAGGGTGACAAAAGAGGTTTCGCTGGGATGAATCATTTGCCCTTTCTGCAGTCCGATAAAGGTGAGCAGGAGACCGATCCCCCCGGAAATCCCGTGTTTCAGCGTAGAGGGAACGGCCGCCGATAAACGGCTCCCCAAAGAAGTGATCCCGGCAAGGAAAAAGAGAAAGCCGGATACAATTACAACAGCCAGCCCCTGCTGCCAGGTAAGGCCCAGTGATTGGACAATGGTATAGGTGAAAAAAGCATTGACACCCATGCCGGGAATCACAACGACCGGCGCATTGGCCCATAGTGCCATGAGCAGGCAGCCGGCGATAGAAGCAGCAATGGTGGCCATGACGCCGGCGCTCAACGGGATGCCGGCATCCTTCAGGATCAGGGGATTAACCAGTATAATATAGGCACTCGTGAAAAAGGAGGTTAAACCGGCCGTCAACTCTGTTTTCCATGTCGTTCCATGTGCGTCCAGCTTAATAAAATGCTCAGTCACTACTCCATTCCTTCTTTTGTAAGCCCCTCACCCACCCGTCATGCCTTTGTGGGCATAACTCTATTACTATAACAGCTATGCAGGATTTATTTCAAGAAGAGGAAGATCCATTCCATTGCAAAGCCAATCAATCGCTTCCTGCTTCATGACATGACTCGTTGTAAAAAATGCGAAACAAAGCGCTCACTGTCGATGTCCAGGCAGACGCGGACCCGGCGGCCTTCTCCCCGGCTTTTTTTCCGGTAAACGTTTTGTCGGCACCGGCAATGACCGGGATATCATCCGCTCCCAGCATCTCCAATACTTGCAGCGTATTTCTGGTTGTCTCCCACGTTTGAATTTCCGAAACCGGTGGTGATTCCCATTATCTTTAATTCCGGTGAATGTACCGCATATGAGACATCATGGCGGTCATTACCGATTCCTTCGTCGAACCGTACAGCACACCCGGTCCGACGTTCAAATCAGCATCCCTGCAATGGAGGCGCTTAACAGAGAAGCCAGTGTTCCCGCCAGCACCGCCCGCACACCATATGTGGCAAGTTCGCTGCGACGATTCGGGGCAATCCCGCCCAAACCACCGATCTGGATGGCTATACTGCTCAGGTTGGCGAATCCGCACAGGGCAAATGTAACGATGGCTACTGTTTTAGCAGACAGCGTATCCATCTGCGGGACAAAAGAGGAGTAGGCGACGAATTCGTTCAACACGATTTTTTGCCCGATAAAATTGCCGGCTGTAACCGCCTCCGACCAGGGTACTTTTTCTACAATGCGTAAAAAGTTATCTTCGGATTCAAATATCAGCCGTAGTGCCGCCACAGGAAAGGACTCGTTCATGCTTAAATATCTCTGAGTTTCAGCTGTAAAAAGGTTTGCACCTGTTCATGTGAAGGCATGCCGCCCTGGGCGCCGAATTTCGTTACTGAAAGCGCGGTTGCCGGATTTAAAATCACCGGAACATGATGATGCTTTGAGATGCGGGCCGCTTCCGCTACCGCATCCAGCGGAATTTCAAGCTGAAGCAATACCACATCCGCTTCTTGAATCACTTTTTCTGCCTGTCGTACTTTTTCCGGGGTTAGCGCATCATTGGCACCCGGCACGACAATAATAGAGTTTTCACCGTTTTCAACCGTAATCGAAGCAATGCCGGTTGCTAAATCTGTAACCGTTTCCACATTTACCGTTATAACGCCCTCTCTTTGTAAATTTGCAGTCAACTCAGATCCAAAGCTGTCATTTCCCGCACATCCGACCATTGTGACGTCAGCCCCAAGCCTCGCACAGGCAACCATTGCTCCTTTTCCCCCGGGAAGAGTAGTAAATTTGCTTCCCAATACAGTCTCGCCCACTGCAGGCATACGGGAAGTTTCCATCACCAGGTCCATATTGATGCTGCCGATGACGGCATTTTCGGCCGTTTCATCATTTACACCTTCCTTGTTGTCTTCCTTTTGATGTGCTGAACGTCCAGCTCGACATGGATCGAATCAAGCTGCTTCCGGAAAAAATGGGTTCGTGATATCAGGCACAATGAGGGTGATGGTCTTTGTTTTCTTATTTGATAAACTTCTGGCTACCATGTTCGGTTTGTAATTTAAATCTTGAATCGCTGTTAACACTTTTTTCTCCGCCTCCCTGTGGACATATCCACTTCGTTTCAATACCCGTGATACAGTCGCCACAGAAACCCCGGATAATTTCGAAACATCTCTGATTGTAGCCATCCGTACAGTCTCCCGATTGTAACCGGTTCCATAATTTTTTAAAAAAATTTACATAAAAACAATTTCCTGCCTGAAACATTTTAAATCGAGATCATTCAATTTGTCAACGCCAAATATAGCCTGTTTTTTCAGACTGCTATAATTTAAGGCGGTCAGCACATTTTATATTGAGTTTAACAGTTAACGGAAAAATTCCATTTTAAAAGATTTTGGTTGATTGTATAAAAAATAAAGTACAGATCAGATATAGTTGCATGTATCATAGTAACCTCCATCTGATCTGTACTTTATCCGTGCCAAATATTATGTAAACCTTGACTTTTCCGGTTCATTTTTGGCTATTCATCTAAATCAAGGTAAGTGCGAATCTGGTTGATCAGCAGATTGATCGCCACTTGATTGTGCCCGCCCTCGGGAATGATCAGGTCTGCATAGCGTTTGCTCGGTTCGATAAACTGCAAATGCATGGGCCGGACGATGTTGAGATACTGATTCATCACCGATTCAAAGGTACGTCCGCGCTCCTGGATATCCCGTTCAATGCGCCGTAAAATCCGTACATCGGCATCGGTATCGACGAAAATTTTGATATCCATCAGATTGCGCAGCCGTTCATCCTCTAATACCAAAATGCCTTCAATAATAATCACATCTTTGGGTGCTAACGGGACGGTTTGATTGGAACGTGTGTGAAGCGAGTAATCATAAACAGGTTTTTCGATGGGCTGGTAGTCAAGCAGCTTTTGCAGATGCCGGATCAGCAGATCATTGTCAAAGGCGAGCGGGTGATCATAGTTGGTCTGTATACGCTGGGCCAATGTGAGGTGGGATTGGTCCTTATAATAGGCATCCTGTTCAAGGTAAACGACTGAATCTGTAAATTGTTCCACGATTTTTCGCGCGACTGTCGTCTTTCCCGAGCCGGTACCTCCGGCGACACCAATCACTACAGGTCTTGTCATAAAGATTTCCTTCCTGTCATTCTATTCCATTTTATTCGTCCACTTTGCTGATCATAGCAATTAAATCATGCTTTTTCAAGATGGATTTATATACAGAAGACAAAAAATACTGATTGCATGGGACCCATTCTTTAAAAAGGATTCAGCTGCCGGAAAGATCAATAGGTACGGTTGAGGCGGAGTTATTTTGTAAGGTTGAAAATACCCGTACTCTTGGAAAGTACGGGTATCCTATCAGGTATTAACAGGTCGGCCCTGCGTTGCGCACTGCTTCCGGAACCTGGGCAAATCTGGAGAAATGTTGATGGAAGAGCCGGGCTAACTCTTTCGCTTTTTGGTCATATTCATCAGTGTTTTTCCACGTATTTCTGGGATTTAGCAATTCTGACGGAACACCCGGACAGGATGCTGGCATTGACAGTCCGAACACGGGATCAGTTGTGTATGAAACTTGATTTAAATCCCCGTTAATGGCTGCGCGAACCATGGAGCGGGTGTAGCCGAGGTTCATACGTTCTCCCGTTCCGTAGGGTCCGCCGGTCCAGCCTGTGTTGACAAGGTAAACTTGCACTCCGTGTTGAGTGATTTTTTCGCCCAGCATTTCAGCATATACATGGGCGGGACGGGGTAAAAAAGGAGCCCCAAAACAGGTGGAGAAGGTTGCTTCCGGTTCGGTTACGCCGCGTTCGGTCCCTGCCAGTTTGCTTGTATAGCCGGACAAGAAATGATACATCGCCTGTTCGGGGGTGCATTTGGCAATGGGAGGAAGCACTCCAAAGGCGTCAGCTGTCAGGAACAGGATGATATTGGGATGGCCGGCGACTCCGGGAATCACGGCGTTCGGGATATAATCAATCGGGTAAGCGGCCCGGGTATTTTCCGTGAGAGAGTCATCTTTGAAGTCAGGCTGCCTGTTCTGATCGAGAACGACATTTTCCAGCACACTTCCAAACCGGATTGCCTGCCAGATTTGCGGTTCTTTTTCCTCACTCAATCCGATGCATTTCGCATAGCAACCGCCTTCAAAGTTAAAAACGCCCCGGTCGGACCAGCCGTGCTCATCATCGCCGATGAGACGGCGTTCAGGGTCGGCGGAAAGAGTGGTTTTACCTGTTCCGGACAGGCCGAAGAAAAGGGCGACATCCCCTGCCGGGCCCATGTTGGCAGAGCAGTGCATGGGAAGAACACCCTGTTCGGGCAACAGATAGTTCATCACACTGAAGATTGATTTTTTCATTTCACCCGCATAGTGTGTTCCGGCGATTACCACCACTTTTCGTTCAAAGCTGACGGCGATTACCGTTTCCGAACGGGTTCCGTCCATACTCGGGTCGATCGGGAACCGGGGGACACAGATAATGGTGAATTCCGGTTGATGTGTTTCTAATTCCCTTTCAGTGGGGCGGATAAATAATTGCCGCACAAACAGGTTATGCCATGCATACTCATTGATAACCCGAATTGGCAGGCGGTAAGAAGGATCTGCTCCGGCAAATCCGTCAAAAATATATACCTCTTTTTCCTGTAAGTATGTTTGTAAGCGATTTAGCATTTGGTCAAATTTTTCCGGAGCCAGTGGTTGATTAACAGTTCCCCAGTCAATCGTTTTTTCCACGATCTGATCTTTCACTATATATTTATCTCTGGGTGAACGCCCGGTAAATAAGCCGGTTGTAGCCCGCAAAGCTCCATCTCCGGCAAGAACGCCTTCCTGTCTGCGCAGAGCTTCTTCTACCAGTTCAGCTGCCGTTAAATTCAGGTGCTTTTTTCCTGCAAGATGAAAAGAAGGTTCACTTTCAGTTTTTATAACCATGCTCATTTGTTCCAGCCACCTTTATTTTTTCCTATGGTTTATCATATGGCAATTATGACATATTAAATCAAGAAAAAGTATAACATAATGATGCCGAAAAGGTGAACCGATACATGATAGTTTCTTTTTCTGACCCTTAAAAAGGCAGCGCGACCGGAAACAAAGCTTCTTGCTGGTGCTTGCGAACGTCTTGTCTCTGTTGTTCCCGCTTCAGTCATTCAACAGGTGGTTAATGGAAATATTTACTCTATTAAGAAGATGAATGTGTACCAGGGATTTTTTATGGTTTACTTTCTATAGGCCGAAAATGTTATTGCTTGAGAGTTCTGTCACTCTTTGCAAAAAAGTAGTAGAGTTATGCCTTGTAGGTATAAATACCCATTGACTTTACAGCAGATAAATGATATTTTGGAACAGAATGAATTCCACTTCGGGAGTGTTATAATGAGTGAGTTAAAGGAAGGGGCCGTCGTACAGGGAGAAGTGATCTCGACCAAACCTTTCGGGGCCTTTATAAAGTTAGAATCAGGGGAAACCGGTCTGGTTCACATCTCTCAAATTTCTACAAAATACGTAGAAAAAGTTGAAGATGAACTTCAAGTAGGTGCAGTTGTCAAAGCGAAAGTGCTTTCCATCGATCCTTCAGGAAAAATTTCCTTATCGATAAAAGCCTTGAGCGAAGATCGCCCTCCACGTGAACGCAGAGGCGGCGGAGATCGCCGGGGCGGACGCAAAGGGCCTGCCGACTTTGAAGACATGATGAAAAAATGGCTCAAGAGCAGTGAAGAACGCTTAAGTGCTCTTGCTGCCAAACAGAAAAAAAATCGTTAAGCGGCGGTTTTATCTTAGTTAGATAAATAACGACATCTTCCTTCATCGGAAGATGTTTTTATGTTTTTTTAACAGTCGGTTCACCTGTATAATAAAATACATTCGCGGATGATCAACCATAACCCCAATATGCGGTTCAATTCCGGCTTGTGTGAAGCTTGCGGATCGATCGGCTCTTTTCCTTATAAAAATCAAATCATTCCAAAGGGGGAATTTGGGCGGACAGATGTTAAAATATAAGTAAATTTTAATATCTGTCCGCCCTTTTCATTAAAAAATGATGGATTTATTTGCCATCTTGGTTATGGATGGTGTGCGGATGATGAAAGGATGAGGTGGTTTGTCCGTGTTCATCCATAAAATGGAGGCTGTTTTGATAACGGGTGCCGGATCAGGGATCGGATATGAATTATCCCGGCTGTTCGCCATGAATGGGTATGATTTGGTGATTGTAGCCGAGAACGGTGAGAGATTGGAGCAACTGGCAACAGAATGGCGCGCGGAATTTGGTGTAAGGGTGCTGGTGATGCCCAAAGACCTGGCACATCCATCTGCGCCGGAAGAGATTGTTTCACAGTTAAAAGAGAAGGAAATTGAAATTGATCTGTTAGTCAACAATGCGGAAATAACGGCGAATGAACCATTTACGGAAACGCCTTTGGAGCAGGAGTTAGCCATGATTCAAGTCAATGTCACTGCCCTTACTCATTTGACCAGACTCCTGATTGGGGAAATGGCTGCCCGCGGCAAAGGGAAAGTGTTAAATGTAGCCTCAACCGTGGTATTCCGGACCAATCCTGGTGACCGTATGGCTGTTTACCGGGCAACACAGGCGTATATATTGGCTTTTAGTGAAGCGCTGGCCCAGGAATTTAAAGAGCAAGGAATTACAGTAAGTGCCTTATGTCCCCGGCCTCCGCAAACGGAACCGGAGAAAAAGACACACTTTCACCAGCACTCCTTTTTTGGGGCCCGTCTATCTGACAGGGAAGTGGCAACTGCGGCATTCCGGGGCTTGATGGAAGGGAAAAGTGTCATTATTCCCGGCATGAAAAATCAACTCTTTGCCAGATCCGTACGGCTGTTGCCGCGGAATATGGTTAAAGAAATCATGCGTAAAATGGAAAATGAAAAGTAGAAAAAAGCGATCCAATACCTTTAGATGGGGTGAATCGCTTTTTTGCGGAATGTTTATCTTTTTTCTATAACCAAAAGCGAAGGGGCATGGCGGCGGTTGACCATTTGTTGCCACATCACCTGAAATTGTTTGGGAGGGAGGGCTGATGCCCAATTTACAACTGCATCTGCCTCTTCCTGTCCCCCCGGGTGTCCGGTGTATAGAGCGAGTGTAATCATACCGCCGGGTGCCAGCCAAACTGTGCCGATCTGTAACGCTTCGATCGTGGTCTGGGGTTGTGTAATAATTTCAGGGTTTCCATGCGGCAAATAGCCGAGGTTAAACATCATTCCCTGAATTTTCCCCTTCACCTCCGCCGGCAGCTTCTCATCCATTCTGTGATGGCTGCATGGAAATAAACGAACCTGATTTTGCCGGCCGGCTTCTCTCAACCGGCGGGCAGTTGATTCAATGGCCTCCTGCTGAATATCAAATCCGAACACGACCCCTTCAGGTCCCACTTGTTCCGCCAGAAACAATGTGTCATATCCGTTGCCGACCGTAGCATCAACCGCTGTTCCGCCGCGGGGGAGGGAATAACTGATCCAGGAACGGGCACTTTGCAAAGTAGAGGGGAGGATCAATGCACTTCTCCTCTCAACCGCCCGCAGTTACAGCCGGTTTGCGGCGGGCGGCCTTTTTCCCTTGCCATGAGTTCCGGCGTTTTAATTCATCATCAATCGCATTTAAAACTTCCCATTTTTTGATGCTCCACATCGGCCCCATCAATAAATCCGGAGGCCCGTCCCCGGTGATCCGGTGAATGGTTACATCAGGGGGGAGCAGTTCCAGCGAATCGGCGACTAAGCGTACATATTGTTCTTTGTCCAGGAACCGGAGTAACCCCTGTTCATACTGCTTGACCATAGGGGTGTTTTTTAACAGGTGGAGCAGATGAATCTTAATTCCCTGAATATCCATATCAGCGCAGGCTTTTACCGTTTCTATCATCTCTTCTTCCGTTTCGCCGGGAAGGCCGTGAATGATATGGACACAGGTGCGAATCCCGTGTCTGCGGAGTTTGTCTACTCCCTCCAGGAAACAGGCAAAATCATGTCCGCGGTTGATCAGTTTTGAGGTGTGCTCATGGATGGTCTGTAAACCGAGTTCAACCCACAGGTAGGTCCGTTGATTCAATTCGGCCAGGTATTCTACCACATCATCAGGCAAACAGTCCGGCCGGGTCGCGATCGACAGACCGACAACCCCTTCCTGGGCGAGTATGGTTTCGTACATGTCCCGCAATACCTCCACCGGGGCGTAGGTATTGCTGAATGCCTGGAAATACCCCAGATATTTGGCGTTTGCCCATTTGGTGTGCATGCGTGATTTTACCTCGTGGAACTGTTTGAGCAGATCATCCCGCCGGTTGCCGGCAAAATCCCCGGAGCCCCTGGCACTGCAGAAAGTACAGCCTCCAACGGCCACTTTGCCGTCGCGGTTGGGGCAAGTGAAACCGCCATCCAGCGCCACTTTAAAGATTTTTTCCCCAAACACCCGGCGCAGATGGTGATTCCATGTATGGTAGCGTTTATCTCCCCAGAGGCGGGGAGTTTCTTTTGAAACTTTTAATGTTGGCTGCATTTCAATCATCCTTTTAATTTCAAAAAGCTATGATCCTATTATACACGATTCAGATGCTTAAGTTTGCAAATCAATGATTGAATCGGTCCTTGAGCCAAAAAAAGTCGGGAGTGTTTGGGTTTTGACATTTTTTATGGTGGAAGCAAAGTATTTCATCCCTTTCTGCCAATCTCCATTATAATGATGTTAGAATGAGGATTTATCTGTTAAAAAGAGAGGTGCCGGTGATGAGCGTACGAGTGCGAACGTACACATTGGACGATTTTGATGGTTTATTGCAAGTGCAGCGGGAAGCCTTTCCACCTCCTTTCCCGGAGGAGTTGCTGTGGAACAGAGAGCAGATTGCCGCACATGTGGAAACATTTCCGGCCGGAGCGATGGTTGCAGAGGTTGACGGAATCATTACCGGGTCGGCTACCTCCCTTATCGTTCAATATACTGGAGAACCGCATACGTGGGCCGAAGCGGCGGATGACGGGTATATCCGCAACAGCCATCAACCGGACGGAGATAGCCTGTATGGGATCGATCTCTGTGTGCGTCCGGCTTTCCGCGGCCGGGGAGTTGCGCAAGCGTTGTATGCAGCACGTAAGGAGCTGGTTAAAAGCTTAGGATTAAAAAGGCTGATTGCCGGATGCCGCATTCCCGGATTCCATCAGTATGCCGGACAAATGGATGCCGCGGAATATGTGCAAAAGGTGGCACATGGTCAGATCAAAGATCCGGTATTAACCTTTATGGTGAAACAAGGCTTAAAGCCGCAGCAAGTTTTAGATGATTATCTGGAAGATGAGGAGTCACTGAATAAAGCAGTTCTGGTTGAGTGGCTCAACCCGGGCCTGAAGGGGAGATAGTTTATGCTGGCTCATGTAGGTGTTGTTCAATATGCGATTCGCCCGCTGTCATCAGAGAAAGACTTTTGGAAGGGGATTCAAAACCATGTGCGGGCCGCCGGAGAGCGTGGAGTGGAACTGCTTGTTTTTCCTGAGTATTTAACGGCTCATCTTCTGGCATTGCAACCCGCTTTGCCCCATCATGAAGCTTGTGCCTACTTAAATGGTTTTACTGACTCATATATACGTTTTTTCCGGCAATTAAGCAGGGATACAGGCATCATGATTGTGGCGGGAACTCATATCCATGAGGAAAATGGGGCATATGTCAACGAATCGTTTTTCTTTTTTCCTACCGGTCGGATCGAAAGGCAAAAGAAACTTCATTTAACTCCTGAAGAGCGTAAGGTCTGGAAACTGACCCCGGGGGAAAATTTGCAAGTCTTTGACACCCCTGTCGGAAAGGTAGCTATTTTAATTTGTTATGATATTGAGTTTCCGGAGTTATCCCGCATCGTTTCAGATGAAAAGGTGGAGATCATTTTAAATCCCACCTATACCGATACGATGGCTGGTTATTATCGGATTCGCCATTGTGCTCAGGCAAGAGCGGTTGAAAATCAAAGGTATATTGCTGTGTGCGGGATGACGGGGAAATTACCGGAGGTTCCGCAGATCGATACAGGGTATTCACAGAGCGGTTTTTTCTCCCCCTGTGATCATCCGTTCCCGCCTGATGGAGTACTATCTGTTTGTGAGGCAAATGTTGAAACACTGGTTTCTTACCGGCTGGACTTAAATTTCCTTAAACAAAACTGGGAGCAGGGGCAGGTTTCCCCTTATAAAGACAGGAAGCAGGAACTGTACCACCGTTTAGAAAGAAAACCCTCATGATCTTGGCGCACACCCCTGGGATGAAAGTGTGAATCATGCCGGGCAAGCAGAATTCTTGGGAGCGGCTTTGGCGACCGACCTGGCGGGAAAAACGGAACAAGGGAAAAAGCGAGGCAACACTTCTTTGAATCTGCCCTGCCGTTTGCCTGCGCCTCTTGTGCCGTTTTTGGAGCGGCCATTTCCACCTTCCTCGCAGGGCGCCGATCGGGAGCGGGACAGAATTCTGCCTCCCCCCTTAGACACACACTTTCACAAAAAATAAGGAAGGGAGCTTTCTGGCTCCTTTTTTGTTTATATTGTGACAAAGGTTACAATGGTTTTGTACAGAAGGAGTGGATAATGTGATAAAACTGATTGCAATTGATATGGATGGAACATTATTAAGCAGCCGCGGAGAAATCAGTTTGGCCAATAAAAAGGCCATCCAACAGGCACAGCAAAAAGGAGTTCTGGTGGCTATTGCTACAGGCAGATCTTATGAAGGAGCGATGAGGGTACTGCAACCCGCCGGAATCATTTGTCCGGTGATTCATTTGAACGGAGCCCGTATCTGCTCCGAAGAGGGAGTATTGTTACAGTCAATTCATCTGGATCGCCAGGTGGCCCTTCAGATTCATCAGGCATTTCAAGAGGCAGAGATTTACCATGAACTTTATACAGATGAAGGGATTTTTTCCAATCGTGACGGACACAACCACCTGAAGGTGGAGATGGATAAGTTGCAAAGCGCCAATCCGTCCATTCAACCGGAAATGTTGCAGATGGCAGCCAAAAAACAATTTCAGCAAGCCGAGGTAACAGAACGGAAACACTTGGAAGATGTAATTGTTGACTCGTCTTTTCATATCTACAAAATGTTAGCCTTTTCGATGATAGCAGAAAAGCTGGCCGAGGCACGCACCAAAGTCAGCGGATTAGAGGGGATTGTACTCACCGCATCAGCTGGCAACAACATCGAGATTAACCACCGTGAAGCGCAAAAGGGCATTGCTCTGGAAAGGTTGGCACAACAACACCGGATTCCCGCCGGGCAGACGATGGCGATCGGAGATAACCGCAACGATTTGTCCATGTTAAAAATAGCGGGTGTCAGTGTAGCGATGGGCAATGCGGACCAGGAAGTCAGAGAAGTATGTGATTACGTCACGCAAACCAACGATGAGGATGGAGTAGCAAAAGCGATTGAAAAGTTTATCTGATATCCCGGGAGAGGAAGAATTCACCAGTCAGCGTTTCATTTTGTAATCAATTGAAGAGTTTATGTAAAAGCTACAGTAAAAGAGGTTATTTGACAAATTTTATCGAAGTTGTATTATTGTATTATAATGTATTGTTTCAAACGGGGAGAATCAATAAAAATAAGTTTTTTTAGTGATTTTTTATTCCTGTTATAAAACAGTTTTGGCTTTTGAATATAACAGTTATGCGCTTCCACTTATAACTTGAGGATGAGGTGATTTAATAATGGCCAAGACCAAACAGCTAGTAAAGGGGCTGGCGAAAGCCGAAGTCAGGTTGGAGCCGATTAAAGCTTTTTCTATTCTTTCACCTGACGGCAAAGTAGTGAATAAAGACGAAATGCCTGATCTCAGTGATGAGCAACTGAGAGAATTAATGCGGAGAATGGTATTTACCCGTGTTTGGGATCAACGGGCCGTCGGTCTGGCTCGCCAGGGCCGTCTTGGTTTCTATGCGCCTGTTTCCGGCCAGGAAGCAACCATGATCGGAAGCGAATTTGCATTGGATAAAGAGGATTTCATTCTCCCGGGGTATCGTGATATTCCTCAGCTTTACTGGCATGGCTATCCTATGTATCAAGCATTTCTCTGGTCTCGCGGCCATCAGCACGGCGGTGAAATCCCGGAAGACGTTCACGTATTAATGCCGCAAATTATCATCGGTGCCCAGTATGTACAAACATCCGGTGTGGCGATGGGCTTGAAAAAACGCGGTAAACGCAATGTTGCGATTACATACACCGGTGACGGCGGCAGTTCGCAAGGGGATTTCTATGAAGCGATGAACTTTGCAGGTGTATATAAATTACCTGCCATTTTTGTTGTGCAAAACAACCGCTATGCGATCTCTACCCCGGTTGAAATTCAAACTGCAGCCCAAACGATTGCACAAAAAGGGGTTGCTGCTGGTATTCGCAGTGTTCAAGTGGACGGAATGGATGTATTGGCTGTTTACAAAGTTGTATCCGATGCAGCGGAAAGGGCACGCAACGGTGAAGGTCCTACCTTGATCGAAGCATTAAACTACCGCCTTGGGCCCCACTCGATGTCCGGGGATGACCCGACCCGCTACCGTGCCAAAGAAGAACCAACCGAATATGAAGCGAAAGAACCGCTGGTCCGGTTCCGTAAATATCTGGAAAACAAAAAGCTGTGGACGGAAGACGATGAAAATGCAGTAATTGAAGAAGCAAAACAAACAGTGGCTGATGCGATCAAAAAAGCGGAAGCCTATGAAAAGATGACCATTCCCGGTCTGATTGACAGCATGTTTGAAGTAACTCCTCCACATCTGGAAGAGCAGAAAGCGGAGTATACGGGCAAGGAGGGCAAATAACAGATGGCACAAATCACAATGGTAAAAGCAATTAACGATGCACTTCGTGTCGAACTCAACCGTGACCCGAACGTATTGATCTTTGGGGAAGATGTAGGGAAAAACGGCGGTGTCTTCCGAGTTACCGATGGATTGCAAAAAGAGTTTGGAGAAGATCGGGTCTTTGACACCCCCCTGGCAGAATCCGGAATTGGCGGATTAGCTGTTGGCCTGGGCACTCAGGGCTTTCGGCCGGTTGCGGAGATTCAGTTCATCGGATTTATCTTTGAAGCGATGGACTCCATTGCCGTTCAGGCTCCTCGAATGCGCTATCGGTCCGGAGGAAGATACAATTGCCCGGTTACCTTCCGCACTCCGTTTGGCGCAGGGGTGAAACCGCCTGAATTGCACGGAGACCCGCTGGAGGGGTTGCTTACACAAACGCCGGGGATCAAAGTTGTTGTTCCGTCCAATCCTTATGATGCCAAAGGCTTGATGATTTCCGCGATTCGTGATAATGACCCGGTCTTCGTCCTGGAACATTTGAAACTTTATTTCTCCAAAGGGGAAGTTCCCGAGGGTGAATATACCATTCCGCTGGGAAAAGCAAATGTAGTACGTGAAGGCAGCGATGTAACCATTATTACGTACGGGGCAATGGTACATACATCGCTCAAAGCTGCCGAACTCGCTGCTAGAGAAAGAGGCGCCAAAGTGGAAGTGATTGACCTCCGGACCATCAGCCCGATTGACACAGAAACCATTATTAAATCTGTTGAGAAAACCGGCCGGGCCATCGTTGTTCAAGAAGCGCAAAAATCCGCAGGAGTTGCCGCGGAAGTAATTGCGCAAATTAATGAGAAAGCAATTCTGAAGCTGGAAGCTCCTGTGTTGCGTGTAACTCCGCCGGATACGGTCATTGCCTTCCCGCTGATCGAGGAAGAATGGATTCCCTCCGCTGCCCGTGTCGTTTCGGCAATCAATAAAGTTCTTGATTTCTAACGTTAATACCCTGACCATTGCAAGTAACAAATCAAACAATCAAGCGGTGGCTGCGCACGCGGATCATAGGCTTGCGCCACCGCATCATCTTGTTTACAGAAGATGTAATTTCTGTAAGATGGGAGGAACACACACGTGGCTTACGAATTTAAATTGCCCGAAATGGGTGAAGGGATTCAAGAGGGTGAAATCGTTAAGCTCCATGTTAAAGAAGGAGATACGATCGAAGAATTTGAGACATTTGTCGAGGTGCAAACTGACAAAGCGGTTGTCGAAATACCTTCGCCGGTTACCGGAACAATCAAACAGTTGAAAGTAAAAGAAGGCGATATTGTTGCTGTTGAATCGGTCATCGCCCTGATCGATGCGGAAGGGGAAGCAGCTGCCGAAACCCCCGCTGAACCCCCGGAGCCCCCGGCAACAACGGAAGAGAAAAAAGAAGAAAAAGTTCCCGCTGAAGCGCAAATTGCTGACGCAGTGGCAGAAACCAAAAAAGGGAATGTTTCCGCAATGCCTTCCGTGCGCAAGCTGGCCCGTGAGCTGGGAGTAGATATTACCCAGGTCAAGGGTACAGGTAAACACGGCCGCATTCTCGCTGAAGATGTGAAGAAATTTGCAGACGGCGGACAGGTGGAAGAGGCTCCTGCCGCTGTACCCGACAAAGAAGAAAGGCCGGCTGTTCAATTCACTAAGACAGCCGTTGAAACGACCGGCACCGAAGAGCGCATCCCTCTCCGGGGCATTCGCCGTACCATTGCCAAACGGATGGTGGAAAGCAAACACACCGCCCCCCATGTGACCATTATGGATGAAGTGGATGCAACCGAGTTGATCTCCCTGCGCAAATGGGGGAAAACAATTGCAGAGGAACGGAATATCAAATTAACCTATTTGCCGTTTATCATTAAAGCGGTGATCGCCGCCCTGCGTCAATTCCCAGCGCTAAACGCCTCCATAGATGATGAGAAAGAAGAAATCATCCTCAAGAATTACTATCACATCGGACTGGCAGCTGCCACTGATCACGGCTTGCTGGTACCCGTTCTGAAGGATGCCGACCGCAAATCCATTTTTGAATTGGCGGAAGAAATTTCCGACAAAGCAACACGGGCGCGTGACATGAAATTGGATGCGGGTGAACTGAAGGGAAGTACCTTCACTATTTCTAACATTGGTGGCTTTGGCGGACAATTCTTTACCCCGGTTATTAATTATCCGGAAGTGGCGATTCTGGGTGTGGGGACGATAAAAGAAAAACCGGTGGTACACAATGGGGAAATCGCGGTTCGTCCGCAAATGTTTGTATCCCTCAGCTTTGATCACCGCTTGATCGATGGTGATGTGGCTGCCCGATTCCTGAGCCGGGTCAAACAACTGCTTGAAAGCCCGAATCTACTGATGATGGAGATGAGATAAGATGGTAGTAGGAGATCTTGCACAAGAAGTGGATGTTCTCGTAATCGGTGCAGGTCCCGGCGGTTATGTGGCCGCCATTCGGGCCGCACAACTAGGAAAAAATGTAACCATTGTAGATAAAGGAGCATTGGGCGGTGTCTGCCTGAATCGCGGATGTATCCCGTCCAAAGCGATGATCAGTGCTGCTGAACGTTATACGCACATCAAAGAAGCCAGCGATGTGGGCATCGAAGTATCCGGCGATGTGAAAGTGAACATGCCCAAACTGGTTGAATGGAAAAATGGTGTTGTTAAAAAGCTGACCGGTGGCGTCAAATCGCTGCTCAAAGGAAATAAAGTGGAAATTGTTTCCGGGGAAGCTTACTTCAGCGGCCCGAACAGTGTCAGGGTATCCAATGATGAGTCGGCCCAAACGTATAAATTTAACGATGTGATTATCGCAACCGGCTCCCGTCCCGCTGAATTAAAAGTTCTTCCCTTTGACGGAAAACGGATTTTATCTTCCACAGATGCTCTTAACCTGCAGGAAGTTCCCGAGCGTCTGGTGGTTGTCGGTGGCGGCTACATCGGTCTGGAACTGGGGACTGCTTACGCCAAACTGGGGGCAGAAGTAACCATCCTGGAGGGAACGAAATCCTTGCTTCCCGGAACTGACCCTTCACTGACCAAAATGGTAACCCGCAAACTGAAAAAACTCGGTGTGACAGTTGTTACTGAAGCAATGGTTCAGGGAGGCGAAGTAAACGGTGATGAAGTAACCGTTCGTGCGTCGGTGAAAGGGGAAGAAAAAACCTACACCGGCGACTATTGCCTCGTATCTGTCGGACGCACGCCGAATACCGACGAGCTTGGCCTTGATATTGCCGGTGTGGAACTGGATGAACGTGGCTTTATCAAGATTGATAACCAGTGCCGCACCAACGTGGATCATATTTACGCAATCGGGGACTGTGCCGGTGGTGCGCTGTTGGCTCACAAAGCAAGCTATGAAGCAAAAGTAGCTGCAGAAGTGATCAGCGGCCAAAATAGTGTGATCGATTACCAGGCGATGCCTTTCGTCATCTTCAGTGACCCCGAAATCGCCTACACCGGTCTTACTGAATCAGAAGCCAAAGAAGAAGGCTATGATCCTGTTGTCAGCCGGTTTGCGTTCCAGGCCAACGGGCGGGCCCTCTCCATGAATGCGGCCGATGGGTTTGTACAGGTGGTTGCTGACAAAGAGACGAAACAACTCCTCGGTGTGCAAATCGTCGGTCCTGAAGCTTCCACTCTTATTGCCGAAGCTGTGTTTGCGATCGAAATGGGTGCCAATGCCGAAGATCTGGCCCTTACGATCCACGCTCACCCAACTTTGCCGGAAACCCTCATGGAAGCGGCGGAAGGCGTTTTCGGAAATGCGATTCATATGGTAAATAAAAGGTAATCCAAGTGAACCCCCGGAATGATCCGGGGGTTTCATCATTTTTTTGGATCTGAAAGGAAAACTACTATTCAGATTTGGACAACAGAATAATGGTTGCGATGATGCACAAAGCACCCATCCATTCGATTGTACCAAAGGAAACATGAAGCCAGACGACAGACATGATGGCTGCCGTTAAAGGCTCGGCGCAGGACAGCAGGCTGGTTTCCGAAGGGCGTAAATACTTTAAACTCTCTAAGTAACAGTAAAAAGCGATCAAAGTACCGAACAGAATCACAAAAACAACAAATAAAGCAGTTTTCAAATTCCATTCTCCTTGAATTTCCCACGGTGGAGAAATAAAAGAAAATCCAACTCCACCTACGATCATTCCCCAGCCTACTACAAGGGTTGCCCCCCATTGTGCAAGTAATTTAGACGGTTGTAAAGTATAAAAAGCCAGTGTGAAGGCAGAACCGATTCCCCAGAACAAAGCCCACTCGGAGATGGACAGATCTTTCACCCGGCCGTCGGTAACCAGAAAAAAAGTACCTGAAAGAGCAAGAATGACGGCGACACTCTCTTTTCCGGAGGGCAGACGCCTCGATCTGACCGCTAAATAGCAAGTGATCAAAACCGGCGCCAAATATTGCAGTAAAGTAGCCGTTGCGGCATTTCCAGCCTGTATCGCGGCAAAATAAGTATACTGCACTCCCAACATTCCAATGATGCCAAATAACAGAAGACTGATTCTGTCATGTCTGGATTTCCAAATGGCCCACAAACCGTGTTTATTCTGAAAACGGGCTGCCGATAAGAGTAAAATACCGGAAACAAGCAGACGAATGACAACAAGCCACTCAGGTGTAAAACCGTCATTTTGAAATAAATGCTGGGCAACTGTACCTGAAACTCCCCACAGGACAGCTCCGGTCAATACCAGGGCAAATCCTTTAACTCTTGCTAACGTTTGTGAGGCCCCAAGCATAACAACCATCCCCAGTATTTTTGATTTTCAAATGCTATATGTAATATATCGCATTCTAATATAATATACAATAACATAAATGAATGACCACAATGTTTTATTCAAAAATTAATAGATGTTGCAACTTTAAAGCAAGATTATGCGTCTGTAAAAATAAAACACAGATACAACCGAGGGTGAAAGTTTTAATCATGCCCTCCCCCTGTGATACACAACACTTTCACAGAAAAAACCCCCACTGGCCGGCCCGCCAGTGGGGAAAATCAACTCTTCTGAATCTCATGAATCAACAGGTGGTTAACGTTTTACAATTTTTACGGCGTCGGCAATTACATAGCCGGTACCGCCTGTCCACCTTGACACACCGATGACATCATAATCTCCTGCCGCCAGACTAAAGGTTCCAAGGAGGTTCCATCTTCCTCCATTTGCCTGCTGATTGGCATAAACCGTTGCAATGGACCCGTCTGATTTTTTGATCAGATAGGGTGCTCTGTCGTTGTATCCGCTGTCTGCCGGCCACCAGGCATATACATCGTAATTGCCGGAGGACGGAACGTTAATTTTGAACCAGGCAGGATCACTTACCTCTTGTGGAGTGATAAAACGATAATCACTGCCGTATTTTTGGCTGCTCCAGGTGCTTGTGCCCCAGTTGCCGCTGGCGGTAAAGCGCCCGGAGGTGCTGTTATCGACAACGATGCCCGGTTGGTCGCCCCCGCCTCCATTTACCAATGACATATAGTAGGTCCAGTTCCAGTTCGGTCCCGGGTCGGTATGGGTGGCCCCGGGAACTTCGTTGTGCCCGATAATGTGGCTCCGCGTTTTCGGAATACCGTACTTGTCACAAAGCCAGCGGGTTAAGTTGGCAGATGCCCGGTACATGGCATCGGTATACCACTTCGGATCATTGACATATCCCTCGTGTTCAATCCCGATGCTGTGCTGGTTATAAGTCCAGTTTCCTGCATGCCAGGCAATATCTTTATTTTGTACCATTTGCGTGATCTCGCCGTCACTGGAGCGGATAACGTAGTGTGCACTGACGTTGGAAGAAGAGTTTTGGAACCAGCTGATCGCTCCGGCGTAGGAGCCCTGGGTGGTATGAATAATGACATAGTCGATGGAGAGACCGTTCGCTTCACGATTAGAAGCCGTATAGTTACTACTGTGTGCCGGAACCCAGCGGGCTCCCGGATAATCGGGAGTTGCCATGGTGCCGACCGGATCGTCGACATTCTCGTAGTTCCCACGGTTGGGAGTTACCTTCACCGGATCAAGGTAGATGTCTTTTCCATTGATTTCCCGATACGCCCCCTGGTTGATAATCTTATATACCTCATCTGCATACCATTTAACAGCCAACGGGCTGGTTAACCCACTGTAGGCAGCTACAGTTGTATACCAGTCTCCCAGCTTTTGCGGAATCTTTCCGTTGTTTTGTTCCCTGGCCAGCGAGGCCAGCACAGCTGCGCCCCCGCGGATGTTTTGCTTTATATCTGTTTTTAATTGTTTTTCCGGAACACCGATCAGTTGGCTGGCCTTGGAGAGAGATTGGTTTTTCGGGTTGTCGGCCAGGTGCATGACGCCATATCCATTCAGTTGACTTGGTTCACCTTTGTGGTCTTGCCACCGTGTTTCACCATAACTGACTGCCAGCAAAATTTCCAGCGGTACGTCAAATTCTCTGGCCGCTTGTTTGAAATACTGATAAAGAGGCCCCGTTTGATAGGTTTTGTCCGGATGCGAATTTGCGTTAGTGGAACTTTCATTGGCCAGCAATGTAGAGGGACTGAGAGAAAAAACCAACAAACAAACAATGGACAACCAAACCCAGCGCTTTGCTCGCACAGTCAATTCCCCCTCTTTGGGATTGTCAATTTGAAATATTTCAAACTGCAATTATATTATATGATTTTATATGTATTTGCACAAGAAATTTATTAAAAATTGAATAAAAAATCATTTCGATAATAGGGAAGCAGAATAAAGATATTTAGAGGTGAAAGATAGAGATAACAGCAGGAAACAGACAGTAATACAATAAATAGTATATATGAAAGAGCATAAATGAAATGTAAATAATTAACATAATGAAAAAAGATTTTTTGCTGGTAATTTGATTATAATGGGAAAAATAAACTTATTTAATCTTATTTTCCTGGGAGGAATACGGGTTTTACATATTGAATATAGTTAGTCCCTGAAAAAAAACAGGTTAATGATTTAGGCACTTGTTTTACCTGAGGGTGATGGGAAATAAACGGATTCCTATTGAAAATCAAGGAGGATCTCGACGATGAAGATATGTGAAGTGATCCCATCTCTCAAATTGCTTAATTTTAATGTAGAAAATGTAGAACCTGAGCGTATGACAAAAGACCAGTTACATATTGTCTTTCAAATTATCGGGAATGTGCTGGAATCAAACTCGCCGGCAACCCGGGAAGAAAAAGAAGAGTTTGAGCGATATCAAAATAGTTACTTACGAAAGCGGATTGTCCGTTGCTGGCAGAGAAAGAAAATACGCTTTCCTTTTCAGTATGACGCCGGAACCTGTCGGGATATTTTTGAAGAGATCAAGCCGATGCTGATCAGATATTTTAAAGAGGAATATAAAGGAAAAGAATTCCGGATCAATCCTCTCACTTTTCGCGCGTTTCTCTGGAACCAGGAATATCTCTCCAAAAAATTCAACCAAATCCCGGATTGCAGATGCTGGGGAGAGATATTAAAAGTGGCGGATCAGCTGAAAGAAAAACAAATGTTAAACCTTCAATCCGATTAGCACACAAAAATGATTCCTATTTGCCGGAATACCTTTTACGGCAGGGAAAAATCAGATTAAAATAAAAATGAACAAAACATTTTTGGGCAGGAGTACTAAAGATGAAAACCTCAATCCAAATCGAAGTGCGACCAACAGAAATTGATGTAATGGGGCATGTGAACAATGCCAAGTACCTGGAGTACATGGAATGGAGCAGAGAGGATTGGTACAACAAAGCTGAGCTGCCATTTGATGTTTTTACAGAGATGGGAATAGGAACCGTAACTGTAAATATCAATATCAACTATCGGAAAGAGGCGAAGTTGGGGCAGAAGTTGACGATTTCTACGGAACCGGTCAGAAAAGGGAGAAGCAGTTTTATATTGAGACATGAGATTGTCAATGAAGATGGGGACCTGGTGGCGGATGCGGAAGTTGTCAGCGTGACGATTGATTTAAAGGAAAGAAAATCAGTGCCGATTCCAAACGAATTGGCAAAGCAATTTCCGGGATAACAGGCACCGGATCGGTACATAGTTAAAAAGCAGGGTTATCAAGCTATCCCTGCTTTTTATGTTGGAAAGACAGTAGGCCTTTTACCGTATCATTATTTTGCCGCTTTGCGCATCCCTTTAAGTTCTTCCAAAACTCCTTCAATTTCCATCATCGTTAAGCGGCCTTGTTTCTTTTGAATCATTTTGTAGATGTCCAGGATCTCTTCATAATCGCCTAATTGAAAGTCTTCCGGATTGATAATGGCGGCGTTGACCACTTTAAGGTTTGCTTTGATCCCCTTGATAATAAACTCCAGATTTTCCTGGGTGGCTGTTTCCAGATTCACGGGCTCCATCCTCTCTTCAACTCTGCGTTCTTCCTTATTGTAACGAAAAACGGGATATAATTAAAATAAAAGGTTTAACTGCAGCGGGGCGGGATCAAACAAGTATGGATGGCTGGCCGTGCAAAAAATGGCTTACCACGTATATCAGCGGATTAGAGGGGGAGAGAGATGGCAGAACATACTTATGATTATCCGCAGCTTTATATTGATTTTCTGTATTATTTTAACGTGGAACAGGACTATTATGAGTGTCATGAAGTACTTGAAGAGTTATGGCTGGAGGAAGGGAGGGACCGCTTTTATCAGGGACTGCTGCAAATCGCTGTCGGCCTGTACCACTTTCAAAACGGGAACATCGGCGGGGCGGTGAAGATGATGAAAGCCGCCCATGACAAACTTGCTGAATATCCGGAACCTTTTCGGATGGGGATTGATTTGCAACAGGTAAAAAGAGAGACAGAACATTATTTGAAGCGTCTCGAGCGGTTTTCGGAACATCCGTTTTCTTTTTATCACTTTAAAATGGAGTTGGCAGATCCTGTCCTGCAAGATTTGGTCAAACAAAGAGCAGATTAAAAATTAATTTATGCACTGAAGTGCGATCACACGCCTGCTAATCAAAACCCCCCGCTTCTGGTTGAAGTAGGGGGAAATTCACTGGTGGAATACTTTTTGCTTGATTAAAGCCAGACATTCCCTCGTTTTGTGGTAGGGCATAAACAGCACTTGAGAGTGCACAGGGGCAGCTGAGGCCTGAATCCCCGCCTGGCGGGCATAATTTAAGGCCCGATACATGTGATAATCATGAGTGACGAGATAGAGCTTTGTCCATTTGTGTTTTTGCAGCACCTCAGCAGTGAATTTAAGGTTTTCTTTGGTGTTGCTGGATCGGTCTTCCAGGATCAGGTGCCCGGCCGGGACACCGCGGTCCATCAGGTATTTTTTCATCCCTTCCGCCTCAGTGATTCCGTTATCACCGAGGCCGCCCGAAAGAACGATATATTGCACCAATCCGTCTTTGTAAAGACTTAATGCCTGATTTAACCTTTCTTGCAGAGCAGGGCTGGGTTGTTGATCCCACAGAGCGGCCCCCAAAACAATGGCTGCCTGGCGGGGAACGCGGTCCGGTTCCGTATCATCGTAACGTGATACCAGGATCCATAAGTAGCTGAATGGGATCATAACAAGGATAAACAGAACAATTCCTGTGATCATCCATTTGTTGGCGAACATGTGCCACAACTCCAATGATTGGGAATTTGAGCAAAGTGAATATTGCTTCCTGTTAATGGTTATGTCTCCAATTGACAATCAGACATCGATGGAGGATGGGGATGATAAACAGAGAATTTGCCGTTTTCACGGTTTAGATCAATCACTAACCCATCCATCCAGGCTGCTTCGGCAGGCAGCCAGACAAAGGGTATCCCCTGTTTGACCTCTGTTTCAAAATGGGGCAGGATTTCTGTCAGCTCCAGGGCAAATGATGGTGGCAACCGGAAGTCAGGGGAATGACACGCACTGCGAGCGGTTTGGATGATTGTTCTGGCAGGATGAGCAATTTTAGTTTGAGTGCGGCTAATTCACTGAGTTGCAGATTCATGTTGGTTTCCCCCGGATTTAGACTGGTCCATTGCCAATATATCAAAAAGGAAAACAAAAGAAAAGGGAGCCGTCTTTGCGGCCTGTCACAATTTTTCGCTGAAGATGACTGATACAGGGCTCTGTTTGATGCCTGCATCTCCGGACAGGTTCAAGATTTCCCCCGTCTTATAATATACGAGCCACCCGTTTGGTTCATTCATTTTGGCCAATACTAATAAACAGGGGTGAGTGCGTTGAAAAAGACGGGCATGCTTTTTTTATATGGAGGGCTCTTTTTATCTTTGTACGTGGTTCCCCGCCTGTTATTAACGAGTGTAAGTTTTGGGTGGGGCAGTTTGATCTATTGGATTCTGTTCGTTTTGTCAGCTCTTTTTGTCTCCCGGCAGGAGCATTGGACCACTCGCCATGTGTAATACAACAAAAAAGCCCGGTGATCGGATTCTTTGTCTGACAGCCGGAGCCGGTTTTAAGCCGTTTGTTGAGTTTCCTGGGTCCATTCTTTCACTTTTTGGTCAGAGGGCAGGAAGAAGGTGAGTAATCCCAGCAAAGGGAGAAACGCCAAAAACTGCATAACGGGAGACAGGCCAAAGAAGTCGATACATTTTCCCAGCGCAACGGCTCCGACGGCGCCCATCCCGAAGGCGAGGCCAACGATCAGGCCGGAAACGGTGCCGATCTTTCCCGGAAATAGTTGTTGGGCATAGACGACGGTAACGGAGAAACTGGATAACAGAATAAATCCGTTCACTAAACAAATGACATAAGCCCAAAATGGATCTGTATAAGGAAGCAGCAGGGCTAACGGCGCAGAGCCCAGCATGGAGAAGCAAATGATATTGCGCATGCCAAACCGGTCTGCCAGCGGGCCGCCAAAAAATGTCCCAATCGCACCTGACAATAAAAACAGGAAAATATAGATTTGTGATTGTTGCAGCGAGATTTTGTATTGTTCCATGAGATAAAACTGATAATATGTGCTGATTCCGGTAAGATACCAGGTACGGGCGAAAACGAGAAAAATGAGCAGGAACATGGCGATGTACAGTGTTTTTTTCAACCGGTCATGACCTGGGGACGAGGTATTTTTCTTTTTCAAAGGGCGTGAACGGGTAAGCAGGGACTCCTGATACCATCTGGCGATAAATAGTTGAATGAACAGGGCGATTCCCGCCACAAGCGTAAACCAGATCGCTCCAAATTGGCCGAGTGGAATAAAGATGAAATAAGTCATCAAAGGAGCGAGTGATTGGCCGGCGTTTCCGCCCACTTGGAAAATCGATTGGGCCAGTCCCCTCCGGCTTCCCGCAGCCATATAGGAAACCCGGGAGGATTCAGGGTGGAAGACGGCGGAGCCTATTCCCACCAGTACCACAGCCAGTAACACAAACAGGTAACTGGGGGCAAAAGCCAGACAAAGCATTCCCAAACAGGTAGAAGCCATTCCCAGTGGCAAAAGATAGGGAGAAGGACGTTTGTCCGTGTACCATCCAAATACCGGTTGCAGGATGGAAGCTGTAAAGTTAATGGTAAAACCGATCCATCCAATCTGCGTGTATGTCAAATGCATCGATTTCTTCAATATGGGGAAAATGGCCGGAATCACGGATTGGATTGAATCATTAAAAAGATGGACAAGACTGATCAAAAACAAAATGTGATAGACAGTTGGTTTTATATTTACATTTTGTGATGATTGCAATGGCATCAACAAGTCTCCTCTTCGTATTGGGCGTAAACAGAAGATTCTGTTAAACAACGGAATTTTCGGCTACCGAAATTATAAAGCGGTGAAAGGGAATTGGCAAGAAGAATCTTTAGACGAAGGAGTCAGCAGTGAACCTGGTTTTCACGTGTTTCCCTCCACCATGGACACATGGTAAGATATAAAAGTAGTTTATCGAAAGAAAGGAGAATAAGGACGATGCCACAAGAACGACATGGAGCGATTACCTTTAAAGGAAACCCGGTGACTCTGCTGGGGCCTGAAATTAAAGTCGGGGATCAGGCACCTGATTTTTCTGTGCTGGCGAATGATCTGTCCCCGGTTACCCTGGATGACAGCAAGGGTACTGTCCGCATCATCAGTGTTGTACCCTCTCTGGATACCGGCGTATGCGATTTGCAAACCCGCCGCTTTAATGAAGAAGCAAGCAAATTGGAAGGAGTAAAAGTTCTTACCATCAGTGTTGACCTTCCGTTTGCGCAAAAGCGCTGGTGTGGTGCGGCAGGAGTGGAAAACCTGCAAACCCTGTCTGACCATCGCGACTTATCATTCGGCACCGCCTACGGAGTCGTGATTAAAGAGCTGCGCTTGCTCGCCCGCGCTGTATTTGTGATCAACAAAAATGATAAAGTTGTTTATGTGGAATACGTTTCCGAAGCGACCAACCACCCGGATTATGAAGCACCGGTAGTCGCTGCCAAAAAGGCACTGGAAGCTTAATCTTCTACATAAGACAAAAACCCGGTGCCAAGGTGCCGGGTTTTGTTTTCCCGTATGTCAGGAGTGAAGTTCGTTGATGACAGGTTTAACTCCGCGTTTATTTGTCGCGGTTCCCCTGCCCGCAGCGCAAAAAAAACTGCTGGACAGTTGGGGCCGGGAGCGCAAGCGGGAATGGCCGTTTGGCAGGTGGGTGTTCAGAGAAGATTATCATATTACCTTGCAATTTTTGGGGAACTGTTCAGAAGAACAGATCAAAAAAATGATTCCTGCCTTACACAAACTAGCAGCGGAACAGGCTGTATTTTCCCTTGCTGTCCAAGGGTTGGGAACTTTTGGCAGGCCTGAGCAACCCCGGATCCTGTGGGCAGGGGTGGGGGGAGAGCTGGAGTTATTGCACCAATTGCAACAACAAGTTGTTCAGAGTTTGGCCCCGATCGGCTTTTTGCCGGATGACCGCCCGTATCGCCCTCACATTACCCTGGCGAGAAAATACCAAAAAAATCATTTTCCTTTGCAATCATTACAGCAATTACAACTGTGGAAAACAGGTGACACCACATGGAAGGTGAAGGAAATCGTTCTCTATGAAACTCGGCTGGGCCGGCAACCCATGTATCATGCCCTGGAGCGCTTCCCCTTTAAAAAGTAGTTAGCCGGCAGCCAATTTTTGTTTCATCCATTCCTTTCCTTTCAGCCAACGGGTTACAATCATGCTGCTAACTGTATCACCAGTGGCATTGACCATGGTGGCCGGCGGGTCAACCAGTGTGCCAAGGATGGCCAGGATGGGAAGAGCCTCCGGTGGAAATCCATACATGGTGACAATCAACAATTCGCCGATAAACCCACCTCCCGGTACACCGGACATGACGGTTCCGCTTAACAGAGCGATCAGAAAGGCTGTGAGGTAAGTATCAAGCCCTGTAAACGGCATGCCAAAGATCCCGAATAAGAAGGAGATCTTTAAGATGGCACTTAAGCATGAACCATCCATATGAATGGTTGCGCCGATGGGAATCACAATTTCCCGCACTTCCCTGTCGACTCCGATTTTTTGCGCTGCTGCCAGGTTTGCCGGGATGGTGGCTACACTGCTGCCAGTACCCAGTGCTGTGACGGCAGGAGTAAGGATCTCTTTCCAGAAAGTGCGGATCCCTTTGTTTCCGCCTGCAATAAAAGCATATAACGTAAAAAAAAGCACGAAATAGATGATAGCTACAGGGTAATAAACGGCTGCAGCACGGGCGTATGAACCGAGCAATTCCGGTCCGAAGACACCTACTAAATTAGCGAAATAAGCTCCCAATCCAATCGGAGCAATCCACATGAGAATGGAAATAAGTTTCATCATCACTTCCGCGAGAGCTTCCAAACCTCTGGCGACGGTCTTTCCTTTTTCACCGGCGAGGCTGACGGCCATCCCGAACAGGATAGAGAAAATAATCAGTGGCAGCATATTTTTGCGGGACAGCAGGTCGCTGAAATCCGGAACGGTAAAGGTTGATACAATTTGATCTCCTGTTTTCAACGGTTCAGTCTGTTCCGGCTTCGGCAGCTCAATCTGGACACCTTCTGCCGGGGGAAACAGTTTCACTGCCGAGATCATTAACGAAGAGGAAAGAAAACCGGTAATGATAAAGATAGCGAGCATAATCCCCAATATTTTGCCCAACGTCTTTAAATTGGCGATATTAGCGACCGCACTGCTGATTGAAATCAGCACAAGGGGAACGACGACGGTAAAAATAAGATTGAGAAAGATCGTCCCAACCGGTTTCAAAGCTTCTGCTTTCGGGCCTAACATCACACCGACGATACACCCGACGGCAATGGCGGCCAGCAATAAAACAGGGAACCGGTAATTGCGGAAGTAGCTTATTTTTTTACTGCCTTCCATACCATTCATCCTCCTTTTGCTATTATTTATAATCATCATACCTGATTTAAGCGTATGCGTGTTAGTATATCAAACGCAGGATTCATCATAGAAGCCTTAACCAGAGAAATAAAACTATCATCTTAAACGGATGATTTTGTTGACATATTAGGGTAAAATCTACTAATCTTGACCTTAGATTTACATAGTTGCAGGGGGTATCAAAGTGAAAAGCCTGAAAAAGCTGGCTGTCATTGCAACAGTTGCTCTGACGTTCTTTGCAACTGGTTGCGGCTTGATCGGTGCATTTGATAAAGAAAACCAAACTCCAAAGGCCCAACCGGCAAAAAAAGAGGAAAAGCCCAAACCGGGAATTCCTGAAGATCCTTTGAAGCCTGTGAAGGAAAATTTAGATTACATCCTGCACCAACCCGCGGGGAAATTTTCCGGTGACAAATACGACAAACAAAGTGTAATCGCAGAACTGTCTAAAACTTCCCTCAATGCAAAGGAAAAGGATAATTTTTATAACTTAGTTAAACTTGTAGGTGAAGATTATTCCAAGTACACCGATTTCTTCAAGAATTTTAATACTTCCGCTCCGGCTCCTACTCCCACCCCTACGTTGACAGTCAACGGACAGGTCGTTTCCAGGAAACTGAATATCGAGATTTTATTGGATGCCAGTGGCAGTATGAATGAAAAAATAGGTTCGCAAACAAAGATGGATCTGGCAAAACAGTCCATTCATTCGTTTCTTTCCCAAATTCCCAAAGATGCCAATGTGATGCTGCGCGTTTACGGGAACAAAGGAAGCAACAGTGATGCGGATAAAGCCGTCTCCTGCCGGAGTTCAGAGGTGATTTATCCTCTTAAAAGTTATGATTCCGCTTCGTTTGCATCAAAGATGAAAAAGGTTCAACCTTCCGGATGGACACCTCTGGCCAGAGCGATTCAACAGGCCCAGACCGATTTAGCCTCCCAGAAGGATGCGCAAAATATTGTTTATATCGTGAGTGACGGAAATGAAACCTGCGACGGAGATCCGGTGGCGGCGGCATCTGCTTTGAGCCAGTCCGAGATCAGAGGGATTGTCAATATTATTGGCTTTGATGTAGATGACGCGGGCCAAAAAGCGTTAAAAGAGGTAGCCGAGGCAGGCAACGGAACCTATACTACCGTGGAATCGGAACAGGATTTAGACGGATATTTTGAAAGCCAGAAAGACCGGCTGTATAATGCCTGGGATACCTGGTATAACCATAATTGGGAACAAGCCGACAAATATTACAATGAAGGTTGGGAAGCCCTGGATCAGGCATATAATGAGATGTGGAACAAGGCTGATAAGGAGTATAACCGGATGTGGGAAGTATGTGATGAAACACCGGGTTGCGGCGCAGAAGTGAAATCATGGCTTGACGACCGGTCTGCACTCATTAAAGAGTATGCAGATGATGTGAGTACTCGTTTAAAAGAAGAACTAAATAAAAATACCACAAAAGCGAAAAACGAGTATGATGACAGAGCGACCAAAGAGAAGCAGAAAATATTGAATTAGATCGCGGAGTGAAAGAAAAAGAGGTCCTTCCGGGAAACATGACGGAAGGACCTTTGTCATTTAACTTTCCATACAGCTGAACCGCCCTTTCAGGCTTTCAGACGGTGCTTTCTGTAAGCAACTTTATCTTTGGTCTTCTCTTACCGATAAATGGAAGAGCCTGTTTCTTTAAATTCTTCCGCTTTTTCTTTCATCCCGGTTTCGGCCGCTTCTTCTAAAGAAAGATTGTTTTTCTCCGCATATTCCCGAATGTCTTGCGTGATTTTCATGCTGCAGAATTTAGGTCCGCACATTGAACAGAAATGGGCGGTTTTCGCTGGTTCTGCCGGAAGTGTTTCATCATGAAACTCTCTGGCGCGCTCCGGATCAAGGGAAAGGTTAAACTGGTCGATCCAGCGGAATTCAAACCGCGCTTTGGAAAGAGCATCATCCCGCTTCTGCGCCCCCGGATGGCCTTTGGCGAGATCAGCTGCATGGGCGGCGATCTTGTAAGCAATAACCCCTTCTTTTACATCATTTTTATTGGGGAGGCCAAGATGTTCTTTGGGAGTGACATAACAGAGCATCGCTGTGCCAAACCAGCCGATCATGGCCGCCCCGATCGCCGAGGTGATGTGATCGTAGCCGGGGGCAATATCTGTAGTAAGGGGTCCCAGGGTGTAGAAAGGGGCTTCCTGGCAGATTTTCTGTTCAATATCCACATTTTCTTTAATTTTGTGCATCGGGACATGGCCGGGACCCTCAATCATTACCTGTACATCGTACTCCCAGGCGATTTTTGTTAACTCACCCAGCGTCTCTAATTCGGCAAACTGTGCTTCATCATTGGCATCGGCGATGGAGCCGGGACGGAGGCCGTCACCGAGGGACACGGAAATATCATACGTCTTTAAAATCTCGCAGATCTCACGGAAATGGGTATACAGGAAATTTTCCTGGTGGTGTGCCAGGCACCAGGCTGCCATAATCGAACCGCCGCGGGAAACGATTCCCGTCATCCGTTTGGTTGTGAGCGGAACATAGCGCAAAAGCACACCGGCGTGGATGGTGAAATAATCCACTCCCTGTTCCGCCTGCTCGATCAGCGTATCGCGATAAATCTCCCAGGTGAGCTCTTCCGGTTGTCCATTTACCTTCTCAAGTGCCTGATAGATGGGGACAGTTCCCACCGGGACAGGAGAATTGCGGATAATCCATTCACGGGTAGTGTGAATGTTTTTCCCGGTAGACAGATCCATAATCGTATCAGCACCCCAGCGGGTGGCCCAGGTCATTTTTTCTACTTCCTCTTCAATGGAGGAAGAGACGGCAGAATTTCCGATATTGGCATTGATTTTTACATGGAAATTTTTTCCGATAATCATTGGTTCAGATTCGGGATGGTTAATGTTTGCGGGTATGATCGCCCGCCCGCGTGCCACTTCATCGCGGACAAATTCGGGGCTTACCTGTTCCCGTATGGCGATAAATTCCATTTCGGGAGTGATGATCCCCCGGCGGGCATAGTGCATTTGTGTCACATTTTTCCCGGCTTTTGCCCGCAGCGGGCGGTGACCGGAATGAGGGAAAACTTCTTGCCGCCTGGCTTTTTCCTCAGAGCGATAGCCATTGTCGATGGGTTGTACTTTCCGTCCTTCGTATTCTTCTGTATCTCCGCGCTCCGAGATCCACTTGTGCCGCAGCTTGGGCAGCCCTTTTCGGACATCGACCACATGATTGGGATCCGTATAGGGACCGCTGGTATCATAGACGCGAACCGGTTCATTTGTTGTTTCCCCCCGCCAATCCCTGGTTGGGGAGAGCTGAATCTCGCGCATGGGTACCCGCAGATCGGGCCGGGAACCCTGAACATACACTTTTTTACTGGCTGGGAAAGAATATGGACTCATCACATGTTCGCCTCCTGAGGCAAAAATTAGCAACCCATATTCAAATGCGGGAGTGTCGTTCACAGATGCTGAGATATTTAAATAAAAAAAGCCGTACGCCCAGCGCATACGGCTTCCAAGTCATCCATTGGAAGAGTAATAGAAAAGGACACAAATTGTCCATCCCTACGCTGGCATTACCCAGATCAGGTTAACCGGTCGGCGGCAGAGTTCTCCGCCCTCTCAGCCTGGCTGCTCCAAGCTCCCGTTACTATCCTATGTAGTTGCTACTATCAACGTAACACAGATTACTGGCAGGGTCAATCGTACGGAGTTAGTTGCAGGTGCAAGGAAAATTGTCACCAGTTTGCTAAAAAGTCCCACTGTTTTGTGATCACAGAGGTGTATTTATTTTCTATACTAGAGTTAACCTGTCATTTTAAGGGGCGCCATTTGCTCATATTTACCATAAATTGTATCAATCCTTTGATATTTGATAAAGTGAAGTTTTCCTCTATCATTCATCATTTTATTTCGGTATGCTAGTGGTAGGCTGTACGTGGAAAGGAAGGAGTTTCCTTTGAGGATTGATTGGTCTCATGTGAGTAAAATATATGAACCTCAAGAAAGTATTCGCGGATATTACCAAAAAAGAACGCGCCATATGGGATTGCTCGATTTTTCAGCATCTGTCCGAAGAGGGATCACGGTTATTCTGGGGCCTGAGGGCTCCGGTAAAACAACTTTGCTCAGATTAACAGGAACATTGATGGTTCCTGACGATGGGAGGATCACTTTCCAGGACAGTAACGGGGAAGGTTATGTTTGGTCCAAAGGAAGCGTAATTACTTCGGGAATCTCCAGTCTGGGGGACTTGAAAGAGAAAATTGGTTACATACCTCATACAAAAAAGTTGGATCATGATATTACCGTCGAATTATCATTGCTGCATCTCGCACAGTTGAGACGTGTGCCAAATCCCAAAAAAAGAAGTGCAGAGATGATCACCAAATGGGGACTGGGCGCCTATCGCAGAACTCCGCTCCATGAATTATCCGGCGGGAGTTTAAAAAGGTATCTGCTGGCACAGAGCCTGATCGTCAGCCCGAAGATCTGGATTCTGGACGAACCGACCAAGGGAATGGACGAGCTGGGAAAAAGATTGCTATGGCAGGAACTGATTGATCAGCCGGCAGATCGGATTACTCTGATCGCCACCACAGATGATATGGAACTGGCGGAATGCGCCGATGATCTGATGCTATTGGAATCCGGCTCCTGCCGCCGCCTGGGGCGGAAAAAATGGCTCACGGCGAGCGTTCCGGAGGGGACGGTTTCCGCCTGGTACAAGGCGATGCAGGCATTTTCCAAATTGCGCAGTTCCCAGAGGTAAGAGAATAGATTTACGGAGAGGAGGTCCAATCCCATCATTGTTTTGGGTTGGACTTTTTGGGAGGTTTACATGGAGTTATGAATCCAAAGGTTTGCATTTCCCCGCCAGAAAATAAATCAGATTGGGTCTGGCTGGAAAAACTCTGGCAGAAGGAATGGGGCGGTACTACGATGGTGACACGCGGCACCATCTACCATTTGCGGGATCTTAATGTTCTTATCGCCCGGGAAGGAGAAAAGCCAGTTGGAGCGATTACGTACCATTTGAATAGCGAAGATGCCGAAATCATAAGTTTAAATGCCCTTGTTGAACAACGTGGAATCGGGGGTGCCCTGCTCCGGTCAGCAGAAAAAGAGGTGCAAAACGCCGGAAGAAAACGAATCTGGGTTATCACAACAAATGATAACCTGGATTCTCTGCGTTTTTATCAACGGCGTGGCTATCGAATGGCAGCGCTCTATCCCGGGACAGTAGATGAAGCGAGAAAGGATAAACCGTCTATTCCTCTGGTAGGGAAATTTGGAATTCCATTACATGATGAGATTGAATTGGAAAAGGTGTTTAACCGGGAAAGAGTTGGAGACAGACCCTTCGAACACGTGTAATCATCTCCTGGAACCTGGTGTCAAGCCGGGTTTTATTTTTTTATTCTCCGCTGCGAATGGATTCTTTTGTGCAATCAAACTGTGGGGCAAAAAGGGAGCCATTTTGACATGACCGTGGGTTATGATTCATCCTTTTTTTTAGCCGGGGTACTTCTGGGGGCAGCTTCCCTGCTCAGCTTTTTCCTTACATATCCGGCGATGGAAAAGAAGAAAATTTTGGACCCGATGAATGAACAAAGAGGGGAGCCTTGTGAAGGAAAGATTAAAATATGATGATGTTGCGTGGGCACTATGGAATGCTGTGCTAAAAATTTGATATATCTCTTTACATACCCTAGATGGGTATGTTATATTTGACACAACGGGATGATACCCCGCAGGGGTATGTGGGGGTGAGGTGGAAACAATATGCAGGAACCACAAAAACTGATATATTCCGAAAAATGCTCTGGAAAAAGAAAGAGTCATCACTCCGAGAAGACGAAACATAATCTTACGACCCGCTTGAACCGAATTGAAGGACAAATCAGAGGGGTAAAAACTCTTATTGAAAGAGATACTTATTGTGATGATGTGTTGAATCAGATCTCGGCAATTCAATCTGCTCTTAATAGCGTCAGTAAGCTCCTTTTGGAAGGTCATATGCGAAGTTGCGTAGTGGAACGCTTGCAAGAAGGGGATACTGAAGTGATTGATGAGTTGCTTATTACCATGAAAAAGCTGATGAAATAGACTGATATTTCATATGGGAGGAATCCGGGATGAAAAAAGAGGCACTGCGTGTAGAAGGAATGTCTTGTAATCATTGTGTGGCTGCGATTGAAGGAGCCCTGCAAAAAATTGATGTGAAAGCAAAAGTGGACTTGTCTGCCAAAACTGTCTCAGTAGAATATGATGATGATAAAGTGAGTTTAGATACTGTAAAATATACGATTGAAGATCAAGGTTATGATGTAGTTTAACATTCTGCGCGGCTGAGGCCGCATCCAGTATCAGCACTTGTGCGGCCTCAGTCCGGTTTCTGTTCCGACGGGCACCTGAACTCGGATGTGATCATCCTGTCCAATGCAGTTATAGCAGCACTGCTTTTTTTAATTCCATAATGGAGACTGTGAGCTTTTAAACAGCTTTTTACGGTAAGTGATACTACCCTGCAGGGGTAGAAATTTTTTCAATCTCATATACCCCTATGGGGTATTTAGGTATAGAAAGGAGTCATATCCATGTCAACGAAACAAACCACCTTCAAAGTTACTGGTATGACTTGCGCTGCCTGTGCGAACCGCATTGAAAAAGGTTTGAACAGAGTGGAGGGTGTAACGGAAGCAAACGTCAATTTTACACTGGAAACAGCTAAGGTTTCTTATGACCCTGAGAAAACAAATATAAATCAGCTGGAAGAGAAAATAGAGTCTCTTGGTTACCGTACAGTAAAGGAAACAACTGAATTTAAACTGATTGGAATGACCTGTGCGGCCTGTGCCAATCGGATCGAAAAAGGCCTGAACAAGCTGCCGGGCGTTTCCAAAGCGACTGTCAACTTTGCCTTGGAAACAGCAAGAGTAGAATATTCTCCTGCTGAAGTGAGTATGGCGGATATGATGCAAAAGGTGGAGCAGCTGGGCTATCAGGCGAAACCCAAAGAGGAGCAATCTCAGGATAAAGACTACAGACAAACAGAAATCCAAAAACAACAGCGTAAATTTTTGCTTTCAGCCCTTTTGTCCTTCCCGCTTCTATGGGCTATGGTCAGCCATTTTTCATTTACCTCTTTTATCTGGCTGCCGGATTTATTTATGAATCCCTGGTTCCAGTTTGCCCTGGCTACACCTGTCCAATTTATCATAGGCCGCCATTTCTATATAGGCGCTTATAAAGCTCTTCGCAATAAAAGTGCCAATATGGACGTGTTGGTTGCATTGGGGACATCAGCCGCCTATTTCTACAGTTTGTATCTGACTGTTGCAAGCACCGCTCAGGGTGCCCATCACCGGGTGGAACTGTACTATGAAACAAGTGCCGTATTGATTACACTCATTATCCTTGGAAAACTGTTTGAGGCCCGCGCCAAAGGGCGTTCGTCGGAGGCGATTAAGAAGTTAATGGGACTTCAGGCGAAAACCGCTTTAGTGATTCGGGACGGCCTGGAACAAAATGTGCCGGTCGAAGCAGTGACAGCCGGTGATCTCCTGATCGTAAAACCGGGTGAGAAAATTCCGGTCGACGGCGAAGTCACAGAAGGGGTATCAGCTGTTGATGAATCCATGTTGACAGGGGAAAGTATCCCAGTCGAAAAACGGGTTGGGGACACTGTCATCGGTGCGACGATCAATAAAAATGGCCGTTTGGTGATGAAGGCGACCAAAGTGGGCAAAGAGACTGCACTGGCCCAGATTATTAAAGTAGTAGAAGAAGCGCAGGGTTCCAAAGCTCCGATTCAACGAATCGCGGACAAAATTTCCGGTGTTTTTGTTCCCATTGTTGTAGGAATTGCTGTTGTTACGTTCTTCATCTGGTTCTTGGCAGTTGATCCCGGAAAATTTGCCGAAGCCTTGGAGAAAGCCATTGCCGTTCTTGTCATCGCTTGTCCGTGTGCTCTGGGATTAGCTACTCCGACCTCCATTATGGCCGGATCGGGACGTGCTGCTGAATGGGGTATCTTATTCAAAGGCGGAGAGCATTTAGAGTCTACCGAACAAATCAATACAGTTGTTCTGGATAAAACGGGAACCATCACAAATGGCAAACCGCAATTAACAGATGTCATCGTGGCAGAGGGAATAGACGAAACCTCTTTGCTGAGATTGGTCGGTGCGGCGGAGAAGAACTCGGAACATCCGCTGGCAGAGGCGATTGTAGAAGGGGTTCAGGCAAGAAAGATCACTTTTCCTGACGCAGATAAGTTTGAGGCCATCCCCGGTTATGGGGTTCAGGCAGTCGTTCAAGGGAAAGAACTGCTTATTGGAACCAGAAACTTAATGGCTAAACACAATGTAGAAATCCAACAGATTCAATCTGTCATGTCCGAGCTTGAAACCGCGGGCAAAACAGCGGTCTTGGTTGCGATAGACCGGCAATATAGCGGGCTGCTGGCTGTAGCTGATACCGTAAAGGAAACCTCAAAAGAAGCAATACGCCGTCTTAAAGAAATGGGATTAGAAGTTATTATGATTACAGGAGACAACCAACGCACCGCCCAGGCGATCGGCCGGGAAGTCGGTGTAGATCGGGTATTAGCGGAAGTATTGCCTGAAGGTAAAGCAGATGAAGTGAAAAAGCTGCAGAAGAGCGGAAAGAAAGTGGCGATGGTGGGGGATGGAATAAATGACGCCCCTGCGCTTGCAACTGCTGATATCGGGATGGCGATCGGAACCGGGACCGATGTAGCGATGGAGGCCGCAGATGTGACCTTGATCCGCGGAGATTTGAACAGCATTGCAGACGCCATTTTCATGAGCCGCAAAACCATGCGCAATATTAAACAAAACCTCTTCTGGGCACTGGCTTACAATGTAATTGGAATCCCGGTTGCCGCTTTTGGTTTCTTAGCTCCCTGGGTTGCGGGTGCAGCGATGGCACTCAGTTCTGTGTCAGTCGTTCTGAATGCCCTGCGTTTGCAACGAGTGAAACGATAGGAGGAGATACGATTGGCGAATGACCAGTTTGGGTTGCAGGATGATCTTCCTCCATTCAGGAGGAGCGGTGCCCTGGATCCGGTCAATCAGCAATTTTACACCGATCAATCCAAAGTCATAAGCGGGCTGGGATACGGTGGTCAGGAACGTCAGGAACGGGCTTATGTCATTGAATAATCCAAGATCTTCAAAAGAGACCACAGATATCTTCAGGTACGCGCAAACCATGGTGGTGCAAAGCATCGATGGCCACTAAGTTATTGGCGGCAAAGAATGCTGTAGGCCGCTTCGGTTGCTTGAGCAGTTGAGTGGCAGCTTCTTTGCCGCCATCTAATTTATAATTTGTTTCAATAATGAATAAAGGGTCAACAGGAAGATTATTTAATTTAAGTATATTAATATAAGCTTGAACCCGCTCCCGGGCCGTTGAGATATGCCGGGGACCTGAAAAGTAAGCGATTCGCCGGTTCCAGTTTTTTGTTATGAATGAGTGCTTAAGTCTTGTGTTAAAAGATGATAAATATTTGTAAGAAACATAATAATATTTTGGTATAATTATTATGTAAATCTTTAAATAAATGGGACAATAGGAGGGGCTGAGTTGAAAAAGCTTAAGTGGTGCGGTCAGAAGCTGGGTGTACTGTTTTTAGTTATGATGATCAGTTTTATGTTGATGATGCCCGGTATGATTCAGGCACAGACAAATGATTTGCAGACACCGCAGGAAGCCGCCCCGGTGAAAAGGCAGCTGAGAGCCGTTTGGATTGCAAGTGTAGTCAATATTGACTGGCCTTCAAAGATAGTGCTTACAAAAGAGCAGCAACAGACCGAGTTTATCAACATTTTGGATAAATCGAAAGCGATGGGGATGAATGCGGTTATTGTGCAGATCAGGCCTACTGCCGATGCGTTTTACCGGTCTAACATCAACCCCTGGTCCAAATATCTGACGGGAAAACAGGGGCAGGATCCGGGGTATGACCCGCTCGCTTTTATGCTTGAAGAGGCACATAAACGCAATTTGGAGTTTCATGCCTGGTTTAACCCCTATCGTGTCAGCATGGATACCCGGATTGAGGATCTGGTTCCCAACCATCCGGCCAGACTGCATCCCGACTGGGTGATTCCCTACGGCGGAAAGCTCTACTATAATCCGGGAATTCCTGAAGCAAAAGAGCATATCATTGAATCAGTCATGGAAGTGGTCAAAAATTACGATATTGATGCCGTTCATTTTGACGACTATTTCTATCCCTATCCGGTAAGCGGCCAGGAGTTTGCCGATGAAGCTGCCTACCAGAAATACGGCGCCGCCCTCTTTCCCGATAAAGCAGACTGGCGCCGACATAATGTGAATACGCTTGTCGGGGAATTGTCCGCTGCGATTAAGCAGGAAAAGCCTTATGTCAAATTTGGTATCTCTCCTTTTGGAATTTGGAGAAACAAATCGACCGATCCGACCGGTTCAGAGACAAACGGGTTACAAAGCTATGATGCGGTTTACGCGGATACCCGCACCTGGATCAGGGAAGGATGGATTGACTATGTCACACCACAGATCTACTGGAATTTCGGCTATCCTCCCGCTGCTTATGAAAAGCTGGTCAGTTGGTGGAGTAATGAAGTCAAAGGCAGAAACACTCACTTGTATGTTGGACAGGCCGCTTACAAGATTGATACCAGTACTCCGCCGGAATGGAAAAATCCTGAAGAAATGCCGAATCAGCTTAAATATAATCTGCTGTTCCCGGAAGTCAAGGGCAGTATCTTTTTCAGTTTCAAAGATTTAAACCGAAACCCGCTGGGGATCAAAGACCGCCTGGCCAATGATCTCTACAAATATCCGGCTCTTGTTCCAACCATGCCCTGGCTTGACAGTCAACCGCCGAAAAAGCCCAAACTGAAAGCCGCACACAGAAGCAGGGAAGGCGTTAAGATCTATTGGAGGGACCATAACCGGAACGATTCTGCTTACTTTGTGGTCTACCGATTTGAGGGCAACAAAGTGCTGGATATTGGGGATTCCAAATATTTGCTGGCGACGGTAAGAAAAACAAATGGAGTGTTCCAATCTTTTACCGACAAAACGGCTGAACCGGGTAAAAAGTACACTTATGTGATCACGGCAGCAGACCGGCTCCACAATGAAAGTGCCATCAGTAACCAGATCACTTTAAAAGTTAAATAAGGTTGAAATTCGGGCCCTCGAAATCACTTCAGGGGGCGTCGGGTAGGGCAGGCTCGATTTTGCCGCCATCTGTCTAATAAATGGAAAAATGACTTGGGACTATGGACTCAAGTCATTTCTTGTTTATACAGGAAAATCAGGGATGACACGCTCATATTCACCCTGAGCATCGCTAATGGTCAATTTAGAATACACTTCAAGTGACTTGCGGCTTGCATGTCCAGAATAAGGCTGAATGAGTGCATCGTCAATCCCTTGCTTTTTGAGCCACGTTAATAGGAAATGTCGCAACTTAGGCGGAGATACGGAGTGAACCATCCCGGCCTGATCAGAATACTTCTTGAGGATTTTTCGGATGCCGAGGTCGGTGTATTTCTTCTTCCAGGATGATTCAAATAGGTAAACAGCCCCCTTTTTCTCTGCCCTATCGGCATGAGCTAACAGTTCTTTGAACGAAAAGGGAAACAGTACAATCCGATCCTTCTTTCCTTTGCCAGGGAAACGTCCTTACAGGATAATAGAGCCTACGAAACCGGATGAAAGTGTTGAGAGTGAAAATATCCAGGCGACCATTAGAGACACGACAATCAATCATCCCAACGATACTTTTTATGTTTTTGCCAGTGGTACAATCTAAATGCATGAAACTTCTAACGGGACTAGATGCAGTTTTAAAAAGGAGATGATCAGATACTCCTTTCTCCCCTCCGATGCTTAAAGCTTGCAATCAAAAGAAAAACGAGCATCTTGATTTGTCTAAGACTCGTTTCGTATATAGTAGTTTATTAAAAAATATGTAGTATTTACATTTATAATTTTCTGTATATAATCAATATTAAGTAAGGAAATCAGCATGAGAATATTAAGTACATTTGTACCCAACCGCTGATGGCAAAATGGCCAAGCCGGTCAAGTTCACCTTCCAACACTGCATAAAAGAAGGGTTCATGGTTTTTGTACTTTTATGATGCCGTTCCACTATAAAGGGGTGAACGGAGAAAAGGCAACAACTAAAAGAAGGACGGTCTAATCAGTGAATAAAGGGAGGGAAGCAAATTGTTGAAAAAATCACTATTGAGCGCGCTTTGCTTGGCGTTATTGATTGGATTGTTCATTGGCATTCCTTTAACACCAGAGGCAAACGCTGCGATTGGTTCCGATGACTTCCTGAAAGCCAACGGGAAAGTTATCAGAAATCATTCAGGTACTGGTGATATTGTCAATCTGCGGGGAACGAATCTTGGAGGTTGGCTTTTGCAGGAAAACTGGATGTCACCTGCCGGTGCGGTCGATGAGTATACCTTGCGGCGGAAACTGATTAGCCGATTCGGTGAGGCGGATGCTCAAGCGCTGATAAACGCATACCAAGACACCTGGATTCAGGCGAGCGACCTTGACAATATCAAAAATTTAGGAATGAACGTGGTTCGCGTGCCGTTATATTGGGAAGATTTCATCAATACCAATGGTACGATGAAACCGGACAACATCACCTTCAGAAAACTGGACTGGCTCATTTCTGAAGCCGGAAGCCGTGACATTTATGTCATCTTGGACCTTCATGGTGCACCCGGTGCGGCGTGCCCATGGCAATCCTGCGGACGCGAAAATTCCAATCAACTGTGGACAAACGCCACATATCAAAATTGGACCGTTCAAATTTGGGAGCGTCTGGCTGCACGCTATAAAGGAAACCCGACTGTGGCCGCTTACGACTTGTTGAATGAACCCCTGGTCACAATGGGGGAAGGAGAAAACTCCACCCAAATCCAACAAAAAATGCAATTCTATAACCGCCTGTATCAAGCGGTTCGGGCTAAAGACCCAGACCATATTATCATCATTGCGGCTTTCTTTGATTGGTATGCGGCTTATCCTCCGTCCACCTATGGATGGACCAACGTAGTTTACCAGACACATCACTATAACTTCACAAACTATGATGACTGGAATCTGACCAATTCTGAAATTAACAGATGGTTGACGGACTTGGCCAATTACCAGGCAAAATGGAACATTCCGGTATACGCCGGTGAATTCTCATTCGGCCAAAACGACTTGTATGAAAAATGGCTTTCCGGTTTGAATGCTCTCAACGCATCTTGGACCAACTGGAGTTATAAAGTGAAGGGTGGCGGAAACTGGGGTTATTATATAAACAACAGCAACCCATCACCCAGTCTGGATACCGACAGCCAAAGCGTCATAGTGGACAAATGGAAAAAATTCAGCACGAACTATTTCACTCCCAACACAACATTCCAAAATTTGGTCAAAAAATATACGACCACTCCTCCCATCACGGAAACCACGCATAGTATCAAAGCGGTCGCGAACGGCAATTATGTAAGCGCCGATAATTATGGGAAAAATCCGCTCATTGCGAATCGTGATGTTGTACAGGAATGGGAGAAATTCAAAATAGTCAACAATTCCGATGGCACGGTCTCCCTTCTGTCTATGGCAAACCACAAATATGTGAAAGCGGATTTGAATCAGCAAGGAAAGCTGATCGCATCCGCGGATATTATCCAACAATGGGAGAAATTCAAAATGGAGCCTCTGGGTGACAATACCTACGCCCTTCGGTCAATGGCAAACAATATGTATGTGTGTGCCGACTTGAACCAGGCCTCACCGGAGTTGATCGCCAATCGCAACTCGGTTGGTGGCGCTTGGGAGGCTTTCACCATAGAGGTGGCACCGTAAGCTCCTGAAAGTCACCTGAAACGACCACTTCCTCAGGATTACGGGACTTGCCTCAAATTCCATCGCGGGTCAAGCGCATCACGCCATAACCTAAGCGATGAACGGTTAATTCGCCGCCAATTTTAAACGTGCCTGCATTCGCCGCTGAAATCCGGTTTGTCATGGTTTCAACCCTCACACGAGATAAAAATACGGAAACACGTCGTCATCTTGAGAAAAATCGGTCTTCGCTCCCTTTACGCCTTCAGGGGCTTTTTTCTGAGAAAGTGTTGTGTATCACAGGGGGAGGGCAAGGATATTCTGTCTCGCTCAGATTGGCGCCCTGCGAGGAAGTATAAATGGCCGCTCCAAAAACAGCACAAGGGGCTCGGCAAAAAAGCAGGAAGCGAGTTCAATGAAGAATTGTCTCACTTTTTCCTTGTTCCGTTTTTTTCGCTTGTTCGGTCACCAAAAATCGCTCTCCAAAAACCTGCCTCCCCGGCACGATTCAACTTTTCATCCCAGGGTTGTGTCGCCTAGGTCATGAGGGTTGTCATTGACTGCCAACAAATGAGAGGAACCGCCTTGGTCCCTCACAATAACGGCGACAGAATCATTGACATGGTACTTAGTATAAAGGGGATTGCTGTATTAAATATAGGGTCAAAGACATAATCGCCTAAAGGTGTCACTGCAAGGACGAGGAAAAGGATAATGCCGTATGTTTCATATTGCGTCATCTTCGCCCTTGTTTCATTCGGCACCAAGTCTTGAATGATCCGATAGCCGTCCAGGGGTGGGAAGGGCAACAGGTTAAAAATGAATAGCACGATATTTAACATGATGACGTGTTGAAACAGTTGGTTTGCTATACCGGGATCGGCTATGGACAGTCCGGAGACCCATCCCAATTTACTCACCATTATCCACAGAAACATAAAAATAAAAGCTAATACCAGGTTGCTTACAGGACCTGCAACGGAAACCAAAACACCTGCCAAACGCGGCTGGCGAAAATAGAAACGATTGACGGGAACGGGCTTTGCCCAACCAAAACCGGCCAGAAAAATCATAATCGTCCCTATTACATCCAGATGAACAAGGGGGTTTAATGAAAGCCTCCCCTGATTTTTGGCCGTAGGGTCTCCAAAGCGGTAAGCCACATAGGCATGTGCAAATTCATGCACGGCAAAGGCAAGTGATAAGGCGAAGAGAACATAAGGGATTTCCGCCAGCGAATATCTTAAAAATGGGAGTTCCAAAGGATAATCACCTCGATCTTATTCTATTTCTCTATTTTACTTGAAGACTGTTTTGAATTTAAGTGTTTGTCTGAATGAAAAAGCAGTGCCCCTCTTCTGATGCAGATAAGGGCACTGCTTTTGTTTAGCTCTCTTGAAGCAACTCGACACGGTTCCCAAAAGGGTCACGGAATTCAAAGCGGTCATATCCGGGGATCGGTACAGATTCCAATACCTTGATCCCGTTTTGGACCAGAAGCTTTTTCCAGGCGTCCAGATCATCCACCAGATAGGCGAGGTGTGCTTTGGTGGCGGAACGGTCTACACCCTCTTCTGTACCCACGTGAACCTGTTTGCTTCCAGCTTGAATCCAGAATCCGCCCCGTCCCCGGAGAGAGGCGGGCTTCTCTATTTCGGGAAGCCCCAGCAGGTAGCAGTAGAAATGGCGTGCTTCCGCTTCCATCCCCCTGGGAACGGTGATCTGGGCGTGATGCAAGTCGAGGATCCGCATGTTGTTAAACCGTCACTTCTTCTTTGTCGTTTAAGATTTGACGCAGAACGGTTTGCAGGATTCCGCCGTTGCGATAGTACTCAACATCAACAACACTGTCGAGACGGACCAGCACCTCAAATTCGATAGAGGAGTTATCCGGCCGGGTCGCACGTACTTTCAAAGTTTGGCCCGGTTGTACGTCATCGCTCAGGCCGATGATGTCGATGGTTTCTTTGCCTGTTAAGCCAAGGGATTTCCAGCTGTCCCCATTGGTAAACTGCAGGGGCAGGACACCCATGCCGACAAGATTGCTGCGGTGAATACGCTCGAAGCTTTCGGCGATCACCGCTTTAACGCCGAGCAGGTTGGTTCCTTTGGCTGCCCAGTCACGGGAGCTTCCGGTGCCGTATTCCTTGCCGGCCAGCACCACGAGCGGAGTGCTGTTCTTTTTGTATTCCATTGCGGCATCATAGATGGACATCACTTGACCGGTTGGCACATGTTCAGTAACTCCGCCTTCGGAACCCGGGACCATCTGGTTGCGGATGCGAATGTTGGCAAAGGTACCGCGGGTCATGACACGGTCGTTACCGCGGCGGGAACCGTAGGAGTTAAAGTCTTTGAGCGCGACACCGTTCTCTTGCAGATATTGACCGGCCGGGCTGTTTTTGGCGATGCTTCCGGCAGGGGAAATATGGTCAGTCGTGACAGAATCGCCGAGCAGGGCCAGAATATTTGCCCCATGGATCGGTTTAATGCTTTCCACATCGGCAGCCATATCAACGAAGAACGGCGGCTCTTGAATATAGGTTGATGTTTCATCCCATTCGTAGAGAACACCTTTGGGAGTCGGCAACTGGTTCCAACGCTCGTTGGCGTCAAAGACACGTGCATACTGGCTGCGGAATTGTTCAGCACTGATCGCTTCTTTCATTGTGTCGCTGACTTCCTGAGAACTGGGCCAGATATCTTTCAGATAGACGGGCTGGTTATTTGTACCGTAGCCGATCGGTTCTTTATCAAAATCGATGTTTACGGTTCCGGCAAGTGCATAGGCGACCACCAGCGGCGGGGAAGCGAGGTAGTTCGCTTTTACCAGCGGATGGATGCGGCCTTCAAAGTTGCGGTTGCCGGAGAGAACGGAAGCGACGGTTAGATCGTTTTCTTCAATCGCTTTGCTCACATCATCGGACAGAGGTCCGCTGTTCCCGATACAGGTCGCACAACCGTAACCGGCAACGGTGAAGCCTAATTGAGCCAGTGGGTCAATCAAATTTGCTTTGGTCAGATACTCTGTTACAACTTTGGACCCCGGGGTCAGGCTGCTTTTTACATAAGAAGGTACGAACAGTCCTTTTTCGACGGCTTTTTTCGCCACCAGACCGGCACCAACCATCACACTCGGGTTAGAGGTATTGGTACAGCTGGTAATGGCAGCGATCACGACGGCACCGTTTTTCAATTCGTAGGAGGAGCCGTCTGACTGTTCCACTTTTGCTGTTTTGGCAACCTCATCTTCAGACAGGCCAAATCCGCGCTCTTCAATTGGCTTGCGAAGCGTTTCGTTCCAGGCTTCTTTCATTTTGGTTAACTCAATGCGGTCCTGGGGACGTTTGGGACCGGATAAACTCGGAACGACATCGCCCAGATCCAATTCAATGGTATCAGTAAACTCAGGATCGGGAGTATCATCCGTACGGAATAAACCCTGTGCCTGGTAATATTCCTTGACTAATTGCACCAGGCTTTCATCACGTCCGGTGTTGCGCAGATATTGGAGAGATTCTTCATCTACCGGGAAGAAGCCGACAGTGGCACCATATTCAGGGGCCATGTTGGCAACAGTTGCCCGGTCTGCCAGGCTGATGTTGCTCAATCCCGGACCGTAGAACTCGACAAACTTGCCTACTACGCCTTTTTTACGCAGCATTTCCGTAACGGTAAGTGCCAGGTCGGTAGCGGTAGCCCCTTCAGCCAGTTTGCCGGTCAGCTTGAATCCGATCACTTCAGGAGTGATAAAGTAGAGCGGCTGCCCAAGCATACAGGCTTCTGCTTCAATACCGCCAACTCCCCAGCCGACAACACCGAGGCCGTTAATCATGGTGGTGTGGGAATCGGTACCTACGAGAGAGTCGGGGAAAACAACTGTTTCGCCGTTATCTTCACGAGTAACAGCAACACTTGCCAGGTACTCCAGATTGACCTGGTGAACAATCCCGGTTGCCGGTGGAACAGCGCGGAAGTTATCGAGCGATTCAGCTGCCCAGCGGAGTAAACGATACCGTTCTTCGTTGCGTTCAAATTCCAGATTCATATTGTATTCAAGTGCGTCCCTGGTACCTGCGCGGTCCACCATCACTGAGTGGTCGATGACGAGATCAACGGGAATAAGCGGATTGATACGCTCCGGATTTCCGCCCACACGTGCCATGGCAGACCGGAGAGCGGCAAGATCAACCACTGCCGGTACACCGGTGAAATCCTGCAGGACGATCCGGGCGGGTTTAAAGGCGATTTCCTTATCTGAACGTTTATCCGCCCAGGTTGCCAGTTGCTCAATGTGTTCTTTAGTCACAGATTTTCCGTCATATTGGCGAACAGCTGCTTCTAACAATACTTTGATGGAGAAAGGAAGCTTGGAAATATTGCCAACGCCCTGTTCTTCCAAACTGCCCAGGCGATAGTAAGCATACTCTTTGCCGCCGGAAGACAGTTTTGAGCGGACATTATATAAATCGTTTGCCATTCGGGTAACCTCCTAGCTTAAGGCAAATTGAATAAAAAGGCCTGGTTTTTGTTTCATCTAATGGAACACAGTTTCTAATTTCGTAATCATTATACAATGGAATGAAAATGTTGTATACCCCTTAACCGAAAAATGGTCTGATTAAGTGTTTTATATTTAAGAAAGGAGGAGTATAATGATTGAAAACAGGTTTCGTAGAGCGAAACACGGAGGGTGTTCATTTGAGTGAGGAGAAGAAATTAACGGTTCGGGCTGCGGAACGGGCTTTGGACATTTTACTCTGTTTTGTGCGTGAGCCCCAGCTGGGAATGATGGAGATTGCCAAACGAACGAAACTGAGTAAAAGTACTGTTTTCCGTTTGCTTGCCACTTTAGAAGCCAAAGGATTTATCAAGCGTGACCCGCAGACTGAGAAATACCAGCTGGGGTTTCGCATCTGGGAACTGGCCGCCAACCTGGACCACTCGGATGACCCGGCCGTTTTGTTCCTGCCGGAGATGGAGCGCCTGCGGGATGACCTTGATGAAACTGTCAGCTTATATGTCCGGGACGGTAAAGAGCGCATTCGCATCCAAGCGGTGGAAAGCAAACAGGCGATCCGCCGCGTAGCTCCTGTGGGAGCGCGCATGCCCCTGTCAGTGGGGGCTTCAAGCAAGGTATTAGTTGCTTATGGGGATGAAGAGTTGAGGCAACAAGTTCTCTCTGATCCTTTATGGCCGTCCGGCATTGATCAGGAAGAGTATCAAGCCCAGCTAAAGGAGATCAGGGAGAAGGGGTATGCGATCAGTGTCGAAGAGCGGGAAGTCGGTACCGCGGCGGTTTCCGTTCCTGTATTCAACCGGGAAGGACGGCTTATCGCTGCTCTCGCAGTGTCAGGCCCCGTTTCCAGAATGAATGTGGAAAAAATGATTCAGTTCGCTCCCCGGCTGAAGGATGCAGCAGAAGAGATGGGGAGAATGGTGAAAAGTTAAATGAACAAACCCCCTTTCCGGTTCATATCGGCTGATAACGGAACCCGCTGTTCCAACACGTTGTCACCAGCTCATTGATATTCCGGAGGGGGTTTCTATATGCTTTCAAGGCGGAAACCTTGCCTGCTAATCATCATGGAGATAACCATTGGATGGCTTTTCAGCTATTCATCAATACTGGCTTCAAACCTTCTGCTCAGCAGCTGTTTGATCTTTTCCGCTTGTTGTTGATGCCATTCATCCTTATAATCTTTTAAAATCTTATAGCTCTGAAGCAATGCAAATTCAATGATGGCCGCTTCCTCAGCATCAAATGTTTTCATATACTGGTCGTTCATATCACCGACATTTTTATCCACAGGAATCCCTCCTCATCTTAAGTGTAGACAAGGAAAGGGATCGTTAGGCATATTGGATATGTTTTTTTGAGTCACTTACTTTAGTCTGTTTCCAAGGTCATCCTCTTGTTTACGGCCCGGATAATACATTTGACCGGGATTTCCCGAATCTTCTTTTGCTGTGATCCGGTCAGGATCGATTCTGCAGACAACGGTGGCGCTTCCCATGGAGGAACGGTATTTTTCCACATGCTTTTGTGACAGAGGTTTTGCAAAATACCCGGGAACATATTTATCCAGCATTGACTGCAAGGCTTCTGTCGCTTCACGGGGATCGGTGACGACATGTACACTGCCAAAAACCATCACACTCAAATAGGCAGTTCCCGTTTTGGCAGGTACGGGATTGGTGATCGTTCCCAGATCTTGTGCCACAGTGAAACAGATGGTTCCTTCTTTTTGCAGGGCATCAAATTTCCGTCCCTGGTCGCTCCCGTGAAAATAAATCTTTTCATTGTACCAGGTGAAATTGAGAGGTACTACATAAGTGCCTTCCTCGTCATATAGACCAAGATATCCCACACGTGTTGAGTTCAACAATTCTGTAACCCGTTCATGATCTTTTACCTCCTTTGTGATCCTTCGTAAAGGTCGCCCTTCTTTACGGGAAAGAAGGGAGTGAAGCGGGCAGCTTTTCTCTTGGTTCAACTCTTTTCCTCCTCCGGCTTCCATTGTTCTGTTAATATGAAATAAACAGAACAATGGAGATAAATTTTTAAGAGTATATAGAGGAGAAAAAACAATGTCAATCCCTTATTTGCGAATAGAACGGTCCAGCCGTGTGCCTCTGTCTCAACAAGTAGCAGAACAATTGGTCCAAGCGATTCGCGCGCGCAGAATACAACCCGGACAATCCTTGCCCACTGTGCGTCAACTGGCTTCTTTTGTCCAGATCAGTCTTGAAACGGCACAAAAGGCTTATCATCTTTTGCAACGCGATGGATGGATTATCTCCCGGCCGCGTCACGGGACGATTGTATCACCGAATCTCCCTTCCTCCATTCCCATGCTGCCGCCCAAAAGGGAGCAGCAGAGATTCGAGCTTTTACAGCAGCTGAAAACATATGCACATCTACCGGGAATGTTCCCCGTTTCGGGCATCTCTCTTCCTCCTGATGAAACGATCAGGACAGGATTGAAGGAGGTTGCCGGGAAGGCGGTGGAACTGGCGCTTCATATGGAGGAGCATGATCCCTTCGGGTTGCTTCCATTAAGGTCGAAGATTCAGGGGCTGTTGATTGAGAAAGGATTTTGGAGCGAACTGTCTTCAATTTGTATGGTAAACGGAACTCAACAGGCGATCTCGTTACTGGCAGACCAACTGCTCACCACAGAGGATGTTGTGGGGATTACGGAGATGTGTTACTTGCCGGTCAAAGAGGTTTTTCAACAGAAAGGTGCGCGTGTGATTCCGATTCGCCAGGACAGGAACGGAATTGATCTGACACACCTGGAAGAAGTATGCAAAAATGAAAAACTCACTTATCTTTACACTATGCCGAATGCCCATTATCCGACCGGAGAGTCCTGGTCGGCCGAAAAAAAGAAGCTGTCCTCAAGATGGCCTCTGAGATGAATTTTTCTATTATTGAGGACGGATATTACAGCGAATTGTATTTTACGCCGCTGCCTCCTGCCACTTTGTTTACAATGGCTTCAGACCTTCCTTCCAATCGCCGGGTGTCTGTGTTTTACTTCAGCTCTTTCAGTACGATTCTTCATCCCAACTTGCGGATCGGCTATCTGGTCATCCCTCCTGAATGGGCAAAACGTTTTCAATACGCCAGGGATACCACCACTTCTCTTGTCAGCCAGCAGCTTTTGTTGCAACTGTGGGAAACAATCCAATTGCCGGAATATCTCGCGCAATTACGGAAAAAGTTGTGCTATGCCCGTAACCGCATGATAGAAAGTTTAGAAGAGTGGATTCCGCAAGGATACACATACAGTTATCCGCAAATGGGCGTCAGCGGGTGGGTTTATGCACCGGCTGCTTTTAATGGGCTGGACTTTTTTGAACGGTGTCTGGCTGAGCATGTGTTTGTCATGCCGGATGAAGCATTTGCCGCAGAAGATCCCGTTCCAGGATTTCAAGTTAAATTTGGCCATATCCCCCCGCAAATGTTGGACGAAGGGATCAAACGGATTGGACGGGTATTGCAATCCAACTTCCGGACGAGTCGTCAATGAGGAGATGGTCCAGGGGTTCCATACAGCAGCAAAGATCCTGATCCAGATGATTGACCAGATTCTGCACCCATGTGGGCAGGGGGAGAGGGGATTCCTTCTTCCTTTTCGTCTCTATCCGATATCCGGTAAGAAGGAATTGCCTTGCTGCTGTTGCTGATTTTAGAAAACGGGAAATCTAGTGGCAATTGTCCCGGCTGAGGAAGAGGACAAAATGTGGCACAGTATACGGATTCCCAACTCAAGCTGGTTCTCTTCCAAATATGAATAGCTGATTCTCAGATGATGAAATTCAGGCTGGCCCGGATAACAACTTGACCCCGGAAGGAACGAAAGGCTCTCCTTTTTCGCCTCATACACTAATTCATCGGCGTTGATTGTGCCGGGGAGAGTGATCCAAATATTTATGCCGCCGGATGGAACTGTCCAGGTGACGTGTTGGGGTGCGTAATTGCTTAACAGCTCAATCACCTTGTTCCGCCGTTTTTTTAAAGCGGTTTTCAATCTCTTGATATGTTTTGGCATTTGCGGGGAACGAATGAAAGATGCGACTGCCCGCTGTGTAAGGAGTGGACTTCCAAGATCGGCATTCGCTTTGGCGGCGACTAACCGATCCATCAATCTTCCGGATGCGGCTGCGGCACCAACCCGGCATCCGGGAGACAAAATCTTGCTAAACCCTTTGATATAAACCACATGTCCCTCCTGATCCTGTGCCTTGATCGGAGCAGGAGCGGTCTCTGTAAAACTAGTCTCACTCCACGGGTCGTCCTCAACGATCACCGATTGGCAGACTTGAGCAATCTCCAATAGCTGAGAGCGTCGGCGGGGACTCATGACGGCCCCGGTTGGATTCTGGTAATCTGGGATCGTGTAAATCACTTTGGGGGGATGGGTATCGCACAAAGTGATGAGTGAGTCTATACGCATTCCTTCTTGATCAACAGGGATGGGGATGATAGTCGCGCCCCGTTCCCGGAATACATCAATCGCAGTTGAGTAAGTGGGGGCTTCTGTAACCACCACATCTCCCTGACCAACAAAACAGCGGGCAATGAGGTCAATGGCCTGTTGGGAACCGTTTGTCACCAGGATTTCCTCCGGTTTTAAAGAAAGGTTCCGGCTGGACAAGTAATTGGCTGCCGCTTTGCGAAATTCAAGATCTCCTTCAATCGGGCCGTATTGAAACAGAGGGGTGGAATCGTTTTGCAGTAACTTTTGTACCTCTCGATTAAATTCCTGTTGAGGCAGCAACGATGGGTGGATAGATGCGACCGATAACGGCAGCTTGAGGTTGTCTGTTTGAAACAATTGTTGTTGCCTCCAGTACTGGGCCCTAGGCAAATAATCGGGAATCGATAACTGCCACTCCTGTGATTTGAGGCGTCTCTTCTGTTTTTCCTCTCTTTTTTCCGTCCTCTTCACGAATGTCCCTTTTCCCTGCTCCCTAACAATATAACCATCTGATTCTAACTGATTGTAGGCTCGCACAGTCGTCATCGGGCTTACATTTAATTGTTTGGAGAGTGTCCGTACAGAGGGTAACAACGCTCCTTCTTCAAGCAAACCGGAGCGAATGCGATCGGCGATTTCCTGGTAAATCTGTTTGACAATCGGGACACCTGCATTTCTCTGCAGCCGGATGTGCATGGAAAACCCTCCTTGAAGTGTTATCATCGTAAGTTGACTGTTATACATATATATGCCGTATATTCTTGCAAAATATTATAACAGTAATACGATGGAGGTGTCACACTTGATTTACGCATATATTTTTATGTGCCTGATTTTCGGAACCACCTTTTTGGCGATTAAAGTGGGGATTCAATCAGGGGCTGCTCCCTTTATGTACGCCGGAGTGCGGTTTGCTGCAGCCGGGGTGATGATTTTGTTGTATTTAATAATAAGAAAGATTTCATTCCCTAAAGAGTTAAAAAGTTATCTGAACCTGGCCTTTACCGGGTTATGCATGACTGCAATCCCGTTTGGCGCTCTGTATTGGGGTGAACAATATGTTTCTTCCGGAATGGCCGCCTTGTTAACAGCAACAGGCCCGTTCATGATTACTGCCATTCAATCTGTGAATGAGAAGAGGCTTCCTCATTTTGTCCAATTCGCCGGACTTTGTGCCGGACTGATTGGAGTATATCTTGTCGTTCTACCCCACCTGGAAGCAGGCTTTTCTTCTGTCGGGTTAAAGGGAGCCCTGGCAATCGTTGGATCTGAGTTCGCTTTTGCTCTGGGGACAATTCGCTCCCGAAAGCTGTTAGCCAGAGGGATGACTCCCTTGATGTTAAACGGATTTCAAATGTTTTTCGGAAGCCTGGGCCTGATTCTCGCCTCCCTTCTCTTTGAAACAAATCCATTTTCTTTATCGGGCGGGAGTGGGTTGGCGATTGGATCATTACTCTACCTGATTCTGTTTGGCTCTATAGTCGCCCAGGGAATCTATTACTGGCTTGTACAACGGACAAATCCGGTGTTCCCGGCTACCTGGCTGTATCTCTCACCTTTGATCGCATTGCTTGTTGGCTTCCTCTTTTTAAATGAAAGGGTTCATTGGCTTGGAATCACGGGGTCCCTGTTGATCCTGGCCGGGGTCTTTTTAACAAATTTCAAGGATTGGAGAAAGATGCTCCGACTAAGGCAGAGCGAAAGAAGCAGCCTGGCTAAATAACCAACATTATTCCTTATGTCTTGGATCGCGTCTGAACATTGCGCAATCCTCCGGCACAGTTGCGAATCGTGGATTGTATCTGATAGCATGGGCTTTAGCGGAAAAAAGAAAGTAAAACCTTGTAACTGTGAATGGGGATTTTGATAGATTGGAAAGAGAAAAGAGGTGCAAATGTTGCAGGATACACTCGGGCAAATGGAAGACCCCAGGCTGCCGATGGTAGAAGTTTTTCAGACGGTGGAAGGGGAGGGGACGAAAGCGGGATTTCCCACTACTTTTGTCCGCGTCTTTAACTGCAATTTACGCTGTACGTGGTGTGATACTCCTTATAGTTATGCCCCGGCAAAACCGGAGTATTTTGCAACCATTTCCGAGATTGTGGAGCAAGTCAAACAGTACCCCAGCAAATATATCTGCCTGACAGGCGGGGAACCTTTAATGCATGGGCGGAAATCTCTTTTATTGCTCAAAGCTTTGGCCGGGATCGACACGGTTGAGGATATTCATATAGAAACCAATGGGGCGATTCATCTAGGGCCCTTTCATGAACTGCGGGAAAGTGATCCGTTGACGGGCAAAAAAGCCCGCTTCATTTTAGACTATAAACTGCCGGCCAGCGGTGAAAACGAAAAAATGATCCTCGAAAATTTTTCTTATCTTCGTGATTCGGATGAAATCAAGTTTGTGATCGGCAGTGAAGAGGATTTCAAAATGGCTGTGGAAATCGTAGAGCGATGGGTGAATAAAGGAGTTCCGCTGTTTAGTCCCGTTTGGGAAACGATGAGCCCGGAAAAGCTGGTTTCACTTATATTGAAACATCAACTGACCAATGTAAAACTAAATCTGCAGATTCATAAAGTGATCTGGGACCCTGATGCCAGAGGAGTTTAAGGGGAGGAGTAGCAATGAAAGAAAAAGCAGTCATTGTGTTAAGCGGCGGCCTGGATAGTACCACTTGTATGGGGATTGCCCGGGACAAGGGGTTTGAACTTTATCCGATTACTTTTTTCTACAATCAGCGCCATCAAAGGGAAGTTGAACACGCCCGGCAGGTAGCTCAACATTATGGAGTTGCAGACCGCCATAAAATAGTGAACGTCTCTTTTTTGGGTGACATTGGAGCCAGTGCACTCACCGACCGGAACATTGCCGTCCCTACAACAGGTGTGGGAGAAGACATCCCCAAAACATATGTGCCGGCACGCAATTTAATCTTTTTGTCGTTAGCTGTAGCATATGCTGAAGTGATCGGTGCAAAAACTCTTTATACCGGGGTCAATGCAGTTGATTACAGCGGCTATCCCGACTGCCGCCCCGAATTTATCCGGTCATTGACTGAAACGGTAAACCTGGCAACCAAGGCGGGAGTCACCAGCAAGGATAAAATCAAAATTGAAACCCCCCTCATCTCTTTGACCAAAGGGGAGATCATTCAACGCGGGCTTGAACTGAATGTCCCTTATGAGCTGACCACCTCTTGCTATCAAGGAGAAGAAGAAGCTTGCGGAGTTTGCGACAGTTGTCTCCTTCGCTTAAAAGGCTTCACGGAAAATAATGTGGTTGACCCAATCCCCTATAAAGCGATCACGACTTGAAGCAGGTGGATGAACATGCGCGGAAAATATACGTTAGTGAAACATTTTTGGCTCTCCTGCGCCCATCGTGTCCCGGGTGCCGGAAAATGTGAACGAATTCATGGCCATAACTATAAGGTAACCTTTTGTGTGCAAGGGTACCAATTGGACGGGCAACAGATGCTCATCGACTTTCGCCAGGTCAAACATGCCATTGAAAAAAAGTTTGACCATCATTTGTTAAATGACTTTCCGGAATTTAATCCGCAACAGGGCGGAAGTGCACCAACCACTGAAAAAGTGGCGGAAGTATTTTTTAATATCATTGATGAGCTGTGTGCAAAGAAGGAAAATAAGCCTGTAGTTAAATGGGTGGAAGTACAGGAAACAAATGAAGCCTACGCCAGATATGAACGAGTGTAGCGGTATGGGAGGAAACAAGATGGGAGAAAGTCATTCTGCATTAAGCCTCAAACAGTTGGGGAACAAAGAAACCCAATATCTGTTTGAGTATAATCCGGGTGTTTTGGAAGTTTTTGATAACCGGCACCCGGATACCGATTATTATGTAAAATTTAACTGTCCCGAATTTACCAGCCTGTGTCCGATAACCGGACAGCCTGATTTTGCTGCCATCTATATTAACTATGTACCGGATCAAAAGTTAGTGGAAAGCAAATCATTGAAACTGTACTTATTCAGCTTCCGTAATCATGGAGATTTTCATGAAAATTGTATTGTTACCATCATGAAAGACCTGATTCGATTGATGGACCCCAAGTATATCGAGGTCTGGGGCAAATTCCTGCCCCGCGGAGGCATCAGCATCGATCCTTATGTCAACTACGGCAAGAAAGGGACAAAGTGGGAAAGGATCGCCGAGGAACGATTGGCCAGACATGATCTTTACCCGGAGAAAGTGGATAATCGTTAATGCCGGTCAAATGAAGTGACCCCAACTGATTTGGATGGGGTCTTTTTTTGTTTTTGTGAAAGAAAATATTTTAAAATGAACTAAAATTTAGTATAATAGTCCTCGCCCCTTTCTTATCTGTGGAAGGAAATGGTTCCCGGTGTCTGGCGAGGATCGCTCCTTACGAGATCTGTTGCGTGACTATCATATTTGCATGTAAGGAGACTTAAAGATGTTTAAAGATCATGGAAAAAACCACAAAGAAGTAACATTGCCACACGGAAAACTGCATGTCTTTGCTAACGATGAAGTTTTTTCTTCACTGGAAAACAAAGTATATGAAATGGCAGATCATAATCTCTCTATTCCGCGCAATCGGTATATGAGCTATACCCCGGATGCCCATGTGGGCATAGGTACTTGTATTGGTACAACTGCTGTATGGAACATGGGTGATGGCTTTGTGTCGCCTTCTATTGTCGGTTCAGATATTGGCTGTGGAATGAGAGTTCATCTGACCCCGCTTTGCAAAGGAGACATTCAGGATAAAACATTGCGCAGGGAGATGATCCAGGCTGTTGAAAAATATGTACCTGCCAATGAACGGGCTTCTTCACACTATAAAAATATTCGGGTGGAGAAGATTGTCAAAGACGGGATTCATGGTTTGCCGCCCCAGTATGTTCCCGATATGTACACGCCAAAAAATCGCCGCTCCATCACACATGTGGAACATGCCAAATTTGAGTATAACCATGATTTTCTTGAATATATACCTGAGAAAATGTGGGCCCAGGCCTGGAAACAGATTGGCACACTGGGGGGCGGAAACCATTTTATCGAAATCCAGTATGTAAAGATCAATGAAGATAAAAGGGAGATCGCCGAGAAATGGGGATTGTTTGACGGCCAGGTGGTGGTGATGATCCACTCCGGGTCCCGCGCCTGGGGCGGTATGCTCGGACCACGGTATACCAAAGATTTTCGGAAAGCAATGGACACCTGGGGAGTGGGCACCCCTGACCCCAACCTGGTTTATGCCCCGATCAACTCGGAAGTGGGGCAAAGGTATATTCACTTAATGTACTCCGCTCTGAACTATGCGGTCGTCAATCGCCATATGCTGGCATTTGGTGTCCGTGCAGGGTTGAAAGATGTATTTGGCTCCGATTTTGAGATGCCTGTGCTCTATGATTTGATGCATAACTATGCCTTGAAAGAATTCCACCGCAATCAGCCGATGTTGGTCCACCGCAAAGGGACGACCCGTGCCTTGCCGGCAGGACACTTCCTCAATGCAGGCCCTTACAAGGAAACGGGTCATCCAGCTTTGATTCCAGGTTCAATGGGTACCTCCTCCTATATCATGGTGGGAGAACAAGAAGGCGAGAAAAACTTTTATTCCATCTGCCACGGTGCCGGCCGCGTCCGTTCCCGCCGTGCCACGAAAGAGCTTGTCTCCGTCGACGAGTTTGCCCAATCGATGAAAATCGGAACAGATGATGAAGTGCTGGTAAACCAGCGCACGCTGGAAAGCATTCTGGATGAGTGCCCGCAAGCATACAAAGATGTAGACCAAATCATTGACTCGGTTGTCGGGGCGGGCCTGGCTTCCGTGGTGGCTGAATGTAAGCCGATGGCAGTGATCAAAGGGCTTTAAAGTAGACGCCTGCTTCCGGATTAGATAAAATAAACGTCAAGGAGGGATCATGGTGTCTCAAAATTTCTATTTCCAACAAATGCAAATGATGGTTCAGCCCATGCGTGACGAGCTGACCCAACTGGGAATAAAAGAACTTCGCACTCCGGAAGAAGTGGATGAAGCATTGCAGGGAGAAGGGGCGAAGGGAACAACCCTGGTTGTCGTAAATTCCGTCTGTGGTTGTGCGGCAGGCCTGGCGCGTCCCGCTGTGGCGCTTTCGCTCAAACATCATAAAGTCCCCGATCATCTGTACACCGTTTTTGCTGGGCAGGATCGTGAGGCAACGGAACAGGCCCGTACCTATTTTGAAGGGCAGCCGCCATCTTCTCCGTCCTTTGCTCTTTTAAAAGACGGGAAACTGGTGCATATGATACATCGCCACCAGATCGAAAACGTTCCACTGGAAGAAATTGCAGCCGGTTTAACCAGTGCTTACGACAAATATTGCGACTGATTGGATCCATTTACCCCTTTCCCCGGAACCCGGGAGAAAGGGGATTTTTTTGGGGAGTTTTTCTAGAACTCCTGCTTCCATATCGATAAAATAGATGTGTACCGACCGAAAGGGTGATGAGTATGGAAATGATCGCATTTTTTTTACTAACCCTGTTTATCGCCATAGTCATCATAGTAAACGCTTTTTATCGTTCAGCGAAAAAGAGTAACAGAAACCGGCTGTATGTATTGACTGATTTGGGGATTCAAAACCATTCGGAATCGTTTAAAAAAGATATGTGTACCCTGATCAGCCATCTCGAAGCCTCTTTACCGGAACATTATACAGAACAGGTGAAGGAGCGGGTCATTCGGGAACACAAGATCAGCTTAACGGAGTGGGAAAATCGCTGGTTTGAATGGAAACGTTATCTGGTTATGATTGCTCTGCTCAAATCGGTCCCTATGTTTAGCCGCGATGTAGATGATGTATGGCATGAGATGCTGATGTTTACGAGAGAGTATGACGAATTTTCCAGGAAGTTTTTAAAAACCAAGTTGCACCATGTGCCCAATGCCCCGGATCAACCGTTTAACCCCCATGAACGGGCGTGGTTTGACATCGTCTACACCCTTTTGTTTAAACCGACCAAATACAGCATCTCGGTATGGGGCAGCTTTTTAAAGCATCCGCTTTCACAGGAGCTGGTCAATGATTTGGAAAATGGATCGTTTGATCAGTTATCCTCCAAGTACTTAAATCAACATGCACATACGGAGGTCCCCGCTTCGGCCCGTTTGGGACGCTTTATCGTTCAATATTTGAAGTCGCAGATTGCGGAGATTCACGGATATGTGTACAAACACGGAACAAGTGTGAGCAAATTCCGTCATCATCAATCCACAAAAAAATCAGAGACAGATCTGGCACTCTGGATGCTTAATGGCGTGTTATTTTTATCTGTGTTTCATCCGGATCATTTTGCTGAACAATATCAATCGCTGTTCCGCGGAAGCGTTGTTCAAAGTGGCGGGTCATCTCCTTCCGGCTGTTCCAGCTGCGGGTCCGGAGACAACGGCGGAAGTGACAGCGGCGGAAGTGACGGTGGCGGAGGAAGCAGTTGCGGCGGGGGCAGCTGCGGTGGAGGCGGCTGTGGTGGAGGCGGCTGCGGCGGAGGTTCATAGATGTTTTTGATGATCATGGTATAAGCAATCGTAAAAGAAAACTCCCCCGGCTTTAGAAAAGGGGGTCGGGGGAGTTTTTGGTCCGGGGTGATCTTATGGCGGAAATCAATGCTAAAACAGTATGTTTAAAAGCAAATGAAATGGTGAAAATCCGCTCTGCCCGTCCGGAAGACGCCGAATCGATCCTGCTTTTGACACAATCGGTCTTTCAGGAATCGGAGTTTACCTTAACCACCGCAGAGGAGTTTAGCCTGACCATTGAAGGGGAAGCGGAATGGATAAAAGAAAATCAGTCAGACCCGGACAAGCTGCTGATCGTAGCTGAAGCAGATCAACAAATTGTCTGAATGCTCGATTTTTGCAACGGAGTTAAGAAGCGGACCGCACATACGGGAAAATTCGGGATGAGTGTGCGAAAAGACTGGAGGAATAAGGGGATTGGCAGAGTTTTGCTGGAAACTCTTTTGCAATGGGCAGAAAATCATCCGCGGATCGAAAAAGTTTTCTTAGAGGTATTTGTGACGAATGAATGGGCCATTCACTTATATCGACAAATGGGCTTTGTCACCGAAGGGAGAAGAGTGAAACAGGTTCAGTTACATGACGGAGAATATGTCGATGATCTGATCATGGCCCGGTTTACGAACAAGGAAAAGTAAATACCATCTATACTCGGACAGGAGCAGACGGTAAAAAACTTATCTGCCAAAGAAAAATCTTAAAGCAGGGGGAATATCCCGTTGCCAAAAGCCCCAGGTATGATCTCCTTCATCCTCTACATAATGAACGTGTGCGTGTTTTTCTTTCAGATGACGAAGAACTTCACGGTTTCGGGCAACTAAATCCAGGCTTCCCATATGGGTGGAGACAGCCGTTTCCGCCTTGCCGACAGATTGATAGATACGAAAGTGTTCCAGTGATTTTGCATGAAGAATCGCTTCATTGGTCGCTTCCAGAAAAGCGCCTGACTGTGACAGAATCCGGTTGCTCACTTCCGGATAGTGTAAAGCGATGTGTAAGGAAACGGTGCCCCCAAGCGATGATCCGCCGAGGACCAGTCTCTCCGGGGAATCATCCGTAGGATAGTGGTCCCGGATCCGGGGAAGCAACTCTTCAACAACCATTTTCATATGTTGTGAATGGCGGCTTCCTTTTGGTGAATATTCAGAGGTTCTCCGCTCTTTTTGTACCGGGACAGCCACCATGATGACAGGCTCGATCTCCCCGTTCACCATCATCTGATTGGCCTGGGTGACGATTCTCCCCAAATTAAAGTAATCATTCCCGTCATGGAGGACGAGCAGGGGATAGCTCCTGCTTTCATCGTAACCGGGAGGGAGGGAGACAAGTATTTCTTTTGCTTCCTCCAGATGTTTGCTGTAGAGATTCTCTTTTTTAATTATTCTTTTATAAACCTTTTGTTCCATGTGATCAACTCTTTACTTTATGTATTGGGTAACTATTAATATACCCCAAACTTCTCTTGTTTTCTTCTTTGTTTGCCTTCCATTCTCCTGTCAAAAATCCAAAGATCGCCTTTTGACCCAATAATAAAAATAGATTTAAAATAAGAATAGGTGATCCAATTCGTAAATGGAGTGATCTGATCTATGAGCCAACCAGTCTGGGTTCCAAAACCCGAGCAGATGAAACTGACGCGCCTTTACCGATTTATGAACAAGCATGGATACAGCGATTACGATCTTTTTTATGAACAATCCGTTCGTAACATCGCCTGGCTGTGGGATGAAGTGGTAAAAGATCTGGGACTGGAATGGATACAGCCTTATCGGCAGGTCATGGATACGTCAGACGGTATTGCGTGGACCCGCTGGTTTGTCGATGGAAAGATCAATGTAGCAGCGAATTGTTTGGACCGGTTTGTGAAGGAACCTGCTTCCCGGCATCGCCTTGCTCTGATCTGGGAAGGAGATAATGGTGAAACACGAAAATATACGTACCGCGATTTATGGGTTGAAGTAAACCGCTTTGCCCGGGGGCTGAAGCAACTGGGAGTGGGCGCAGGAGACCGGGTGGCGATCTATCTGCCGATGATTGCGGAAAATGTGATTGCCATGCTGGCGGTTGCCCGAATCGGGGCCATCTTTACCCCATGTTTTTCCGGATATGGTGCTGAAGCGGTGGCGACGCGAATCCGGGATTGTGAAGCGAAAATATTAATCACCGCCGATGGATTTTTGCGCCGGGGAAAAGTGATTGCCATGAAAGAGGAAGCGGACCGGGCTGCTGATTTGTCGCCAACGATTGAAAAAGTGGTCGTAGTGAAGCGGCTGGGACGGGAATGCCCCTGGAACCGGGAGCGGGATGTGGACTGGGGTATCCTGACGGAAAATATGAAAGCGCTTCCCCCGCATGTAACCGATGCAAGCGATCCGTTTATGATTATTTATACATCCGGAACCACAGGCAAACCTAAAGGAACCGTTCATGTACACAGCGGTTTCCCGGTGAAAGCCGCTTTCGATGCTGCATTCGGCTTTGATGTCGGCCCCGGAGACATTTTGTTCTGGGTGACAGATATGGGCTGGATGATGGGACCGTGGATGGTATTCGGAGCCTTGATGGTTGGCAGTACCATGCTGGTGTATGAAGGAACTCCCGACCATCCGGCTCCTGACAGGCTCTGGCAGTTAGTGGCCAAACACGGGGTTACACACCTGGGCATCTCACCGACTCTGGTCCGTGCCCTGATGAAACATGGGGAAACCTGGGTTTCCCGGCATGATATCAGCAGTTTGCGGGTATTTGGCTCAACAGGGGAGCCATGGAATCCCGACCCCTGGTACTGGTTGTTTGAAAAAGTGGGACACAGTCAGGTCCCCATCTTTAACTACTCGGGCGGAACGGAAATCTCCGGAGGGATTCTGGGAAACAACTTGCTGAAACCGTTGGCCCCGTGCGGATTTACAGGCCCTTTGCCCGGAATGGATGCAGACGTGTTCGACGAGAACGGGCAACCGGTAAGAGGGAGGGTCGGTGAACTTGTTCTGCGTCAGCCCTGGGTGGGAATGGCCAGTGGATTTTGGCAGGATGACAAGCGTTATGAAGCAACTTATTGGAACCGTTGGCCTCATATTTGGGTTCACGGGGACTGGGTGGAAATTGACGAACACGGATTTTGGTTTATCACCGGACGCTCGGATGATACCTTAAAAATTGCCGGAAAACGGCTGGGACCTGCGGAAATGGAGTCGGTTTTGGTTGATCATCCGGCAGTCCTGGAGGCAGCTACGATTGGGGTGCCTGACCAGGAGAAAGGAGAAACCGCAGTTTGTTTTGTCGTTGTAAAACCGGGAGCAGAAAGCTCCCCTGCTCTGTCCCGGGAACTGATCGATTTTGTCTCCGCGCAAATGGGCAAGGCGTTAAAGCCGAAGCGAGTGCATATGGTCAATGAACTGCCGAAAACCCGGAACGGGAAAATTTTGCGTCGTGTCATCAGAGCGGTGTATCTGGGAGAAGAACCGGGAGATTTGTCCTCGCTGGAGAATGCAGGTGCGGTGGAAGTGATTCGCGGATTAGCCCTGAAAAAATAAATAACCGGGTATGTCAATGGATCGCTTTCCGGCCTAGCTGATAAGGTTCTTCTGTAAACAGTAAAATGGGGCCCGGTTGTAACAGCCGGGCCTTTTCATCTATTTTGGGAGAAGTACGCGGATCGAAGGATTTTTGCAGCCCTCATTGACTATGCGGAATGTTCCAATGTTTACTCATTTTTTTCATAAAAATAACATTTTCCTAAGACGAAATGAAAAGAAAATGATACAATGGATTTTGTCTAACTGGACACAAAAATGAATGGACATTGCGAATAAATACTAGGGAGAGGTGTCGGTATTGCATGTTCGGGGTTACAGATCTGGAAATGCGAGTTCTACAAGTGCAAGGTACCGACTCTCCAGAGCAGAGAGATGAGCTGTTAAGAGAGTTAGAACCTCATGTGCGCCGAATAGCTTCCCGTGTTTGCAAAAGAGTGATCACGCAGCAGGATGACGAGTATTCCATTGCCTATAAGGCATTGAATGAAGCAATTGAAGACTTTAGCCCCCACCACAAAGCATCCTTTCTATCTTTTGCCTACAGAGTCGTTCAGCGCAGGCTGGTGGACTATTTCCGCCAGGAGCAAAAACACCAGAGGGTTGTACCGATTGTAGGACCCGGGTCCCGTGGGGAAGAAGCAAGCCATCGGGAAATTATCGAACTTTCGTTTGAAAAACATAAAAAAGAAGAAGAAACCCGGATGCGTCGTTCAGAGATTGAGAGTTTTACCCTGGCATTAGAGAAACATGGAATCACTCTGAACGACTTAGTGAAAAAATCTCCCAAACACCGTGATACCCGGGAAAACTTGTTTAAAATTGCAAAGATCCTGGTTTCTGATGAAAACCTGCTCAACCAATTTTACCGCCAAAAGAAGCCGGATAAACACATCGCCAAGAAGTTGGGAATGCATCGGAGGACGCTTAGCAGGCATCGGACTTACCTGATTGCCCTTACTGTACTTGCTGTTGAAGATCTTACCTTGATGCGTGGCTATGTGGGTTTATGAGCGGATGAGAAAGGAGGGTAAATGATGAATAGAGGGATTATCATGGAGGTTCAGACTCAACACTGGATCGTGATGACCCCGGATGGCGAGTTTGTAAAGGTGCCAAGATCGAATCCTTCCGCTCAGATTGGTGAAGAGGTTACGTTCCAGGCTAAAAGGACGGCCCCGCGGCGGTCCTGGATCACCGCAGCTTCTGTGGCAGTTGCTGCAATGCTTGGATTCTTCTTTATTTTCCCCCAATTATCCCCTAATGAAGCTCATGCGGAAACCTACATCTATCTGGATGTGAATCCGAGTGTAGCTATTGGTTTAGATAGCGAAAACCGTGTTGTGGAAGTAAAACCTCTGAATTACTCTGCCAGAAAGCTGCTGGGCCGGATTGATTACAAGAATGCAACAGCAGATGAGTTTGTCGTTGATTTCCTGGTTCAGGCCCGGAGTCATGGATATCTTCATAAGAAGGATCATCTGGTTCTGTCAGGAATTCAAGAAGAAAAAAACAGTGTAACGGCCATTAAAAACTTAGAGAAGGCCATTAAAAAGAATAGGCAGGTAGGAGAAAACAATCTTGGGTTAGCCGTTCATACCCTGTCCATTCCGAAAAAGGTGTCAGCCAAAGCAGCAGAAAATGGATTGTCTCCGACTAAATATGCTGTTTGGCTGCTGGCTAAAAAAGATGGAAAAGATATTCCTGTCGAGGAATTGGGGGAAAAATCCATTACCGAACTGGCTAATGACCTGGAGCCAGTGACGGAAATGCTTGAAGATCCGTTATCTGAAACAGAATGGGATCAAATGATTCAGACTGAAGATCCGAAAGCAGCCCAACCGCAAGATAAAGCACCTGAAGAAGAAAACGATAAAGAAACTCCGGTAACCACTCAGCCGGAAGAGCCTTCCAAGGCACCGCAAACTCCTGATTCGGGGCCCAAGAAGCCGGATTATCCGGAAGGAAGCACTTCGCCCGGGTCTTCATCAAATGGTACGACCTCTTCTGATACGCCTCCGAGCAATAACGGAACTGGAGACTCCAATGGAGCGAAAAAACCAGAATCCGAAGCAAATAGTTCTGAGGTAACTGAATAGGCAGAAGATGATACAAATAGCGATACCGAAGGCCTTATAAAGTGACGCTCGATCGTTCGGTTGCAAGCTGACACCTCCCAAACAGCTTTCAACAGAAAAGAGAGGAGTCATGGGATGAAAGGAATCGGGATCGTTAGGAAAATCGACCATTTAGGACGAATTGTTTTGCCCAAAGAGTTGCGTGATCTAATGAATATCAATCCCCATGATGGAGTTGAGATTTTTGTAGACAATCAGAGTGTTGTCTTGCAGAAATATAACCCCAGTTGTGTGTTGTGCGGAAACATGAATCAACTTTTTTACTTCCGCGATAAAATCATCTGCGAGGAATGTGTTGAGGAAACGGCCAAATATGTGAGTAATTCCAATGAAAAGCAGTAGGAAGCTCCGCGACTGGAGCTTCTTTTTTGTGTAAGCAAATCTTTACCCCTGTACAGTGACGAACTGACAAACAACCGCTTGTTTGGTAAAATGAGATTGGATCATCTGAATAAAAACATTTTTTTTAAAAAGCAGACTTGAAAGCGCTTTCTATTCAGGGAGGGGGAGGTTTTTTGACGGAATCACTTTTAATCATTGAGAAAACGGAACAGGTTGGGAAGATTCAGTTAAATCGTCCGCAAGTATTAAATGCATTAAATACTGCATTAGTCCGGGAACTGGCTGATGTGATGGAGCAAATGGATCAGGATGACGACATTCGCTGTATCCTTCTTACAGGCAATGATAAAGCCTTTGCCGCCGGAGCTGATATTGGAGAGATGGCAGAAGCCACATCTGTCGATTTTATAGTGAAACCGTTTTTTGCCGATTGGGACCGGATTCGCAAGATTTCCAAGCCGATCATTGCAGCGGTAGACGGGTTTGCCCTGGGTGGTGGATGTGAATTAGCCATGTGTTGTGACATCATTGTCGCTTCCGAAACCGCACGTTTTGGCCAACCGGAGATTAATCTTGGAGTGATACCGGGTGCCGGCGGTACCCAGCGTCTGACCCGAGCTGTCGGAAAAGTGCGGGCGATGGAGATGATTTTGACCGGCAAACCGATCCCGGCACAGGTTGCGTTAGAATTGGGGCTTATTAACCGGGTGGTGCCGTCTGAATCGTTGGAAGAAGAGGCTTTCCAACTGGCAAAGGAAATCGCCGGCAAACCTCCGCTCGCCGTCCGCCTGGCCAAACAGGCCGTTCTGAAGGCGATGGACCTGCCTCTTGAACACGGACTTCATTTTGAGCAGCACTCTTTTTATCTCCTGTTCTCTTCCGATGATCAGCGTGAGGGCATGAGAGCATTTCAGGAAAAGCGCAAACCCGACTTTAAAGGAAAATAGGAGGACAAGCCATGGCAGAGAAAACGGTTACTCTTACCAGAGAAGAGGGAGTCGGAATCATCAAGCTGAATCGTCCGCATGTATATAATGCCTTTAACAATCAGATGAGCCTGGAGTTACAAGAACAATTAAAAGAGGCGGGCAGTGACCCGCAAATTCGGGCGCTGATTTTAACGGGTGAGGGGAAAGCATTTTGTTCCGGGCAAGATCTGAACGACCGCTCGGCAATGAAACAAAGGGGTGAAACGATTTCTTTGGGGGAGAGTGTACGTTCCCGGTATAATCCGATTGTGATGGCGATCGCTAACCTGGATAAACCGATTATTGCCGCAGTGAACGGGGTAGCCGCCGGAGCAGGGTGCAGTTTGGCCCTCGCCTGTGACATGCGCTTTATTACTCCCAAAACCCGGTTTGTGGAGGCATTTGCGCGAATCGGCCTGGTTCCGGACAGCGGGTCCAGCTATTTTTTGCCGCGTCTGGTGGGGTTGGGGCGCGCGTTAGAGATTGCGATGACCGGACGGGATGTCGAAGCAGATGAAGCGATGAAGATCGGGCTGGCCAATCGGATGGTGCCGGCGGAAGATCTGTTGGAAGAGACCTTTTCATTTGCCAGGAAACTGGCACAGGGCCCAACCGTGGCGGTCAGTTTGACGAAGAAAGCGATTCTGAAAGGGATGGAAGGGACTCTGGAAGAAGCATTGGAGTTTGAAGCCCAGGCTCAGGAAGTTGCCGGAAGAACACAGGACTTTCTTGAAGGTGTACAAGCTTTTACTGAAAAAAGGAAGCCTCGTTTTCAAGGGAAATAAACGGAACGGCCTTTCAAGCGTCACATATGCTGAATTAGCAAAAAGATTTTCAGACTTGTCTCGGTCAACCTAGAGAGAGGAATGATAGATCATGGATAGCATGAAAATCGAGCAGGTTCAGGCAGATGGTTGCGCGGATCACCGGTCTGTGATGAGGGATGTCTTTGAACTGATGGATCGCTATGGACATGAACAAGTGGTTTTCTGCCGTCATCACCACTCAGGTTTAAAGGCGATTATTGCTATTCATAATACGACGATGGGACCGGCTCTGGGTGGCTGCCGGATGATTCCCTATGCAACCACAGATGAGGCGCTGGAAGATGTACTTCGGCTCTCCAGAGGAATGACCTACAAATGCGGGCTGGCTGATGTTGATTTCGGCGGGGGGAAAATGGTGATTATCGGTGACCCCGACCAGGATAAATCCCCGGAGCTTTTCCGCGCGGTAGGCCGGTTTGTGGGAGGGTTGAACGGCCGGTTTTTCACTGGTACCGATATGGGAACAACCCCTGAAGACTTTGTTCATGCCGCGAGAGAAGCAGACTCTTTTGTCGGTTTACCCGTCAGCCACGGAGGGAGTGGCAATACAGCGATCCCTACGGCATTTGGCGTTTTGCAGGGACTGAAAGCGACAGCGCAACATCTCTGGGGGTCGCCGGATTTGCGCAGACGTACCATTGCGATTCAAGGGGTCGGCAAGGTGGGGAGCCGGCTGCTGGAACTTTTGCTTCACGAAGGAGCCCATTGTATTATTGCCGATTTAAATGAAAGCAAATGTTATGAGCTAAAAGAAAAGATGGATGATCAAGTGGAGATTAGTGATGTCCATGTGATCCATCGCGCGAAATGCGATATCTTTTCTCCCTGTGCCAGAGGCGGAGTGGTAAATGATGAAACTCTGCCGGAATTTCGCTGTCAGGCAATCGTCGGTTCAGCGAACAACCAGTTGGTAGAGGACAGGCATGGTGATCTCTTGCATGAGCGGGGCATTTTATATGCGCCAGATTACCTTGTCAATGCCGGAGGGATGATCCAGGTGGCGGATGAGCTGGAAGGATTTCATGAAGAGCGTGTTCTGGCCAAGACTAAATCTATTTATGATATGCTGCTGCAAATTTACAAACGCTCTGAGGAGGAAAACATCCCGACCTGCCGTGCCGCTGACCGCATCGTGATCGAACGTCTGGAACAAGTGGCTGATATTCGCCGCATTATGCTGGGAATTCACCAGATCGGCAGAGGGAGGTAAGCATCGTCATGCTCAGTCAACTGGAAAAAACCTGGGTGCAATATATCTCTCCGGAAGGGGTTCTCCGGACCGAAGGACAGACAGCCTGGGAGCAGTTATCAATCGAAGAGAAAAAAAGTTTTTTCCGCTGGATGAGTTTCATTCGCCAGTTTGACCGCCGTTCCGTTATCCTGCAAAGACAGGGAAGGATTGGCACTTATGCTCCCCTGGAGGGACAGGAGGCGGCACAGGTGGGAAGCGCCCTGGCACTGGGGAAGGAAGACTGGATCTTTCCCAGTTACCGGGAGCATGGAGTCGCGATGATTGCCGGGATGCCTCTTTCGCAAATTTTCCTCTACTGGATGGGGCGGGTGGAAGGTTGTAAACCGCCAGAAGGGGTCCGTCTCCTGCCGCCGTCTGTCCCGATCGCCACACAGATCCCCCACGCAGTCGGCGCGGCGTGGGCGGCAAAGCTGAAGAAAGAAACCGTTATAGCTGTCGCCTATTTTGGAGACGGGGCCACCTCGGAGGGAGATTTCCACGAGGCATGTAACTTTTCCGGTGTCTTTGGCCTGCCGGTGATTTTGTTCTGCCAAAACAATGGATATGCCATCAGTGTCCCTTTCTCCCGCCAGTCGGCTTCAGAAACGGTTGCCGAAAAAGCGCAAGCTTATCGGTTCCCGGGCATCCGGGTAGACGGAAACGATGTACTGGCTGTTTATAATGTGATGAAACAAGCTATCCGGCGTGCCCGAACGGGGCAAGGCCCCACTTTGATCGAAGCGGTTACTTACCGCAAGGGTTCCCATACAACTGCCGATGACGCGACACGCTACCGTCCGGCATCAGAAGTTGAAGAGTGGGTGAAGAAGAGAGACCCGCTGGAGCGATATACCCGCCTGCTGAAAGAAGAAGGATTGCTGTCCCAAGCAGAGGAAAAGGAGTGGGCGGATGAGTGTAAATCCCGCATCGATCAGGCGATCAAAGAAGCTGAATCTTCCACGCCTGTCCCTTCTGCCCATTTATTCGCCCATGTGTATGCAACCCTGTCCCCCAATGAACAGCAACAACAGCAGGAACTGCTTCAGAGAGGAGGCAAACGATGTCCCGGTTAACCATGGTAAAGGCCATTTGTGACGGATTGCGGGTTGCCCTGGAAGATGACCCGTCGGTGATTGTCCTGGGAGAAGATGTAGGAAAAAACGGCGGCGTATTCCGGGCGACGGAAGGATTGTGGAATCAGTTTGGGGAGGACCGGGTGATCGATACCCCCCTGGCCGAGGCAGGGATTATCGGAGCCTCCATCGGGATGGCGGTAAACGGGTTAAAACCGGTCGCCGAAATTCAATTTATGGGTTTTATCTATCCCGCATTTGAACAGATTGTCACCCACGCAGCCCGTCTGCGTACCCGGACACAAGGGATGTTTCCCGCCTCGCTGGTCATCCGCGCCCCCTATGGTGGGGGGATTCGCGCCCCCGAACTTCACTGTGACTCCACCGAGAGTTTATTTGTCCACATTCCGGGACTGAAAGTGGTCACCCCCTCCACACCCGCGGATGCAAAAGGGTTATTGCTCGCAGCGATCAAAGATCCTGACCCGGTCATCTATCTGGAACCGATGAAATTATACCGCTCGATCAAACAAGAAGTGCCGTCCGGCTGGTATGAAGTGCCGATCGGCAAAGCGCGGAAGGTGCGTGAGGGTGACGATCTGACCATCATCGCCTGGGGAACGATGGTCCCCGTTGCTGAAGAAACGGCCAAAGAGTGGGAGAAGAAAGGGGTCTCCTGCGACCTGATCGATCTGCGCTCTCTTTATCCCCTCGATGAAGAAACGATCGTCGAATCAGTGAAAAAAACGGGCCGGGCCGTGATTATTCACGAAGCGCCAAAAACAGCGGGACTGGGAGCGGAACTTACCGCCCTGATCAATGAACAGGCATTTCTGCATCTGGAAGCTCCCATCGCCAGAGTCACCGGCTATGATGCCCCGGTTCCCATGTATGCGCTGGAAGATGATTTTCGCCCCAGTGTAGAGAGAGTTTCTGACGCAGTACAACAGGTGATCTCATTTTAAAGTTGAGGAGGGGAGAGTACCATGACGGTTGTTTTTAGGTTGCCGGATATTGGAGAAGGAGTTGCCGAAGCAGAAGTGGTGCGCTGGCTGGTATCGGTGGGCGAACCGGTTGAAGAAAATCAGCCTGTGCTGGAGGTGCAAACCGATAAAGCGGTAGTTGAACTGCCAGCTCCCGCCTCCGGCCAGCTTATCGAACTGAAATGGAAAGAAGGAGAGGTGGTGCCGGTCGGGGAAATTTTGTATGTGCTTGGGTCCGGAGAACAAGAGTCCCCTCCGGCAGCCGATCAGAACGAAGCCACGGCAGAACCGGAGACAGTACTGCACTCCAAACGCAAGCAAAAAGTTCTGGCAGCCCCATCCACCCGGCGGCTCGCCCGTGAGCTGGGAGTTGAACTGTCAGAAGTGAAGGGAACAGGCGACCACGGAAGGGTGACAGATGAAGATGTACGCCGCCACCTGGAAACGCTACATACCTCTGCAAGTTTCCGGGAAGAGGCAGCTGCGGCTATCACTCCGGTCCCCGCTCCGGAACAGCGCAGCCTGGTGGAGGAAACTCCCCTTTCCCCCATTCGCCGGGTCATCGCCGACCGCCTGCTTTTCTCTGTCACCCAAAAACCGCATGCGACCCATTTTGATGAACTGGACGCAGAAGGGCTGGTCGCATGGCGGAAAAAAAGATTGGAAGAGCACAAACATGCGCCTCAGTTCCCCCGGCTCACCTATCTGGCTGTATTGCTGAAAATGGTGGCCATCACCTTAAAGTATCACCGCTCCTTTAACGCTCATTTTGATGAAGAGAGCCAAAAAATACGCACCTTTCATTCCATCTCGCTCGGAACTGCCATCGATACCCCGAAAGGCTTGCTTGTTCCGGTGATCCACCAGGTTGAACAGAAAAACATCGATCAGCTGGCCCATGAAGTCAACCAACTGACAAAACTGGCAAGGCTCGGCAAACTTGTCCCCGAGCAAATGAAAGGAAGCACCTTTACCATCAGCAATGCAGGAGCACTCGGCGGCAAATGGGCCACCCCCATCATCAATCCGCCTGAAGTGGCCATTCTCGCCATTCACCCGATTGAACAAAAACCAGTGGTGGCAAACGGAGACCTGGTCCCCGGCTGGCGGATGAATGTCTCCCTCAGCTTTGATCACCGTGTCCTGGATGGAGGGGATGCCATCCGCTTTACGCAAACGCTGGGAAGATATACCGCTGACCCCGGACGGTTGGTACAGGAGTTGATTTAACAAACAGCGCCGGTATCCTGATTGGATGGCCGGCGTTTTTGTGTGAGTTTTTTTGAAGTTTATGAAGATGAGAGTCAAAGCGATCTTTATAGTTTCTCACTGGAATCAGAATATGGGGAAATAGATGCAGGTTTTGATTGTGTTCCAACTGATTATGAATCGTTCAGTGTAGATTACAATCAAAAAATTGACTTTGACAATGATTAAAAGGAAGTGAAAACGTGAAGATAAAAGTAGTCGCTTCAATTGTCGGAGCCATCTTACTCTTGAGCTGTGGTTTTTATTATAGTAGTGCAGTTTCCGCAAGTAATAAAGAATATAGAACATTCGTTGGTGGTGTACCGAGTAAAGAAACGTCTAGCAAAAAAGCCGCTTACCAAAAGGAACGTAAAGAAGTGTTGAAAAATAGGAGTGAAAAGCTCCCGAATGAGAACGTTGAAGCAACGGTAACTTTCACAGATTTTTTGTCACCTGCGGAAGTACAAAAGTTAATGGGTAAATATCCAAGCATTGAAATTAAAAGGGTTTGGTATTGGTTTCCCGGAGAAGATGGAAGAGCTATGTCTCAAGTTACTGAAAGGAATATTAAGAAGTCAATTGATGAGGCAGTTCAAAGGTTCCAAGAGACGAAGCCTGATGGGAGTGCAAAGGAAACGATTAATAAGCTGATTAGTAATCTTGGAGTATTTAGTATATCCGTAAAAGGAAAATATATTGACTTGGAAACAATGTCAAATGAAGAAGTTATTAAATTAATAGACGTTCATTATAAAGAAGAGATTGAAAAAAAGCAAAAGAAGCAGGAAAAAAAGTTAGTTATATTGAATTGCCAGGAAAGCCGGATGGAAGCCGTTAAATCAAATATAATGAAAAAAGGCGATGATAACAAAACATCAGCCTTTTTGCTTAAATAAGGTGTTTTTAAATATTACACACAATAACCCTGTGAAAGTAAAGATAAAACCTGGGATGAAAAGAACGATAAGAGGATCATCTCCATTTGCAAAACCGTTTGCCCAGTCGTGAACTGCAGCTCCTATACATAAAAGACCCAAAATGGTAAAAATCCATCCACTCAACCTAGTATGAGTATTCATTTGTTTAGGAAATGAATAATACAAAGTCGCTACAGTAAAAAGAAGTGCAACCCAGAAAAAGGGTACATAAGGTTTTGAAGTTTCTGCCACCCTTTCATTGAAAATATAATCGCCGAATAAGACGATGATTGAAGATCCAAGCATAATAATAGCACCTAAACAATTTAGGATAAACAAAATAGAAACAACTTTTTTTGAAGTCAATCCCCTCATAATATTACCTCCAGGCATACTTTTTTTACTTCTTTACCTACCACTTTAGGATTACCGAAATCGGCAACAGCGTATTGCATTGCTTCGGTCAAAGAATAGTACACGGTCCAGTACCAGCACATGACAACACCAGGAAATGATTTATGGCCTATTTTAAACTTGAACAGGGTGAGAAAGAGTTGAAGAGCATTACTTTAGCTGACGGCCGTAGTATTACTGTTGAATGTTTAAGTTGTGCCATTGTTGAAGGAGCAGTAAAGCCAAATGGCGGGACAATCTATGAAACAGAACATTTTCACGCCCATCAGGATGTCGCGTATCCCATTACGGGCCTTGTGATTTTGGCTTCAAAAAGGCATGTGAAATGTTTGGATGAACTTACCAAAGAAGAGCAAAACGATTATATTCAAATGCTTTACCGGATTAGAAAAGCACAACGTGAGGTCTTGGGGATCGAACAAGTTTACTATTTCTATAATGAAGACACCACCCATCACTTTCATACATGGATGGTTCCCCGATACGACTGGATGTACGAATTCGGAAGATCTGTCGAATCTGTTCGCCCTGTCCTTCTACATGCACGACAAAAAAGAAACAGTAAAAATGAAATCGAAAAAATATTAGGAGCCATAAATGAACTTAGAGAGTTTTTGAATGCGACGGATGAATAAAAGGAAAACAATACTGGAAAATAGAGCGTAGTTTTGAATGAGACGCGGTTCATTGATATCCAAAATAAAGCATAAACCCAGTTTCCAACCAAATGGCGACTGGGTTTATTAACTCAAAATGAATGGCAGCAAATAAATACACCAAAATTAACCTTCCGGAGGATCATTGTGGTTATGTTTTTTGATTAATACCTGGTGTTTCATCTCAACCAGCCCCCCCTTTCCGCAATTGTATAGCAGCCTGCTGAAAATCGTCCACATACTTTTGATAAGTGGGAAGATTGTTTCTCTTACAAATATCCGTTATCTCCAGCAA
>NZ_JAECVR010000011.1 GCF_016055185.1 Paenactinomyces guangxiensis
ATGATCCCGGCATCCTTTGTGGAACTGGAAAAACTCCCCCTGACTCCCAATGGCAAAGTGGACAAAAAAGCACTGCCGGAGCCGTCAGGACGGATGCAGACAGGTGCAGAATATGTGGCCCCCACCAACCCGACAGAGGAAATGCTTGTCAGGGTCTGGCAGGAAGTATTGGGAATCGAACAGGTGGGAATCCATGATAACTTCTTCCGATTAGGCGGGGATTCCATTAAAGCAATTCAGATTGCGTCTCGCCTCAATCAACACAACTGTAAATTTAAAATTCAAGATTTATTCCAGCATCCAACAGTATCGGAACTTGCTTCATATGTTCAATCTGCTGACCTGTCGGTTGAGCAGGGGATCATTGAAGGGGAAGTGATGCTGGCCCCGATTCAAAAATGGGCCTTCCAATTATCTACAAATATCTATCATTGGAACATGGGGTTGATGCTTTATCGTCCGGAAGGATGGGAAGTAAAAGCACTTGAGCAAGCGTTTGGTAAAATAGTTGAACATCATGATGCTCTGCGTATGGTTTATTCCACCGATGGTGGGACGGTTGTACAGAGGAACCGGGGCATGGAAGGGGAACTCTTGGCGATTGAGGTTTTTGATTTAACTGGTGAGGCTGATGTTCGGGAGCGGATTTTGCTGGAGGCCAACCGGTTACACAGAAAAATGAATTTGAGACAAGGTCCCTTAGTGCAATTGGGAGTGTTTCAAACCTTGGAGGGAGATCATCTTCTGATTGCGATCCATCATCTGGTTGTGGACGCTATTTCTCTTCGCATCCTGATGGAGGATTTCACAACTGCGTATCAGCAGGCACTTGAGCATAAAGAAATTGTTCTTCCTCCTAAAACAGACTCTTTCCGGACATGGAGCCGTAAATTGCACGAGTACGCAAATAGCGACAAATTATTACAGGAAATCCCCTATTGGAAAGAGATTGAGGAGACACCGATTCCTGCGCTGCCAAAAGATAAAGAGGGGCCGGATACCTGTTTTATCAAGGACAGCGAAATGGTAGTCACCACACTCAATGAGGAAGAGACAAACCTGCTGCTAACTGATGTTCACCAGGCCTATCAAACAGAAATCAACGACCTGTTACTGACATCCCTCGCACTTACCGTCAGGGAATGGACACAAGCGGAAAAAATAGCAGTTACCTTGGAAGGTCACGGGCGGGAAGAAATAATAGAAGGGGTTGATATAACAAGGACAGTAGGCTGGTTTACAGCGATGTATCCAGTTATCTTCAATCTGAAAACAAATGACCTTTCCCAGGCGATCCAAGTGATAAAAGAAAACTTGCGCCTGATCCCAAACAGAGGAATCGGACACAGTATACTGAAGCATTTAACGACAGAAGAAAATAAAAAATCTGTTACTTTCGGCCTGACCCCCGAAATCACTTTCAACTATTTAGGACAGGTAGATTCATACAGCATGAATTCGATGCCGGTGGGGGAGGCGGTCAGCCCTGAGACAAAACTATGGCAAAAGCTTGATGTGAATGGTGCTGTAACGGGGGAAGGAATCCTGGTCATCTCTTTCCGTTATAACGCCTATGTATATCGTCGGGAGACCATTGAATCATTAGTCAAACGGTACAAACATTACCTGCGGGAAATCATCTCCCATTGTAGGAGACAAGAAAGTACAGTGCTTCAAGTGATAAACAGAACTTAATCGTAAAGACCGGCACCTGAGGGGCTGCTGACTGTATAGGGTCAGCAGCTTCACCTTTCAAGGTTGGCGGTAATTGTGCTTTTGTGAAAATGGTCGCTTCTCTTATACAAAAACGAAAAACAAAAAAGGTGGGTCATACATTGAATGCTCTGCAAGTAGATACACCCTGGTTGCCCTATAATAAAAGAAGAACGTCAGCATCTCTGCGTCTATTCTGTTTTCCTTATGGAGGAGGAAATCCTGCCGTCTATCTCAACTGGCAGAATTACATGCCGGAGGAGATAGAAATTTTTCCGATTCAACTACCTGGAAGAGGAATCCGCTTTAAAGAACCTTCCTATACTAAGTTGGAACCATTAATCCGTGATATGGCGGAATCTTTGGTTCCGTTTTTTTCCGAACCTTTTGCTTTCTTCGGCCATAGCATGGGAGCTCTTATCAGCTTTGAACTGGCACGCGATCTGCAAAAGAGATATCAGCTTCAACCTCATCATCTATTTGTATCCGGCTATCATGCACCGCATCTGCCTGATCCAAATCCGCCCATTCATCATTTGCCGGACAACGAATTTATTGAAGAGCTGTCCAAATTGAACGGAATGCCCCGGGAGTTACTGCAGAATAAGGACTATTTCAAAGTTTTTTTGCCGTCTCTCCGTGCTGACTGCACAGTTTGTGAACAATATGTTTACCGGCCGGGCCACCCTCTGGATTGCTCCATTACTGCATTTGGAGGGCATCAAGATCCGGAAACCGATTTTGACCAGCTTCGGGCCTGGCAAGACCAGACAAAAAGTGCATTTGATATTCATATGTTTGATGGAGATCATTTTTTTATCCATTCCGAGGAAAAAAGTTTAATAAAAATAATTTTAAAAAAACTACTCCCATGAGTTCATCTATTTCTGCAGATTGATTATTATGTTGTAGATAAGAGTAGGATAATCTTGTATACTAAGATATCGGTTTTAGTAAAATCATTTTTATATAGTCAAAAACAAATGAGCTGCTGATTTTTTCTGCTTGGGACAGAAAGGGTGATGGCCGTGACGGAACCGTTTCAGATTAAGAAAATACTAAATAACAATGTTGTTATTGCCGGTCACCCTTCCCACGGGGAAGTTGTTTTAATCGGGAAAGGACTTGGGTTTAAAAAGAAACCAGGTGACTCCATCGATGAACAATCGGTAGAAAAATTTTTTACTCTGGTAGATAAAAAAGAACAGGAACAATATAAGCAGTTAATTTCCCAAATAGATGAACAATTGGTTGAGTTGATGAATGATGTAGTGTTCCATATTGAAAAACGATTTCAAACACCGCTCAGTGAGCATATCCATGTGGCTCTGACCGATCATATCGGTTTTGCGATTAAACGATTGGAACAGGGATTGGAGTTTAATAACCCTTTTCTCATTGAAACCAGAGTTCTTTATGAAAAAGAGTATCAGGTGGCGGAAGAGATTCTGGATATGATCCGGGAGCGACTGGGAATTGCATTACCGGAAAGTGAGGCAGGTTTTATTGCCATGCATATTCACAGTGCTTTGACCCGTCGCCATCTGGCTGAGATCAAGCAATACTCTGATCTGATTTTAAAGCTGATTCAAATTGTGGAATCGTCTCTTCATATCATCATCAACCGTAAAAGCATTTCCTATCTGCGTTTGATCACCCATCTTCGTTATGCGATTGAGCGGACCGTACGCGGTGAAGAAGTTTCGGAACCAAAAGGTTTTTCTGATCTATTGAAAGCGCAATATCCGGTATGCTATAATCTTGCCTGGAAGTTAGCAAAAGTGATGGAACAGTCACTTGGACAGCCTGTCAGCGAAGCTGAGGTTAGTTATCTTACTTTGCATCTGCACAGGTTGAATAACTGAATCTGATTTTCCCGCCTTTCACGTGTTACTGATTCGATCAGGCATGAGTGAAAAAAGGTCAGGAATGGACTTTTGTAAGGGGATACTTATATCCCTTGCATGAAGACCATCCGTCTTTTTTTGCTCATGCCTTTTTTGTTCATCATCGAGTCAAAAACGGGAGAGAGGGGGCGAACTGTATGAAATAGGGAAGGGTGGAAAGAATGGTTATCTGGATAAGATGATTGCATAAATAGTATGGACCATCTGTTTCCAGTTTGAACCGCTTGGTTTGCATGAATTACTTTAGGGGAGCAAACCGTTTCACAAAAAGATGAAAACCTCAACCAAAGGCATCAGGCAAGAATGTAGCAATCATAAGAGAACAGGATAGCCGGACTGGGTTCTTCTTACAGACAATAAACAGAAACAACTGTAGAAAGGTTAGGAGGTACAATTATGTTTAAAAAGGCATTCGGGGAGTTGCAAAAAGTTGGTAAGGCACTGATGCTTCCCGTAGCGATTCTGCCAGCTGCCGGTTTGTTGCTCGGACTTGGTCATGAAAATGTACTGGATATTCCGATGATGAAGGCAGCAGGGGATATTATTTTTGGAAATCTGCCTCTCCTGTTCGCGGTCGGTGTGGCGATTGGTCTGGCAGGCGGAGAAGGAACCGCCGGTTTGGCTGCTGTGATCGGTTTCTTAATTATGAACGTCACGATGGGCCAAATGGCAGATTTCATGAAAGATCCGGCTGTAGAGACAGTGGAAGTGCTTGGGATCAAGTCATTACAGATGGGTGTTTTCGGCGGGATTATCATTGGTTTGTTAGCCGCCTACCTGTATAATCGATTTCATGATATTGAGTTGCCGCAGTTTCTGGGTTTTTTTGGGGGGAAACGTTTCGTTCCGATTATCACTGCCGTATCTGCATTCTTATTAGGGGTTATTTTTTACTTTGTCTGGCCCCCGATCCAGGATGTGATCAACTCGGTTTCACGCATGGTAACTACACAAAATACGGCCTTATCCGCGTTTATCTTCGGTGTTATTGAGCGTGCCCTGATTCCGTTTGGCCTGCATCATATCTGGTATGCTCCCTTCTGGTTTGAATTTGGTCAATTTACTACAGATGCCGGTGAGGTAGTCAGAGGAGACGTCGCCCGCTTCTTTTCCGGAGACCCGACTGCCGGTACCTTTTTGAGCGGTAAATTCCCGTTTATGATGTTTGGTCTCCCGGCGGCGGCACTTGCCATCTACCATGAAGCGAAACCTGAAAAGAGAAAAGTGGTCGGCGGGATCATGCTTTCCGCAGCGCTCACTTCTTTTCTGACCGGTATTACGGAACCGATTGAGTTTTCCTTCTTATTTGTGGCACCGGCATTGTTTGCGATTCACTGCTTATTTGCCGGATTCTCCTTTATGTTGATGGATATTCTGGGGGTAAAAGCCGGCTTAACCTTCTCCGGCGGGGTTATCGACTATCTCTTATACTGGAGGATCGATACCAAACCCTGGCTGATTATCCCTGTCGGTCTCGCGTTCGCCGTGGTCTACTACTTCGGATTCCGCTTTGCAATCCGCAAGTGGAACTTAAAAACACCTGGCCGTGAGGAGGAAGAGGAAGATACGGATACAACGATGACCGAAGGGGGAGAGCTGGCTCAAGGTGTTCTGGAAGCACTGGGCGGTAAAGAGAATCTGACCCATCTGGATGCTTGTATTACCCGTTTGCGTGTTTCCGTTGTCGATCCGGGTATAGTAAAAAAAGATCGCTTAAAGAAATTGGGGGCATCCGGGATTATTGAGATGGGGAACCACCTGCAAGTCATCTTTGGACCCAAATCAGATCAGATCAAGGAGCAGATAAAACAGATTATCTCCGGTAAAAAACCGGTTGATAAAAAGAATGCCGTCCATGGAAAAAAAGGCGGGGACCAGGAACAAAAAGTACCGGAAGGCAATATTGATCTGGTCGAAGCAGACGAGCTGGTGGCACCGATGACCGGTACTCTTATTCCCATTACAGATGTAGAAGATCAGGTTTTCTCTCAAAAGATGATGGGAGACGGATTTGCCATCCAACCCGCCGAAGGAACGGTCGTCTCTCCGGTTGACGGGGTGATCGTCAATATTTTTCCCACGAAACACGCGATTGGCATTCGCTCCAAATTGGGACGGGAAATTTTAATTCATGTGGGACTGGATACGGTGAATCTCAAAGGAAAAGGTTTTGATGCGTTGATTTCAGAAGGGGACATGGTTACCAGAGGGCAAAAACTGCTGGAAGTAGATCTTGATTATGTGAAAGAGCATGCTCCTTCAATTGTCACTCCCGTTGTGTTTACCAATTTACAAGAAGGACAAGAGGTTAAAATTGAAAAAACAGAAGTAACCCGCGGTGATTCCGGTATTGTTACCATTAAAGAATAACTTATGCTAAATAAGGGTTCCCTTTCATGAAAATCAAGACTAAAATGAAAAATAAGTAGAAAAAATAAGGCTCTTACTTCATGTATATATCAATGAAGTAGAGCCTTTTTTTGGTTTTTTATCTTTTATTAATAATCCATCTGACAGCATCAAGTAAGTTTTCAGCAACAAAATCAGGTTGTACACTCTCCCAAGTATGACGGTATTCGTTAAAGGATTTTTTACCCCATCCTGTCAACACTAAAATTTTGAATGCTCCAACTGCATGAGCAGCTAACATATCTGTCGAACCAACATCACCTATAACACAAGTTTTCGATAAGTCTAAATTATGTTTTCGAGAAGCATCCAATAGTAATCCTGGTTTAGGTTTGTGACACTCGCAACCTTCCGAAGGACTGTGTGGACAAATAAATACATCATCGAATCCATAAGTCTTAAACTCATTATAAAAATCGATAACTGAAGCTTCGCCTCTGCTAATTCGGTGCTGATTAGTAAAGGCAAACATTTTAATATTATTGTCCTTTAATAGTTGAAATGCAGTCTTACTGAACGGGTAAGGAGTAAAGTCTTTTGGATGAATAAAGTGTCCAGTACCACCAATGGTTCCATCCCGATCAATAAAAACTGCTTGAATATTCTTCATTCTAATCAAACACTCTCCCTTAATATTATATTGTTTTTATTTACTCAGTTTAGTATTTATTGTTTTGATTATTTATAAATTCCTTCTTAACTAACGCACTTTCGATAGTTGTTATTCTTTTTAAGGGATCAAGTATCCCTTCGGGATAAAATTCTTTACCCAGCTACACTCATAGGGTAGTGGATCTCAGATCAATACTAAAATCTAATTTTTGTTTATTAACCGAATATCATTTTTTGAGCCAACAATGATAAGATCAGCCATATCAATAAAAAGTCCTGTTTCTACGACACCTGGTATAAGTTTTAGTTTCTCACTTAAATCAAGTGGATTTTCAATTTTTTCAAAAGAACAATCTAAAATAAAGTTGCCATTGTCAGTGATGTAGGGCTTCTTGTTGTTCATACGTAAAACAGGTTTACAATTTAAAGAAGCAATTCGTTGTGCTGTTACTTCCCATGCAAAGGGAACCACTTCAACGGGTAACGGGAATTTGCCTAGTGTATGAACCAAATTAGAGTCATCGGCAGCGATAATGAAACGTTTAGAAGCTGCTGCAACTAATTTTTCTCGAAGCAGGGCTCCGCCGCCGCCTTTAATAAGATTGAAATGTGTATCTATTTCATCGGCTCCATCTATTGTTAAATCTAGTTGACTTACTTCGGAAAAACTGGTCATCGGTATACCTAATTCTTTTGCTAAACTCTCAGTTTGCTTTGATGTAGGAATAGCTCTTATTTGAAGTCCGTTTTTAACCATTTTACCTAAACGATGAATTGTCCAGTAAACAGTTGAACCTGTTCCAAGTCCGATTGTCATATCAGCTTTTATAAATTCAACTGCTTTCTCTCCAGCTAGTTGTTTTGATATCAATTTTGATCCCACTCTAAGTGAGTTTCCTGTATGAAACCCGTTCGTTGAACCATCGAACAAACTCCGCTAACTCATCAATCCCCACATTGGTATAGGACATTCCCTTTTGTTCCAGGAACTCAAAATACAGTTTCAGTGCATAGCAGTAAGAGCGAAGCGTATTACGAGCTGTACCTGTGTTATCCTTGTATTTGAGGAACTTCACTACAGGTAAAACCATATCCCCCTGCTGATCTACAAGAACGTATCTTATCTTGTTTTCTGATGTAATAATCTGCTCAACTTTCACGGATGTCCTCCTCAACAAAAAAGAACTTAGCTTCTTACATTACTTTGTTTACGTTATTTTTTCAATCCAGTTATATTGTCTTTTAGGAAAGAAAAAAGGGATAATTCCCTACGTAGAATACGTAAAAGACTATCCCTAATTATAGTACGGTTTTTCATTTGGGGACCCTTTTTTGCGCAATCCTCATTTTTATAGAGTGAAAATCGGTTGGCACAAAAGTCCGCGGGCAATTGAATATTTGCCAAATAACTATCATATTCAAAAGGGATTGAAGTCTTAAAAAGAGAAATTCTTAATCTGGATGTCCGACCATCTTCCCATGTCATCCAATATCAGAATAACCCAAAAAATGGAGGTATGAAGTTGAAAAAAATCAGTGTCGCCCTTATTTGTATTCTTTTGCTGGGAGCTGTGATCGCTCAACCGGTGGAAGCTGAAGGGAAAGTTTTCAAGGCTGAACGTCTGCTTAAACATATGACTCTGGAGGAAAAAGTCGGACAAATGGTGATGGGCGGTTTTTACGGCGATGTGCCGAGCGAAGATGCTCGCCGATTGATCCAGGAAGCTCATGTGGGCTCCATCATTTTATTTTCCTACACCGGAAATGTTAAAGATCCCTTACAAACAGCCAAGTTGACCAATGGTCTGCAAAAAATGGCAACAGAAACCCGCTTGAAACTGCCGCTTTTCATTGCCACCGATCAGGAGGGTGGGGTAGTTGCCCGTCTGACCACCGGAGCGACCCAATTGCCGGGAAATATGGCTCTGGGAGCTACACGGGATCGTAAGCTTGTGCAAAAAGCATATAAAATTACCGCTCAGGAATTAAGAGCGATTGGTATTCAAATGAACCTTGCCCCCGACCTCGATGTGAACGTGAATCCCGCCAATCCGGTGATCGGAGTGCGTTCGTTCGCTGAGGACCCCCGGCTTGTCGCCCAAATGGGTACTGAAGCGATTCGCGCTCTTCAGAAGAATAATGTGGTCGCGACAGCCAAACATTTTCCGGGACACGGAGATACCAATGTTGACTCACATTTAGGCTTGCCGGTGATTAATAAAAGCAAGGAAGAACTGGAAAGAGTGGAGTTGGTTCCATTCAAGCAGGCGGTCAATTCTGGAATTGACGCCATCATGACCGCCCATATCAACGTGCCGGCACTGGATCCGACTCCAGATTTGCCCGCAACTTTATCGAAACCAATTCTTACCGGACTGCTGCGTGAAAAGATGGGCTTCAATGGTTTGATCATCACCGACAGCATGACCATGGCCGGAGTTGCCAACTCTTTTGGCGGAATACCTCAAGCCTCCGTCAAAGCTGTAGAGGCAGGTGCGGATATTATCCTCCTGACTCCCGAATTGACAACAGACGAACAAATTGAAGTTTATCAAGAGATTGTCGATGCTGTCCGGTCAGGCACTCTGTCAGAAAAGCGCATCGACGAATCTGTTCTCCGTATCCTGAAAGCAAAATGGAAATACGATTTGTATAAAGACAGATTTGTCGATCTCAGAAAAGTTTCCAAAAAGGTTGGAACAGAAAAAAGCGCAGCCCAGGCACAGGAGATCGCCATGAAATCAGTGACACTGGTTAAAAATGAAGGAAACCTGTTGCCACTCAAACTTTCCGCCGATCAAAAGCTGGGGATTATCAGCCAGTACCCGATCCTTGATCAAGTAAAAGCTTACCATTCAAATGCGGAAGAAATATATATGAAAAGCACAAACCCGACCGATGCAGAAATCGCCCAGGCGGTGGAAATGGCCAAAAACAAAGACGTGCTGGTCGTGGGAACCTACAGTGCCAGCTTATACCCCCAGCAAATCAAACTGGTGAAAGAACTGCAAAAGCTAAATAAACCCATTGCGGTTGTGGCCTTTCGCAATCCGTATGACATCAAAGATTTCCCACAGGTGAACGCATACCTCAATGTCTACGGCTTCCGCCCCGTTTCTCTAAAGGCGGCGGTAGATACGCTGTTTGGAGCGAACCAACCGACAGGCAAACTCCCGGTGACGATCCCAAACCTCTATCCATACGGACACGGGTTGAGTTATTAAAGGAAACAATTCATAGTGTTGGGCTGACCAGGAGTCAGCCCGTTTTATTTTTTGAAGAAATACATACTATTCTGTCCGAAACAAAGCGATGAGCTAATCGGATTTTTTTGTTTTGGCCATAGTGCCTATGTTCCCGCCGGAAGGACGAGGGATTGTATCGAGAGGATTGTGCAATTAATATTGGACTGGGGTTAAAGCAAAATCTGACGGGCAAGGAATGCGCCTGTCCCTTAATTTAAAAAAAAATTTAAACCGAGAATCATTCGCTTGATTGTCGCTACTTTTAATCAAAGAGAGATTACTGTTATGACGTGATTTCTTCGGAATCATCAGAAAGCAATTTTTTCAGGTGGTCTAATGCCATTTCTGCATCTGTACCTGAGGTGCGTAAAGTGACTCTGCGGTTTGTTAAACTGGCGGCTAACATGCACATGCCGAGTAAACTTTTGGCGTTAACGGTTGTCTTATTTGTTTCGATCAGGATGTAGCAATTAAATTGGTCTGCTGTTTTGATAAACCGGAGAACTTTTGCCAGATTGAGTCCGGGAGAAATTTGACATTGGGAGGTTAGTTCCATGATGGCATCAATCTCCTTTATAGATAAAAATTGAACAGAAGTGGAGTGATCAAGGACATAAAGAGTGCAGAGGTTCCAATGGCAATACTGCCCATGGCCCCTTCCAGTTCACCCCATTCAAATGCGCGGCTCGCCCCGATTGCTTGGGCCGAAGTCCCTAACGCCAACCCCTTGGCAATTCTGCTTCTAATGTGTCCGAATTTTAAGAGCAGCGGTCCGGTGATAAGCGAAAAAACCGAAGACGTAAGCACAAATAGAACCGTTAATGAAGGAATACCGCCCAGTGACTCGGATATGGACAAGGCAATAGAGACAGTGACCGATTTGGGAATTAAGGAAAGTACCACTTCTTGATTTAAATGAGCCCCTTTCGCCAAGAGCACGACAGAAACAACGCCGGCGAGCGTACCACCCGCCACACTATAAATGATGGTCCAAAGATGTTTTTTCAGCATGATGATCTGTTTATATAAGGGGACAGCCAGGGACACAGTAGCCGTACCTAAAAGTAACGAAAAAATAGAAGAGCCAGATGTGTATTGATCGTAGTCCACATGAAAAAAAGACAGCAGGCAGATAACCATAACAGTTACCGTGTATAAGGGATTTAGCCAATATTTATTAAATTTTTGAAATATCTTTAGCCCCGTTACATAACTCACAACAGTTACTGTGGTACATAAGATAGTGTTACTGATTAATGTTTCCATGTTGCTCCCTCCTCTTTTTTTTGTTTTCGTAATATTCAGCGGTATAAGCCGTAACAAGCAATATGGCCAAACTGCTGATGGCCAGGACGACAGCCAGTTTTAACCCTTCTGATCGAAAAATATCTGTATAGTGCAATACACCGACGATGGAAGGGATAAACAGAAGCGTAATATGTTTAATGTGCCACTGGGCAGCTATTTCTACCCATGTCAACTTACAAATGCCTAGTAACAATGCGCTGAGCAGCAGTGTCATGCCTACGATGCCCCCTGGAAAAGGAAGATGCAACCATGTTGCGATGTTGTTTCCGACTAGATAGATAACGAGCATAGTCAGAAATTGCATCATCATGCGACCCATTTGGACAAGCTCCTCCTGTAAAATTATCTTTCTTATATCACTAATATGTCATATCAGTGAATCTTCTTTCCACAATTATGTAAGATTTTATTACATAAAAATTATTATTACACAGTTTTATTGTTAGATAATCTAACAATAATGAGGTTATGTGATTCCCTATGTGGTAAAGTAAGAATGAGGTGAGAAGTTAATGTCTTATAAAGATCGGAAAGTCATCAATATTGGTATGGTGAGTGAGCTAACCGGATTATCGGTCAGGCAGATTCGGTATTATGAGGAACGAAAGTTGATTTTCCCCAATCGAACAGAAGGCGGGACGCGGAAATATTCCTTTTCAGACGTAGAAAAGTTAATAGACATTGCGAATCAAATAGAGGATGGTATGCAATCTTCCGAAATTAAAAAGATGCAGAAAAGGAAAAGCGACCGAAAAGTTCGTGATGAGATGATCCGGGGGCAATTGAATGCTGTATTTGGCATTCGAAAATAATGCCGGGACACTATCAAGATCCTGACATTACATTTGTTAGAGTAGTATAGAAATCATATTATATCAAAAAACGGGTTAAAAAGGAGTCTCCCACAGTGCGGGATTCATGCAATAGCATGACATCTTTTGGAAAAGTGCCTTTGGGCACTTTTTTTGTTACACTGAATTGGGTGAATACTATGTTAAAAAAACGCAGGACGAAATCTTTTTAGAGAAAGTAACTATCTTTATTTATGTGATCGTTAAAAACAAAAAATGGCCAGCATTGGAGGATGAAAGGTGAAAATTGAAAGCACAACTATGAATGACGCGATCGACATTAGTAACTGGCAATATGAAGATCCCTATTCTTTCTATAATTTAGATGGATCTCTTGAAAGTATTGACGAAATCATGAATGGTACATACTATTCTGTCCGAAACGAAAACAATGAATTAATGGGGTTTTTTTGTTTTGGGTCCAGTGCACAGGTTCCGTCCGGAATAGAGGTTGGAGTGTATCTGGGGGATAATGCAGTCGATATAGGACTGGGGTTAAAGCCCAATCTGACGGGGCAAGGATTGGGCCTGTCATTTTTACAATCGGGCCTTGATTTTGCAAAAAATAAATTTAAACCGAGGATCATTCGCCTGAGTGTTGCTACTTTTAATCAAAGAGCGATTACCGTCTATACAAGAGCAGGATTTAAATTGGGAACTAAATTTTTGCATAAGGGGACAGAGTTTGCCATTATGCAGTATGATGTGCAATAAATTTAACTTGGGTTAACGCGCTAATGTCAATTGGCAGCAACTCGTCTGCCTGGAGGCAAGGCATTGTCGTCCCGCCACGGCATCGACACTGCTGCTTTCCACAAGTATATAAATTCTATCGATCGGTATATCGGAAAGCAGTTGAAGGAGGAGGGCTAGAATTCATTCTTTTGTAGGGAATCTCTTATAAATTGAAATGAGGGGCTGGTATTATCCTGCTTGCAAGGGGTGTAGATCCTATTTTGATAACTTATGGAAATCAAATGTAAGCTTTATGCAAATGAGTTGTTATCTTATCATGCTACTATGGGGGTGAACCTTAAAGTTTGGAGGTGAACCCGGGGATGACAAGGTACATCATATGTTTGTTTGGCATCCTGCTATGTTCCCCGGCTTTTATCCCAGTTGATGAGTGGTTTTCACATCCGGACACAACCCCTGCAAAAAAGCAAATCAGCATTATTGATCAATTGAAACAGATTGAAAAAAAGAAAGGGAAAATTGAAGTGCTGGTGCTGGGGGATTCGGTAGCCTTGGGCCAGGGGTCAACGAAGAATAACAAAGGGTATGACTGGTATATAAAACATTTTATGGAAAAGAGACATTTCAATATTCAATATAGAAACCGCGCCATCTCAGGACAGCGGTCGACGGGGCTTTTGCATCAATTACAAACGAAACGATCTCTTAAAAAGGAGGTGGAGCAAGCGGATCTTATTTTTGTCACCATTGGGGGCAATAACTTATTGCAACCATTACTCAAAAGTGATTCCCTCTGGGATGTGCTGAAACAACTCCCAGCCATTCAAGCTCAATACGAGGATAATATGCGCATAATTCTGAAAATAGTGCACTCGCGTAATTCCAAGGCTGTAGTTGTGTTAACTTCTTTGTATAACCCGCTTCGTCCAACTTCTCCCCATTATGATAAAGCAGCATGGGTGATGAGAAATTGGAACGATCGCTTAAAGGATGTTGCTTCTCACTATGATCAAGCCGTCGTCGTTGATTTGGAAAAGTTTCTGTCTTCACATTACCTGGCCGATCCGATTCATCCCAACGATCAGGGCTATCGCTGGATCGGTACACAATGTATTTTGGCACTGCAAACAGAGAAAATCCCATTAAAAAAACAATAGTTGTCCCACAGATAACCACCATTCCGTCGTGGGACTCATGATCATGATTTTCTTCTTACTTGGAAATGTATTTTTCCTGTTTTATGAATTTATTATAATTCCTTGTAATTCGTAATGTACCATTTACCGTTTTGATACTTTAAAAAGACCTCTAAATGGTCTTTATAATCTGGATCATGATAATCCTTGTAGGTGACTTTATGAATAACATCCACATTTACCCTTACTCTATACTCCTTTGTATCCGCCGAATAAAATACAGTGATCATTTCTTCGTCTTCCACATTTTTTCTTACCTTCATTTCTTTGAATGAAGCAGAACCATCCTGGATAACCGGATTAAGAGAAAATGATAGGGCATAACCCTCTTTCTCTTCTTTCCATGTTTCCTCTATGTTTAGGATGGATATTTCGGTAATGACCGGGATTTTTTGTTGTCAAAACCTTAGCTCGATCTTCTCCAAAAGCTTTTAAAACATCCATAAAGCTTTCTTTTGCTTTTGCACTGGGGAAGAGAGGAGGAGTTACATCATACTCTTTACTTGCATCATCGATTCGGATTGATTTGCTTTTTTTCGATTCACCCCACGGGTACTTAGCTACACCATAGATCGTTTGGGAGCCGTCATATTTAACGGGATAAACGGTCGTATCCCCATTGCCCACGTAAATGATAAAAGGGGTCTTTTGATTGTTCATGTATACTTGTACACCCGCATGCTTGCTTGTTGCCTTAATCCCACTTCCAGTTAATTCATAACGTGCTTCAGTTGTCTGAGAAAGGCCCAATAAATTTTCCTGGTGCTCCTCTTTTAAAGTCATATTGGCATAACTGAAGTAGCTTTCAACGTAAACTTTGTGATTGCCCGGAAATAGGGGGCCTATTTTCTTTTTGTTTTGATTTTTGTTTACCTTCCATACTTCTTTACCGTCTACTTTAATCAGGCCCTGGTTTGATTTGAATGTTATTTCCAGGTATTGTGGCCGTACACCAATAATATATGAATCTGAGAAGATCCCTTCGTCTTTCTTCAGGTAGAATTCACCGGATGACATAATATCCTGATTGGAGCGCTGGCGCAACGTCTGGGATCCGTAGACATCCTGTCCTTCATACAGTGATTTTTGCGCATTCATCAGGTCAATAGTTGTTGTTAAATAATCAGGATTTTTTTGGCGTAGTCACAGAGTTGTTTTAAATACTCGTCTTTTATTCCCATTTCAGCAGTATCAACCGAGATCATGTCTTTTATGGTCTCAATGTCTTCCATAACAATAGCATTTTCAAATTTATCAATCGCTTTTGCTGCTTCCGCTTCACTTGAGGACGCGGTAGATATGATCAGGAGTATGAGGAGAACAACAAGACATCCCCCTACAATCAGGGATAGTTTTGGGTTTTTCTTTACTTTTTTATGGACATGGTTATAAATATTTTTTACTTTGCTGCCAATATTAACTTGCCCTTGATTACCCTCGAAAGCGCCTTCTTTAATTTCAATGTGGAGCTGTGGCTGAGTTGAATCATCACTTTTGGGTTGCTTAGGCTGTTCATTATTTTGATCCATAAGGTTAGCTATGATGGTTTCATCAAGTCACAAATCATGCTTACCGTACTCGCAAGGGTTTGCCAGGCACTGAAAAGGGTCTGATTTTTTTGAAGCTTTTGCCGCCAAACCTCCAGTTGAGACTGGTTTGGCTGAGGCTGTTTTACTTCTTGTTCGATTAAAGGGATGGTTTGCAAACATTCCTGTTTAAGATCTTCAGGTAGATCATGTGTTTTTTCCAGCAGTATTTTAAGCTTTTTAAGTTCCAGCAGTAGTTGCGTATTCGTATTTGAAATGTTTGTGACATCGCTTCCAATATTAATTTGTCCCTGGTTGTTTTTAAAGCCTCCGGTAATAGTTATATTTTTTTTTGGATTGTGATCAATCATACAATTCCCTCCTCGGATATATATTAACAAATTTTCAATTCCAAGAAAAAGTGTAAAAAATAAATAATTGACAGGTTGACCTGCATGGGAATAGACATAGCCGCTCCAAAACTTCACAAGGGGCGCAGCATTCGGCAGGGAAGCGAATTCAGTGAAGGTTGCCACACTTTTTCCCTTGTTCCGTTTTTTCCGCCGGGTCGGTCGCCAAAAGGTCGCTCCTTGGAATTCTGTTTCCCCGGCATGATTCAAACTTTCATGCTAAGGTTGTGTGAAAATGGGTCTGTAAATATTTGACTTTCGAAAATGGATTGTTATATAATATAAATCCTGTTTCAAAAATTTCCGAAAGGTGAGTATGAATATTGGGAGTTTATGAGGAAGAGGGCCGACGGTTGCAAACGGTGATCGGAAAGATTGAACGGCAAATAGACAAACTAAAAAGAATACCAAGATATTACGGAAAAGATATTGTGGAACAAGCACTGGATGACCAAAGGCAAACGCAGTTGCAAAACCTGAAAATTGCCCATCCGGAACCATACTTCGGCCGATTGGACTTTCAAGAGGATGGTACGGGGAAAGTCATCCCGCTCTATATCGGCAAAGTGGGCGTTCAGGATGAAGAAGATAATCAGTTGCTGGTGATCGATTGGCGGGCACCCATTCAAGTATGTTTTATTCCTTTACGGGACAAAGTGACAGAGCCTCTTATGAATCGCCGGATGGGGAAGTAAGGGGAACGGTACACTTAAAACGAAACCTGGCTATCCGCAAGCAGACACTGCAACGAATCGTTGACAGTTACACTCGCGGCGGCGACAACTTGAGTGTCACCGATGAGTTTCTCCTTTACCGCCTTGAAGAAAATAAAGACAGCCGCCTTCGCGATATTGTCTCCACGATTCAGCTTGAACAAGACCAGATTATTCGTGCCGACCGCAATAAGGCTCTGGTGATTCAGGGAGTTCCCGGGAGCGGCAAGACAACAGTTGCCTTACACAGACTTGCTTATCTGCTCTACCAGTACCATGAACAAATGCGCCCGGACAAAATCATTATTTTTGCTCCCAACCAGATGTTTCTGGACTACATTTCCGATGTTCTCCCGGAACTGGGGGGAGGGGGTGTTCAGCAAACCACCTTTACCGAATGGGCACTTCAGGTTTTAGGGGGAGATCTTCCTTTGCAAGATCAGGCGGAACGGTATTCCGGGTGGTTTGACCATCACAAAAACTCCGGGCAAACTGAAGAGGAACTGGCATACTTTAAAGGGTCCATTCGTTTTCTCAATCTCTTGAAAGCTACCCTGGACCATTATGAAGCTGCTTTTGTCCCGAAGATGGGATTTATCCCCTGGGAGGGAGCCGAGCTTTCTGAAGATACAATCCATGAATGGTTTTACAACGAGTATCGTCATTACCCCATTAAGAAACGGCAGGAAAGAGTTTTTGCCCGTATCAAACGGTGGATTGAAATGGAACATCGCGAGATTCGTGCAGAGGATTCCAGAGGTGTGTTGAAAAAGCAAGCGGGCAAACGTTTAAAAACATATATGAAAGCCTGGCCCAAACATACACTGCTGGGATTATACAGACATCTTCTGACCACACCCCTGCCCGCTGATTCAGGATTTGCCGACCCGGTTCCTCCTTCTCTCATGCAAACGGCAAAGAAAAAGGAAGTGAAGTTTGAGGATCTGGCGCCTCTCCTCTATATTCACAACCGGCTGTACGGGATTGACAACAAATACACCTTTGATCATATTGTCATTGATGAAGCCCAGGACTTTTCACCTTTTCAAGTAGCAGTATTAAAGGAGCACTGCAGCAGCCAGTCATTCACGATCCTGGGTGATTTGTTGCAAAATATATACCCCTTTCAGGGAATCCGTCGCTGGCAGGAGATTTTGGATTGCTTTCCCGACTCTCAATCAGGTTTTTATCAATTAGAAAAAAGTTACCGCTCAACAATGGAGATTATCCATTTTGCTAATGAAATCATCGCTCCTTACAATAATGCTATCACCCCGGCCAAGCCGGTGTTTCGCAGCGGGGAGCCGGTCAGGGTGACAGAGGTGGATGATGCTGAGCGTTTACGGATGATTGGGGAAGAGGTGAGGCGCTTACTTGATCGTGGTGGTGCTCATACTGTCGCTGTTGTTGCACGGACAGAACAGGGTAGCCGGGAGATCTTTGAAAGTCTTAGATCGTTGGGGTTGGAGGCAAATCTGATTACTACCAGGCAAACGGAATACCGGGGAGGTCTTTCCGTCGCTCCTGTCTACCTGATTAAGGGAATGGAGTTTGACGCGGTGCTTCTTTGTGATGTGAATCAACAGCAATACCCTGACAATGATCTGAGTGCGAAGCTGTTGTATGTTGGTTGTACACGTGCATTGCATCAACTTCAACTGGTTTACAGCGGCAATCCATCTCCTCTCATTCAGCGTATTCCTTCCGATTTGTATACGGTCGGAGGCGATCATGGGTAGGATATTCAGTTCATCCGTTACAGGGGGATCTCTGTATATATGATAAAGCCGGGCATTGTTACCCGGCTTTACGCTCTTCCGGAAGCAGTTGCTTTTATTTTGGTCTTACATTGACATACAGCTTGCCTGCGGCGATTTTTCGGGATACGTTTCCATAATCATCTTTTAAGATGACTTCAATTCGGGCTCCATTTATTTTTCCTTTGGTAGCGGTCCAGTATCCGACATAATGCCCTTCCCCTTGTTCCATTAATGGCAGCTCCGTGGCGTTGGCGGGGGAAATTTTGGGAAGGTCAGTAAGTGGCATGTGAATGACAAAGGAACCTTTTAAACCGGGTTCACTATCTAACTCAATTTTCACCGTCTGTCCTGTTTTTAGTCTCACATCTTGATCAGGTTTGAGATTTTCAATTGGCGGGGCTTCAATTTTCGCATAGACACTCACCTGATTGCTTGTTTCATTTCCAGCAAGGTCGGCCGCTTTGACGGTGAATTTGTTTTCGCCATTGTTGAGAAGCAGGCGCAAGGTGTAGGTTCCGTCTTCCCCAACGGTGGCCGGTTGGCCGTTGACTTTCACCCCGGCCAGGTGTTCATCAGTAGCTTTCCCGGTGATAGTGATTGCTTCCCGGTTTGTTTTAAAGCCATCAGTGGGGCTCTCAATCGTGAGCACGGGTTTAGTCTGATCCAGTATCACCTTAACCGGCTCTGAGGGTTCGGTAGTGCCGTTTTCCTTGGAAGCCGTGGCTGTCAGAATGTTTTCACCGTTCTGCAGGGTGATCTCGGCCGAGAAGGTGCCGTCATCTCTGGCAGGTACGGCAGCCACTTCATTTCCTTTGTTGAAGATGTGTACCTGGGTGGTTGGAGCTGCTTTTCCCTCTACGGTAATGGTTGATTGGTTGATATGGGATTCGTCCCTGGGTGAAGTGATCACCGGCGGGGTGACTTCATAGTTGACACGTGCCCGAATCATAAAGTTTCCATAATCTCTGGGAGTTGGTGACCAGGCACCGCCAGCCAATCTCCAGCTGCGGCCCGCATACTCTCCGCTAAGATCGGCTCCCAGACCGGGTGAATGGGGATAGGGAGTGGTTTGCAGATAAACCATGTAGAAGTCACCGTTTACGAAAATCCCTTTCTCTGCGAGGTCGACGACGGTCCATTCTCCGTTGCGGAGGGCGGTAGCTTCAAAGGGACCGGCCAACTTTTTGCCAGGTGCACCGTCCGGGCCGCTGGCATCATAGACAGCTACTCTGAAGTTGGTTCCGCCCGGATCCGGCCAACTGGTATCCCAGAAACGGAAGAGAGCGGCGGTAACTACTGCATGCTTCTGGCCTTGCGGGAGGGACATTTTAACAGCCCAGCCGTTTCCGGCTTCGGTGTAGGCCCGTGCATCTTCTGGTGTTCCGTCATCGTAGCCGATTTCTCCAGGATGGCCGATGAAAGGTTTGAGTAATACGTTTTGTTCAATGTTTCCGTTCCCCGGGATGGTAATGTTTACATCCTGGCTGTAATAGTGGGGAGCTGTCACATGTAATGTATAGGTTCCTTCGTAAGCGGTGATAGAGAAGTGGCCGTTTTCGTCAGTTTGAATAGGTTGAATTGCTGCATCTTCCATGAGCAGGAGTGTTGCCCCGGCTACAGGCTGTCCCGTTTGCTTATTGGTGACTGTTCCGCTTACCGTTCCTTTGGGAATGGGGTGCAAAGTAAAGTTGGCCTCTGTTGTCCCATCAGCCGGGATGTTTACCGATTGATCCACCGAACGGTACCCGTAGGTCTCAGCCCTTAATGTATACTCACCGACAGGATGAGTGATGGAGTAACTGCCATCTGCCGGGTTTGTCGACACAGATTGTCCGGTTTCCAAAACGCTGACCCGGGCCCCGAGAGGCAGGGATGCGGGTTGAGCGGACTGATTTTTAACCGTGATTGCTGTTGGTGCAAGGATGTTTTGCAATTTAGATGGTTTCATCTTTTCCGGATGGACCGGCTGCTTGTTTTTTGCCGGCTGGTTCGCTTTTGCACCCAGTACTTTTTGTTTCAGTAAGTCCGGTTGTGCCTTGGCGGCCGGATTGAACGGGATGGCACTCAGGGTGACATCGTCGAGATACCAGCCTTGTTTTTCAATACTGTTATCCGCACGGACATGGAAAGCGATATAAATTCGTTGTCCGGCGTATTGAGACAAGTCAACTTCACCATTGATCCAACCGCCGGAAACATGATTGTACCGGGCGAGCTGGACCCAGTTCTCTCGGTCAGTTGATACAAGTACATGGCCGTAGTCATAGTTTTGTTCCAGTTCATACCAGTGCTTAAAATGCAGATAGGCATTGCCTTGCGGCAACTCAAACGGAGGCATAACCAGGGTCATGTCTGCACCGTTGTTATAATTGCCATCCAGATTAGTCGCATACACTTTTTCACCGGATGCTGCAGATGAGGGTCCGGAGGTGGGTACGCCCCATTCCCAGCTGTTTTGGAATCCGTAAGAATACCAGCCGACAGGCGCAGTTTCAAAATCCTGACGGTAGCCGATGGTGGCACCGGACTTGACGGGGATCTCGTAATGGTCAGAGGTTACCGAGTTTTGGCCGTAGTCGGTAATCCGCCAGTGATAGGTGATTTTAGGCTCTTTAATAGCGTCGCTTGGTATAATTGCCTGAAAGGTTCCGTTGCGATAGTCCCCTGCGGTTCGTTTGGCTTCCACTGTTTGCCATTCGGTATTTTCATCTGAGCGGTATTGCAGTTCAGCTTTTCTGATGCTGACATTGTCCTGTACGCTGATGGTAAGGGGCAATTCAAAGCCAAGATAGGTTTCGCTTTGGGGAGTATGTTGATAGACAGGAGGTTCATTGTCCTCACCCTCACGAACAACTTGACCGTGAACCTGGCCCAATCCATTTAGAATTGAGGAGACGGCGTTAAAGGCGTTAACCAGGCCGTGACCGTAACCGTTATTCGGAGACTCGGGGAAATTGGAATCTGTTAATGGAATGGCGGTGTCAAGTAAGATTTCTTCTATTTGTTCAACAGTGAGTGAGGCATTTGCTTGTCTTAAGAGAGCGACTGTTGCCGCGACATGGGGCCCGGCCATCGAAGTACCATTCCAGCCGCCCTGGTACGTTCCGCCGGGGACTGAAGAGCGGATGTTGACACCCGGTGCGGAAACTTCCGGCTTAATTTCTTCATAGGGAGAGGGACCTTGTAAAGAAAAACTGGCCAAACGGTTGTTGATATCAGTAGCCCCGGTGGCGAATGATTCAGGATAGTTAGCTGGTGTAGCAACGGAACCGGGTCCGCCCGGATTGGTTAATGTTGTGTTACCGGCGGAGAATTCCGGGAAGATTTCTGCGGCTCGCCAGTTTTGTACCATCGGGCGGTACCATTCATCCATCCCCGGTCCGCCGCCCCAGGAATTGTTTACCACATCAGGGGCTTGTTCCGGGTGGGGATTTCCCTGTGCGTCTTTGGGAGCCAGAATCCATTCCCCCGCTTGCAACAGATCAATATCTGTTCCTCCGTTCTCCGAAAAGGCTTTAACGGCAATCCATTTGGCTCCGGGGGCAACCCCGATCTGATTTGCTCCTCCCGGTTCCGAACCCACCATCGTACCCATGGTATGGGTTCCATGTTCCAGGTCATCATAGGGAGCAGCTTGTCCGTTGACAGCGTCAAACCAGTTGAAAAGATGGTTGGGCTGGTCCGGTTGAGCCGGGTTGTAACCGCGGTATTTTGTTTTTAATGCCGGATGGTCCCACTGTACACCTGTGTCGATATTAGCCACAACCGTGCCTGAACCGTCAATGCCCATCTTCCATACCTGGGGAGCGCCGACTTGTTCAATATTCCACTCGATGGAAGTCGTTTTTGCATTGGTTTTTTGGTTCACCGATGATTTGCTGCTTTTTTCAGCAAGCTTCTTATGCTCAATCCCGATTAACTGTCTGGTTTCATTCGGTAAAATCTTGTCTACTTCAGGGAAGATGGCCAGCTTATTCATCACTTCCTCTGTACCTGTGACAGCGATGGCATTAACAATATAGAAGGATTGGATTTCTTTTACCAGTCCCTTCTTCTTTTGCTCATTTAAATATTGCTTTACTTTGTGTTGGGTTTCAGTGGCGGTGGCCCGAAGGGAGGAGACGACGGCGGAACGTTTCATCAATTCTGCTTTTGCTGAGGTCTGTTTTTGTGCTTTCGCTTTTTTGGCAGTTTCAGCCGCTACGTTTTTGGTGTCGGCCTGTTGCTTAAATTTTATTAAGAAGGTAACATTTTTGTTCTGTTTAAACTGATCAATCAATTTAGGACTGATTTTATCCTTAGAGGTTTTAGATTTTAAGTCATAGTTTTCCAGTAGAGAGGTGCTTGCTTTTGGATCGGCTTTTGCGTACGATATTGGGGGAAAAATCATGCTGATAAGCAGCAAAGAGCACAAAAACCAACTGAGTGCGAGGAAACGGCGTTGTTTTCTTTTCAATAAAAACGACCCCTCTCCCATTTCTTTAAAAAGCCAGTTCGTTTGGTTGTGTTTCTATTTTTATTTTTTTATATTTACTTATTTTCCCTCCTGTCCCTGTTGTAGATTGAAAATATACTATTGGACACATCTATATTTTAAATATAACGGATATAAGATTCAATACTTTAATACTAGAATAAATAATCAATAAACTATGAAATAATTTGTTTGATATCCGATATAATGGAAGTTGAAAAGAAATGGTGCTTGTTCTTTTTGTTTAGGACGAGCTACAATGAAACCGATAATCAGATCAGAGAGGGCGTTTATATTGCAGAAATGGAGATTTTTACCATATAAAGTATATTCATCGTCACAAAATATGGCTATTGATGAAGCGATCATCATTGCACATCGTGAAGGGAAAGTACCACCTACGCTGCGATTCTATGGATGGAATCCGGCGACGCTGTCGATTGGATACTTTCAAAAAGCGAAGAAGGAGGTTGATTTTGAGCGGCTGAAAGCAGCAGGGGTCGGCTTTGTCCGGCGTATGACAGGGGGCCGGGCTGTTTTGCATGATCAAGAGTTGACTTATAGTATTATCGTTTCCGAAGATCATCCAATGATGCCCTCATCAATCAGTGAATCTTATCGCTTGATCAGCCAGGGATTATTGGAAGGTTTTCGCCGCCTGGGGATGAATGCATACCTGTCTCTCCCTGAATACACGGAGAAGTCCCACTCTTCATCGGCCTGTTTTGATTCCCCCTCCGATTATGAACTGGTCCTTGAGGGGAAAAAAGTTGCCGGCAGCGCACAGACCCGGCAACGCGGAGTCATCCTGCAACACGGGTCTATTTTATTAGACATGGATGAGGACTTGTTGTTTGACGTGCTGCGGTTTCCTTCGGAACGAGTAAAAGAGCGGTTAAAACAAAACTTTGCCGATAAGGCAGTTGCCATCAACCGGCTGAGGGAGAAACCGGTATCGATCATGCAGGCCGTCACTGCTTTTTATCAAGGGTTTTGCAGAGGGATGGGATTACAGTTTGAAGAAGCAGAGTTGACCGACTACGAAAAACAACTGGCAGATGAACTGGTGCAGAAGCGTTATGGAAGTGAGGAATGGAACCTGAAAAGGTAAAAGCAGAAGCGAAGAAAGGGGGATTCCTGTTTGAACATTCAAATGGTGATTGACCAGTTGCGCTTTCGTCAAGATATGTTACACAACGTGACCCACTGGGAAGTGATTCCCCCCAGAGAAGCCAGGTATGCCCCTTTACCGGAAGAACTTCATCCAGATCTCACTTCCGCTTTAAAAGAACAGGGGTTTAATCAGCTCTACACTCATCAGGCAACGGCTGTGGAACAAGTATTGGCAGGGAAGAGTGCAGTGGTCGTTACTCCGACGGCATCGGGAAAAACACTTTGCTATAATTTGCCTGTTCTCCATACGATTCTTCAAAATGATCAGGCGCGTGCTCTTTATATTTTTCCGACAAAAGCTTTGGCCTATGACCAGATGGCGGAATTGAACACATGGATTGAACGGACGGGCAGGGATATTAAAGGGTATACATATGATGGTGACACCCCAGCTTCGGCACGGCAGGCAATTCGGCGCGCGGGGAATATTGTCGTAACCAATCCGGATATGCTGCATCAGGCGATCCTTCCCCATCATACCAAATGGGTGAAGCTATTTGAGAATCTCCGCTATATTGTGATTGACGAACTCCATGCTTACCGGGGGGTATTTGGAAGCCATTTTGCCAATGTTTTGCGGCGGTTGAAGCGCATCTGCCGCCATTATGGGGCAGACCCTCAGTTTATCTGTTCTTCGGCGACGATTGCCAATCCTCTTTCCTTTGCGGAAACATTAACCGGCACGGAGATGGCCCTGGTGGATAACAATGGCGCGCCCAGCGGAGAAAAGCATCTGGTTTTTTATAATCCGCCTGTGGTTAATGCATCCCTGGGAATCCGACGCAGCAGTCTGTTAGAAGCCCGCCGCCTGGCAGAAGAAATGCTTGTCAACGATATACAAACCATTGTTTTCGCGAGGAGCCGGGTTCGGGTTGAAGTTCTGCTCACATATCTGCAAAATATATTGCCGGGCAAAGTAAGAGGCTATCGTGGGGGCTATCTTCCCAATCAGAGAAGATCAATTGAGCGCGGCTTAAGATCCGGGGAGATTCGCGGCGTAGTCAGTACCAATGCTCTGGAGTTAGGAATTGATATCGGCCAGTTGGAGGCGTGTATTATTTGCGGATATCCCGGAAGTATTGCCAGCACCTGGCAGCAGGCCGGCAGGGCAGGGCGCAGGCATGGTTCTTCGCTCCAGATTATAGTTGCTTCCTCCAATCCTCTTGACCAGTATGTGATTCAACATCCGGAATATTTTCTCCGTCAATCGCCTGAATACGCGCTGGTACAACCCGATAACCTGATTATCCTCGTTAATCATATCAAATGCGCTGCCTACGAGTTGCCGTTTGAGCGGGGCGAGCAATTTGGCGTTACAACCACTGAAGAAATTCTCGACTTTTTAGTGGAAGAAAATATTTTACACCGGTCCGGGGACCGATGGTATTGGATGGATCAATCTTTCCCGGCCAAGGAGATCAGTCTGCGCACCGCAGACCAGGAAAATGTCGTTATTATTGACATCTCGGAAACCGCTCGCCATCAGGTTATCGGAGAAGTGGACCGCTTCAGTGCCCCCATGTATTTGCATGAGGAAGCCATTTATTTACATGAAGGAGTCCAGTACCAGGTAGAGAAATTGGATCTGGAGGAGAAAAAAGCCTATGTCCGCCGGGTTAATGTCGATTACTACACGGACGCCAATCTGGCAGTACAATTGCGTGTATTGCAAGTAGACCGTGAGGACACCTTTGCAAAACACACCCGCAGTTTGGGTGAAGTAACTGTTAATGCTCTGGTTACACTTTTTAAAAAGATAAAATTGTATTCCCACGAAAACATTGGCTCAGGCCCGGTACATCTTCCGGAGCAGGAAATGCACACGACCGCCTACTGGGTGACCCTCAACCATCCGGATCTTGCATGTTTCAGCCAAAATGAATTGCAGTCAGGTCTTATTGGTCTCAGCAATGTGCTTGCTCACCTGGCCCCTTTGTACCTGATGTGTGATCCGCGGGATATAGGTGTTTCAGCACAGATCAGAGCTGTCCACTCGAAAAAGCCCACCATCTATCTGTACGATAAAGTACCAGGCGGAGTAGGTCTCAGCGATAAACTGTTTGAGTTACATGACCAGTTAATGTCAATCGCTAAAAACCATATTAGAAAATGCCCTTGCAAAGAGGGATGTCCTTCCTGTGTTGGCCCGGTTGTTGAAACAGGAGAAGGAGCAAAAGATCTGACGCTAAAGCTTTTGGATTATTTTACTTGATGTGAACGGCTTCATTTTGGGCCTTGCCCTCCCGGAGGCAAGGCTATTTTTAATTAAATTGCATAGAAATGACCCAATTTCATCTCTAAATTGATTGATTTTTGTAAATTAAATGTTTAGTATTATACATACGGTTCTATACCTTTACATCTTGGAAGTCAATCGGAAAGAACGGTACTCCTTTTTGAAAGGAAGAGTGTATTCAAATGGAGATTCAGAAAAAGTATTATGAACACTTCCAAGTTGAAGATGTCCTTACTTTTTCCCGCGGTTCATTGCTGCTGGCCCGGTCTCCGGAAGGGACACAAGTTTTGTTGCATGAACTGAAAAGCAAGGATCTGCTTCCCGTTAATTGCAAAGAAAGCCTGCGGAAATTAAAACATCCCCATCTGGTTCCGGTATGGGACATTTATGAAGACGGACAATCGGCGGTGGTTGTTCATCCGATTGTATCAGGTGAACCCCTGACTCTTTTAGTTACCCCTGAGAAGCCTATGCCTTATCAGTCAGCCATATACTTATACCGTCAATTGCTGCAGACGGTTAAGGATTTGACGGAATTGCCCCTTCCAATTCTGACTACCTTGGACCCGAGAAATATTGTGATGGATGGAAAACATCCCTATTTGCTTTTTTTTGATATCAGCAGTCCGGGACGAAAAGTGCAGCAAGATGAGGAATGGAGAAGCTTACTCTATTATTTGATAACAGGAACCCGGTTTGATGAAAAACGGTATCCGTTAGTTTCTGAGATCAAACTTGATTTTGATATTCCAAGGCCGGTTCAGAACTTGATAAAAGAAAGTTTAAACCCGCGCCGTTCATTGAACGACATTCTTCAACTGGCAAAAAATACGGACATTCCCGTTAGCCAGAAAAGAAAAGAATTTCATCCTTTAATGGTTCCGACAGCGGTGAGTGCTGCCATCATTTCCATTCTTGTGGCGGGATATTTTGTTATGAGTTCCGATGTGATCAACAGCGGTGAGGCCATTACTCCCGCTCAGCAGTCGTCATCTGATCAAACGGGAGTCTTTGAGCAAATACCTGCTCTTACATTTAAAGGTGATGATTTGAGCAGCCAGTTAACAAAAGAAACGATTCGCGGTGTTACACATATTCAATTTCAGATCACCCAGGATCGCCATGCTCCTTTTACCGCATATTTTCTTTCAGAAGAGACTTCTTATCAATATGGAATCGGCATTGACTCAACTGCTGAATTAAGGGTTGTCGGTGAGCAACAGGAGCAGGTATACGGGAAGCCAAGTGAACGGAGAACCAAATATATTAATCTAGATACAAATCGGACATATCAAGTGGATATGTATTACATACCCAATGAACGGTTGCGCATTTCCGTCAGGGAATTGAATAAAAAGGCTCAATGGGTGACCGTGGGCCCGGTGATGAAAGATGAAAACTATCGTTTCAGATTCAGGGGGAACAAGAGAACACAGGTGAGTCAAGTGGTGCTTTCCCACTATGAAAACAGTCAGGAAGCAATTAATAAATGGCAGGAAGGACGCCCGTGGGATTTAGTTGATGGAGAAGTGCAGATGGATGAGAAAGGGATGTGGATTCAACCGGGATCCCAATGGCAGATGACAAAGCCGGGGTATTTTTCTTTTGTTTTTTCCTATACGAGCCTCCCTCCCAAAAACCCTATTCAAGTCAATCTTGAAACAGCTGAAGCCACTCAATTTAAATTTATCTGGAGAAAGAATAATGTCCTGGAGTTCATTCGGGTGGATGATCAAAAGACTACAGCTACCAAAAAGGTGCCATGGGATTGGAATTCTAAACTTCCTGCTACGATAAAAATTTATAATGAGTATACATTAATAAAAATTGAAATCGAGCAGGGGAACGAAAGGGAATCCCTCATCTACCACCATGATTATCCTATTCTTGTCAAGAAGGGAACAATACCGATTCAAGAGGAGATGTATGTTGAAATCCCGCAAGAGAGCTGATCTGGTTGGCAATCAAGAGAAAACCTCAAATGATATAAAAAATTTTTGCCTTCAGCCGTTTTATTTTATGACCTAGCCTGAATTTTGTCTTGATTTTTCTATTGCTTATAGTTAGCATAAAGATGCCAGCAAATAGTTTGCAATTATTTACAATTTATGGCTATTTCATTTTTAAAGGTTAGGGGAAAAGCAGTTGAAACAGGAACAAATTAAAAAGCGTCGGTATTACGAAAGGTTTCAGGTAGAAGATGTAATTAATTTTTTCTCCGGACAACTTCTGCAGGCGAAATCTTCGGATGGTGCCCAGGTTTTTCTCCAAAGCATCAGAATCCCCCGTCGCCCTCTGCCTGATGGTTACCAGGATGCAATGCGCAGACTGCAACATCCCCATCTGGCTCCTATATTGGATGTGATGGAGGAAGAGGATCAACTGTTGCTGGTTCATCCACCTTTTGCCGGGGACCCGTTGCCCTTGCTGGTGAACAAAGAACGGGCGATGGAACCGGAAAAAGCGCTTCACATTACGTATCATCTATTCCAAACCCTGAATGATTTGGAACAGCTGCCTCTTTCGTTAGGAGCGACTTTAGATCCGAAAAATATCTTGTTGAATGGGTTTAAACCAACGCTGCTCTTCTATCACATCAAAGATGAAAGCCAATCTTCTATCGATGAAAAGTGGCGTGAACTCCTTTACTATCTCCTGACGGGACAGGCCCCTGCCGGCGGTCCAAAACAATGTGAAAAGCAGTTGGAAAGTAAACAGGTTCCTGCTAAAATAGCTAAATTGGCTCTTCAGACTTTGGACCCCAAAATCAGTTTTCAAGATTCACTTCAGGCGTTGGAACGATTTGTTTCATCCAGGGAGAGAACTGACAAGGGGCTGAGCCGGGACAGCAAGAAAAAGAGATCTATTTACACCATTCTTTCTATTGTTGCAGCCGTAATGGTTCTGATCACCATTGCGATCTATCAATTTTATCCCGGAGCGAGTGTTGCCTTATCCCCACGGGACAGTCAAAAGAAGGGTGAAGCTCAAAACGAACTTATGCAATCAGTTTTATTTACGAATAAACAAACGTCTTATACGTTTCCGCATATGATAAAAGGACCTTCCAGAATTCAGGGGAAGTTTAGCCTGCAACAACATAATGAATTTGTCGCGCTGCTGGAAACCAAGGACAAACAAGCGGCATATGGGACCAAAATAGACAAAAAAGGAAGAATCGTTCTTTTTCAAAAAGCGGGAGATAAAGAGTATGAACTCAGTAACTCCGGGTCCGGGTACCGGATCAAACCAGAGCAGACATATTGGTTTGAATTGTATTATTTTCCGAGTGAACCCCTCCGTGTTTTCATTTATGAAGAAGGAGCGACAGATAAGTGGATGGCTGTGGGTACCTCAGCAGTGGATGCCGAGTTGACTTTAAGTTTTCACGGCCGGGAAGGAGCCACTCTGTTTACTCCGGAGATCAATGAGGTTCCTGACAAGCAAAGTGTTGAAAAAGCCTGGATGAATGGCCAGCCCTGGCAAATCGATTCAGGTCAGGGGATTCTGACTGTGGATGAACGGAAACTCAACCGTTTGAACGTGTTTCCGAAGACTCAGATTCGTATTAACGCAGCAGCCGTGTCCGAATTTAAGATGATTCCTCCCGAAGATGGAGATCCGTTACATATGGATATACAAGCAGCTGATGGCAGCCATTACCGGTTTATCTGGGAAAATAAAAAGGCGAAACTTTATCGCATCCAGGACAAATTGGAGATCATCAATGAAAAAGCCATCGAGTGGGAATTGGACAAGAATGAGCCAATTCAAGTGGCGGTAACCCTGGTCGTGGACCAGTTGCAGATCAAATTAACTCATGGGTCCAATGTGGCGATGATTGAACATCCCACCGATACTCCGATTGCCCTGAAGGATCTTACTCTCCGCAACGCAAAAGGCTTTCAGCTGATCGAAACAAATCCATAACAACAGATCAGGAGTGGATAAGACCGGGACAGATGATTCCGGTCTTTTTATATGCGGGAAAAGGCAAGATACGCTTGCAAGCAGATTCTGCATGATTTATTCAACATAATCAGTTAAAATAGAAGCAGGAACCTAGCGGAGTTGATCATATGCGTTCCCTCAGGGATCGATTGCGGGATATTCATCATAAAAAAATAACCCCACCGCCAACCAAAACCTCTCCTGAACAGGACACAACCCAATGGCAAGGATTTTCCTGGCAAGAAAACGAGTGGGGCAAGTACCTTGCCAAACGCACACAATATTCACTCGAGTTAGGAGAGGGACTCTATCAGTTACATGAATTGTACAGAGAAGATCTGGGGCTGTTGGAGATGATCACACATAAAAAAGAGCGGATCAACATTGAGGATTTGCTCTTTTTTGATACAGAGACCACTGGGTTGGGGACGGGCACGGGTGTCGCCATTTTTTTATTTGGCCTTGGTTATTTTCAGGAGGATTCCTTTGTTTTGGAACAATTATTTCTGCCGGATATCTCCTCTGAACCCTCCTTATTGCACGATTTTGCCAGTCGGATCAATCAGTTTAAAGGGATCATCTCATACAACGGGAAAGCGTTTGATTGGAATCTGGTGGCCTCCAGATTTTCGCTCCACCGTTTGCCACTCCCGGGCCATTTGAGCCAGGGGGATTTGCTTTATCCTGCCCGGAGATTATGGAAGAAATGTTTGCCTTCTTGCCGGTTGCAAGAGGTAGAATCAAGCTGTCTTCATATCCGCAGAAAAGAAGATGTCCCCGGGTATCTGGCTCCGCAACTCTATTTCGAGTTTCTTCGCTCCCGTCAATTTTCTTTGTTGGAGGGGGTTTTTCAGCATAACCGTTTAGACATTCTTTCTTTGGTTTATCTGCTTATTCATTTGCTGAAGGCTTTGAACGGTACAACGGCACAGGTGAATGCAGATGAGAAGATTGCCATTGGGAAGTGGCTGATGGAATGGGGACAACATGAGCGGGCGACTCAGCGGTTGGAAGGGGTACTTGAGGATCAGGCCCTTTCCCGCTCGTTACGGGGAGAAGTTTACCAGACACTTGCAGGATGGTGGAAACGGGAGAAAAATTGGCCTAAAGCAATCCGCTGCTGGGAGCAGTGGCTGCAGGAAGCAGGATGGGATATTACTCCCTATGTGGAGTTAGCCAAGTATTATGAGCATCAGGAGCACAATGTGGATCAAGCGATCCATTATACCCGTCAGGCAATCGATCTGTTGCTGCAAAAAAAGATGCTCCGGCGATCCAGCCTTATCCAGAAGCAAATGGGGGAACTAAAGCACCGTGAGAATCGCCTGTTGGAAAAACAATCGAAAAAAGGGTCCCCATTAGATCTTGATTTTAGAGATATATGATAAATTGAAATGAGGGATCTTTTTTCCTATAACAGCGATGTAGAAAAAAGATCCCGCTTAGAGACACAGATTTGATTAGGAGATCAGTTTTTGAAAAGCTTCTTGCAGCCTTCGGGTTACCGGACCGGGTGAGCCTGTTCCAATCGTTTGGCCATCAACTTTGATAATCGGACAGATTTCCATCGTTGTACTGGTCATAAAGCATTCGTCTGCGTCGAACAGGGCGGCACTATCGAATGCTTCTGTTCTGGCAGAAATTTGCAATACAGCCGCTAATTGTAATGTGATATCCCGCGTAATCCCGTGTAAAATGAGGTGGTCGGCAGGATGTGTCCATACCGTCCCGTCTTTGACAATAAAGATATTGGTGGAGCTTCCCTCTGTTACAATTCCGTCCCGGATCAGGATTGCTTCCTGGCAGCCTTGATCAGCCGCTTTTTGCTTGGCCAGGACGGCACCCAGTAAATTCAGGCTTTTAATATCACAGCGGAGCCACCGGATATCTTCTGTTGTGACGGCGCAAATCCCTTGATTCTGTTCTTTCAGGGGCCGCGCGGAAGGTTGTGTGTAGGCGATAATCAGGGGACGTGCCTGTGCAGGAAAAGCATGGGTTCTTGGAGCGGTTCCCCGGCTGACCTGCAAGTAGAGGTTTCCTTCTTGCAATCCTGTGCGGCGCATCAGTTCAAAAAGATGCTCTTCCAATTGTTCGAGCGGGTAAGGCAGCGAAAGGCGCACTTCCCTCGCGCTTCTTTGAAAGCGGTCCAGATGCTCCTTTAGATGGAACGGTTGTCCTCCATAGACACGGATCACTTCATATACTCCATCGCCAAACTGGTAAGCGCGATCCTCAACATCAATCCTGGCTTGCTCACGCTCAATGATTCGGTTATCGTATAGTAGCATGAAGTTCATTCCTCCATCTTTAATCGTTATTTCTAGTGTGAATCATTGTAAAGAAAAGCACAACCCCAATTTTCAATCAACTAATTTTTCAATATATAGTGGTTGCGGATTGTTAATATCACTATATATAGTGTATAATGAACAGGTGATGGATAACCGGACAGGAAAGGAAGTTATGTAATGAAAATACATAGGTTTTTTACCCGCGCTGGTGAAGATCCGTACCAATCTGTAGAGTATTCACGGCGTGACTGCCGGATCACGAACCCGGACGGATCTGTAGTTTTTGAAATGAAAGGGGCGGAGATCCCCAAGGGGTGGTCCCAGGTCGCCTCAGATATCATGATCTCCAAGTATTTCCGCAAGGCGGGTGTTCCCCGGGTTGATGCGGACGGAAACCCGATTCTTGATGAAGAGGGCAATCCGGTGACCGGCCCGGAAACAAGCGTAAAACAGGTGATTCACCGCCTTGCCGGCTGCTGGAGGGAATGGGGAGAAAAAAACGGCTATTTTGATACGGAAGAAGATGCACAGGCGTTTTATGATGAACTTGTCTATATGCTTTTGCATCAGATGGCTGCTCCAAATTCACCCCAGTGGTTTAATACGGGTTTACACTATGCCTATGGGATTACGGGCAAGCCGCAGGGACATTATTATGTGGACCCAAACACAGAAGAACTGAAAAAAGCGGACAGCGCTTATGGGCGTCCTCAACCACACGCCTGTTTTATTCAATCGGTGGATGATGATCTGGTCAATGAAAACGGGATTATGGACTTATGGGTGCGGGAGGCCCGCCTGTTCAAGTATGGCAGCGGGACGGGAACCAACTTCTCGACGATTCGCGGTAAAGGTGAACCCCTGTCAGGAGGGGGAACTTCTTCAGGACTTCTCTCCTTCTTAAAAATTGGGGACCGTGCCGCCGGTGCCATTAAATCAGGAGGAACCACACGCCGGGCGGCCAAGATGGTTTGTCTCGATATGGATCATCCGGATGTGGAGGAGTTTATCAACTGGAAATCCCATGAAGAGAAAAAAGTCAAAGCACTCATCGCTGCGGGATACGATCCTTCATTTAACGGGGAAGCATACGAAACGGTTTCCGGCCAAAACTCAAACAATTCCATTCGGGCACCCCACGAGTTCTTTAAAAAACTGGAAGAAGACGGTATCTGGGATTTAAGATTCCGGACGACAGGTGAAGTATGCAAGCAGATTCCGGCGAGAGAATTGTGGAAACAGGTGGGACAGGCTGCATGGGAATGCGCCGATCCGGGTGTACAGTATGACGGAACCATCAATGAATGGCATACCTGCCCGGCGGGAATGGATGGAAAACTGGGAGCCCGCCACAACCGGATCAATGCATCCAACCCGTGCTCGGAATATATGTTTTTAGACAATACCGCTTGTAACCTTGCATCGCTCAATCTGGTTAAATTTTTTGATGCGGATACCTGTCAATTTGACATCCCGGCATTCCGACATGCTTGCCGCCTGTGGACGATTGTGTTGGAGATCTCCGTCCTGATGGCCCAGTATCCTTCCAGGGAAATTGCCAAACTCTCTTATGAGTACCGGACGTTAGGCCTGGGATATGCCAATATCGGAACCGTCTTGATGTTGTCCGGAATTCCTTACGATTCTGATCGCGCGCTTGCAATCACAGGTGCCATCACCGCCATTATGACCGGCGTTGCTTATACGACTTCGGCGGAAATGGCAAAAGAGCTGGGGCCGTTTAAGGCGTTTCCGACCAATCGCGAGCATATGTTGCGCGTGATCCGCAACCATCGCCGTGCCGCCTACAACGCGCCGGAATCCGAATACGAAGGTTTGGAGATTTGCCCTCTGGGAATTCATCCGACCCTGTGTCCGCCCGACCTTCTGGAAGCAGCGCGCTCCAGCTGGGACCAGGCTCTGCACATGGGTGAAAAATATGGGTATCGAAACGCGCAGACCACCTTGCTTGCACCGACCGGAACAATCGGTCTCCTCATGGATTGTGATACCACCGGCGTAGAACCTGACTTTGCACTGGTTAAATTTAAAAAACTGGCCGGTGGAGGCTATTTTAAAATTGCCAACCAATCGATCCGCCCGGCCCTTAAAAACCTCGGATACTCCCAGGCTGAAATCGAGGACATTTTGCGTTATGTGACAGGTACTTTATCCCTGACAGGGGCCCCGCACATCAACCGCGAAACATTAAAACAAAAAGGTTTCACAGATGCGGACCTCGACCGGGTGGAACAGGGGTTGCCGTCCGTATTTGAACTGTCATTTGCCTTTAACCGCTGGGCTCTGGGCGATGATTGCCTGGAGAGGTTAGGTTTCACCCGGGAACAGTACGAAGCTCCCGATTTCAATCTTCTCCGTGCTCTCGGGTTTACCCGGGCACAAATTGATGAAGCCAATGATGTGATCTGCGGGATGATGACGACTGAAGGGGCTCCTCATTTAAAAGAAGAGCATTATCCCGTTTTCGATACGGCCAATCCTTGCGGGAAACACGGGAAAAGATTTATCCACTATATGGGCCATCTCAGAATGATGGCTGCCGCACAGCCGTTTTTAAGCGGTGCGATCTCAAAAACAATCAACATGCCCCATGAGTCTACCGTGGAAGATATTTTGCATGCTTATGAACAGGGATGGAAATGGGGTCTCAAAGCGGTTGCTCTCTACCGGGATGGATCGAAAAGCTCACAACCCCTGAATGCCCGTGGAGATCAAACAGAAGAAAGAGAAGAAACAACTTCCGAAAGTGTGGCTGCAACGTCAGAGACAGCCACGCCCACACCAGCGGCCCAGTTAAAAGAAGTAGTCGCTACCGGCCATGTTCCCAGTGTGCGCCGCCGCCTCCCACGTAAACGGGACGGTTTTACACAGGAAGCTCGTATTGCCGGCCAGAAAATCTTCGTACGCACGGGTGAGTATGAAGATGGCTCTCTGGGTGAGATTTTCATCGACATGCACAAAGCAGGAAGTACAATGAGAGGCATGCTTGATGCGTTCGCAGTGGCTGTCTCCCTGGGATTGCAACATGGTGTGCCGTTGCAAAAATATGTGGATTCGCTGACATTTACCCGTTTTGAGCCCGCCGGTACGGTTGATCATCCCAACATCAAGATAGCCACCTCTGTGATTGATTACGTTTTCCGCCTGCTCGGGATGGAATACCTCGAAAAAACGGACTTCGTCCAGGTACCGCCGAAAAAAGAAGAACTGAGAAGCTATGCAAACCGCATGAAAAAGCAGCCGGACAAAAAATCAACATCCGTCCAGCCTCCGGTAAGGGAGGAAAACAAACATCAAGCTTCTTCAGCAGTTGAAAAATCAGAAGCTCCGGGCAGCAGCAATATTGATGCGATTCGCGCCAGCAGCGGAGCCCCCCTCTGCATCGAATGCGGAGGAATGACCAAACGAAACGGTTCCTGTTATGTTTGCCTCGACTGCGGGGCTACCACCGGCTGTTCTTGAACATTGACCCCTGGCCTATATAAGCCGGGGTTTTCTTTTTGAAACCCGGTTCCTCCTTCTGTAAAATAAATTTGTAGCGGTACTTTCAACATACAACGCAAGTGATTGATAACAAAAAAAGGAAAGAATCGTTTCAGCCGCAAAACAGGCGGCAAGTTAAACGAATAGAAGGACGTGGATACGGTTGGCCATTTATGCACTGAGTGACTTGCATTTATCATTTAACAAACCAGTCAGTTTGTATGGGGTTGATCCGGCAGCAGATATCGAGAAACCGATGGATGTGTTTGGATGGGACCGCCATTACGACCGGATCCGGGATCATTGGCTGGCGACCGTACAACCCGAAGATACGGTATTAATACCCGGAGATATCAGCTGGGCTATGAAATTGGATGAAGCCCGCCATGATTTTGATTGGATTCGCCAATTGCCCGGCAAAAAAATCATGTCGCCCGGAAATCATTGTTATTACGCACAAAGCAAGAAAAAAGTCCGCCAGGCCCTGCCCGAAGGTATGGAATGGATCGACGCTGATTACACCATGGCCGAAGGACGTGCCATAGCGGCAACCCGCGGCTGGAACCTGCCGGGTGACCGTTTTTACAAGCAGAAAGAGGACCGCAAAATTTACGAGCGCCAGGTCGGCCGTCTGCGGATTGCCCTGGAAGCAGCACACCGCGAACATCCAGAGGCGGAAAAGATCGTTATGCTGCATTTTCCTCCCCTTACCCGACATGCGACAGAATCTGGGTTTATGGATCTGATGAAAGAGTATGGTGTCCCCCTGTGCGTGTACGGGCACATGCACGGCAATGCCGCTGATGAGGCGATCCAGGGTGTGGTGGACGGGATTGAATTAAAACTGGTCGCGTGTGACGCACTTGATTTTTGTCCGGTGAGGTTGCGTTGAAGGAAAGAGGGACGGGTTTCTATTTCTGTTGTACGTCTCCATTCGGCACTTTCACCCTATAGGCTGCCCATGCCAGGTACACAAAAAAAGGACGGCGAAACAGACTGTCCTTTTCTCTGATTATTTTCCGATTGCTTCTTTAAGCTGTTGCTTGCCTTCTATTACATCTTTTCCCGTGATCCTATTCTCAAGAAGATGTCTCCATGAAAGACCTGATGGGGAATTTCCTTGAATAAAGGCAAACTGTTTTTTTTGACCACCTGCTTTTGTAAAAATTGTTTCATCATTAATTGCATCAATTTAATCGTTTTTTCTTTATACTGGAACTTGAGAATGTTCCTGTCCTTCTTAATCACTGAAAAAGGATGGAGAGCTCATGAAGAAAGGATTCATTATATTCGGCATCACTATTTTGATCTTAACTGCATTTTATTTGTGGAACTTTCCAGAACGAGGAGGAAGTGGTCAAGCCCTCGGAAAGGAATGGAGTGTTATCAGCAGATACGAAATTCGAGGATTCCGCGTAAAAGAAAGCATTCAGTTTATCTATAAAGGCAAACAGGAGAACAAGTCTGCTCTTGAAGCAACGTTTACTTGGAAGAGTCCGGAACGAGTCATTCAGAAAGGTTCATTCATCACCAACTTAGAAGGAAAATCCGAGACTATGACACAAAATTCTTGGGGCTATCCTAAGGATACCTCTCAATCTGTTGAAATCCGATGGAACGGGAAAAAGGAAGTTATCAACCTGCGTTAAACTTACCTGCTCTTGATGTTCTATCTGGAATATTAAAAACATACCTCTGTCAAGTTAAATAACGTGACGGCGATGGAGTGGAGGTAGTATCCGCTGAAAATGTTGATTTTTATGAAAGTTATCCGAAAGACGTTGCCATAGCAGCAACCCGCGGCTGGCCCGGTGACCGTTTATACAAGGAGGAAGAGGACCGCAAAATTTACAGGTGACAGGTTTGGCAGTCTCCAATTGCCATAGAAGCGGTTATGGCTCTTTTTTTGCTCGTAACCAACCCAATCAAAAGTCTTATATTCTTAACCTAAAGGTAGAATGGGTTGAGGGTGAGCGAAAAAAGGAAACTGCAATGCCGAGCTGGATGAAAGACCCGTTGTGATTCAAAGGTGTTTAAATATAAATAAAGCCTGTTGTACCCCAGCATATCTTTACTGATCCAAGATATCCATCAGTTAAAGGAGGTTGCGCAAAATGAGATATGATTCTTCACTTGAAGGAATTACTTTTGATATGCTTCAAGGCGGATTTTTTGCAGGATGGACGAATCCTCCTTCACCAGAAACGCATCTCAAACTGCTTCAAGGCAGCTATCGTGTTGTACTTGCGATTGATGAAGAAGTGAACCAAGTGATTGGGTTTATCAATGCAGTTAGTGACGGAGTTTTAGCCGCATATATTCCACTTTTGGAAGTGTTGCCAGCCTATCGGGGGCGGGGAATTGGAAAAGAATTGGTTCACCGTATGTTAGGGAAATTAAAACACCTGTATATGATTGACCTGCTTTGTGATGAAGAACTGCAAACATACTATGAAAAGATCGGAATGAAAAGGGCAAGCGGCATGATGATTCGTAACTATCAAAATCAATCAGGAAAAGGGAATGTCAATTTTGTCTAAGTGGTTAAATTCGGTGATCAGTATGGCAAGCTCAGATAAACAGTTATCTTTATCCATTGCAAGAATGCGAATAAATCTGTGCAAAGATCAGCCGAAAGATCTATTGAGCTCTGGAAGGCAAATTATTTACAACGTAAAAAATCAGTGTCTCACTCCGGATTTAGGGTTATATCAACCTCTTATCCATAACCTTATTCAAAGCCGATCCCGGATGAATATTGAACCCCGGCCTTTTACAAGCCGGGGCTTTCTCTTTCCATCCTTTATCATCGACATTGGAGTGTTTGCCTGAAAAAGATTGGGGGATGGTTGTATCAGGAGCTATCCCTTTGATCCCCTTACTTTACCAAAAAATCCTTCTCTGCAGGTCCGTATGCGTGAGCCAAACTTTTCCATTCTATCTGATCTGATTTTTCCAGCATGTTCTTCTACCTTTTCCAGTGTTTGTGGATAAAAATGTTATTTGATCCTTAATAAGGTAAAGGCTTTTGCGTTATATTCATCATATACAACGCAAAAGCCTTATTTTAGTCTCCCTTTCACTCCGGCTGTCCTCTATTTATCTATAATATTTTTGAGGCCGGTAAGGGTCCGGATTTAGTTGCTCACGGAGAAGGCGATTTTCTTCACGGAGCTGTTGGACGTCTGCAATCAGCTGCTCTAACAGATGTTCCAATTGGCTTAATTTATCAGTGTTTTCATTATTTAAGCCAAGATTTTGCGGGCTGTTCTCAAATTCGGTGTAATCGAGAATGATTTGGTCGAGAAATTCGTTAACCTCATTGATGTCGTAACCGCGCATAGAGCGTTTAAACTCTTTGTTGTGAATTTCTTGGGCAGTAAGACGTGGCATCGGTACTCCTCCTAAACACATTTCCCACTTTTAATATAATAATTACATTTATAGGTCTGATACTCCTTTTTTTATCTTTAGATCATTAAATCCACTTTTTCCCTCACAACAGAAACCAGTGCTCCGTTTTGAATCAGTTTACTCGCTATATCAATATCCTGATGGCCTTCGCGGTCACGATCAAGAGGCGGGAGGTATTGACGCAACAGATCATAGGCCACTTTGGTGCCGTTGCCAAATGTTTTTCTGCCAAACTCCAGTGCCTGTGCAGCGCAAAGATACTCGATCGCCAACACTTTGCTTACATTTTCCAATATATTCCAACATTTTTTTGCACTGATTGATCCCATGCTGACATGATCCTCCTGGTTGGCAGAGGAAGGGATGGAGTCCACCGAAGCGGGGTGAGAGAGTGTTTTGTTTTCGGAAACCAGCGAAGCGGCAACATATTGCAGAATCATATAACCGGAGTGGAGGCCACCATGCCGGGTTAAAAAGGCGGGCAAACCGCTTAGCTGCGGATTTACGAGTCGTTCTGTCCGCCGTTCGGAGATGTTAGCGATTTCAGACATGGCGATCGTTAAAAAATCACAGGCCAGAGCAAGAGGTTGGCCGTGAAAATTTCCTCCGGATATGACTTCACTCATTTCCGTAAAAATGAGGGGGTTATCTGTTGCCGCGTTCATTTCTTTTTCTACCACTTCTGCGACATAAGTAAAGGCGTCTTTAGAAGCGCCGTGGACCTGTGGGATACACCGCAGGCTGTAAGGATCCTGGACACGTTTTTCACCCGGCCGGGTCACATACCCGCTGCCCTCAAGTAATGACAACATATTTCCGGCCGTAATCATTTGCCCGCGCTGACCGCGTACCTGGTGCAGGATCGGATGATAAGCGTGAGTAATTCCTTCCAACGCTTCTACGGTCATTGCAGAAATGATATCGGCAGCCAGCAACAGATTTTGTGCCGCGATGGCAGAAAGGGCTGATAAGCTGCACATCATCTGTGTTCCGTTGATCAGTGCTAACCCTTCTTTGGCTTCCAAACGAACAGGTTCTGCCCCGATCTCCCGTAATGCCTGTTGTGCTGGCTTTCTGTTTCCGCGATGAATCACATCACCGATCCCGAGCAAGGGTAAACACATATGGGAAAGAGGGGCCAGGTCTCCGCTCGCTCCCAGTGAACCCTGCGAAGGAATGATCGGATGGATCTCCTGGTTTAACATCTCAATCATCGTTTGTAAGGTTGAAAGTCTGATGCCAGAGTAACCCTTTGCCAGAGCATTGATTCGCAAAAGCATCATACCGCGTACGACTGGCTCTGTCAGAGGCTCCCCGACTCCGCACGCATGGCTTTTAATCAGATTGAGCTGCAGTTCATAGGCCTGTTCAGGGGGAATCACAACATCGCTAAATTTGCCAAAGCCGGTGGTGACACCATAAACTGTTTTTTCTTCGTCGATGAGCTGTTTAACAAATTGCCGCGAGGAATGAATTTTTTCGATTGCGGTTTGCGTCAGTTGGATGGGTGCTTTGTCATAAACAACAGCAGAAAATTGATCATAAGTCAGCTCCTCACCCTGAATGTAAATGATCTGATTCTTTGTCATGTTAGCACTTTCCCCTTTTATTAGAGCAGAGTAAGCAGAAGAAGGGAGGATCAGGTTATGCACCCAATCCTCCCTTCTTTGCAAACTTGCCTGTATTTCGTTGTATGCTTTTATTATATGCGACAAGTGAAATGGAAGTCTATGAAACGGCAGCAATCTCCCATATTACCAAAAAATGGTACATTTGTTTTTAACGAAGAATAATATACCGATAGATAGTGGAAGAAGGTAAGAGGGGGAGATTTATGCCTTGTTCAAATAGAAATCTGCTGGTAAACGGAGGGTTCAGCCGGGGTTTGGTTCCATGGACGGGAAGCAATATCAACCGGCTTCCAAACCCTGTCTATGGGAATGATTTTGCTGTATTGATGGGAAAAGCGGGTACAAATGAAAGAAGTGTGTTAAAACAAACTGTCCCAGGCCCGTTTGAACAGGAATGTTCCTATTATCTGTATTTTCGGGTGTTAAATGTTACTCCACAAGGATCGCAAGCCCGCCTGTTTGCCGCTGTTGCCTATCTGGATCGAAACCAGGAGATCATCCGTTCCACTCCCTTGCTTATTTTGCCGCCGCAAGCGCGGGAATTGAAGTGGTTCCCTTATTTTACGATTGTTCCTCCGCCCCCTGCTAATGCCCGCAATGCTTCGGTTATATTTTTATTGCAAGCAGGCGTCCTGTTTGTCGATTATATACGCCTGGCTTCTCATTCCAATTAACTTTCCGTCCGGAGTGTTTCTTTTTGGTAGAAATCAAAGGATAAATCTTGTATACTGTTACGTGCAAAAAGATAACTCTAAGTCAGGAATTTTGGCAGGGTATTTGCTTCTTATTTCCTGAGAAAGGCAGTTTTTCCTGTGGGCATGTTCATACCGGACACCTTGATTACTGCCCGTCACCAACCTGGGATGAAGGACGATATAACTTTTGGGGAGGCGGAAATCCGTCTTTCCCTCCCCGGATACACATTTTCAGAAAAGAATTACAGGATAGGAGTGTCATTCATGAAGATTGTTGCGATTGCAGGCAGTCTGAGCCAAGAATCAACAACTCACAAAACGGTGGCGATCATTGCCAGAGCGGCAAATGAAGCGGGTGCTGAAGTGGAGGTTTTCGATCTGCGCAAATATCCTCTTCCCATCTACGATGGCCGTGCCGATGAGTCTACATACCCGGAAACTGTCCGATTGTTTAAAGAAAAAATGATGGAAGCAGATGGTTTTATTTTTGCCTCTCCTGAGTACCATGGAAGTATTTCGGGCGTTTTAAAAAACGCGCTTGACTTCATAGGTGCCCGTGAACTGGAAGGAAAGGTTGTCGCTCTGGCAGGGACTGCAGGGGGAGCTCTCGGGGCGACCAATACGCTGAACACCATGAATATTATTTGCCGTACCTTACATGCATGGCCGTTACCCTCTATGCCCTCTGTACCGCAATCCTACATGGCCTTTAAACCGGATGGTACCTTGAAGGATGAAAAAATACAGAAGCGTTTGGAAGATCTCGGTAAAAACCTGGTTAACACCATCCGCCTCTTCCATTCTCAAGTGAGTTATAAATGACGGGTGGGGACATTTGTGAATTTATTTGCGGTTTATGATAGAATAGAATTAATTTTGAAACTATTCCTAGCTAGGGGGCTCTTTCATGCCGACGCCAAGTATGGAAGATTATTTGGAAAATATCTATAAGCTGATTGAACAAAAAGGATACGCCAGAGTGTCTGATATTGCGGAAGCATTGGAAGTACACCCCTCCTCTGTCACCAAGATGGTGCAGAAACTGGATCAGAGTAAATATTTGGTGTATGAAAAGTATCGCGGTTTAGTTTTAACTCCCAAAGGGAAAAAGATAGGGAAGAGACTGGTTGATCGCCATCATCTGCTGGAACAGTTTTTGCGGCTGATCGGAGTGAGCGAGGAACTTGTTTACCAGGATGTTGAAGGGATCGAGCATCATTTAAGCTGGGATTCTATCACTTGTATCGAAAACCTGGTTCAATATCTGGAGCAAAATCCGGAGTTACCCAAGTACCTGCAGTCACTGAAAGAAGAGGAAGAAGAAGTGAACGACGTTAGCTCACCGTAACCCTTGGACTCGTTTCCACGGGTTTTTTTATTGTTCTGTGCATACATTTATTAACAATAGCCGAAAGGTGAAACAGGAGGCGGGAAGATGTGGGCTGATGCGGTGTTTGAAGGTGGCGGGGTAAAAGGGATAGGCCTGGTTGGCGCTCTTTGTGTGGCGGAGGAGAAGGGATACCGCTGGAAGAAAGTAGCCGGGAGTTCGGCGGGTTCCATCATTGCAGCTCTTCTGGCAGCAGGCTATACAGCGAAAGAGATGTATGAGATGTTGATTCAACAAAACTTTTTGGATTTTATTGTCCCAGCATGGTATGACAAATTTCCTTATCTGGGACCCGCCATCCGGCTGTGGATTAAAAAAGGAATGTACTCGGGACTTCCCCTGGAACGATGGATCGAGGGATTGCTCCAGGCCAAAGGAGTTCGTACGTTTGCCGACTTAAAAGGGGATGTGGAACTCCGTATTATCGCTTCTGACATTTCCAGAGGGCAATTGTTGGTGTTGCCCTATGACCTTGAAGGATATGGCTATAACCCGGAACAATTGCCGGTGGCCCGCGTGGTCAGGATGAGCTGCAGTATTCCTTTTTTCTTTGACCCGGTTAAAATCATCCACAGACCGAGCAAAACCCTCTCTTATATTGTTGACGGAGGAGTTTTGAGCAATTTTCCTGTCTGGCTGTTTGATCAGGAGAACCCCAGATGGCCAACTTTTGGCTTTCGGTTTATTTCAAGAAGCGAGCAACAGGTTCATCAGATTCACGGTCCTTTAAGCATGTTTTTATCCATTCTGTATACAATGATGGATGCACACGATAACCGCGATATTACGGAACAAGACCAGGTTAGAACCATCCGGGTTCCCACCTTGGATGTTAAATTAACTGATTTTTCGATCTCGTTGGAAAAGAGGAAACAGCTGTTCCAATCCGGTGTAAAGGCAGCGGACGAATTCTTCGACAAATGGACTTTTGATGATTATTTGGCGGCAAGAGGGAAGAGGACAAATATTTCGTACAACATCCGGGGCTCTAAAGAATTGGGGGGATAAGAAGTGTCATCCCAAAGACAAAGGTCTTTTGAACCGAAGTTTCGCATCATCTCTTTGAAGGAACAAAAAAAACTGCCATTGTCAGTTACCGAATGGGTTCACGAGCGAAAAACAGTAAGAGGTGTCTCGGAATATCGACGTAACAAATATTCGTATCTGATGATCTCTCTGGGCAGCAGGCCGAATCCGGGTTATCGGCTTGAACTGGTAAAAGTGGAAACGGGTCGGAAAGAAACAGCTGTTTTTGTTGAAGAGAAATTTCCTCTGCCGGGAAGAATGTATCCTCAGGTAGTGGTTTATCCGTATCTGCTGGCAGAGGTGAGAGGACCGGTACAGGTCTGTCTCATCCGTCCGGATCAATCGGTCGTCCCGTTTTCATGAAGAAAACTGTTTTATTTATGATACACACTTTCATCAACACAACCTGTATCAGGGAGATAAACTCCTGCCCATCCCCTTTTGATACACAGTTCCAGGAAAAAACCCGGCGACTCTTTCATATGGTTAGCCGGGTTTTTCAACTTACAGCGATATCCGTCTATAGCATTTCTTTCTTGTTGCCATTGATGACTCGGAATCGCCTTCGTTTCTTTGTTTCGGGCTTCCCTTTGCTCAGATGATTTGTTCTTCTTACCACCGGACGTGATGAAGAGGTGATCTGCAACAGCCAGCGGGGAGGAAATTTGTACAGATAGTAAATGGTTCCGATGATCAGCAAGGGAACAATAATTGAGAAAGGGGAGCGAATCAGCTCGGTGAAGAAGCCGACAGCAACCAGAGCCAGTATGAGGTAGTGCCATCGTTTTGCTGCGGTTGAAGTGTACATCAACCATCACCTTCCTTAAAAAGGAGCGGATTCTTTAAGATGTCAGGCTTGAATGAACCAATCTCGTATGCCGGGGATCAATTTCTGCTGCAACTTCTGCATCCAGTTCGCGCATCCGGGTGAATGCGGCGATCGCCACTTCAACCTGATCATCCATAGGTTCTTTGGTGGTTAACTTTTGCAGCCACAGTCCGGGATAGCCCAGATAAGTGAGCACCGGAATATCTCTGACGGCATTGGTGATCCGGAGTAACTCATAAGAAACCCCAATCACCACAGGAATCAGAAGCAGGCGTATCAGGATGCGGTCCCATACGTTATCGTAGGTGAAGAAAGAGTACAGGATCACGCCGACAATGATGGACAGAATGATAAAACTGCTGCCACAGCGATAATGAAGAGTTGATTGTTTTTGCACATTCTTTACTGTTAATTCTTCCCCTTGTTCATATGTGCTAATCACTTTATGCTCTGCACCATGATACTGAAAAACACGTTTGATCATGGGAGTTTGTGAAATGATCCATAAATAGGCAAGCAGCAACGCCGTTTTGATTGCTCCTTCAATGAGGTTCTGGACAATCAGGTTTTGTATAAAGCGATCAAATAACACGCTGGCAAGAAAAGCCGGCAAGGCGGTAAAGATGACTTTTCCCACAAGTAAGGATAATACTCCAACAAGGGCCACACCCAATATCATCACGAGTTTGGAATCTTTGGTTCCTTCTTGTGGATCAGTGGCAGACGGCACACTTCCATCTTGGATGTCTTCCCCATCCTCTTCAGTATCCAGGTCGTATTTTTCCGAGGCAAATTGCAGATGTTTTGCCCCCGAAGCACTGGCTTCAATCAGAGAAATAATGCCGCGGATGAAAGGAATTTTTTTGAAGAAGGATAAAGAGGAAGGGCTTTTTTTTATAACTTCATATGTTTCAATCTGGCCATCTTTGCGTCGAATTGCTGTGACTTGTGTGTAACGGCCGCCGAACATCACGCCTTCGATGACAGCCTGGCCGCCATATGGGATGGGTTTGTCAGCCACTTACCATTTGCACCACCTTTAAAGGTTTTCTACACTTAAAACATTTGTTAAGTGTCTTTATTGTAACATAGAGCGGAGGTCTGCGGTATGGTGTCGCAATCAAACGATGGACAAAAAATGATTCTCATGGGAAAATATTAAAATGCCACTGCTGACAAACGTTTCTCCCCTGATTATTTATGATACAATGACGAGAGAAATGAGGGGGTGGCAGGGTGATAAAGGTGCTTGTCCTTCATGGTCCCAATTTGAATCGCCTGGGAAAAAGGGAGACGGATATTTACGGGCAGATGACATTGGAAAAGCTAAATGAACGGTTAGTTTCTAAAGGAAGAGAATGGGGGATAGAAGTTCAGTGTGCCCAGAGCAATATCGAGGGGGAACTGATCGATTTCATCCATCAGGCTGAAGGAGAGTTTGACTACATAATTTTAAACCCCGGAGCTTTTACACATTATAGTTATGCTTTGCGGGATGGAATCGCTTCCGTTGATATTCCTGTTGTAGAAGTGCACTTATCCAATGTTCATTCCCGTGAATCATTTCGCCACACATCTGTGACAGCTCCTGTTTGTCGAGGCCAGATCGTTGGTTTTGGAACACTCAGTTACGAACTTGCGCTTGCCGCCATCTCTGCATGGGTGCAGGGCAGCGCAGATGATCATAAGGGGTGAATGAGATGGAACAGCGGATTCATCGATTGCGAAGACGCATGGAAGAGTCGGATATAGGTGCTTTCCTGGTGAGCCACCCGGTCAACCGCCGCTACGTAACTGGATTTACCGGCTCTTCCGGTGTGGCTTTGATTACCGCGACAGAGGCGATCCTTATTACCGATTTTCGTTATTTGACACAAGTAAAAGAACAGGCACCACATATGACCTTGGTGCAACATAAAGGACCGATTCTGGAAACAGTTGCCGAACAATGCAGGCAACTGGGGGTCAAATCGCTGGCTTTTGAACAAGATCACTTGACTTTTTCCCAGCATCAGCAGTTGGAAGGATTTTTAAACGGCATCGCTACCGATCCTGTGAGCGATATTGTGGAAGAACTCCGCATGATCAAAGATGAAGAGGAGCTCTCTGTGATCCGTGACGCCGCCTTGATTGCCGACCGCGCGTTTTATCAAATCATTCAGGAGATTAAACCGGGTATGAAGGAAAAGGATGTCGCCTTGCGTCTGGAGATTCTTATGCGTGAGATGGGAGCTTCCTCCTCCTCGTTTGACATCATTGTAGCATCCGGGTTACGTTCTGCGTTGCCCCACGGAACTGCCAGTGACAAAGTGCTGGAAAAGGGTGACCTGGTCACGATGGACTTTGGTGCCTACTATCAAGGATATGCTTCTGACATCACCAGGACGATCATGCTGGGTCAGCCGAACGAGAAGCAAAAAGAGATTTATGATGTTGTTTTAGAGGCGCAAAAATGCTGCATTGCCCAGATTCGTCCCGGCATCACCGGCAGGGAGGCTGATGGTGTGGCACGGGACTACATCACCAAGCATGGTTACGGCGACTCCTTCGGTCACGGAACCGGCCACGGACTCGGCCTGGAAGTACATGAAGCCCCGCGCCTTTCGATTCATGGTAATACCGTGCTGGCTCCTGGGATGGTAGTCACTGTTGAACCTGGCATTTACCTTCCGGAATTGGGTGGTGTGCGGATCGAGGATGATGTCCTCATTACCGAATCGGGCTGTGAAGTGCTTACCCATGCGAACAAAGAACTTATCATGATTGATTAAATACTTGGAGGCAAAATGATGATTAGTGTAAACGATTTTCGGACCGGGTTAACGATTGAGTTGGATAACGATGTATGGCAAGTAATGGAATTTCAGCATGTAAAGCCGGGAAAAGGCGCAGCATTTGTCCGTTCCAAATTGCGTAACCTGCGAAATGGAAATATTCAGGAGCGCACGTTCCGCGCCGGGGAAAAAGTGCCAAAGGCAATGGTAGAAACCCGTCAAATGCAATACCTGTATGAGAGCGGCGGGGACTACACGTTTATGGATAATGAAACGTATGACCAGATTACATTGCCGGCCGACCGCCTGGAGTACGAACTGAACTTTTTGCAGGAGAATATGAATGTGCAAATCGTCATTTATAAAGGGGAAACCATCGGAATCCAATTGCCGAATACCGTAGAGCTGGAGGTAGTGGAAACCGATCCGGGCATCCGTGGCGATACGGCTACCGGTGGCAGCAAGCCGGCAAAACTATCTACCGGCTTTGTTGTACAGGTACCACTCTTTATCAATGTAGGAGACCGCCTCATTATTGATACACGTTCCGGTGAATACGTTTCCCGGGCTTAATGGTTCATTTGACAAAACCTCTGCAGCAGATATTGGCTCAGAGGTTTTGCTGTATTTCATTTTTAAACGGAAGGAGCAGTGCTGATGAAAATTGTGTCGATTGAACCAACCCCAAGTCCCAATGTGATGAAACTAAATGTGGATGAGTCATTGCCAGCCGGTACCAGTTATAATTTCTCGCAAAACCAAAAAGAGCAGGCTCCGGAGCATATCAGAACCTTACTGTCTGTCGACGGTGTGAAAAGCGTTTTTCAAGTGCTTGATTTTATTTCACTGGAACGTCATCCAAAAGCAGATTGGCAAACTGTCTTATCCCAAGCAAGAAAAGTGCTGGGAGAAGCCAACCGGAAGCATAAAGGGGATTCTGTGACGGAGGAACAGAAAAAGCCGGCAGATTCATTTGGGGAGGTCTCTGTCTATATACAAAAACTGAAAGGGATTCCCATGCAAATTAAACTTGTAAAAGACGGAGAAGAGGTGCGTGTCGGCTTGCCGGACCGATTCAAGGAAGCGGTGATGAAAGCGCAAAAGGCTACGACCAATCTCGTATTTGAACGGAAATGGGAAGAACAAACCCCGCGTTACGGAGATGTTGAGGAAGTGGGCCAACAAGTTGCAGAAGAAATTTCAGCCGCCTATGATGAAACACGTCTCCATCGTCTGGTGGAACGCGCGCTGACCCCGGAAAAAACGGATCAAACGAAAAAAGAGGAGATCTCCGCGGAAGAGGTCTTACAAGCTTTTGAGAGCCCCGAGTGGGAAAAGAGATATGCCGCACTGGAACAGTTTGAACCTGCATTGGAATCAATTGCTGTACTGGATAAAGCCTTGAACGACTCCAAACCGGCGATCCGCCGACTGGCTGTGGTTTATCTGGGCATAATCGAGAAGAAAGAGGTTCTTCCCTATCTTTACCGTGCCCTGAAAGACCCTTCCGCCATTGTCCGCCGCACTGCCGGTGACTGCCTGTCAGACATGGGTGATCCAGATGCGATCCCGGCCATGTGTGAAGCGTTAAAAGATAAAAATAAACTTGTCCGCTGGCGGGCTGCCCGTTTCTTGTTTGAAGTGGGAGATGAAACAGCCATTCCCGCACTAAAGGAAGCGGTTGACGATCCGGAGTTTGAAGTCAAAATGCAGGCACAGATTGCCCTGGAGAGGATTGAGCGCGGAGAGGAGGCGAGCGGAACCGTCTGGCAGCAAATGACAAAAAGTATATCTGAGGGGAAAAAAGAGTAAAATTCCAACAAACCGAAAAGCCCAAAAAAGGCTCTGCAAACAGTATTTGCAGAGCCTTTTTTGGGACTTTGTCAGAAGATTACCTGTATTGTAAAGCGTTCAAGGCATTTGCCAAACCGAATCCGGACTCAGCATCATACCCGTTTTTATAGATATCTTCCGCAGACTGCTGAATAATCGATTTTACTTGAGCAGGACTCAATTTGTTTTTCCCGTGTTTTGCAATGATCACACCAGCGATCCCGGCCACTTTGGGGGCGGCCATAGAGGTGCCTGCATACCCGGCATAGCCGTGACCAATAATTTGATAGTTGCTATCCACCACAGGGACGGTGCTATAGCAGAGATAGGCATTATCCCGGCCCGTTTTATTTACGGGGTCATAATTGGGACCGAGATCCCCGCCGGGCGCCATGACATCAATTTTTCCAACTCCGTAATTGGAGTAGAAAGTAAGTGTTTTGCCTTTGCTTCCGGCAGAGACACGGATCAGTAAGTTGCTGGCGGGATCACGGTGAGTGGCACCATTTTCATCAAAGAGATAACGGCTTAATTTACCAGGACTGGAGATGTCCGCAGAAGCATTTCCGGCAGAACCGACAATAGTGACTCCTTTTTTGTGAGCGTAGGCAATCGCCTTTTTAAACAGATTGATATCTGCTCGAATATCATTGGTATCATAGGCGGGGTCCTGTAAATAGGCATAACTGCCCAGGCTCATATTAACCACATCGTAATCTTGATCCGCTGCATATTTGAGTGCCTCTGCGATACTGGCGGTAGAGGCTCCCCCACCATCTTTCGGAAAAACTTTAAGTGCGGCAATGCCAAGCTCGGGACCGATTCCCAGAGCTTTTCCGTTCCCGGCAATGGAACCGGCAACGTGACTGCCATGTCCGTCATAATCCTGGGCATTTTCGCCCGGTACAAATGATTTGGCATCAACAATGTTGGCCTTCAGGTCAGGGTGTTCCAGGTCGATTCCTGTATCAATTACCGCAACCACTACATCCCTGGTTCCTTTTCCCTTTGGAAGCTGGTAACTGGCTCCCTCTTGTGTTACTTGCTTGATATCCCATTGGTACTGGTCATAAATCGGGTGCGCATCATCTGCTTCCAGGGCTGCCTTTTCAACCGCTGCTTCTTGAACTACCTTCAGGGTGCGTCCGGCATCTTCGACCGAAGGATTTTTGCGGATATTCCTTAAAAATTGCGGATCGTTTGAGACCGCCTGCACATAAGCCAGCTCAGCGTCAGACTTAACTAAAGAACCGCCTGTATCTTGAATGATTTTTTGAACATGGCTTGGCAACGTGTTTCCTTTAAAATTAACAGTGTAGATTTCCTTGCCGGCTCCTGCTGCGGCGGCAGTGCCCATTCCGGAAACTAGCAAACTGATAGTCAAAACAGCTGTGAGACCGGTGGAAATAAGTTTTTTCATAAATAACCTCCTCTTTAATATAAAAATATTGGATAAATAATATTTCAATTAAATATGCTAAAAGTCCTATCAATCTTTCTTTTATAAAAATTTTTTATATGGATTGCTGGATCGCTTGAAAAGACTTGTATAATAATAGGTTTTGATCTTCATGGACTCCCGGTCTGCAACGGATATGATTAAAGTCCCCTTATGTAAAATCTCTCTCTGGCAATACTAAAAAGAGTTGAAAATAATCGGGAGGGATTCTGATTGTATCAATATTTTGAGGTCTTTTATCAAACTGTGTTAGCCTTTGGCACCATCCTGGTTTTAACCATTCTTCTGGGTAAACAGCAGATTGCTGAGATGACTTTTTTTGAATATATCAATGGAATCACCTTCGGGTCCATCGCTGCAACACTGGCTACCGATATTGACCAAAATACCGGTTACCATCTTTTCGGATTGCTTTTGTTTGGAGCACTAACTTTGCTTATGTCTTACCTTTCATTAAAAAGCCGCCGGGGTAGAAAGTTATTAATGGGAGATCCGGTGATTATTATTAAAGACGGCAAAATCATGGAAGAGAATATGAAAAGAGTAAGATTTAACATGAGTGAAGTTATGCAGCTGCTTCGCAAGAAAAGTGTATTTGACGTTTCCCAGGTGCAATTCGCCATTCTGGAAAATGACGGGACAATTTCCGTGATGATGAAACCGGAATATCAACAAGCAACTCCCAAAAATATTTTCAAACCGTCTCAGCCTGCCCAGGTGCCGATGGAATTGGTTGTGGATGGGCAAGTGATTTATGAAAACCTGCGAAAAATCGGGCGGTCAGGAAAATGGCTGTTAGAACAGATTCAAAAACAAAAGCCTGTCCGTTCGATCAGGGATGTATTTTATGCATCCCTTGAAAGTGATGGCCAGCTGTTTATTGATGTACGTGAAGATCATGTCAACTTAAATATTAACCAATAAATAAGATCTGAGGGTTATATCCCTTCTTTTTTGTTTTTTAGGACTGCCCCTGTCATGCTGCGGATCAGCCTTGTTCCCTGGGAAACCTAACTAAAAAGCAATAAATAGTTGCAAATATGTTACCAAAAAATGTGTATAAAAAAAGCGTTTTAGTACCAAAATTTACTTGTGAGGAGGAAAAAAATGACTACGTATTCAAAGGTGAAGCAAACATTGGTCAGCCTGGAAGGAGCGAAAGCCACCATGGAGATGTATGGCCAAATCGCTCAGGATGAACAGGCACGTAAAACCTTTCGCCGTAATGCGCAAAGATTAGACGTTGTATTAGAGCGTTTGGAGAAACGGCTTCAGACCCTTGAGTTTGAAGAGCCGCAGTTTAAAGGGTTTTAGAGGGAAGGAGGGAAGAGTGTGCCGGAATGGTTGCAAATCATTTTACGTTCGGTTGGGTTCCTTGTTTTGCTGATTCTTCTCACCCGTTTGCTCGGAAGAAAAATAGCCTCAAGGATGACCTATTTTGATATTGTTTTCGCTGTGAGCTTAGGTGTCATTGCAGCGGCTGTATCATTAAACATCGTTGAAAATGCGGTGTTTGGATTTATCGCCCTGTTGACATGGGGTCTTGCAGGAATGGGTCTCAGCTACCTTTCCTTAAAAAGCAAATGGGTCAGGGATTTGATCCATGGCCGTGAAGCAGTCGTGATCAAACACGGAAAGGTTATGGAAGATCAACTGAAAAAAATGCGCTATACACCGGAAGATCTGTTGCAACAGTTGAGGAGCAAGCAAATCTTTAACCTGGCTGATGTTGAGTTTGCCGTGATGGAATCAAACGGGGAAATCAATGCTCTTCTAAAAGCCAATCGACTGCCGATCACTCCCCGGGATGTAGGAGTGGAAACCACACCACAAACAGGGATCCAAACAGTGATCCTGGATGGAAATATCATGGATGAATCATTAAATGCATTGGGTTTGAACCGCAGATGGCTCCGTACCGAACTGGATAAAATCGGGATATCAGCGGAAAATGTGTTTGTTGCACAGGTGGACACGATGGGAGAACTGTATGTGGATTTGTTTGATGATGCAATCCAGCCCCCTGTGCCGACGACCCGGCGACTGTTATACAACACGCTGGAAACTGCGAAAGCAGATTTGAAAGCTTTTGCGCTGGATACTGATGATCAGAAGGCAAAGCAAATGTATGAACAATGCGTAAAAGAGCTGGATTCCATCATCTATGACGTACGGCCTATGCTGAAATAAACTTTAGAGGTGATCGTATGTCCAGTAAAAAGAAGAAAAAAGTGACACCCGTTCAGCAGGAGTATCAGGATTTTGCCAAGCAGCGGGAAGTGAAACGGCCGATTGTAAAAAACTGTATCATGGCTTTTTTATTTGGCGGAACGATTTGTCTGATTGGACAATTCATTTCTGCATTTTATATCCAAACTTTTGGTTTTAACGAAAAGTCGGCAGGGGACCCAACGGTTGCGACATTAATCTTTTTGTCCGTTTTGCTGACGGGGTTAGGAGTTTATGACCATATCGCTCAGGTAGCCGGCGCAGGAACCATTATTCCGGTTACAGGTTTTGCCAATGCGATAGCCTCTGCGGCCATTGAACACCGCTCAGAGGGATATGTGCTCGGGGTCGGAGGGCACATGTTTAAGTTAGCGGGTTCGGTCATTGTTTTCGGGGTGGTTTCCGCTTTTGTAATCGGTATCATTAAAGTGATCTTTCAACAGGTTTTAGGAGGTTTTTAGGTGATTCAAGGACAGACTTGGATATTTTCGAACCGGCCGTCAATCGCTGCCTCTTCAGCGATTGGCGGTCCATTTGAAGCGCAGGGCCCTTTGGCGGATGATTTTGATTTATTGCACGGGGACATCTGGCTGGGTCAGGACAGTTTTGAGAAGGCGGAGAAAAAGCTATTGGAACAGGCGTGTGAGCGGGCCATTGATAAAGCTGGAATGAAAAAAGAAGATATACAGTTTTTTCTGGCCGGTGATCTGATGAATCAGGTGATCAGCAGCAGTTTTACAGCCCGGACGTTAGCTGTTCCTTATCTTGGTATTTTTGGCGCCTGTTCTTCCTCAATGGAAGGTCTCGCGCTTGGAGCTCTTCTGGTTGACAGTGGCAATGCCGACCGGGTTTTGGCTGCAACCGCCAGTCATAATGCCGCAGCTGAGAAGCAATACCGCTATCCTACCGAGTATGGATCGCAGAAACCTCCTACGGCCCAGTGGACAGTTACCGGTGCCGGTGCAGCCGTTATCTCTTCAGAGAAAAGCGGAATTTATGTCTCTTCGGCGACCATTGGGCGGGTTGTTGATATGGGGATTCAGGATCCGTTTAATATGGGATCAGCCATGGCTCCTGCGGCTGTTGATACGATTGAGGCCCATTTCCGGGATTTGCACATTTCCGTCTCTGAATATGATCTGATTCTAACCGGAGACCTGGGAAGGATTGGACATCAAATAGCAGCTGATTTGCTGGATAAACACGGGTTAAAGCTTCCTGAGGACCGGTTTGGGGATTGCGGGATGATGATCTATCGGGAAGATCAGCCAGTCCAAGCCGGAGCCAGTGGATGTGCCAGTTCTGCCTGTGTCACTTACGGGCACGTATTAAACCGGATGAAAAGGGGCGAACTTCGCAAAGTGTTAATTGTCGCAACAGGAGCGTTGCTTTCCCCCATCAGCTACCAACAAAAGGAAAGCATCCCCTGTATTGCTCATGCTGTAGTGATCGAGTCCGAGGGGGGGAAAGGTGGATCATGATTTATGTTTGGGCATTTGTCGTAGGTGGCCTGATCTGCGTGATCGGTCAGATCATGATGGATGGATTTAAGCTGACGCCGGCACATACGACCAGCGCTCTGGTTGTGGCAGGAGCCATCCTGGACGGACTGGGGCTCTATGAACCTTTAATCAAATTTGCCGGAGCAGGCGCTACCGTTCCAATTACCAGTTTTGGGAATGCGCTGGTTCACGGAGCAATGGTGGAAGCTCAAAAATCCGGTTTGGTGGGGGTTATTACCGGTATTTTTGAAGTAACCAGTGCCGGGATTTCCGCAGCGATTGTGTTTGGCTTTTTAGCGGCACTGGTATTTAAGTCAAAAGGTTAGCACGCGGGAGCGAAGATTCAGGAGTAGATCGTGCTTTACATATTGAAAGTTGTCATCCTGTTTACGTTTGCCATCCTGGTATTGCGCCTGATGGGAAAGTCCGCATTAGCGCAAGTGACCCCCCATGATTTGATGGCCATTGTGATCATTGCAGCTTTAGCGACGAAACCCATTCTGGTTGACAGTTTTGGAAAAGCCCTTTTAGCCATTGCTCTGGTCGTCGGGATCCACATTCTTTATTCCAGGTTAACCCTTTATCAATGGTCCAATCGGTTCATTTTAAGTGAGCCTACCATTTTAGTAAAGCACGGAAAGATTGTTAAACAAAACCTCCGCCGCAGTCGATTTCCTCTTTCTGAACTTTTAGCGGTGATCCGGGCCAAAGGTTACGCGGATATCCGGATGGTGCAGTATGCCATCCTTGAACCAACGGGTACGATCAGTGTTTTGCCTTGGGACAATCTGTATCCGGTGACTCCCAAAGACTTAAAATTAGAGATCCCCTATCGGGGATTAACTCTTTCGCTCGTAGTTGACGGACAAATCCAATACCATAACCTCAAATTGATCGAAAAAGATGTTGGCTGGTTAGAGAAGGAGTTAAAGAAGCACGGGTATGACAATATTGATCAAGTGATGTATGCGGCGGTCTCGGATCGTGACAGCTCCCTTTATGTGGATAATGGGGAAGGGAAAAATACAGGCAGCAAATATCCTTAGAAAAGCCGAAGAACCTCAAATCAAAGAGGTTCTTCGGCATGAGAGAGGTATTTACTGTTGCTTATATGAAGGTTCTTCGGTCATGACCTGCTGTTCACGATTTTTCAATTGCTGAACAATAGAATCCATATTTTGTGCAAGCTGGTTGTATAATTGTTTTGCCTGCTGGTCATTTGTATCCAGCGCAAAGGTTTTGAGGTTAGCCGAAACGCTTTCCGCACTGGCAACCGTTTGCTGAATTTTTGTTCCAATGGTCATGTAGCTTCAACTCCTGACTTATTTGATTTTGAAATGTATTACAGCCATATTTTGTGCAGGGGTGAAAAAATTATTCCCCATTCATCTCAGCCATTCCCTTTCAGCCCCCTTGCTGATGCGGGCAATTTATAAAGACACAATATTGAACAAGTTAAACTGGAAATTATTAAATCCATTGGAATTGGTAAAAATAAACTTGTCAAGAATTAGAAAGGATGAACGCTGATGATTACATTTTGTATGGTGGGGAATTTGCAAAGGACCCCGGGGTTAGAACGGTTTGCTTCGGGAATTCAGCGTGAGATGGAAGCGAACGGATACCAATTGGATTCGGAAGCAAATCCGGATATCCAACTGGTTTTTAATTTTGTTGATCCGGTGAATCCTCACCACTTTCCCCGAAAAGGAAAGGGAACTTTTGTGGTTACAGTTACCGAAAATAATCAACCGGCGCAAAGTATCTTGCGCACTGGATACCCAATACTGATCCGTTCCCTCGGAAATATGATGATCTATATCGATCGTTCTTCCGACCAGGCAGAAACTTTTTTTGTAACACTGGAACAAGGGTGTTACTCCGTTCCCCTTCACGAGGAAGATGACGGCTACTTCAAATATGTAATTGAACGCTTGCGCCCTCTGGTGACTTCACGGCTGGTAATCGACAATACCTTTATTCCCGATCTGCCCGAGGGCTTATGGGAAGGAGATGAGGTGACACAAAGTATCTATCGTGCGGGAAAAAAACTGGATAAAATGAATCTGCTCCCTACTCCTTTTCCTATCGCTGAGTTGCTTTCACCGAAAGAGTACCGTCATATTCAGCGGCTTTATGGAATCGGAGGGCTGAGCTACGGAAATTTGAGCGCCCGTCAACGCGACAATCAATTTTGGATGAGTGCCAGTGGGGTGAATAAAGCGAACCTCAGGGAGATTGGACGGGATATTTTATTAATAAAAGGGTTTGATGATGAAGGTCCGGCGATGGAAATCAGTGTTCCTCCCCATGTACAACCAAAACGGGCATCGGTTGACGCAATTGAACACTGGATGATTTATAACGAACACCCCGAGGTTGGGGCGATTGTCCATATTCATGCCTGGATGGATGGCATTCCGTCAACGGAAATCAATTACCCGTGCGGGACGGTACAGCTGGCGGAAGCGGTGGCTGAACAGATCAGAAAAGCGGAAAATCCTTCCCGGGCTGTCGTAGGCCTTAAAAATCACGGGTTAACCATTACCGGAAGAGATCTGGATGATATTTTCGAGCGGATTGAGGGACGAATCATTCCACAGGTTCCTATGTCCTAAGAGGAGATTAACTGTATGAACAAACGAATCGTCCTGTTAACCGGCGCGTCCAGTGGAATTGGAAAGGAATTGGCCCGGCAGCTAGCACAAAGAGGAGATTTTCCATTGCTCGTGGCACGTAACATGTGTTCCTTGCATTCATTAAAAAAGGAGCTTGGGCAGTGTGATATTTTCTCCTGTGATGTAACTGACCAGGAACAGGTGCAAAACTTAGTGGACGAGATTATAAACGAATTCGGCCGGGTCGATGTACTGATAAATAATGCGGGGTATGGCCGATTTGGGGGGATTTTGGATATATCGATTGAAGATTATATCGGGATGATTGACACTAATTATCTGGGTGCCGTTCGCCTGACCCGCTCTCTTCTTCCCCACATGCTGGAGGGAGGAGGGGGGCGGATTGTCAATATCGCCTCAGTTGCCGGACTTACCGGGATTCCCAATCTGCCCGGGTATGTTGCTTCCAAGTTTGCACTGATCGGTTTTTCGGAATCGCTTAAGCTGGAGTATTCCCCCAAAATTCAGGTAGGGGTTTTATGTCCGGGGCCGGTTTACACCCCGTTTTTTGGAGGGGAAGATCCTGCCCGTCTTTTTCCGTCCCCGATTGCGCGCCAGCTGATTGACGCACAGACTGTTGCCCGACATGCAGTCAGACTGATTGATCGTCCCCGGATAAAAGTGATCCCGTCCACACTTAACTTATTTATGAAGGTGAGAAACCTGGTTCCAGGATTTTATATGTGGATGACGAAAAAGATATATGATCGCTTCAAGGAGGAACAGGCGACCTGGACAGAAGATTCCTATCGGCCTGTGATCAATTCCACTGAGCGATAGGTTTATTTATGAAGGGGAATCAAAGTGCGGATATTTATCGTAAACAGAGTTTCCGGAAATGGGCGGGGTCGAAAAGTTTGGGCTGAAGTACAGAGGATATTAGACGGACGACAAATTCCCTATCGCGTGAAATTTACAGAGAGGCGGGGGCATGCGACGGAAATTGCCCGCTGTGCTGCACGGGCGGATGTGGAAGCAGTGGTTGCGGTCGGTGGAGACGGAACATTACATGAAGTGGGTAACGGGCTGGTTGGAACTGAGACACCAATGGGTTATATTCCGGCCGGGTCGGGAAATGATTTTGCGTTAGCACAAAGCATTCCCTCTGATCCAAACCAGGCGTTGGAAAGGATACTTAAACACCGGATTCACCGGGTGGATACTGCCGACATCGATGGGCGGGTGATGATTGGCTTTTCAGGGATTGGATTTGACGCCAAGGTAGCGGAAACGGTGAACCGCTCCCCCTTGAAGCGATGGTTGGGCAAGTCCATTTATTTCTTTGGCGCTATTCAGGTTTTAGCCGGGTTTCGTCCCACCAGGGTCTCTCTTCAAGTAGACGGGCAATGTTATAAATATGAAGGAGTTTGGTTGATTGCAGTCACCAATACTCCTTATTACGGCGGGGGAATGAACATATGTCCCCAGGCGGTCAACGATGATGGTTTTTTGGATGTCTGTTGTGTAAAAGAGGTTACTCATATGCAATTTTTATCGGTTCTTCCGGCAGTATATCACGGAGGCCATGTCAATCATCCGGGTGTTCGTATGCATCGGGGAAAACGGATCACCATTCAATCAGATACACCTCTCGTCGCTCATGCTGATGGCGAGAATCTGGGGAATACTCCTTTATCCATTCAAATACGCCCAAAATCTCTGTCTCTATTATAAATAAAAAAGGTTGCTCCCGCCCGGAGTGACCTTTTTTCAATCCCACCACATTTGAAAAAGTTTTAATAAAAATGCGGTAATTCCTGCCGCCATTAACGGACCGACAGGAATCCCCCTCAAAAAAAGAGTTCCAAAGATAGAACCGATTACCAGACCCACGATGATCTGGGGGTCCACTTTAAGTAAATCCAGACCTTTTCCGTTCATGTAGGTAGCGAGGGCACCGCCCAAAAGAGCAAGTATTCCGGGGACGGATGAAAAAATGGCCATCACATCTTTATAATTAACTCTTCCGGAAGCAAATGGCACCAGGATTGCAATCGTTAAGAAAAGAAGTCCAAATTCTAAGCCGCGCCGTTCAACTGCCGGGAAAAAACGATCAAGATGAATCAGTTTTAAGATAAGTAATAAACTGGCTGCTGTGGCGATCAACGGTGACCGTCCCAACAGTCCGATAACGATTAGAGAAACAAGCAGCAGATCGGGATTCATGATCGCATCCCCTGTCCAACATGTTTAATACCACCTTATGAAGGACAGAGGAAAAATAGTAGACAAACCTCTTATTTTTAGGGGACGGATTTAAAACGATTTTTTCTCTTTCCAACAGTAAAAGGTATCGGAGCGGAGCCCACGCCTGAGTGATTCAACCGATAGGATCTCTTGCGGGGAAATATTGCCTAGATTAGCCTGAGCTCCCAATATTCCCAGAATCCAGACCTGTTGCTGTTTTTGCGGGGCTTCCCAGATGATCCGTTCGGGGCCTACGGTTTTCATTACCTGAGTGACATACGACTGGTTCACTTCACCGTACTGATTAAAGATCCCGATATTTTCCCCGGTCTCTCTGCCCTCTACAATTACATAAAAGGCTCCGGCGCTTAAGTCCTGTTCATAGGTGGAAAGAAGTTGGGGAATGGATGTTACGGAGCCCTCCTCTTTTTTCCCAATCTCTGTAATGACTCGAAACCCCCATTCTCTGGCCTTTTTAATCGCTTCAATACGGGTGGCGGGCGATAGATCTACCGTCCCGTCAGAGATTTCGATCCATTCAAATTCAAGCTCTCTCAAGGTATGGAAATAAATATCCAAACAGCTCTGGGCCAGTGCGACCTCAAAAAAGGTACCGCCAGGATAAAGATGTACTTGATGTTTCTTTGCCAGGGCTATTTTTTGTTTGAGGACTGTTTCGGGGGTTAAGCCGGCCGTGCCAAATCCCAGCTTAATAAAATCGATATATTCCCCTGCCAGTTCAAGGGTATCCCGAAAGTTAGTTAATCCTAATCCTTTATCCATTACCATGGTACAACCGCTGATTCGCGGTTTGTCTGTACGCTGATTGGAAAGATCAATCAATTTTGGGTTCCAACCAATTGCCGAGGTCGAGCTCATCCCATTCGCCTCTCTTCCCGCGGTATCATTTACAAGACCTATTCTATGCAGGAGAGAATGGTTGGTGCCCAGTCGGAGTGATCTATGCCGGATGCAATCTCCTCTTTCTGATCAACAAGCGGGATCTGCCGTCTTTTCCGCGAAGACGCTGCGGACGTTGAATAAAAACGAGTGACAGGAACACAACCAGTGTGACAGCGACAGCTGTTCCGATAAATAAAAGAAAAGGGCGGTTTTCAAGGGCGCCGAATACAGGAGGGCCCAGAGCTACTCCAAAAAAGCGCACACTGGAGTACAGAGAGGTAATAATACCCCGCTCCTGAAGACCGACGGCTGAAGTGATCAACGTATTTAAACAAGGAAGAATAAGCCCGCTCCCGATTCCCATTAGAAAGGTGACAGAAATGAGGATGACTGGTTGTTTGAGCCAGGGTACAATGCCGACGGTAAGAGCCAGAATAATAAGTCCGATCAGGGTCAGCCTTCTCATCTGATTTGTTTTTTCCTTCACATGAGATCCTGTAAAATAAGCAGTTCCACATAAAGCCAGCAGCGGAATCGCCAGAACGAATCCTTTTATCACGCCGCCGATTTTGTAAGCTTGTTCCAAAAAATTAGAGAGGTAAAACAGAACGCCAAACATTGTAAACATGGTAATAGCCCCGGCCAAGAAGGTGACCATCATCCATTTGCCCTGACGCTGGAAAATTTTTTTGATGTGCCCTATATATTCATCAAGCGGTGGCGGTTCTTTCTTGGCAGTCGGCTCTTTTATGAGAAACCATAAGGCGATCGCTGCCGGGATAGTAAAAACCGGAAAAACAAAAAACATTGCATACCAGGTAATGAGGGCGATGAGTGAGCCTAAGATCGGACTGAGCACTTTCCCCATCGCATTAGAAGCTTCGATGATCCCCAGTGCTTTACTTCTGCTCTCTTTTTTATAAAGATCGCTGACCAGCACCATGGCGATCGGTGCCGTACCGGCAGCACCAATCCCCTGGATAATCCTTGAAGCGAGCAAAAGAGAATAAGAGCCGCCTTTCCAAATCGACGCAAAGCCCGCTAACAGCCCCCCTAATCCATAGAGGAGCAAGCTGAAGAAAATCACTTTTTTTCTTCCGATGCGATCGGATAAAATACCGGCAATCGGAATAATAATCGCTGCCGGAATCGAGAAAAGGGTAATTAATAAGCTTACCTGAAAAGATGTTACTCCTAAAACCGAACTGGCTTTAGGCAGAACAGGAATCAGCATGGAGTTTCCTAACACCATGATAAGCGGAATCGAACTCAGTGTTATCAAAGCAGACAGCTTTGGTGACCCCTGTTGCTCCGCTGTGGCTACTGTCGCTGAAGACATCCACTTTCACCTCTTGCTTCAATTTTTCATGTTTAGGATACCCTGGTAAGCCATTTCCTATCTGCCATTTATTACGAAAATATCAAGGGTTAAAAGAGGTAAAGCCTTGTATTTAGGTTAAAGAGAAGCAGAAGCTTATTTCACCAACAATCCCCAATGTGCGATCAAGTCTCAGTCATAGCCGTATCAAGACGATGATTATAAAACGGCTGAACAAATTCATTTTGCTTTTTCCAGACGTTTTCCACCCGGTGTAAAGAAAAAGGCATTGTCACCAGTATCTCCCGAAGGGAAACTGTGATAACAATGCCGTCGTCAACTACTGACAAAAACCTTTTTCTTTTTCGCATCTTTGGGGTTTAAACCAATCTTTCAGTGTATTACTGAACAGCCGGGTGTTCAGAAGGCTGGTCTTTTCTCAAATGAATCTCTTTATCAGGTTTTAGAAGACTGAAGATAATGCCCGCGATAATCGCAATGAAAAACGTGCTTGCTCTAGACGTAATAAACGTTTCAAGCGGTGTAATGTTCCACACAATCGCACTGATAAAGCCTGTTACAATCGTTGCGATAACTCCGGCTCCTGATGTTTTTTTCCAAAAGAAGATAAGGATAACGGCTGCTGAGAACGTATTGCCGATTCCGGCCCAAGCAAAACTGACCAGTGTGTAAATTAAAGAATCAGAAGTAAGTGCTAATATGAGTCCTAAAAGACCGCCTGCAATCACAGAGATCCGCGAAATTTTGACGAGTCCCTTACTGGTTAACTTGATTCCCAAAGACTTGTGTATAATGTCTTCACTGACAGAAGTTGTTATCACCATAAGCTGGGAAGAAGCAGTCGACATGATCGCAGCTAAGATGGCTGAGATGAAAACACCAACAAGCCAAGTCGGCAGCAAATCAGACATCATGTGTGGCAAAATCATTTCATAATCGTTTAATGTACCTTGCGGGTACAGCACCATGCCAAATATTCCAACAAGGAAAGCCCCCATGTAAACAATTAAGGTCCAGCCAATCGCAACTATTTTTGCTGAATTCAATTCTTTTTCATCTTTAAGGGCCATGAATCTCGAAGACAATTGCGGCTGACCTCCCAGCCAGCCGAAGAACCATGCAAAATTGGCAAATAAAAGGAAGCCAAGCCCAACACCTGAGAGTCCGCCTGTCCAGCTGTCAGCATGATTCCCAACTTGCGCAAGCGATTCAAAGATTGAAATCTTTTCAGAGTCTATCTTTGTGAAGGCGACGATTGGAACCACAATAAAAGTAGCCATCATCAGGAAGCTTTGAACAACATCTGTCCACACAACGGACATAAATCCCCCCATGCACGAATAGGCAATGACAATAACAGCAATAATGATTGTTCCCCATGTGATATTAAAACCAGAGATTGAATATAAAGATTTTCCTGCTCCGGCAAATTGGGCCGAAATGTAAAAAATGAAAAAAGTACCTATGATCAAGCTGGATATCCAGCGGATGATGAAGTTGTGTGCCGGAAATTTAACGGCTATATAATCAGTCAGAGTGTATACATTGTATTTTTTGCGTTCATTCATAAACTGTTTCGCCAAAAATAGCCAAGAAAAAATAACACCGAAAAACATCCCGACTAAAATCCAGATCCCTGATAAACCTGTAATGTAAATAAAACCTACAGCGCCTAAAAACATATATGCGGATTCGCCCGTAGCCCTCTCGGAAAATGCAAGAGCCCAGCCAGGCAGTTTATTTCCGCCTAAAAAATAATCGCTATGATCTAAATCTTTTCTGGTGAAGTAAAAACCAACGCCAAGCATAGAAAGGAAGTACAGGATAATGATTGAATAAATAATGGCTGAATCCATAGTAATCAATCCCTCCGAATGGGTGTCTTTACAATAACGTATAATTCCTATATACTTTAAAGGAATAAAATTTAAAAGTCAACGATAATTATATGTAGGGAGAATGATGGAAAATGAGTTCACGACCATTACCTATGCCGCCGTTGTCTATGTATTCCATTACGGCTAAACTTTTTACTCATTTGCACCGCTCCATTCTTTCTGCGTTTGGAGAAGAAGGTAGAGTCTATATTCAAAAAGCGGTTGAACAATTCGGATATAAAGACCTGGATGACATTGCCAAACGAGCATCAGCAGAAGGTGAAGAGCATGTATTAGACCAATATATACCGAAAAGTTATGATAGCAAGAATCTATATGGAAGTACTACAATTTATGGGTTAATGGCCAAGCTATTCGCCCAAATCAGCAAGGCTGTATCTGACCGTTTTGGGGAAGAAGGAAAGAACGCCATCAGAGAAGGTGTGAGAACCTTCGGGGAAGAGAGAGGACGCGGCATTAAAGAACGGGCTGCTCATATGGGAGAAAAAAATACAATCGATCATTATTTATCAAATTATGATATGGGGCGAAGCGATTTATTTGAATATGAAAACGAGTTTAAACCCGGTGTCATCGAACAAACATTTACTAAATGCCCCTTTGGCCAGCAATGGGCGGATGACAACATGCATGAATACGGGATTTTATACTGTGAAATGATTGATCCTGCGGTTGCCAGAGGATACAATCCTGACTTTGAAGTTGTGCACGATAAATATATTCTTAGAGAAGGAAAATGCCATTTTGAGTTTAAGTTGGGGGATTCTGAGCAGAATGATTAATATTGATCGCTTGTGGAACAGAATTGAACGCCTTGCTCAAATAGGCAAAACAGACAAGGGCGGAATCACCCGGCTTTCCTATACAAGAGAAGAAAGTGAAGCAAACGAGCTTGTGAAACGATTTATGGAGGAAGCAGGTCTGAACGTTTATTATGATCCTGTCGGCAATTTAATCGGCACCAGGTCCGGCACAGAAGAACTTCCTGCGATTATGCTGGGTTCTCACATTGATACAGTACCTGAAGGCGGTAAATTTGACGGCAGTCTCGGAGTTCTGACAGCGATCGAGGCAGTTCAATCTTTGCGTGAGCACAATATTGACTGCCGTCACCCGATTCTAGTCGTTTCCTTTAAAGATGAAGAGGGTTCAAGATTCGGATTTGGGATGATAGGAAGCCGCGCTATTGCAGGCACCCTTACTCCGGCGGACTTGGAGCACAAGGACAAGCAGGGAATAACCATTCGTGAAGCCATGCTGCAAAGCGGATTCGAACCAGACAGGTTCGGCGAGGCGAAGATCAATAATATAAAAGCATATCTGGAACTTCATATTGAGCAGGGAAAAGTATTAGAAAGTTACAATGTTGCTGTCGGAAATGTAACTGGAATTGCCGGTCCGTTATGGCTGAAGTTTAAAATACACGGAGAAGCAGAACATGCGGGCGCAACTCCGATGGGACAGCGGAAAGACGCTTTGGCCGCAGCCAGCCTCATGATTTCTAAAATAGAAAAGATCACTGAACAGTATCAACATGCAGTGGCCACGGTCGGCTCTCTTTATCTGGAACCGGGCGGAATCAATGTTATACCCGGATATGCAGAATTTACTGTTGACATACGTGATATACATGAAAACATACGCAATCAATTAGAGCAAGAAATAAAGGAATATTCCTTGCAGGTTGCTGAAGAAAGAGATGTGGAGCTGGAAATAGAGGAACTGCAAAGAGTGGCCCCTCTTTCGTGCAGCGATGTCATACAGGAAGCGATCAAGGAAAGCATTGAGGAGTCGGGTGGCCAAATCATTTCGCTCCCAAGCGGAGCCGGCCACGATGCCATGCAGTTTCGCCAAATCTCTACTGGCATGATCTTTGTGCGCTCTCAAGACGGCATCAGCCATAATCCAAAAGAATACACATCCAAGGATGATGTGAAACAAGGTGCTGAAGTGATGGTTAAAACACTGCTCAAGTTGGATCAAACTTAAACATGAACAAGCGCTAAGCGCACACGTACATCGAAACGGCGCTGTTTTTTTCCTTATCGATCGACTTAAGGTAAGCAACGGAGGGGGATCTCGACATCTTTATAGGTAATCAAAAAATGAAAAAAGGAACAGCCGCCTCGATCAGGAGGCGTTTTTTTTTATTTTTGACTTGTGACAGGACTTTTATCTGGGCAAAAAAAGCTGAAAATACGCACTAAAATGAACTTAAAGTAACAGGAAGAAATTAGAGTAACAGCTTCAATTAAAGCGAAAGTATGATGTGCTCTATCCGGGGCGACAATAACATAGAAAGATTGAAACGAAAGGTGGGGATGACTCCATGTACGAAAGAATGAGAAGGGAATTATCTTACATTCAAGGATTGGTGGAAGGAAATCAGAGCTTTCAAAACAGCACAGAATTTAAAGTGATCCAGCGTCTGGCTGAAGTGGTGGACGAGTTGATTGAAACAACACAGAAGTTGGATACTCGTCAGGCAGAACTGGAAGAATATGTGGAATCGATTGAGGAAGATCTGAATGACCTGGAACTGTTTGCATATGATGATGAGGAAGATGATGAAGAGGTATTGGAATTAACGTGTCCTGAGTGTGGAGAAGATGTACTGGTAGAGGCTGAAGATTTGGAAGATGAATCTGTTGAACTGCTTTGTCCCAAATGCCATACCGTTTTAATCGTAGAAGATGCATCTGATCAAGAAGAAAAAGAATTGGTTAATAATGGAGAAGGAATCTAAGAGCGGGAGAGTCACCGCTCTTTTTTCAATGCTTGTCATATTAGGAACAAGTCTACATAAGTATGAGAGTAAAGAATTTATATGGACAGGAGGTGCTCCATGTCGCTTAAACCGATTTATCAAATTCTTCCCTTGTCCATCCGGGAATTAATTCAATCCCTTCCCCGCACAATCCTGGGATGCTTAGAGGAAATTCGCATTAGACAAGACCGGCCGCTGGAAGTGATCACCTCGGAGCAATCCTGGTTTGTCAGCCGCAAATGCCAACTCAGTCAACAACCGAAGGATAGTATGGTTCCCGGTAAAGAAGATTGCATTAAAATGCTGAACCTGATCAGCAATCATTCCCTCTATACGATGGAAGAAGAACTGCGGCGAGGTTATGTGACGGTTGAAGGCGGACATCGCGTGGGATTGGTTGGGAAGGTAGTGGTTGACCAGGGAAAAGTAAAGCACCTCAGAGATGTGACCGGCTTTAATGTTCGCATCGCCCGTCAGGTTAAAGGAGTCGGTGAACCTCTGATTCCTTTTCTCATTCATAAAGGGCAAGTGGAAAATGTGCTGATCGTCTCCCCGCCCCAATGCGGGAAAACGACCCTGATTCGTGACCTGGCCCGCCTGGCCAGCACAGGTGGAGAGAAATTCCATTCATGCAAAGTGGGGATCGTTGATGAACGGTCAGAAATTGCCGGTTGTGTGGACGGGGTACCCCAACACGATGTGGGACCGAGAACGGATGTTTTGGATGCCTGCCCGAAAGCGGAAGGAATGATGATGCTTATCCGCTCCATGTCACCGGAGATTTTGGTTGTCGATGAAATTGGCCGGAAAGAAGACAGTGAGGCTGTTCACGAAGCAGTTCACGCCGGAGTTCATCTGTTTACTACCGCACACGGTCAAACGGTGGACGAGATTTGCCGTCGTCCGACTTTGGCCGAATTGGTGAAAGAAGGAGTTTTTTCCCGTGTGATTTTATTGAGCCGTCGCCAGGGGCCCGGAACTGTAGAAGCAATCTACGACCAACTGTTACAGCCCCTGGAACCGGCCAGCGAACTGTTCCGTTCCAAGGTGGTTCGAACCTTATGCTAAAGTTGTTGGGAGCTTGTTTGATCCTTACCGCTTGTACCTGGATTGGTTTTCAGATGGCAAGACATGTCGCGGATCGCCCAAGACAAATTAGACAACTGCGGTCGGCTCTCTCCTATCTTGAAACGGAGATAGGATACGGAACAAGACCACTTATTCAAGCTTGCCGGCAAATTGCTTCACAGGAACTGGGACCCGTCTCCCGCTTATTTGCAACAAGTGCCAAAAATCTTGCTCAGATGGATGGTGCCTCCACGTTTGAATGTTTTGAAAGAGCGATTGAACTGGAGTGGAAAAATAACGCTCTCGGGAGATCAGAACAGGCAATCATGTTGAATTTAAGCCGGACATTGGGGATTTCCGACCGGGAGGATCAACTTCATCACCTTGCGCTTGCGAATTCCAACCTGAAAGTAGAGGAAATGAAAGCGCGGGAAGAACAAGAGCGGTACGAGAAGATGTACAAGACGGTTGGGATCCTCGCCGGGGCGCTGATTGTGATTTTAATGTATTGACGAAGGGAAAGCTGATAGGCGGATGGGGGGGGTATTATGCCATACCACTTGGACTCTGTATTCCAAATTGCCGGAATTGGAATTATTGTCGCCATGATTCACACGGTTTTGAAACAGATGGGAAAAGAAGATTTTGCTCACTGGGTTACTTTGTTTGGATTTGGAGTCGTCTTATTTATGGTCGCGATGCTGATTCGGGACTTGTTTCAGACCATTAAAAATGTGTTTTTATTTGGCACCTAATAGGGGGCGGTCCGCTTGGAAATCATCCAGGTGGTGGGTCTCGGCCTTGTCGCCACTTTTCTCATTCTGGTGATCAAAGAACAAAAGCCGGTATTCGCTTTTTTGCTGGCTGCCTTCGTCGGGATTATGATTTTTATTTCCCTGGCAGGGAAGATCGCGGAAGTGATCGGTGTCCTACAAAATCTGGCTGCGCAAGCGCGGGTAAATAATCTGTTTTTGGAAACGATTTTAAAAATTATCGGAATTGCCTACATTGCCGAATTTGGAGCACAGGTAACCCGGGATGCGGGACAAGGCTCCATCGCCTCCAAAATAGAGCTGACCGGAAAAATTTTGATCATGGTGATGGCAATTCCTATCATCACAGTGATTATTGAAACGGTTGTCCAAATTCTGCCGGCGTGAGGAATGAATGGAATGCTGCGAACCAAATGGATCCTGCCCATCATCATTTTTATATTGTTACAAATGCCGCAAGCTGTTTTTGCCGTGGGCGATGAACAGGGGACACCTGTCACCGATCAACTGGTTCGCTCCCAATTAAATGAGTTGCAGACAGAAGAAGTGGAATCTTTTTGGAAGCTGTTGCAGACAGAATATGGACGCTACTTTAACGGGCGGAATGCACCCGGTCTTTTTGATCTCCTGCTTTCAGGCAATAAGGAACTGGAAACGAAAGATGTATTGACTGCTCTTCTGCGTTATTTTTTTCATGAAGTTTTATACAACGGCAAACTATTAGGAACCATCATTGTATTAACTGTTTTCAGCATGATTTTGCAAACGCTGCAAACTGCGTTTGAGAACAACCAGGTAAGCCGAGTGGCTTATTCCATCGTCTTTATGGTGATCATTATTTTAGCGGTAGATAGTTTCTCCGTTGCCGTTGATGCCGCAAAAACAGCAATTGAGCGGATGATTGATTTCATGCTCGCTCTGATCCCGCTCTTGCTCACTTTGCTGGCAACGATGGGAAATCTGGGATCAGTCACATTATTTCACCCACTCATCATATTTATGATTCATATTATTGGGACATTTATTTATACAATTGTTTTTCCCCTGCTCTTTTTTGCCACGATTCTCAGCGTTGTCAGCACTCTGTCGGAAAAATACAAGGTAAATCAGCTAGCAGGGCTGATGAGAAAGGTGAGTGTAGGGATTCTCGGCGGTTTGTTGACGATCTTTCTGGGGGTTATCTCTGTACAGGGGGCGACTACAGCGGTCACGGACGGAGTAACGATCCGTACGGCCAAGTACATCACTGGAAACTTTATTCCTGTGATCGGGGGAACCATCTCAGAAGCAGCCGATACAGTTGTGGGAGCCTCACTGTTAGTCAAAAACACGGTTGGACTGGCCGGAGTTATTATCCTGCTTATGGTTTGTTCGTTTCCGGCTTTAAAGATTCTCTCCCTTGCATTTATCTATAATTTTTCTGCCGCAATCATGCAGCCATTGGGCAACAGTCCCATCATCGAGAGCCTGAGTACCATCGGCCGGACACTGATCTACATCTTTGCGGCACTGGCTACAGTCGGACTGATGTTCTTCCTGGCGATTACAATTATTGTCGCATCAGGAAATATCTCTGTGATGATGAGGTAGGTGAGAAACTTGATGGAATGGCTTGGCGATTGGCTAAAACAAATTGTTTTACTGGTGTTGGTGGCAACCTTTATTGATCTGATGTTGCCCAACAATGCCATGGAGAGATATGTCAAGTTAGTGATGGGTCTCCTGATCATCTTAGCCATTCTCTCTCCTATCTTCCAGTTTTTAAAAAAAGATGTTGATCTTTCAACCTTAGCTTTTACGCCTGACTCATCAGCGTCCGGGAAGATGGAACCCATTAACCGGATCAAGGCAGAGAGCGAAAAGTTGAAGCAGACACAAAGCCGTCTCGTTCAACAACAAACGGAAAAAACGATGGAGCAAATGATTGAGAGACAGGTGACTAAAAAATTTCCGGTGGAGGTGATGGAGGCGAGAGTGGCAACCCGACTGACTTCCGAGCAGGTCCCCCACATCACACAGGTGCAACTGGTAGCAAGGATGAAAGAGCCCGGTTCCTCCCGGGAGCCTGATGACATCAAGCCGATTCAGCCTGTGGAACAGGTCCGTGTTGACACGGTTACCAGCGGCCCGGTTGCTGTTCAATCGGCTCCTGCGGCGGAGACAACGGGGCTGACTCGTCGCATTATCGACTATTTAAAGCAGACTTGGGATCTCACTCCTGAACAAGTTCAGGTCAGTGTTGAACCAACCATGTAGGGATGGAGGTGAATAAAGGTGTTCAAACGGTGGTTGTCCCAGGTAGAACAAAAAATGGGCGGGGATGAGAAGCAGAAAAATAGATTTCGCTGGTTTCTATTACTGGGATGTATCGGAGTGGGGGTGATGATTTTCTCCACATTTTTTCGGGTGAGCCCGGGGGAATTGCCGGGAGACTCCCTCTCTCCCCCCGTCAAGGAAACAGAAGCAACAGCTGCCTCTGCCAACAAGACCTCATCGATGGAAGAGTATGAAAGGGAATATGAGGCGCAATTAGCGGAGGTGCTGAGCAAGATTGTCGGAGTAGATGATGTTTCCGTTATTGTCAACCTTGATTCCACAGAAGAAGAAGTTGTCCAGGTAGATGTGCGTGAATCGGAGCAGGTCACGGAAGAGGTGGATAAAAAAGGGGGAAACCGCTCCACCACTCAAAACACCAATGATAAGAAAACGGCTTACTACCGCACAGATAATGGCGAGAAACCGGTAGTGGTAAAACGAATGAAACCAAAAGTACGGGGTGTGTTAGTGGTGGCAAGAGGAGTGGAGAATCTTCAGGTAAAAGCAATTGTGATCGAAGCTGTCCAAAGAACCCTTGATGTCCCCGTACACCGCATTTCCGTATTGCCAAAAGGATAAGGAGGAAATCTTATGACCATGAACAAACAAACAGTCTGGCTGGTAACGATGCTGTCCCTGATGGTGGTGTTATCCGCCTATTACATTGTAACCGGACCAGTTGAACCTGTTGATCAATCGGCCGCGAAGCCCGATGACTTAACGAAAGAAGGCAACATTGATGTCAATATTAAAACTGTTGAACAACCGGCGGAAGCAGCCAAACAGAATGATGTGAAAGAAACACTGGACAAAGCAAACGATGACTATTTTGTCGCCTATCAATTGCAGCGAAATACCCTGCGGCAAAAGGAGACAGAGCGTTACATGCAAGTACTGACCAATCCCGAGGCTTCCAAAGAACAGTTGCAAGAAGCAAAACAGAAAATCGATCAGCTGATGAAGGTGGATAAGACGGAGACAGTACTGGAAGAGTTAATCCGCAAAGAAGGATACAGTGACGCTGTAGTTGTAACCAGTGATTCACATGTAGATGTGGTTGTGCAAAGCGATAAGTTGACCAATGCCCAGGCGGTTAAGTTGATCAATCTAGTTAAGCAGCATTTGAATGTGTCCCCAACCCAGGTATCAGTCGCATATCGTCCGTAAGTAAAAAAATCTTAAAATACGGCTTGTTTTGACTAAGTGGATTCCTAACCGGAAGGAGCAGGAGTCCCTTTTTTATTTTTTTGTGAAAGTATTGTTTTACTTTGCTTGATGCAATAATCTCTTAAATATATTATAATAAAATTCTAAAAAATAGCAGTTTTTTATTGATCGCAACGAAATAGTTTTCGTAATGATTAGGGAGATGATTGCTGATGGGACCGATGCAAATGATGGCTTTTCTTGGGGCTGCATTATTCTTTTTTCTTTACGGATTTGAGATGGGACGAAGAAAAGGGAGACATGAGAAAATGGAAGACTTAAAAGAGTTCTGGTACCATAAAGGATTTGAAGCAGGGAGAAAGACCGGATTTAAGGAGGGAAATCAATCGGGTGTAGATTTGGCTGTCTCTATAGAGGATATTATGAGCAAAACACAAAAGTGGAAAACATACTATTTTATTTTATAGGTGATTCTAGTACGAAGTTTAAAAAGTACAAGTTAGTTTTTGCATGATGTTATACATATAACCACAATATTCATTCTGCAAAAACCCCCACTTGGGGTTTTTTCCGTTAGCAGATGGAAAAAATTAAACATATTCACCTATACAAATGTTAAGGGGTGGTCAAACCACTCAAAAAAAGTTATGCTAATACCGTTAATGGAGAATATCCTGGATGATGCTTAAGAGGAGTGAGTTTAATGGCTTTTAAAATGCATGAAATTCGTGAACTCATCCGTTTAATTGATGAATCACAGATTGAAGAGTTTGAGATTGATAATGAAGGAGCAAAATTGCTCATCAGGAAGACATCGGATCGTGCTGTTGCCGTAACTCCGGCACCGCAAACAGCTCCTGTTATGGTTCCGTCACCTGTACAGGCAGCGGCTCCGGTACAGCAGCCGGCACCTGCACCACAAGAAACAAAGGCGGCAGAAGCTCCGCAGCCGGCAGAAACCGTGAATGAAGAAGAGAATTTACATAAAATTGTTTCCCCAATGGTAGGAACATTTTACCGTGCCCCTTCTCCTGATTCAGATCCGTATGTGAAAGAAGGTGACAAAGTAGACGAAAAAACGGTTGTCTGTATTGTAGAGGCAATGAAACTAATGAATGAGATCGAAGCAGAAACCCGCGGTACAATTGTAAAAATCCTGGTAGAAAATGGTCAGCTGGTTGAGTATGGTCAACCGCTGTTCCTGGTGAAAACGGACTGAGCCGCGGGAGGGAAAGGAAATGTTTAAGAAAGTTTTGATTGCAAATCGCGGTGAAATTGCTGTTCGTATTATCCGGGCTTGCCGTGAACTGGGGATCCAGACGGTGGCCGTCTATTCGGAAGCTGACCGCGAGGCTTTACATGTGACACTGGCGGATGAAGCTTATTGTATCGGGCCGGCTGCCGGCAGAGACAGCTATCTGAACATGACGAACCTGATGAGTACAGCTACTTTGGTGGGCGCCGATGCTGTTCACCCCGGGTATGGGTTCCTGGCGGAAAACGCCGATTTTGCCGAACTATGCGGCGCTTGTGGCATCACATTTATCGGTCCCGATCCTGAAGCAATTATTAAAATGGGAGATAAAACCACCGCAAAAGAAACGATGAAAGCGGCGGGAGTACCCGTAGTACCCGGTACGGAAGGGATTATCGAGGATTTGAAGGAAGCGCTGGAAACGGCGAGGGAGATCGGCTATCCGGTTATCGTCAAAGCAACGGCAGGCGGCGGTGGAAAAGGGATGCGGATCGTCCATACAGAAGAAGAATTAAAGCGGGCGGTATCTCTGGCCCAACAAGAAGCGGAGGCCAACTTTGGCAATCCGGGTGTCTATCTGGAGAAGTTTCTTGTTGAACCAAGGCATATTGAGATTCAAGTGCTTGCGGACAACTATGGAAACACCATTCATCTGGGAGAGCGCGACTGTTCTATTCAACGCCGTTATCAAAAATTGATTGAGGAGGCTCCCTCTCCGGCATTAACCCCTGAGCTGCGTGAGCGAATGGGCAAAGCGGCTGTGGCGGCAGCCAAGTCAGTCAACTATTCAGGGGCGGGGACTGTGGAGTTTTTGTTGGATAAGGACAATAATTTCTATTTTATGGAAATGAACACACGCATCCAAGTGGAGCATCCGGTAACCGAACTGATCACCGGAATCGATCTTGTAAAGGAACAAATTCTCATCGCCTCGGGGAAACCGCTGACAGTTTCCCAGGAAGATGTTCGCTTTGACGGCTGGTCGATTGAGTGCCGGATCAATGCCGAGCGTCCGGAGAAAAATTTTATGCCATCCCCGGGTACGATTCAGTTTTACCTCCCCCCGGGCGGACCGGGAGTTCGCGTCGACAGTGCCTGTTATCAAGGGTATCGAATTACCCCGTTTTATGACTCCATGGTAGCCAAATTAATCGTGTGGGGAAAAGACCGGCAAGAGGCGCTCACAAGGATGAATCGTGCGCTGAAAGAATTTGCCGTCGATGGAGTGTATACTACCATCCCGTTCCATTTGAAGGTGTTGAACCATCCAAAATTTATTTCGGGAGACTTCCACATTCAGTTCCTGGAGACGACTAATTTAGACGAGGAGAGTTAAGAGTGGTGACGAATGAAATGATCGATTATAAAGCTGAAGAGCTGGGCAAAGTAGAGATCGCACCCGAAGTCATTCAGATCATCTCCGGTTTGTCAGCATCACAAGTAGAGGGTGTTGTCGGTTTAAACGGTGGTTTAAACCAACTGTTGGGCAGAAAAAATCTGCGGAAAGGAATACGTGTTGATTTTGATGAACAGCTGACCATTGAGCTGGCAATTAATGTTCTGTATGGATACCATATTCCTGATGTTGGCCGTGAAGTGCAAGAAAAAGTCAAATCAGCAGTAGAATCAATGACCAGTCTTGTCGTGGATCGGGTGATTGTTCGTGTGGAGGGAATTAAATTTCCTCAAACAGAGCAAGCGGCAGATCCGGACGCAGCCCACAAATAACCAAACGAACCTGAGGAAGTAGTTTGGGCAGGCCAAGCAGGAAATACATTGAGGCGATCTGGTTACAATATGGAGGAAGAAACTTGGCACATTGGCCGGGCTCGTTCTGAGTCTCATCTATTTGTTGGGTGGCTTTTGCAAGATGCTTTTTTTCGCTATCCTGGCCGCCCCGGGCTTTTTCAGCTGCCGGCAATGGATCATAAGGAAGACTTTAAGCGGTCGTCGATCTGATTTTCTTAGACAAATGGATGCGGAAATAGATAAAGAACCGGGCCGTTTTGGCTCGGATTTCTTTTTGGAGGATAAGATATGAGTCGAAGAACAGCGAGAGAAAGTGCTTTGCAGGCTTTGTATCAATTGGAGTTCTACCCTGAAAATGAAGGTTTCGTCATTCGTGAACGCGGCGAAGAGCTGAAAGGCCCGGATTATACTTTTTTTAAGGAGATCACCCTGGGCGTGAGAAAGCATTTATCGGTGATAGATCCCCTGATCCGGCGTTTTCTAAAAAAAGGATGGTCTTTGGAGCGTATTTCTTCGGTAGATCGTACCATTTTACGCCTGGCAGCCTATGAATTGCTTTTTGAAAAGAAGGTTCCCCGGGGAGTTGTTTTAAATGAGGCGGTTGATTTAGCCAAGGTATTCAGCAGCGAAGAATCAAGCCGTTTTATCAACGGAGTATTAGGCCGGCTTGCCGGGGAACTGGATAAACTAAAGGCTGAATTGGAAAATCAAGCATAAAAATCTTCTGATCATAAAGTTTCGCTGTCATTTCCCTGTTATCGGTGAATAAAAACGAGTATCTGTAGAATCTTATAGTTAACCGAATAAGAATGCAGGGTGATAATGATGAGACGAATTGGTATGGTTTTCCTTGCATCGGTTCTGTTTTTGGCAGGATGTGCCACGGGAAACCAGGAAGGATCAGGAAAAAATAATAATGTCGGGCAAACAGCCGACCGGACAGCCCGTCCGGAAGCGGTACCGATGAAAAGCAGAGGGAAGGTGGTCCCCGCTAAAAGGGGAGAGAATACCTACCGTCTCGGCAATGAGCAAAAGCGGGTCGAGACGATCGGCTTTCTGGAACCAGTGGACCCGAAGCAAGCGGTTTCCGATGTGAATGAAGCTGCCCGGAATTTAACCTATGTCAGTTTTTTCAGCTACCGGGTTAAACCTAATGGTGATTTGATTCCTTTAAATGATGAAGCTGCCCTGGCTGCTACGAAGAGGAATCGTTCGGTCCCAATGCTGGTTATCACCAACTTTGCCGAGGGAAATTTTTCTCCGGAGATCGCGCACCGGATCTTCACCGACCGGGCGGCGGGCAACCGACTGCTCCGCAATGTGATCCGGGTGATGAAACAAAAGGGATATCGCGCTCTTAACATTGATTTTGAACATATTCAGGAAAAAGACCGCAATCTGTACAATAGCTTTTTGCGAACGTTCTTGCCACAGGTAAAAAGGGAAGGATACCTTGTTTCCACTGCCCTTGCTCCCAAAAGCAGCGACAGGCTGGGAGGGCCGTGGCACGGCGCTCATGATTATGCTTTTCATGGCAAAGTCACGGATTTTGTCATATTGATGACCTACGAATGGGGTTGGACCGGAGGACCTCCGATGGCTGTCGCACCGATCCCGCAGGTCAGAAAGGTCCTGGATTATGCTGTTACCAGGATTCCGCGGGAAAAAATTGTCATGGGTGCTCCCCTTTACGGGTATGATTGGACATTGCCGTACAAAAAAGGAGGCCCACCGGCGCGGCGGGTAGCCCCGCTGGAAGCGGCCAGAATGGCTCAACAAAGGTCGTTGAAAGTTGAATACAACAACCGGGACCAAGCTCCTTTTTTCTATTACACCGATACCAACGGCAAGAAACATGTGGTCTGGTTTGAAAACGAACAGAGTGCGCAAGCCAAATTCAACCTGGTGAAGGAGTACGGGCTTCGAGGTATCAGCTACTGGGTCCTTGGGGAAGACTTCCCTGAAAACTGGTCCCTGCTCCGGGAAAACTTTATTATTCGCAAGTATTGAAACAGCTAAAGCTCCGATCCTACATCGGGGCTTTTTCTTTATTGCAAAAACAGAACAAACATTTGGCTCTGCTTTACACTGGTAAGGGAAAAAGATAAACTTTAACAATGAACCTCCTGTCAAAAAAAATAAGGATGTGTGTTGGATTGCCGTATCATATGATTGATGGAAAAGCGATTGCACAACAAGTGAGAAACGAATTGAAAGAAGAGGTGGGCCGTTTAAAAGAACAGGGGATTATTCCCGGTCTAAGAGTAATCTTGGTTGGGACCCATCCGGCCTCCGAATCCTATGTAAGAGGAAAAATTCGTGCTTCAGAAGAAGTAGGAATCAATTCTGAACTAATCCGATTGAATGAAGAGGTTTCTGAGGCAGAGCTCCTTCAGAAAGTAACTGAATGTAATAAGGATCCGGCGGTTCACGGGATTTTAGTACAGTTGCCTCTTCCGCTGCAAATTGATACAAATAAAGTGATTGCAACGATATCCCCCGAGAAAGATGTCGACGGATTTACGCCGGTCAACGTCGGTAATTTGATCATCGGGCAGGATGCCTTTTTTCCGTGTACTCCATATGGCATCATGGAACTTTTAAAAAGATCAGACATTTCCGTGGAAGGTAAACACGCGGTAGTTGTCGGGCGCAGCAACATTGTGGGTAAGCCGATTTCTTTCTTACTGCAGCAGGCAAATGCGACGGTTACAATGTGTCACTCCCGTACGGTTGACTTGCCTTTTTATACGAAGCAGGCCGATATCCTGATTGCCGCTGTAGGCCGGACAGAGATGATCACCTCGGAACACGTAAAACCTGGTGCTGTCGTGATTGATGTCGGGATTAATCGCAAAGAAGACGGTAAGCTGGCGGGAGATGTTCTTTTTGCGGATGTGGCTCCGCTCACTTCAGCCATCACACCCGTCCCGGGAGGAGTCGGTCCGATGACGATTGCCATGTTACTGAAAAATACGGTGCAATCCGCCATCAGGAAAGAAAGCAAAAGGTAACAATCCAATCAAAGTGAGGGGACGGCATGATCCGTAACAGTGAACGGGAGATATGGTCCGTTACTGATTTGGTGACTTACTTGTACCAGACGTTGGATGCGGATAGCAAATTGAAAAGTCTGTGGATAGAAGGGGAAATTTCCAATTTCTCACAACACCCCAAAAGCAGGCATATGTACTTTACCCTGAAGGATGAGTACGCCAAAATCAAAGCGGCGATGTTCGCTGGTAACAATCGGCGTTTGCGCTTTACTCCCAAAGACGGGGATCAAGTTCTCGTGCGCGGTTATCTTTCAGTTTATGACAGGGAAGGACAAGTGCAGTTTTACGCTCAAGATATGCGGCTCAGCGGGGTAGGAGATCTGTACGTGGCCTTTCAAAGACTGAAAGAACAATTGGCATTGGAAGGGCTTTTTTCCCAACCCAAGAAAACAATCCCTCTGTTTCCGAAGACAGTTGGTGTGATTACTTCTGCCAGTGGAGCAGCAGTACGTGATATTATTACTACCATGAAGCGCCGGTTCCCCCTCACAAACATTCTCCTGTACCCCGTATCTGTCCAGGGGGACAAAGCTGCCGGGGAAATTGCGGAAGCGATTGAACAAATGAATATCCTGCGAGAAGTGGATGTGCTGATTGTCGGACGAGGAGGAGGGTCGTTGGAGGAACTGTGGGCTTTTAACGAAGAGGTTGTTGCCCGTAGTATTTTTCAGTCTGAACTCCCCGTTATTTCAGCTGTGGGGCACGAGACCGACACGACGATCAGCGATTTTGTCGCAGACCAGAGAGCGGCGACACCCACAGCGGCCGCAGAAATGGTCGTCCCGCACATCAACGACCTAAAAGACCGTATTTGCAGCCTGGAAAAACGGCTTATTCATGCACAATCCTCCCAGATGGCAAAATTCAGAGACCGGCTTGCTAGAAGCATAGAACGGCCAGTGTTCCAAAATCCCAATGCCCGTCTGCATCAATATGCACAGCGCGTTGATCATTTGCAGTCCAGGCTTGAACATGCGATGAAGAAATGGACAGTGGAACGTTCCAGAAAGTTAGATAAAATCATATACCGAATGGACCGCCATCATCCTGCCGAACAAATCGCGAAATTACAGGAGCGGGTTTTTCGCTGCAAACAGGACAGCGTATATGCAATCAAGAACAAGTTAAGGGAAAAGAGAAGCAAACACATGCAGCTGGTCGGCCAGTTAGATGCTCTCAGTCCGTTAAAAGTAATGCAAAGGGGTTATTCACTCGTTTATCGTTACCATCAGAATGAATTGATCAAATCTTACCGGCAGGTGCAGCCAGGAGATCTTATTCGGGTCCGAATGGCTGATGGACAATTAAAATGTCAGGTCTGGAGATCGGAGGAGAAGAATCATGAGTGAGCCGTTAGATTTATCTTCTTTAGAATCACTTCCCTTTGAAAAGGCTCTGGAACGGCTGGAAGAGGTTGTTGAGCTCCTGGAAAAGGGGGACGCTCCTCTTGAACAAGCGATTCAATTGTTTGATGAAGGAATGAAATTGGCGCATATATGCGGCAAAAAATTGGAATGGGCGGAACAGAAAGTGGAGATGCTCGTGAACGAGAATGATGAATGGAAGAAGAAACCATTTGATACAGAGGAGGAGCCGGACTAAATTGTTGATAATCAAAGATTATATCCGGACAAAAGCAGACTGGGTCCATCAGGCACTGGATCAGTACACACAAGGGTTGTCAGGAATCCCTGCACCGCTTTTAGAATCAATGAGATATTCGCTGCTGGCAGGAGGAAAACGGTTGCGTCCCGTTCTTGTGTTATCAACGGTTGAAGCATGTGGCGGAGACGAAGAAAAAGCCCTCCCTTTTGCCTGTGCTCTGGAAATGATTCATACTTATTCCTTGATTCACGACGATTTACCCAGCATGGATAACGATGACTACCGTCGGGGCAAGCTTACCAACCATAAAGTGTTTGGCGAGGCACAAGCCATTTTGGCCGGCGATGCCCTGCTTACGGAAGCATTTGGCCTGATGGCAAGAGGAGCCAAAGAAGCAGGTCTTTCCGCGGACACAGCATTGACGATCATCGAAGAAGGGGCACGTTGTGCAGGCGCCAAAGGGATGGTTGGCGGCCAGGTAAGTGATCTTCTGAGCGAAAACCGCCTTATTTCACTGGAAGAACTGGAAAGTATCCACCGCCGGAAAACCGGAGACTTAATCGCTTTCGCTGTACGGATGGGAGCCCGCATCTGTGAAGTATCCGAACCGCTGTTGGCTGCGCTCACCCGTTTTTCCTACGGTTTGGGACTGGCGTTTCAAATTCAGGATGATATTCTGGATGTGATTGGTGACCAAAAGTTGATCGGTAAGCCGGTTGGCAGCGATCAAGAGAAAAACAAAGCTACTTATCCATCCCTTCTCGGCTTGGAGGAATCAAAGCAAAAGCTGATGGAGCTGACAAATGCGGCAAAAGGAGAACTTTTGGGCCACAGCGATTTTAAACCGGACCGCTTGCTGGAAATCGCTGATTACCTGTTGAGCCGTGACAGGTAACTTCTCTAATCAACTCCGATTGTGCTATAATGGGGATACATATAGAGTGGAGCAGTATTCTAGTCAGCCCACCACCTCTGAAGGCGGGGCTAAAAATCCGCTAAAGGGCACATCGATGAAGTTCTTGGTGTTGGCTTGCAGCGCCCAGCTGCGGGTTGATGCTGGGAGTTAAGGAAGAAGGGCGATCCGCAATGGCATGCGGGCGTTGACCCTTTTTCCGCGGAGGCCCAAGTGCGTGGCCGGAAGTTATCAGGCTTCCTGCGATGGCTTGGGGGATGAACCTGCATGCGGGGATCAACTTGGATGCAGCGTAGCCTGCCTTGAGTGACAGAGTGGGGATATTTAACTGCTTGGGTTGAATTGAAAGCTCTGTTGCAAAAGAGGCTAGGAGACTGGAGCGGGCTGTTGAGGAAAACTCCTAGACTGTTTGCCGGAGGGGCAAGGCTATCCGGGGATTAAAGTGTGGACTAAGTGGTAATCCAGTCCGGCGTCTGGTGACAACGCTGAAAGGGGTTGTAAAGGGAAACCGCCTGATTGGCAACGATCAGGATACCTCTTTGGGAAAGCCTACTGGACCTAAGCCGCAGAATTTACCCGGTTAGTTTCCACTCTAAAAATAACGGTCCCTGTTCGGGGAAAATTACATAGAGATGGGTACTCCGTCTGTTTTTGTTTTACCGGTCCTTCATGTGACCGGCATTTTTCTGGTATGTTATTGTATAAAGGGGATATTAAGCTGAATGGGAGGACTACTCCAAAAATCGCTTCGCTGGGCAATAACGATCGGTCTTATTACTGCAGCTCTCGCTGTCATCCTGACGGTAACCTCCACATCCCTGATGGCCGGGCTGTCATGGTTGGGCGGTTTGGTTGTTTTGCTTGCTATCGTCAGTATCGGAGTGGGATTTGATATGCTGGGGATTGCTGCTGCAGCTGCACGGGAGAAACCATTTCACTCGATGGCTGCAAAAAAAGTACCCGGATCAAAAGAAGCGATTGGAATTATCCGCCGTGCCGACCAGTTTTCCAATTTCTGCAACGATGTGGTGGGGGATATCAGCGGTGTAATCAGCGGAGCCGCTGCTGTTGCTGTGGTTGCTTCTCTGATTGTATCGTTTCCTGAATGGAGGTCGGGAGAGCGGCTGGTAAATGTTTTAGTAGTGTCGGCTATCTCCGCCCTGACTGTTGGCGGTAAAGCTCTCGGTAAAACCCTGTCTATCCATTATGCCAATGCAATTGTATTCCGGGTAGGTATATTTTTTAATTTTATTAATCGGAAGCTGGGTCTTCATTTGTTTGAAATAAAATCCAAGACGAAAAGAAAGCGAAAGCGAGGCGATCTTCGTGCTCCTCGAGCAGATTAATTCGCCAGACAAGTTAAAGCAGTTGTCTGTCGAGGAACTTCCTAAGCTGGCAGAGGAGATCCGCCAGTTTCTCATAGAGAGCTTATCTATGACGGGTGGTCATTTGGCATCCAATCTGGGTGTTGTCGAGCTTACGATTGCAATGCATTATCTGTTTGACAGCCCCAGGGATAAATTCTTATGGGATGTGGGTCATCAGGCCTATGTTCACAAACTGCTGACCGGCCGGAGGGAATTGTTTCCTACACTCAGACAATACAAAGGGTTATGCGGTTTCCCCAAGATGAGCGAAAGTGAGCATGATGTATGGGAAACGGGCCACAGCAGCACTTCCCTGTCCGGTGCGATGGGAATGGCTGCTGCCCGCGATCTAAAAGGGGAGGATTATAAAGTAATCCCGGTGATCGGGGATGGTGCTCTTACCGGCGGAATGGCTCTTGAAGCTTTGAATCATATTGGGGAAGAGAAAAAAGATATTATTGTCATCCTCAATGACAATGAAATGTCGATCAGCCCGAATGTCGGGGCATTGCATAATCATCTGGGACGGCTAAGAACCAACAAGGGCTACAATAAAATCAAAGAGGAAGTTGAGCAACTGCTCAAGAAAATTCCAACCCTTGGAGAACCGATGGCCAAGACGTTGGAACGAATTAAAGACAGCCTGAAATATTTAATCGTTTCCGGTGTTCTTTTTGAAACGCTCGGTTTCACTTATCTGGGGCCTGTCAATGGACATCAATTGGACGAACTGATGGAGAGTTTGCGCCTTGCTGCAAAGACCAAAGGTCCTGTACTCGTTCACGTGGTAACCAAAAAAGGGCAGGGCTACAAACCGGCTGAGGATGACTCTGTCAACTATCACGGAGCCGGGCCCTATAAAATCGAATCAGGAGCCTTTAAGAAAAAAGCGGATGGCCCCCCTGCTTACCCGGCCGTGTTTGGGAATACCATGGTTCGCCTGGCCGAACAAAATGAGCGAATTGTCGCTATTACACCGGCGATGTTAACCGGCTCAAAGTTGGAGAAATTTAATGAAAAATTTCCGGATCGCTGTTTTGATGTGGGGATTGCCGAGCAGCATGCGGTCACGTTCGCAGCCGGTCTTGCCACTCAGGGGATGAAGCCGGTGCTGGCGATTTATTCCACGTTCCTGCAACGGGGTTACGACCAGTTTATTCATGATGTCTGCCGGCAAAAGTTAAATGTGGTGTTTGCCGTGGACCGTGCAGGTTTTGTGGGTGAAGATGGAGAGACACATCAAGGCGTCTATGACATCAGTTTCATGCGCAACCAGCCTCATATCGTGATTATGATGCCTAAAGATGAAAATGAACTACAGCATATGTTGTACACCGCGACACAGTACCAGGACGGTCCCGTGGCCGTTCGCTATTCCAAAAGTACCGGGGTTGGTGTAGAAATGGATGCCGAATTTAAAATGATTCCGATTGGGAAATCGGAACTGGTCCGCCAGGGAAATGATGTGGCATTGCTTGCGTTTGGACCGATGGTGCAGACAGCTTTGGAAGCGGCTGACCAACTGGCACAGAGAGGAATCAGTGCCCGGGTTATCAATGCCCGTTTTGCGAAACCGCTGGATGAAGAATGTTTGGATCAACTGGCACGGGAAAATCTGCCGATTGTAACCATTGAAGAAGGAACCATCATTGGCGGTTTTGGAAGCGCAGTATTGGAATACTATGCCCAAAATAACATTGTCGGGATGAATATCAAGACGCTCGGTGTTCCTGATATTTATGTAGAACATGGAAGTATCAGGGATCAGCGACGTGAAGTTGGATTAACGCCTGAGCATATTGCGGATACTGTAAATAAGTTCTTGCCCCGAAAAAAACAGCGAGCATGAGGTTGAAGAGTGAATAAAGAACGGTTAGATCTTTTACTTGTACAAAAAGGATACTTTAACAGCAGACAGCAGGCACAGCGTTCAATTATGGCCGGACTGGTTTTTATTAATCAGGAGCGGATTGATAAAGCGGGGACGAAAGTCCCCTCAGATGCTGTCGTTGAGATAAAAGGCCAGCTACATCCCTATGTGAGCCGGGGTGGTTTAAAATTAGAGGAAGCGCTCCGCTTTTTTTCCATCCAAATGGATGGCCGGGTGATGATCGATATTGGTGCTTCAACCGGAGGCTTTACAGATTGTGCGCTGCAAAACGGTGTCAGAAAAGTGTACGCCGTTGATGTGGGGTATGGCCAACTTGCGTGGAAGCTCCGTCAGGACCCTCGTGTCATCGTTATGGAACGAACCAACTTTCGCTATTTAAAACGTGAACAACTGGGTGGGGAATCCCCTGATTTAGCAACGATTGACGTCTCCTTTATCTCTTTGTCCCACATCCTTCCAAATTTAAAGCAATTACTTCTTCCTGACGGGGAAGTTGTGGCACTTGTGAAACCGCAGTTTGAAGCCGGACGGGAACAGGTTGGGAAAAAGGGGATTGTGAAAGACCCGGCTGTTCATTGTCAAGTTCTTTCCTCTTTTGTACAGTTTGCCCATTCACAAGGATTTGAGGTAAAGGGACTGGCACCTTCCCCTATTCAGGGGGGGGAAGGGAATATTGAATTTTTAAGTTATTTCATTCATCGGGAACCTGGGAATAAAGCAGACTGGACAGAGCGGATCGAAGCAGTGGTACGGGATGCCCACATGCGGTTTGGATAAGGGACAGCGTCCATGATTCAGGGCGCCAATCGTGGGTGAGACAGAAATTCTGCCCTCCCCCTGCGACACCCAGCACTTTCACGGAAAAAGAAAAAAGGTTTCTTTGCTATGGCTGCGAATTAGTAGGTAAAGGGGGGAGTTTTAGTGTCCCATCCAGGTGATAATTTGGTTCTTGCCTTACTGATCGGAGTCATGTTCTTCTTATTATTGAGAAATTGGGTCTCTTTTTCCTTTATCACTGACTGGTTAAAAAAGTCTTCAAAACGTGAGTGGGTGGAGCCAAGAGGGGAAATTCCCCATCTGTTGAGACAAAAAGGTTTTGAAGTGGTGGATGCAAAAGTACGGGTTCCACTCACGATTGATGTAGATGATCACATTTATGAGAGCAGGCTGTATATCGACTATCTGGCCCATTCTGATCAAGGTTTGTATATCGTGATCGTCTCCAGAGAGCGGAAGCCTCTGCGGATGACCGGCCCGGCTTTGCGCGACCATTTTCTGCCTTATTATCTTTTGTACCGGCCTGAGGGAATTTTGTATGTTGACCGGGAAAAAGGTAAGATTAAGGTGATTGAATTTGATGTACCCAACATGAGGTTTAGAACAAAGCAAGGATTTAAGTGGTCCTACATCGCGGCGGTTGCCTTTGGGATGATTCTTGCTTTGTTGATCCGATAAATTTTGGGCACTTCTTTTTTGGGGTGGATTTGTTGAAGACCATCGGCATTACAATAAATCAGGATAAACCCAAGGCACATATATTTGTGCATCAATTGCTTCAGTTGCTTGAACGAAAAGGTTCTGTCGTTTATGTAGAACCGGGGACGGCAAAGGCCCTGGGGCGGGCGGAGATTGGTCTGGAATTAGATTGCTTCCCGCAAAAAGTAGACCTTGTCTTTGTATTGGGAGGAGACGGTACTTTGCTCGGAATCGCCCGGCAATTTGCCGAACACCATCTCCCCATTCTCGGTTTTAATGTAGGACATCTGGGATTTCTTTCTGAAGCGGAACCGGGCGATTTATCTACAGCAGTAGATCGTGTGCTTGCCGGAGATTACTACATAGAAGAACGCTTGATGTTAACTGCGGAATTAGTTCGCCAGGGAGAAGTGATTGAGAAAGGGACTGCCTTAAATGATATAGGAATTGCCAAAGGTTCATTTGGTCGCATGATTACCTGTACGGCTTACATGGATGGAATCTATTTGGGAACTTATTCCGGTGATGGATTGATTGTATCTACACCAACGGGTTCAACCGCTTACTCACTTTCCTGTGGCGGCCCAATTGTTTATCCTGACATTCAAACCTTGTTGCTGACTCCCATTTGTCCTCACACGCTCACTTCGCGACCGATGGTATTACCGGCTGAATCTGTTCTGGAAATCAAAGTATCAGCTGCTCATCGTGAGATGGAAATGACCATTGACGGTCAACTGGGTTATTGCTTAAAAGAAGATGATATTGTTCGCGTCAGCCGCTCTCCATTTAATACCTTGCTCATTAAGTGGCAGGAACGTTCATTTTTTGAAGTGATAAGGAAAAAACTACAGGGAGAAAGTGTTGATGAAAGCAGGGCAGGAGGCACAATATGAAAGCTCAGCGACATATTAAGATCCGGGAAATTATCGCAAACCTGGATATTGAAACTCAGGATGAACTGGTGGAACAATTAAAAAAAGCGGGTTATAATGTCACCCAGGCGACGGTATCAAGGGATATTAAAGAGCTCCGTCTCGTTAAGGTACCAACCAATAATGGAACTTATAAATACTCTTTACCAGCTGACAGGCGTTTTAATCCCGAGCAAAAACTGAAACGAATGGTACAGGAATCATTTGTGAGCATTGACCATGCAGAAAACATGATCGTCATGAAAACATTGCCGGGAAATGCACACGCTGTCGCCGCTCTCATGGATCACTTAGACTGGGATGAAATTATCGGGACGTTGGCCGGAGATGATACCATTTTGATTATCAGTCGCGAGAAAGAAAAAGTACACGAAGTCGTCCAACGTTTTATCGATATGCTTTAGGAGTAGATCAAGATGCTACGGGAATTATCCATTCGCCAATTTGCGATTATTGAAGAGATACAGCTTCGCTTTGAAGGGGGATTTCATGTTCTCACGGGTGAAACGGGTGCCGGAAAATCGATTCTTATTGATGCCCTGGGTTTGATTGCGGGAGGGCGGGCCTCTTCTGAATTTGTCCGCCACGGGGCAGATAAAGCTGAGATTGAAGCTTTGTTTGACCTCTCACACACTCATCCGATTCGCCCTGTCTTAGCTGAATGGGGTGTCGAAGATGATCAGGGTTCCCTGATTATCCGCAGAGAAATCACCGCAGGCGGCAAGAGCACCTGTCGGGTCAATGGTCGAATTGTCACGCTGGCCATGTTGAAGCAAATTGGGAAAAAACTAATAGATATTTCTGGTCAACATGAGCATCAATCTCTGCTCCAAGTGGAAGAACATCTGGAGTGGCTTGACCGGTTCGGCGGTGAGGAAATCCTTTCCTTACGAGAGGAATATGAGCAGGTTTTTGGAAAATATCAACAATTGCATAAAGAGCTGAGACGTATAAATCTGAATCAAAAAGAGATGGCTCAGCGGATCGACTTGCTGCAATTTCAGAAAGAGGAGATTGAGTCGGCACAACTTGTTGCCGGGGAGGATGAGGAATTAGAACAGGAGAAAAATCGGTTGGTTTTTGCTGAAAAGTTAATCACTCATACCGCAAAAGCATATGACCATCTCTATGGAGATCGTGGAGGCCTTGATCATATTCAGGAAGCTTTATCTCATCTTGAGGAAATCATTGCCGTGGACGAAACGCTGGCCGCAGCCAAAGAAATGGTGCAAACAGCCACCTATCAAGTGGAAGAAGCGGTACGGGAGTTAGGCCGGTACCAGGATGACTTGGAGTTTGATCCTGACCGCTTATATGAAGTGGAAGAGAGGCTTCATCTGCTAAAGCAACTCAAAAGAAAATATGGAGATTCGATCGAAGATATTCTGCAATATGGGGAAAAAGTGGAACAGGAGTTGGAACAACTCGTTCATCGTGATGAAACACAGGCAGAACTGGAGGAAAGAATTAGAAGTCTCAGTAAGCAGTTGGGGGCTTTGGCCGAAAAACTGACAGCCTGCAGAAAGAAAGCGGCGTCACTCCTTGAAGAAAAAGTAGAGCGTGAGCTGCGCGACCTCAATATGGGCTCCACTATTTTCCATGTGGCTTTTTATCCTGATGCTTATCGCTCTGGCCAATTCCTGCCAACAGGCAAAGATGTAATCGAATTTCAAATTGCTCCAAACCCCGGAGAACCTCTGCGGCCTCTTGCCAAAATTGCTTCAGGCGGCGAGCTTTCCAGGATGATGCTGGCTCTCAAATGTATTTTTACCGATATTGAAGATGTGCATACCTTAATCTTCGACGAAATCGATACCGGTGTCAGCGGAAGGGCGGCTCAGGCCATTGCGGAGAAAATAGCCGTTTTGGCACAGAAAAACCAGGTATTATGTGTAACTCATCTTCCTCAGGTGGCTTGTATGGCAGATCTCCATTTTTACATCTCCAAGGAATCGCAAAATGATAAGACGCGAACGAAAGTAGAATCGCTCAACCATCAGGGACGCACACTGGAATTGGCCCGTATGCTGGGTGGTGTGGAAGTAACTCAAAAAACATGTGAACATGCTGAAGAAATGCTGCGCCTTGCTGACCGGGTCAAACAAACTTTACATTAACAAGTTTAAAAATGTGGATTTTTTTCGATTCTGCAAGGAGAAGAAAATCCACTTTTTATTTTGTAAAAATCGTCCATACAAGGGATGAGAGCGCTTTCACAGAAAAGTGTTTTTTATTTTCCGGAATGATTTGCGGGACATAAAGAAGGAGGCCTGCGGTTAACTTAATCATATGGATGGTTGCTGTAAGGCGAAGGTTAGGCGGGAAGCTCAGGAGAGTGGTGGATGTTGCAAAGAGCGAAGAAACAAAAATGGATAGGCTTTCTCCTGGTGCTTCTCTTATTGATGGGAAGTACAACCACTACATTTCGGCAGTTTACGGGTTTCCCGGCAGAAGTTCGGCTGTTTCAGGGGCAATTGCAGAAACTCCATCTGATCATGCCCGTCTCAGCGACTGCAAGTGTTTCCAACCCTGACGTGATTCAAATTAATGGCTCCAATCAGCTTCAAGTTCCTGTGGATTTGCATCACCCCGTCACTCTGCTTTCTCATGCAACAGGTAAAACATTACTCACCCTCAAACTATTTGGAACCCTGCCCATTAAAAAAGTGAATGTCAGTGTATACCCCGATATAAAGGTGGTACCGGGGGGACAGTCTATTGGAGTGAAATTAAAAACCTCCGGTGTATTAGTGGTGGGGCATCACTTAGTGCACGCGGAAAATGAAGACAAATCTCCCGCAGAAAAAGCGGATATCCGTGTAGGGGACTATTTGACCCGCATTAACGGTAAAGCGATTACACAGGTGAGTGATGTGGTTGAAGCTGTTGCAAAAGCGGGGAAAACAAGACAACCGCTGCAAATGACCCTGCTCAGGGATGGCCGGGAAAAGCAAGTCACATTACACCCCTTGTTTGACAAAAGGGAAAACCTGTACCGGCTGGGCATATACATCCGTGATTCGGCTGCCGGTGTCGGCACTCTTACATTTTATGATCCTAAAGGAAAAGTGTATGGTGCATTGGGACATGTGATTTCTGATATGGATACAGGTAAGCCGATTACGGTTGGGAAAGGGAAAATTATTCAATCCAATGTTACTTCCATTCAAAAAGGGGAGTCAGGTGAACCGGGCGAAAAGAGAGCCATTTTTTTGCAAGAAGATCAAGTACTGGGTAATATCACGAGAAACACTCCGTTTGGCATCTTTGGCAAGATGGAAAAAGTACCTGCCATGGAAACACCAGCGCAACCGATTCCTGTAGCCTTAGCCGAACAAGTCAAAGAGGGCCCGGCCAAAATTTTAACGGTAGTGGAAGGTCAAAAAGTAGAAGCTTTCAATATTCAAATCGTTCATGTCTTGCGCCAAAAATTTCCGGCAACCAAAGGTCTCATCATTAAAGTAACTGATTCGCGCCTCTTAGACAAAACAGGGGGGATTGTCCAGGGGATGAGCGGAAGCCCGATTATTCAAGATGGAAAATTAGTCGGCGCTGTTACTCATGTATTTGTTAATGATCCAACTTCAGGATATGGAACTTTTATTGAATGGATGCTCCAGGATGCCGGAGTATTCCCATCAGCGGGACCCCTTAAGGGTTCCGCTTTTTTTGCTTTGTGATGCAGAAATATTCTCAGATTCTTGAGATAAATATAAAGATAATAAGGAAATTTCATAGCAAAAGTCGAATGATAGGTTACAAAAAAAATCCACATAGAAAGGAATAATCTTAAAATATTATATGATTATTTACATTTAAATAACAAAATATTATTTACAAATGATGAAATGTATAATAGAATTATTTCTATATAAATGTTAATCAGGCAGATAGATTGCTTTTGATTTCTTGAAAATATTAAAAAAACAATATATTTATTGGGATGATAGCTGGTTTTTGTAAAGCGGGAGGTACTGTTGCAGCAAATTCCGAATCCCTCATTGCAATTTTTGTTAATTGAAGGATGAAAATGGTCCGGGAAAAGATAGGTTGTAAGGACTTCTTCCACTGTGGACTGGATACCTGATTATTGAAAACGCTTACTCTCCTGGCTTGAAGGGAAATGATGAAAATAAAAGAAAAATGAATAAAGGTTGCCAGCAGCAAAGACATTATATTCCCTCTTTTGGTAATTTTTGATGTTTATTTGTGGTGAAAGAAGGAAGATCTAAATGTTTGTCGAAAGGAAAACAAACAAGAAATGAGTCAACATCAACGATTTTTAATTAAAAAATGGTGTTGTTTTGATCACAAGCGGGAAATCAGAAGTTACCAACCGTCCTGTTGTAAACCCCATGAGAAAGGCAAAACTCAGTTATGTTTCCGAGCGGTATCAGATATGATTCGGTCATCCTGAGGATTGTTGTGATTACCCGCAAAAATCAATAGGTTTCACATATGGGAAAAGGGAGGGTCTTCTTTGAATAAAATCCGAGTCGTTTTGGCCGATGATAATCGGGAATTCGCTGAATTGTTGCAAGAGCATCTTTCAAGTCAAGAAGATATGGAAGTGGTTGGAGTTGCCTATAATGGCGGAGAAGTGATTGAAATGTTAAAACAAGAGGTGCCCGATGTTCTGGTATTGGATATAATTATGCCGCATTTGGACGGGCTGGGTGTACTTGAGCAAATCCAGGAAATGAATATCCAACCTGTCCCCAAGATTGTGATGTTAACAGCTTTTGGCCAGGAAAATATCACACAGCGTGCGGTGGAATTGGGAGCTTCCTATTACATTTTAAAGCCGTTTGATATGGAGGTGCTCACTCACCGGATTCGGCAAATGAAAGGGCATGTGTCCACAGCGCCGCGAATAAAAGTGAGCAACAGCGGAACAGGACAGCGGACCCATAACCTCGATGCTAATATTACCAATGTAATTCACGAAATCGGGGTGCCTGCCCATATCAAAGGATATCTCTATCTGCGCGAGGCAATCACCATGGTTTACAATGAGGTCGATCTGTTGGGGGCGATTACCAAAACGCTTTACCCAAGGATCGCCGAAAAATACAATACCACTCCCAGCCGTGTGGAAAGGGCGATTCGCCATGCCATCGAAGTAGCCTGGAGCCGGGGCAATATGGACTCCATTCGCAGCCTGTTTGGCTATACGATCAACGTGACCAAGGCGAAGCCCACCAATAGTGAGTTTATTGCCATGGTAGCGGATAAATTGAGGATTGAACACAAAGTGGGTTGACAAGAGCCGCATGAAAGAATTTAATTGACAGACAGTCAGTGAATATTTTTTTGGCCAATACATAAAACTGCTACTTTAACACCGTTTTTGCCTTTTTTTGGTAAATTCGGTGTTTTTTATAAAAAACCACAAGCTGCTTTGCGTACGATCAAGCAAAAAGGACGGAAGCTTCTGCGATTTGCTTCTGTCCTTTTAAGTTTGTACGGCAGATGTTGTGTGTATCATCATCGTTTAAAATAAATTTCTGCTTGTTTCCGAATTAAAGCTTTGGATATTTGATGTGTGGTTTTGTTTGCTAACTAGTCATCGGTGGGTTGTGTATCGTCATCGCCACGGAAATGGATCAATGCCATTTCTGCGTCTAACATAGAAAGACCTCCTTAAATTCCTGTTCCGAAATACAGCTTGGAATATTTGATATAATTAGTTTCGTCTCCTAGCAAGAGCGATGCTTGCGACAATCCGCGGAGAGCCTCTAAGTTGGTTTTATCATCTGAGTCAAGCTCATATACATTCTTAAATGTGGACAGCGCCTTCTCATACTTGCACTCAGATAGAAAACATTTTGCTACATAAAGTAATGCCTTTGAGTATTTTAACATATCATTTTCGATTTTCACAATATTTAATGCCTTTCGCAATGTTTTGTGTGATAGCTGAAAATCCTTCTTTTCAAAATAAACAATGCCAAGCTTGAGATAAGCATCCTGAATTAAGAACTGCCTGCGAGAGATTTTATCTTTAAGGGCAATTCCGGCGTTGAGGCATTTCTCCGCTTGATGAAGTTTTCCGCTTTCCCTGTAGATTTCTCCCAGTGTGATGTATAACTCCAGTTGGCGTGGATAGTTGTAATTGACCCTGGCCAGTTCAAGCCCTTTTATTGCACAAGAGGCTGCTTCATCGTATAATTTAATTTCACGTTTCAGTTTCGCTTGCAGATCATAGATACCTATGACGGCATCAATGTTTATATCAAAAGAATTAACCTTAATCTCCTCAAGAGTTTTTAACGCTTTCTCGGCTCTGCCCAGACCCCGTAAATAAATCGCCTTATTGGTCAGAAGATTGATGTAATAGTATTGTCGCTCACCATTCAGGTCGAAGCTGTTTATTCCATCCTCAACATAATGTAAAGCTTTTTCATTATTTCCTTGATTAAATTCGATGACAGAAAGGTGATTAAGGCATAAAGGCTTTAAGTTTGTCCGCTCGTGATCAACAGATTTTTCTAACACCCGCAATGCCTTATTAAAAAAGTCAGCCGCCCGGTCATATTGACCTGTCTTGTAGTAACATCGGCCTTTTAAAAAGTCGACTACAGGACGATTATATTCTGCCGGAAATTTGGATAATTCGCTCAATGTCTTCCGTGGCTCAGAATTAATCCTGTTTTCAAGGATGATTAGTTCAAGTTCTTGATCTTCCGCCTGTTCCTTCTCCTTTTTGGACAGATCGGTTAAGTTAATATCCAGTTTGCGTAAGATATATCTTACTTTTACCGGATTATGTGTTAAACCTCTTTCAATCATGGATAGTGTGGTTCGGGGAATATAATCGTCACACAGATCGTCCAGCGTCATTCCCCGGTCTTTGCGTACCTTGCGAATTAATTCGCCAACCTTTTTAAAATCCAATTGTACATCCCTCCCGTACTTACACTTCCATTTTTTCGACTAGTAGCCCTTTTATTTCTGAAAAATACAGAAATTATCGTTGAATCAGTTAATTGTAAGGGTTTTCAAAATGTTGATTACAGTAAACAAAAAAATATTAATTTAATCTTTGTAATTGATTGAATTATATTTTAACATTTTTTTATACTGTAATTAAGCTGAGATATTCAAAAATTAAAGAAAAAAAGGGCTGTTAGCGATGGTTATACCGTTCATTTCGAGGGGGAGGCGAAGAGTAAGACTGTCTGATGATCTGACAAATTCCTTCTTTATATTTTTAAAAACATTAAATGGCAAACCCATCATATTTCGTTTTGTCGATGTACAAATCAAAAAAAGAGAACCAGGAAATAATCGTTTCGGGAAGGAGTGTTGACTAGTTTAATAGAAAGGGGAGGATTATTTTGGCACGAGAAGGCGCGATCAACTGTTTAACAGAATCTCAAGTGATCAGTTATGTTGTCTATGTAATGGCTAAAATGGGTTATTCCCGGAAAAATATCGCGGAAGTAGTACAGGAACTTAATCACACTTTTGATATCAAGTCTGATGATTTTATCTATAAGGCAAGTCTCATCGTAGGCCAGGAAGACCGTAAAAAGTTACTGCCGACTATTCGCAGTGATAAAGACAATAATAGCAGTAATAAAGTTACGTAAGGCTATATTATAAAAATGATACCAGATCGTTGAGTGGAGAGTTTATGGATAGATTGTAAGGCACTCTAAGAAAAATGTTGTCATAAAAGTAGCTTAAATGAAGCCAAATCGTGTCGGACGAGCAGGGGATAACCCTTTCGCAAGTCCGACATTTTTTGTGAATCCAAAAACAGTTGTAGCGCTGTCCATTTTCTTTAAGTTCATTTTTCTTCTATTTCCCGGACTTCCCTGGTCGTCGCCGGTTATTTTAAAAAGCTCATTCACTTCACAATATATAAAAGAGCTTACCGGGATTTTAATGATGTTTTTGACTTGAATAATAATAGAAAATACGTTAAATTCTTAATATGACTATAGACATAGAAATTGGAATCAGTTTTGATTTTATTTATGATCTTCATCGGATTTGCTGAGTTTAAGAATCTTGTCTATACTTTAGTAAGAAATGACTTATCTTATAAATATACAGGGGAGTAATTAAATGATGCATGGTTCTCATGGAGAACGTCAGTTACAGCGTATGTTTGGAAGTGAAAAACGGGCTGCTGCTTTTTATGAAAATCAAATGTTAGATCATTTAAGCCCTTTAATGCAGACATTTATTGCAAAGCAGGAAATGATGTTTGTCGCGACTGCTGACAGCCAGGGAAATTGTGACATGTCTTTTCGTGCAGGTTTACCCGGTTTTATTCATGTCGTTGATACAAAGACGCTGATATATCCCGAATACCGCGGAAACGGAGTTTATGCAAGTCTTGGAAATATCTACGAAAATCCACATATTGGCTTATTATTTGTAGACTTTTTTGAACACAAAATCGGACTGCATGTAAATGGCGGGGCATCAATTATTGAGAATGAGGGACTCCATATGTGCCCGGGAGTGCCTGAGCAAGTTGCGATGTATCTGCAAGAAAAAGAGGGTGGGAAAGCGGAAAGATGGGTTCTTGTTAAGGTAGATGAAGCTTACATCCATTGTTCCAAACACATCCCCTTGTTAAGAAAGATCGATGGCGAAGTAGATTGGGGCACGGATGACGAAAAACAAAAAGGCGGGGATTTCTTTAAGGCTAAATCATATAAACAACGATGTTATAGACCGACTCCCTAGTGTTGAGGGAGTCGGCGCTTTTGTTCGCGTATTTCCCGCCTGTAAAATCTATGTCCGTAAGATGAGGAAGATATCAAACTTTGTTTAATTGATTTTTACCAGTTCTTTGCGATGGAGGAGCAACCGGTGCTCCTTTCTGGCTTCGGTGGTCTCTTTAAAAAAATGTCCTGCTTCCTCATAATTGCCAGTGCGCATTGCTTGCCGGTATGCTTTTTCTAACGGAGCTACCACTTCGCTGTGGTATATATTTGCCTTAGAAGTGAAACGCGGTTTTGGGGGACGATTCGCTTTTTTTTCACGATGGCTTCTTTTCTTCTTAGCCATAGGATCTTAAACCTCCATAATCATGTGAAAATGGTGAAGATGAGGTGAGCCCGGATTAATATGGTTTCCATATCACCTGGCGGGCCATTTTCCATCTTCTGTCCACTTCGGGCCAATTAACCAAGTTCCACCAGGCCTCAATATACGCTTTTCTATTATTGGGGTATTTTAAATAGTAAGCATGTTCCCATACATCTAAAGGAAGAAGCGGAATCACATCCCATTGCGATAAATTTTGATGTTTTTCAGCTTGCAAAATTTCCAGGCGATGAGCGCGCGGGCTCCAGACCAGAATCGCCCAGCCGCCCCCTTCCACTTTTTCCGCAGCAGCTGAAAAATGTTTTTTAAACGCATCATAACTGCCGAAATCGCGTTCAATTTGGCGGAGTAAAGGGCCGGTTGGCTCCCCGCCTCCTTGCGGGCTCATTATTTCCCAAAAAATAGTGTGGAGATAGTGTCCGGCGCCGTTAAAAGCTGCTTCTCTTTCCCAATGTTTAATCAGATCAAAGTTTCCGGTCCGACGGGCCTGCTCCATCATTTTTTCTGCTTTATTCAGCCCATCCACATAACTTTTATGATGTTCATCATGATGAAGATGCATAGTCTTCTCATCAATATACGGTTCTAAGGCATTGTAAGGATAGGGAAGCGGGGGTAATTTGTGCTTGCCGATCGGAACGCGCGGTTCACCCATCCGTTCGTTTAACGGAACAGATTTTTCCGGCCCGGTTTCTTGTGAAATGGTCAATGAAGGAGCGGACTGCACGGGAGCAACCAGTGTGTTTAGCCAGCGTAAAACTTGTTTTTGTGAATGTACGACCCTGTTTAACCAGTTGTACAGGGAGACGGGGTCCATATACGAAGATGTGGCAGCTTGTTCAACTTGTTGAAGTTGGCAGTCAAGACGTCTCAGCGCAGTCGCGATTTCCTTGTCCCCCAGTTCCTGGTGCTGCTTTTGGATCCACTCCCGGCATAAACGGGTGGTAGAGAGTAAAGGTTGTTTTAACGTATGAAAAAACCAGGTTTGACTTGGATGGTACACGGTGTTCCCCCCTGTGGCTTTATCATCACATCTAGGATATGTGCCTACAGATCAGGGAGTGACAAACAGCTGAAAAAGAGTTTTATACATCTTCTCCCTGGACCACACAATTTCACAAAAAAAGCCAGTAACCAAACTTGAGCGTCTGGAAACTGGCTTGTTCATTTCATTTGGAAATACTGGTGTATGGATGGTTAAAAGCCGGGTTTGCGTACTTTATCAGGGTCTTCTTTTTTTCCGAGCAGTCGGGGTTGAATTTTATTGCGTTTCTTGTCACGGTGAAAGATAAAACCGCCAATGATCGAAAGCCCGAGCAAAAACAGGACCAGTGCGCCGAGAAAGGATAACAGGGCAAACCCCTGGCCGGCCAAATAATCAAACAGGATGTCTCGCATAACGGTCCAGCCATAGATAGCGAGAATTCCCGGGATACACATAATAATGATGGCAAATATGCGTTGATAAATGATTTTCATCATCCATGACCGCCTTTCTTTCTATCAAGGCTTATCGTACCTTATTTGTAGCAGGATTGCCACCCTGTAGCGAACAGAAGATGAACCTTGTGTTAAGATAGGGACGGAATGATAGAAAGGGGGGCCACCCTTTTGCAAAGGTTTTTGATCGTGGGCGGGGGAAAGGAAGGAAATGCGATCTTACAAACCCTTTCAACCGTTGAATTCGTGAAAGTGATCGGGATTGTCGATGTATCAGCTGATACACCGGCGATTCAGGAAGCCAAAAAACAGGGGATCCTGACCGGCCGGGAAATAGAACCGTTTTTGCGGCTCTCTCCTGATGTGATTCTGGAAGTAACAGGTGACCCGGCTGTTTATTCTCGTTTGTGCCAGCTTGATCTGCCGGACACTCTTGTCATTTCCGGAGAGATTGCCAATCTGATGGTTCGTCTGGTGGAAGAAAAAGATCGGTGGTTTCAGGCATGGCGTCAGAGACAGCGTGAATTGCAAGCGATTCTGAACTCGACTCACGACGGGATGATCGCAGTTAACAAAAAGGGGCAGGTAACTCTGTTAAATCGGGCGGCCGAAAGGATGCTTCAACTGAAAGCTGCTGAAGCGTTGGGCAAGCCTGTTGCTGAACTGGTCCCCAACACGCGGCTGGAAATTGTGCTGAAGCGGGGAGTGCAGGAGTTAAACCAAAAGCAACAACTTTCCGGAGATATGGAAATTGTAACAAATCGCGTGCCTGTGAAAGATCCTGAGGGAAAAGTGATCGGGGCCGTCGCTGTGTTCCGCGATGTTAGTGAACTGCAGAGTTTAACGCAACAAGTGACGGATCTGGAAGGGATGAAAAGCCTGTTGCAAGCAATCATTAACTCTTCTGATGATGCTATCTCTGTAGTTGATGCCGATGGAATGGGAATGTTGATTAATCCTGCCTATACGCGTCTTACGGGGCTGCCTCCGGAAGATGTAATCGACAAGCCGGCAGAAACGGATATCTCCGAGGGAGAAAGTATGCACATGAGAGTATTGAAAACCCGCCAGCCGGTACGCGGAGTACATATGAAAGTGGGACCCCAACGCAAAGAGGTGGTTGTCAATGCGGCTCCGATTATCATCAATGATGAGTTAAAAGGAAGTGTGGCCATCATTCACGATATGTCCGAGTTACAACAGCTCAACCGCGATTTGGAACGGGCAAGGCGGATTATTCGGAAGCTGGAAGCCAAGTATACATTTGACGATATCATCGGAACGAGTGAAGCGATGCGCATCGCCCAGGAGCAAGCAAAACAAGCAGCGAAAACCAGAGCCACGGTTCTTTTGCGGGGAGAATCGGGAACGGGGAAAGAGTTGTTCGCCCATGCAATCCATAATGCCAGCGATCGCAAATATAATCAATTTGTTCGCGTCAATTGCGCGGCTCTCTCAGAATCATTGTTGGAAAGCGAGCTGTTTGGCTATGAAGAGGGTGCGTTTACCGGGGCAAAACGGGGCGGAAAAAAGGGTTTATTTGAAGAGGCCAGCGGCGGAACCCTGTTTCTGGACGAGATCGGAGAGCTTCAGCCAAGCACCCAGGCAAAACTTCTTCGTGTATTACAGGAGAAAGAAGTTATTCGTGTTGGTGGAACCAAGTCTATCCCGGTTGATGTCCGTGTAATTGCTGCAACCAATGTTTATTTGGAAAGAGCGATTCAGGAAAAACGCTTCCGCGAGGATCTTTATTACCGGCTCAACGTGTTACCGATTCAGATTGCCCCATTGCGACACAGAAAAGAAGATCTGTATGATTTATCCACTCACCTGATAAAAAAATATAACCAGGAATACGGCCGGTCTGTAGAAGAGATCGACCCGGGAGCACTGGCCATTTTGTCCCGGTACTCCTGGCCGGGCAATGTCAGGGAGCTGGAGAATGTGTTGGGAAGAGCGATGATCAATATGGCTTTTAATGAAAAGATCATCAAACCGATCCATCTGCCTTCACTGAACCTTTCCCGAACGGCATTGGGGGAAAAAGAATCCCAAGCGACAAACGGAGATAAGGAAAAAACCTTAAAAGAAGTGTTAGCAGAGACCGAAAGAGAATTTATCAAACGTGTGTATGTCAGTTGTGGACGAAATAAAACGGAGTCGGCGCGCCGCTTAGGAATCTCTGTGCGCAATTTATATTATAAGCTGGAACGGTATCATTTACTTTAATACTGCAAAAAAATGCAGGAAATATTTTGCGCGACTCTGTAATATTTTGCAGAATAAGTTGTTTTTAACTGTCCGTCGTTGGAGGACCAACCGGATCATTCGTGAACTACATTTATTGGCATACCTTTTGCATAAATGGTATGGTGACCGGCTAAAACGAGAAAAATATTTTATTATACAATAGACTTCTACACAACTTAGGCCGGAAAATGGGGTGTAAAGAAATGATAAAAACTTTTGATGAGGTAGTAAAGAAAGCAGAGTCTCTTCCACCGGTTACCGTCGCGGTAGCAGCAGCGGCTGATAAAGAGGTATTGGAAGCAGTTCTGGATGCTGAAAAACGTGGGATTGCCCAATTTCTGCTATATGGCGACAAAGAAAAAATTGAAAGCTTAAGCCATGAGTTGGGAATTGAAATCAACCGCACAGCAGTCAGCCATGCGACATCTGATGTACAAGCTTCTCAACAGGCAGTTGCGGCTGTACGTGAGGGAAAAGCTGATGTGGTTATGAAGGGGATGGTGCAAACCGCCGATTTTCTGCGGGCAGTGCTGAATAAAGAAAACGGCTTGCGGAGCGGAAAAGTGTTAAGCCATGTCGCTTCCTTTGAGGTTCCGGGGTATAATCGTCTTATTCATGTCACAGATCCGGCTCTTAACATTGCACCCACATTGCCCGAGAAGGTGCAAATCGCGCAAAACATCATCAAGTTCTGTCATTCCCTGGGAAACAGCGATCCTAAAATTTCTGCACTCGGGGCTGTTGAGGTTGTGAACCCTAACATGCCGCCTACTTTAGATGCGGCAGCCCTGGCGCAGATGAATCGCCGGGGTCAAATAAAAGGAGCAACTATCGATGGTCCTTTTGCATTGGACAATGCCGTTTCTGAGGAAGCTGCCGCGCATAAGGGAATTCATAGCCCGGTTGCGGGTGTTGCGGATGTATTGTTGGTGCCCGATATAGAAGCAGGAAATATTTTGTACAAATCGCTGGTTTATTTTGCAAAGAGCAAGATTGGTGCCCTTGTACTGGGGGCAAAAGTTCCTGTTGTTCTCACTTCACGGGCAGACACGCATGAAGCAAAGCTGTATTCCATTGCTTTAGCGGTATTGCAAGCAGATTATCAGAAGCGCTCAAGGAGGAATCCTCATGATCCTATTTGATTACATGCAAAAATATGACTATGAGCAACTGGTGCTTTGTCAGGATAAAAATTCGGGGCTTAAGGCCATTATTGCCATCCATGATACCACTTTAGGCCCTGCACTGGGTGGCACACGGATGTGGACCTATGATTCGGAGGAAGAGGCGATTGTGGATGCACTGCGCCTGGCCCGTGGCATGACGTACAAAAATGCTGCTGCCGGTTTGGATCTCGGTGGGGGAAAAACGGTGATTATCGGTGACCCAAAAAAAGATAAGAGCGAGGAAATGTTCCGGGCGTTTGGCCGTTTCATCCAGGGATTGAACGGACGGTACATCACGGCAGAAGATGTGGGTACTACGGTAGAAGATATGGATCTGATTCATAGGGAAACACTGTACGTCACCGGAATTTCACCTGCTTTTGGCTCCAGCGGCAACCCCTCACCCGTTACCGCTTATGGTGTTTACCGGGGAATGAAAGCAGCGGCAAAAGAAGCTTTTGGAGATGACTCGCTCAAAGGAAAGATCGTTGCCGTTCAGGGAGTAGGGAATGTTGCCTATCATTTGTGTAAACATTTGCATGAAGAAGGGGCAAAACTGATTGTCACCGATATCAATCAGGAAAATATGAATCGCGCCATCCATGATTTTGGTGCGGAAGCGGTCAACCCGGACAAAATTTATGAAGTTGACTGCGACATTTTTGCACCCTGTGCATTGGGAGCAATTATCAATGATGAAACGATTGGACTCTTGAAATGTAAAGTGGTGGCTGGTGCGGCCAATAATCAGTTAAAAGAAGAACGCCACGGGGATATCCTGGACCAGAAGGGAATTGTATATGCCCCCGATTACGTGATCAACTCGGGCGGGGTTATCAATGTAGCTGATGAGTTGCTCGGGTATAATCGCGAACGGGCGATGAAAAAAGTAGAAGGGATTTATGATAAAATCTTAAAAGTGTTTGAAATTGCCAAGCGCGACGGCATTCCAAGTTGTAAGGCGGCTGATCGTATGGCGGAGGAACGGATCGAGTCAGTGCGCCGTTCGAGAAGCATGTTCTTGCACGATCAACGGAGTTTATTAAACTCCCGCTAATGAGGAAATGGCAATGGAAGAAACGGAGTGTTGGATGTGCATGAGCCGGTTCGGATTTTGGCAATAAATCCGGGGTCAACCTCGACAAAGATCGGCGTCTTTGATAATGAAAAGCCAATCCTGGAGGAAACGTTACGCCATGATCCCAGGGAGATAGCAAAATACAACGACCTGTTTGAGCAATATCCATTCCGCAAACAGGTCATTCTGGAAACACTGGACCAGGAAGGAATCAATTTGACCCGGTTGAATGCGGTAGTTGCCCGTGGCGGATTACTGCGGCCGATTCCGGGGGGAACGTATGAAGTCAACCAGGCCATGATTGAAGATTTGCGCTCCGGAGAATTCGGAGTACACGCTTCTAACCTCGGTGCGATCATCGCTCAGGAGATTGCCGGCCAACTTCATATCCCTGCATTTATCGTTGATCCTGTAGTTGTCGATGAATTGCAGCCTGTTGCCCGTATCTCAGGCGTGCCTGAGATTGAGCGCAAGAGTATTTTTCATGCCCTGAATCAAAAAGCAGTTGCCCGCCGCATTGCCAGACAAAACGGAACCAGTTATGAGAAGGTTAATTATGTTGTTGCCCATTTGGGTGGCGGAATCACGGTGGGAGCCCATCATCAGGGGCGGGTTATTGATGTAAACAACGGATTGCACGGAGAAGGGCCCTTTTCTCCGGAGCGTGCCGGCACGGTTCCCATCGGGGATTTAGTTGCAATCAGCTATTCTGGAAAATTTTTTGCCAGTGAAATCATGCGGATGCTCGTTGGGCGAGGGGGTCTGATGGGGTATCTCGGCACTTCTGATGCCAGAGAAGTGGAAGAGCGGATTGCCAGTGGAGATGAGAAAGCGAAGCTCATTTATGAGGCGATGGCTTACCAGGTGGCCAAGGAGATTGGAGCCTATTCGACGGTTCTGGCGGGAAAAGTAGACGGCATTATTTTAACGGGCGGGCTTGCCTATGGTGAAATCTTTACGGGTATGATTAAGGAGCGTGTTTCATGGATCGGTCCGGTCTATGTCGTTCCCGGGGAAAATGAATTGCAAGCATTGGCAGAAGGTGCATTACGGGTAATCAGGGGAGAGGAAAAAGCGTTAGTTTATTCGCCTGACGAAAAAGGAGTGAAGACATCCAGTGGCTGAGAACTATGATCTCGTCGTGCTGGGGGCCGGACCCGGCGGTTATGTTGCTGCCGTCCGCGCCGCTCAGCTGGGACTGAAAGTTGCCGTTGTCGAGAAAGAAAAAGTAGGCGGTGTTTGTCTGCATAAAGGCTGCATACCCAGTAAGTCGCTTTTGCGGAGTGCAGAACTGTATCATGATATGCAGAACAGCAAGAATTACGGAATTCATGTGGCTGACGTCAAATTGGATATGGGCTCGGTGCAAAAACGGAAGGAAAAAGTGGTTAGCCAGCTTCACAAAGGGGTACAGCATCTGCTCAAGAAAAATAAAGTAGATGTTTATGGAGGGACAGGGCGTATTTTAGGGCCTTCAATCTTCTCCCCTACCCCCGGGACCATTTCGGTTGAAAAAGAGGATGGCAGTGAAGCGGATATGTTGGTGCCGCAATTTGTTTTGATTGCCACGGGCTCCCGTCCGCGGACTCTTCCGGGTTTAGAGATGGATGGAAATACTATCATGAATTCCGACCATGCTTTGCAGATGAAATCATTGCCAAAGTCCATTATCATTATTGGTGGCGGTGTAATCGGGATTGAGTGGGCCTCCATGTTAAATGACTTTGGAGTAGAAGTGACTGTCGTTGAGTTTGCCGATCGTATTTTGCCATTTGAGGACGAAGAGGTCAGCAGGGAAATGACCCGATTACTGAAGAAGCGAAAAGTAAAAATTTTTACTGGAGCAAAGGTTTTGCCTGAAAGCGTTACCATTCGGGGCGGGGTGGCTACTTTGCAGGCAGAACAAGGGACAAAAACACTCTCATTATCCTCAGAGCGCGTTCTCGTTTCAGTAGGCAGACAAGCCAATATTGAGGATATCGGATTGCACAACACGTCGATCCGGGTGGAAAAAGGCGTCATTCAAGTCAACGAATTTATGCAAACGGCCGAATCTCATATTTACGCGATTGGGGATGTTGTAGGAGGCTATCAGTTGGCACATGTGGCCTCCCATGAGGGAATATTGGCCGTGGAGCATATGGCGGGCCTTGATGTACATCCGCTTAACCCGTTACACGTTCCCCGTTGTACATACAGCCGTCCCGAAGTAGGGAGTCTGGGGATGACGGAAGCAGAGGCGAAAGCAGAGGGGCATGATGTCAAAGTCGGCAAGTTCCCCTTCCGCGCAGTGGGCAAATCGCTGGTTTTCGGAGAGGTTGATGGATTTATCAAAATAATATCCGACAGGAAAACGGATGATCTGCTCGGTGTTCACATCATTGGGCCTCATGCCACAGATCTCATCTCCGAGGCAGGATTGGCTAAAGTCCTGGATGCAACGGCCTGGGAAATTGCCCATGCCATTCACCCGCATCCAACACTGTCTGAAGTGTATGGTGAAGCAGCGCTGGCCGTTGATGGTGAAGCGATTCATGCTGGTTGAAAAGAGGGAGGATGAATCATGAGCAACTTAAAACATTCCGCTTTAGGGCTGACGGATGAGCAAGTATTAGATATGTATCGCTACATGCTGTTAGCTCGGAAAATTGATGAACGGATGTGGCTGTTAAATCGTGCCGGTAAAATTCCCTTTGTCATCTCCTGCCAGGGACAAGAGGCGATTCAAGTAGGGGCCGCTTTTGCCCTCGATCGTGAACAGGACTGGCTTTGCCCCTATTACCGGGATTTAGGGATGGTATTGGTATTTGGCCAGACCGCCAGAGATCAAATGCTGTCAGCCTTTGCCAAAAAAGAAGATCCCAATAGCGCTGGCAGACAGATGCCCGGGCATTACGGAGATAAACGTTTCCGTATTTTAACCGGTTCCAGCCCTGTGACTACCCAGGTTCTTCATGCTGTGGGTATTGCTTATGCAGCAAAACTGGAGAAAAAAAATCATGTCGTGTTGACTTCCTGCGGAGAAGGCTCGAGTAACCAGGGAGATTGGCATGAAGCATGTAACTTTGCCGGTGTCCATAACCTTCCGGTAATTTTTATGGTTGAAAACAACAAATACGCCATCTCTGTGCCGCTCAATAAACAACTGGCGGGCGGGGATGTCTCCAAACGTGCGCAAGGATATGGTTTCCCCGGCGTTAAAGTGGACGGCAACAATCCGTTAGAAGTATACCAAGCGGTGAAAACAGCTGTTGAGCGGGCCCGCCGCGGTGAAGGGCCCACCTTGATCGAAGCTGTTTCCTACCGTTTAGTGCCTCACTCCAGTGATGATGATGACCGCAGTTACCGTACACGTGAGGAAGTGGAAGAAGCGAGAAAAAATGATTCTCTCATCATCTTTAGAAACTATTTAGTAGAAGAGGGCCTGCTGACTGAGCAGAAAGAGAAAGAGATCAGCGGACAGATCGCCAAAGAAGTGGATGAGGCCACGGAATACGCGGAACAAGCTCCTTATCCGGATCCCGAAGATACTTATACACACGTGTATGCTTAAAGCAGGAGGAGGAAACTTATGCCAGTTATATCTTATATTGATGCTGTCACACAGGCACTCAAAGAAGAGATGCAACGTGATTCACGCGTATTCGTGCTCGGGGAAGATGTGGGGGTGCGCGGAGGTGTCTTCCGGGCTACCGTTGGACTGATTGAGGAATTTGGTGAAGACCGTGTCCTTGATACTCCGTTGACGGAATCGGCCATTGCCGGTGTGGCCATCGGTGCAGCCGCGTATGGCATGCGTCCTGTAGCTGAGATGCAATTTGCTGATTTTATTATGCCAGCCGTGAACCAAATTATCAGTGAAGCATCCAAAATTCGCTATCGCTCCAACGGGACATGGTCCTGTCCGCTTGTCATTCGTGCTCCCTATGGCGGAGGGGTCCATGGAGCCCTTTATCACTCCCAAAGTGTTGAAAAGATTTTCAGCGGAATACCCGGCCTGAAAATTGTTATGCCCTCAAATCCTTATGACACCAAAGGCCTGCTCAAAGCTGCCATCCGTGATGAGGACCCGGTTCTTTTCTTTGAACACAAACGCTGCTACCGTTTAATCAAAGGGGAGGTGCCGGAAGAGGACTATACTGTTCCGATCGGCAAAGCGGATGTCAAACGGGAAGGAACGGATGTAACCGTTATTTCTTATGGACTCACTCTGCATTTTGCCCTGCAAGCGGCTGAAAAGCTGGAAAAAGAAGGGATCAGTGTCCATGTGCTCGACTTGCGTACCCTGGTCCCGCTTGATAAGGAAGCGATTATTGAAGCAACAGCAAAGACAGGCAAGGTGCTAATCATTCATGAAGATAACAAAACGGGAGGCTTTGGCGGCGAAGTTGCTTCTGTCATCGCTGAAGAAGCTTTCTTTGAACTGGACGCCCCGATCCGGCGTCTCTGCGGACCGGATGTCCCGGCGATGCCTTATAGCCCGCCGTTAGAAAAAGAGTTTATGCTCAATCCGGATAAAATTGAAAATGCCATTCGTGATTTAGCTGAGTTTTAAGTTGTAAAGAAGGAGGTTTTTTATGGCAACCGACATTAAAATGCCACAGCTCGGAGAGAGTGTAACGGAAGGCACGATTGCCAAGTGGTTGAAGAAGCCGGGAGATTCTGTTGCAAAATATGAACCCATCTGCGAAGTGGCAACGGATAAAGTAAATGCAGAGGTACCTTCAACGATTGAAGGGACAATGACAGAGATTATAGCAGAAGAAGGGTCAACCGTGGAGGTAGGCCAGCTGATCTGCCGCATAGATGAGTCGGGGGGAGCAGAACCGCAAGCCAGTGAGCCCGAAGCCAAACCAGAAGCGCCATCCGATCCGGCTGTCTCTGAAGACGAAGAGGGCGATACCTCCATGAAAGCCCGTTACTCCCCGGCAGTGTTGCGTCTGGCCCAGGAAAACAATATCGACCTGACCGGGATTCGGGGTACCGGTAAAGGGGGACGCATCACCCGTAAAGATGTACTGCGGGCGATTGAAAAAGGTACAGCTGCTCCGGGGGCACCAGAACCTGCAAAAGAAAAAGCAGTGGCGGAGCCCAAACCTTCACCGGTCGCCAAGCCAACCATCGCCCCGGTAAAACCGGCTCCGGCAACAGCGGGGACACCATTAGAAAACGGAGATATCGAAGTGCCGGTATCCGGCGTTCGCCGCACCATTGCCCAGCGCATGGTAACGAGCAAACACGAAGCTCCCCACGCCTGGACGATGATGGAAGCGGATGTAACAGGTTTGGTTGAACTGCGTGAGCGTTTAAAAGCAGACTTCAAAAATCGCGAGGGTGTCAGCCTGACCTTTATGCCGTTTTTTATCAAAGCTGTTGTTGATTCACTTAAGGAGTTCCCCTATTTGAACTCCGTGTGGGCGGATGATAAAATCATACTGAAAAAGCGCATCAATATTTCGATTGCCGTAGCCACCGATGAAGCTCTCTATGTTCCTGTCATTCAGGATGCAGACGAAAAAAGCATTCTAGGACTGGCTAAAGCGGTTCACAATTTAGCGCAAAAGACGCGTTCCGGTAAACTGGAACTTAAAGATATGCAAGGCGGAACCTTCACCGTCAACAACACCGGCTCATTCGGTTCTATCGCCTCCGCGCCGATCATCAACCATCCGCAAGCGGCAATCCTCTCATTTGAAGCGATCGTAAAGCGGCCGGTTGTAACCAATAACATGATTGCTGTACGTGATATGATGAACCTCTGTCTCTCTTTGGATCATCGTATCCTGGACGGCTGGATGGCCGGACGATTCCTCAAGCGTGTGAAAGAACGCTTGGAGGCGTACGGGCCGGACAGCCAAATCTAATCGAATGAAAACTCAGGCATCCTGTCCAGGGTGCCTTTTGTCATGAGGAGGGACGCGCCGTGTTTGAAGTGCAGCGTTTAGGACAGGTCCCTTATATGGAAACATGGGACAAACAGAAAGAACTGGTGAAGCAAATCGATCAAGAAAACATAACGAACCAACTATTATTGCTGGAACACCCCCACACCATCACCTTAGGCCGCGGGAGCCATCAAGATAACCTGCTTTTTACCGGTGAGCAATACCGCCAGCGGGGGGTCGATGTGGTTGAGATCGACCGCGGAGGGGATGTGACCTATCACGGGCCGGGACAACTGGTAGGTTATCCGATCTTTTATCTGGGGGAAAAAAATTACAATGCCCATTCCTATTTGCGTGATCTGGAAGAAGCGCTCATTCATGCCCTCCGGTATTGGGGGATCGAGGGAGGGCGCAAAGAGCCTTATACCGGTGTCTGGGTCGGAGATGTTAAAATTGCTGCCATCGGTGTCAAGTTTAATCGGGGCAGGAAGCGCCGGGGCTATATTACCAGCCACGGATTTGCTTTAAATGTGAATACGGATCTGCGTTATTTTAATATGATCATTCCGTGTGGAATCCAGGAATACGGGGTAACATCAATGGAACAGCTGCTGGGCAGAAAAGTGGAGATGAGCAAAGTGATGGATGAGGTAGGTTTAGCGTTTGAGAAAATATTTGCACAGAATCGAAATTCATTGTAATTGTGGGAAATTGAAGCCCGTGGACAACGTTTGGCCGCGGGCTTTCAATACAAACACACGCGATGGGGAGCCTTTCAGAAAAGTGGAATTGCCCAACCGATCGCGATCTGTTTCATCCGCGCTTCGCATAGAGCAAGGCAAACAGTGTCGCCAGTACGGTTATAACCGCGCCAAAAAGAAAAGGATAAACGGAACCAAAGGGGACCCAAATGAAGGTTCCGGCAATTGGAATACATACCGCTACCATATGTGAAAGTGTACTTCCCATCGCCAATGTAGAACTTAATTCATGTTTGGGAACCAGTCTTCCTGCATAGGAGGATATGGCAATATCATCGAATCCAGCTAAAACATCGTCAATAACAAACAAAAGGTAAACAACCCATTGATGATCGATATACGCATATCCCAAAAATACAGCCGTCACCAGCCCGTAATTAACCGCCAGTGCTTTCAGATCGCCTAATTTTTGCGTGATTTTTCCGATCAATGGTCTTGTTATAACAGCCAATGCCCCATGAATCGCTGTCAGAATCGCCATCGACTGAAGAGAAGTATCATAGATCTGAATCAACAAAAGAGCAGCAAAAGTGATAAAAACCATCTCCCGCGCAGCGGATAGAAGGCTTAATAAGTAATAGGGAAAATACTTCCCCCTGAAGACCAGCTTCATAGAAGGCCCGTGAGGACGCTTATTTTTTGTTATTCTGGCGGCCATCACAAGGCCGATGAGAGAAAAGAAGCCCCCGATGATAAAGACGGCATCAAAGGAGAAGGTAAAGCTGAGTAACCAGACGACCCCCATCCCAATCAGGCTTGCCCCTGCACGATAGGCGGCGATTTGTCCAAACTTTATGGAGCGGTTCTGCGGGGTTGAAAAATCAGTCACTAAATAGTCGCCCAGTATGGACCATAAGTGCGTACCCACACTAAAAATCAGTGTATACACGGCCGCGGAAATAAAGTCATTGGCAATGGAGTACGTAATTAAAGCAGCAGCAATCACAAAAGAAGAAAAAACCCATACATTTCGTTCAGTAAATCTGGCTGTAAACCCGATTAAACCAACTGCAACCAACCCGGGAATCTCTTTGATCCCGTCAACCCAGCCGTACTGTTGTGAAGAAAGGGACAAGCCATCCAACAAAAAGTTTTTAAAGGAGGCCTGATGCATAGCCACGGCTATACTGGTAAAAGCGATGGAATACAAGAGAAATTGGAAGTTTTTGCTTTTCATTCCCTAGACTCCTCCTCAATATTTCAAAAGAGTTCTGTGATTGAACTTCAATGAGGAGGAGCGCGTGGGACTTTTTCAATCGGAACACTTAAAATTCAGATTTGTCAATGAAAAGAGAGTTCCATTTTATCACCCTTTTCAAGCAAGTCTGCGATGCATGGGAACGGATAAGTGCAGATACAAAAAGGCCTCCATCTCATACGAGAAAGAAGCCTTTTTCCATATGGACTACTGGATGCCTACAAACAAGTCGTACAGGGCGAGCAGGGTTACCCCGACAAGGCCGAGTGTAAACACTCCGCCAATGACCAGACCGGGTTTGTTACCCGTTTTTTTGTTGTAGAGAGTGCCTTGGATCGCAAAAATACTGATAAGGACAAGGATTGGCACCATAAAGTAGTTCATTGACTCTTACACCTGCTTTCCAAGTTCGTCCGCGCATGAGAACGCGCTTCCATTAAATAAGTATAATCAATCTTTACGTAAAAAAACAAACTGTTAAGTGAAGATTATAGGAATATTGTTATTCCGGCAGCGACCGTTGTGATAAGCAAAGTAAAGATGATCACATACACAATTGCTTTGACCCAACGCGCTTGCAAAAGTTACTCACCTCAAAAGTTTATTTTACAGAACTCTGTTTGGGATGTCCATTGGATCAGGTTTGTGAAATGGGAGTTCAAACAGGTGTAATATTTGTTATATTAAGAAGTGAAAGCGTTTTATTGAGAAGGAGATTGTTGCATCCATTAAGAAAAACGCCTCGGAACGATGAGAATGACGGGATGGCGATGCAACAAGTTTTGGAAAGAGAGGAGACGGTTGAGGATGGCAAAACAATCATGGGATCAACGGTATAAGGAGTGGGAAAAAAAGACTGATCAGCTGATGGAAAAGTCTCCGGAGCGAAAAGAGCGGTTTGAAACGCTTTCTGGAATTGAAGTCAAACGTTTATACAGCCAGGGCAAAACGTTGGAGGAGATCGCGGAGCAGGTGGGACTCCCCGGTGAATATCCATACACCCGCGGAATTCGTCCAACCATGTACCGCGGGCGTTACTGGACGATGCGCCAGTATGCGGGATTTGGGTCTGCTGCAGAAACGAACAAACGATTTCGCTATCTGCTTGAGCAGGGACAGACCGGGCTTAGTGTTGCATTTGATTTACCGACTCAGATTGGGTATGACTCAGATGATCCCATGTCTGCAGGAGAAGTGGGCAAAGTGGGAGTTGCCATTGATTCGCTTCAGGATATGGAACGGTTGCTTGAAGGCATCCCTTTGGACCAGGTTAGCACCTCAATGACCATTAATGCCCCGGCCTCCATTTTGCTGGCTATGTATATAGCGGTCGCTGAAAAGCAGGGAGTTAAGTCCCGCCAGATCCGAGGAACAATTCAAAATGATATTTTAAAAGAATATATAGCCAGAGGAACTTATATTTTTCCTCCACAACCGTCGATGCGACTGATCACCGATGTATTTGCCTATTGCGAGAAACATGTTCCCAAATGGAACACCATCAGTATCAGCGGTTACCATATTCGTGAAGCCGGTTCAACTGCAGTACAGGAGGTTGCCTTTACCCTGGCGAACGGGATCGCTTATGTGGAAGCAGCGATTGAAGCCGGATTATCTGTTGATCAGTTTGCCCCGCGACTTTCCTTTTTCTTTAATGCCCACAACCATTTCTTTGAAGAAATCGCTAAGTTTCGTGCCGCCCGCCGCTTGTGGGCGAAATTGATGAAAGAGCGTTTCCATGCATCGAACGAGCGCTCGTTACAACTCCGCTTCCACACGCAAACAGGCGGGTCCACCTTGACCGCGCAACAGCCTGATAACAACATTGCGCGTGTTACTTTGCAAGCGCTTGCCGCAGTATTGGGCGGAACACAAAGTTTGCACACCAATGCAAGGGATGAGGCACTGGCTTTGCCGACGGAAGAATCGGCGCGCATTGCACTGCGGACGCAACAAATTATTGCTTACGAGAGCGGAGTCGCAGATACGGTCGATCCACTGGGCGGCTCTTATTACATTGAGGAATTGACAGATACCATCGAACGGGAAGCTCTCAACTACATTCATCAGATTGACGAGATCGGGGGGGCGGTCCAGGCTGTGGAACAAGGGTTTATGCAACGGGAGATTCGCCGTGTGGCACTGGAAACCCAGCGCAAAATTGAGGCTGGCAAAGAAATTGTAGTCGGGGTGAATCGTTTCTGTCTGGAAAATGAAGTTCAGCCGCCATTGATGCGGATGGACCCTGAGCTGGCAAAAAGGCAGATTGAACAGTTGAAGCAAGTACGGGCCAGCCGGAACCAGGAGGAGGTCCGGTCCAGACTTGCTCTGTTGAAACAAGCGGCGCAAGGAAAGGATAACCTGATGCCTTATATTCTGGAAGCAGTAAAAGCATATGCTACTGTCGGGGAAATTTGCCATGCATTACGAGAGGTTTTTGGAGAGTATCAACCGGTATAGGAGGTTGTAGGGATGGATAGACCCATTCGTGTTTTAGTCGCCAAGCCCGGCTTAGACGGCCATGATCGCGGAGCCTTAATTATTGCCCAGGCATTGCGCGATGAGGGAATGGAAGTGATCTACACCGGATTACGCCAGTCTCCCGCCCAAATCGTAGCAACAGCGATTCAAGAGGATGTGGATGTGATTGGCTTATCTTGTTTATCAGGGGCGCATAATGAATTGTTTCCGGAAGTTGTTCGCCTTTTAAAGGAAAACAACGCTGAGGATATCATCGTTGTCGGGGGAGGGGTGATCCCGCAAGAGGATATCGCCTTCCTAAAAGAAAGCGGAATCGCTGAAGTTTTTACTCCCGGCACGACGACAAAAGAAACGGCCAATTTTATTCGCGAGGCGGTACTGACTAAGGAGGGAAAAGTGTGACTCCACAAAAAATAAGCCACATTGGCATTGCGGTGCAGAACTTGGACTCCTCTGTCAGGTGGTATCAAGAAGTTTTGGGACTGCCCTTTGAAGGAATTGAAGCTGTTGAAAGTGAGCAAGTGAGAGTCGCTTTTTTCAACATTGGTGAAAGCCGGATTGAATTGTTGGAACCGATGTCGGAAGAAAGTGCCATTGCTAAATTTTTAGCAAAATATGGAGAAGGGATTCATCACATTGCCTTTGAAGTGACCAGCCTTCCCGAAAGGTTGAAGGGGCTTGCTGAGAAAGGGGTCCGACTGATCCATGATCAACCCAAACCGGGAGCCCACCAGATGAATATTGCTTTTTTACACCCGAAATCGACGGGTGGAGTGTTGATGGAATTGTGTGAGCCGATGACATCACAAAAAAAGGAGTAGTTGATCGCATATGGATATGTACCAGAAGATTGAACAATTGTCTGAGCGGCGGCGCAAAGTAGAACAGGGCGGAGGGGAATTACGCATCCGGTCCCAGCATAAACGAGGTAAGTTAACTGCCCGTGAACGAATCCAGCTCTTATTGGATGAAGAAACTTTTGTGGAATTAAATCCTTTTATTGAGCATCGTGCTACCCATTTTGGCATGGATCAAACAGAAGCACCGGGAGAGGGGGTTATTACCGGGTACGGGAAGATCCATGGCCGGCTTGTTTATGTTTTCGCCCAGGATTTCACTGTATTCGGCGGTGCACTGGGAGAGATGCATGCATTAAAGATCGCACGCATCATGGATCTGGCGGCAAAAAACGGGGCACCGATCATCGGTCTCAACGATTCCGGAGGGGCGAGGATTCAAGAAGGGGTGGTTTCCCTTGACGGCTACGGGCACATTTTTTATCGTAACTCCATCTACTCCGGTGTGATTCCCCAGCTTTCTGTCATCATGGGGCCATGTGCCGGCGGTGCTGTCTATTCCCCTGCGATTACAGATTTTGTGTTCATGGTTGAAAAAACAAGCCAGATGTTTATTACGGGACCAAAAGTGATTGAAACGGTAACCAAAGAAGTGATTTCCACGGAGGATCTCGGTGGAGCCAATGTCCACGCCAGTATAAGCGGGAACGCCCATTTTACAGCGCCCAGTGAACCGGAAGTTTTGGAGCAAGTGCGCCGCCTGCTCAGCTTTTTGCCGCAGAATAATGTTGAAGATCCTCCGCGCGTTTTTATGAAAGAGGATGACGGCTGGGTGGAGGAGCTGGCGGAAGCAGTGCCGGTAGAAGGGACGAAAGTATATGATGTGCGTAAGATCATTGACCTTATTGTAGATAACGGCGATTTTATGGAAGTACATCAACAGTTTGCCCGTAATATTGTCGTCGGTTTCGGTCGGATCGCCGGCCAGACAGTGGGAATTGCCGCCAATCAGCCAAAGGTGATGGCCGGTGGCCTTGACATTGATTCTTCAGATAAATTGAGCCGCTTTATTCGCTTTTGTGACTGTTTTAATATCCCCATCGTCACCTTTGTCGATGTGACCGGCTTCTTCCCGGGAGTGAACCAGGAACACCGCGGGATCATCCGCCACGGGGCCAAGATTTTATACGCTTACTCCGAAGCCACTGTGCCAAAGATTACTGTGGTCACCCGTAAAGCCTTTGGTGGTGCCTATGTGGCTCTTAATTCAAAAGCAATCGGAGCCGATCTCGTATATGCCTGGCCCAGTGCGGAAGTAGCGGTGATGGGAGCAGAGGGAGCTGCCAACATTATTTTTAAGCGTGAGATCGAAGAGAGTGAAAATCCTGAAGAGATACGTAAAGCGAAAATCCAGGAGTACAGGGAAAAATTTTCCAACCCTTATGTTGCTGCGGCACACGGGATGGTGGACGATGTAATCGACCCGCGGGAAACAAGAAAAAAATTAAAAAGCGCACTGGAAATGTTGCGTAACAAACGGGAAACCCGTCCGGCAAAAAAGCATGGCAACATCCCGCTTTAATTTTTTTAGAAATAACAGCAGGTTCCGATTAAGCAGGAAAGGTGTTCCATTCAAAGGGAAGGGATTGAAGTGAATAAAGCAGATGTTACTTTCATCCGTGGTCCAAGGGATGACTCACCCTGGCGAACAGCGGGAAGAAAGGAACTTTTACAGCAGGCAAAAAGATGGCAGAAACAGAATTGCAAATGGAGTCAACCGATTGAAGTTTATAAAGACTGGGAAAAAAAGATATATCATCACCAGTAGTTAAAACTTGGCACCTGTCCGCCTTCGGGCTGCAGAGATACGTGGTAATTTTATAATCAAGATGAAGCCGTTGCCTTCCCGATGTCAGGGTGGGGACGGCTTTTGGCTTGTTAAGACATAAACATACCCAATTAAGTAGATTTTTTGCTTTTTGAACATAATATAGTAAAAAAACAGACAATATTTAACCCTATATTCATGTTTAGGCACATTCGCTCAAGACGCATTCAGTAGTTTTGTTGTAAAATAGATGAATATATCATTTGATCCATGAACATTGAATGGAGGATATTCAATTGATTAATCAACAACGCCTCATCGACGAATTTTTGGAACTAATACAAACAGACAGCGAAACGGGAGACGAAAGAGAGATTTGTGATCTCTTAAAACAAAAATTGACGGATCTTGGATTAGAGGTGGTGGAGGACGGTTCTGCCGCGAAGACGGGTCACGGTGCGGGTAATCTGGTTGCAACGTTGAAGGGGTCTGTTCCTGATGCACCCTCGATCTATTTCACCTGCCACATGGATACCGTTGCCCCCGGAAGAGGGATTCAACCATCGATTCAAGACGGATATATTGTCTCTGATGGTACCACTATTTTAGGAAGTGATGATAAAGCGGGGTTGGCTGCCCTGTTGGAAGGATTGCGTCAGATTAAAGAGCAGAATATTGCCCATGGGACGATTCAACTGGTCATCACTGCCGGTGAAGAGTCCGGCTTGTTGGGAGCCCGCCATTTGGACCGTGAGCTGGTACAGGCAGATTTTGGCTTTGCCCTTGACTCAAATGGACAAGTCGGGGAAATTATCACTTCCGCACCTTCCCAGATGAGAATTTTGGCTACGATTTATGGCAAAGCTGCACACGCCGGTGTCAATCCCGAAGACGGGATCAGCGCCATACAAGTGGCAAGCAGGGCGATTACCAAAATGCCGCTTGGACGCATCGACAAAGAAACAACTGCGAATATCGGCAGATTTCAAGGGGGAACAGCGAGCAACATTATTCCCGAGCGTGTAGAAATACTTGCAGAAGCGCGCAGCCGGAACGAGCAAAAATTACAGGCCCAGGTGGATAAAATGGTACGGGCGTTCCATGAAGCAGCTGAAGAGTTTAATGCCAGAGCGGAAGTGGAGACAACTGTCCTTTATCCGGCTTTTCAATTTGATGAATCAGACCTGGTCGTACAAAAAGCGATCGCCGCTGTAAAACAGGTTGGCCGTAAACCGTACCTCGGTGCAAGTGGGGGTGGAAGTGATGCCAACGTGATCGCCGGTTACGGTATTCCAACAGTCAATCTGGGGATCGGCTATGAAAATATCCACACCACCAGTGAACGGATGCCGATCGCCGAGTTGGTCAAAGCTGCCGAGCTTGTTTTCTCATTAGTGACAGAATGTGCGAAAGTAGAAGTGCTTGCATAATCAAAAAGCTGCAATTTGAGGTCAATCAGGCCACTTTTTCCCGGGTTAAGCCGGGGACCGCAACAAGCGGTCATTTTATTTTTATCTTTCTTGAGTAGAAAAGCTGGTGCTCTGTGGATACAGAGACCAGCTTTTTGAAATTAAAGGGAGGAATTATCGCTTTCTGTTAAATCATGACTTGTTTTTTCCAATGCCTCAAGCTTGTCCAGGATTCTCCGCTTACGGTATAGCATTTGGCCTGCTTCAGCCACTTCATCGATGGTGGAGCGGTTAATGTAAGCACCAAAGAGAATGCCGAACACCGGAACCAGTTGAAAAAGTTTTTTCCAGCCAAAATTATCCCGGTAAGTGGCGATTACTTCGCGCCAGCCTTGCAATTGGGAGATGGATTCCCGTTCGGTATTCCCCTCGCGATAACGGGAAAGATCTTTTAAAATTGCTTTTTTGCCAACGAAATCGGAAGAGGCGAATTGCAGGCACTTAACGACAAAGATTCTCTCTTTCTTTTCTTTGGGATCATAGCCATAAGTGATTGCCATCTCTTGTAATACTTTTAATGACAAACCCAATAATGCAGGAATATCGATTGCCAGAGTAAAAATTCCACCAACGCCTGTCGTGGCCCCCTGTATCGTTGCAAATTGAACGCGGGATTCTTTTAACTGCTCAGACAGTTTGTTCATGGTTTGTATGGGAAGAGACTGGACATCTTTCAATTGCAAGCGGGCGGAGGGATGGCCGGCTGTTGCAGCCAGTTTTTCCAATATACTGGCTTCGCTGATCAAATAATGTCCTCCGGTTTGGACATATCCCCCGAGTTCATCGAGAATTTTACCCAGCAGATCATGGACGGCTTGCGGGGTAATTTTATCTAAAATGGCGAAGGGAATACGACCGATTTTTTCCCAAAACCACAGATCATTTTGCTCCTCTTCCCATTTTTGGACCCGTTTCAGCTCTTCTAAAAGAATCTTTTTGTTCTCTGGGGGAAATTGAATGTTCAGATTGATCACCTCAAACAAATTAGGTTTGTGCAATAGAAAAATTATTTTAATTGGTGAGGTCAGACTTCTGTTTTCCTTCAGACTGGCGCCCTGCAAAGAATCAGAGATGACCGCTCCAACTCATCCGCCGGGTTGTACCGGCCAGTCATCAGAAGTGTCTCTTTGTAACAACTGTGCGGCATTTTGATAAATGGTCTTGATCAATTTCATGCAGTTGTCTCTAAGCTGTTTATCTGCGCTGGTTTCAAGTTCGCTAAAATCAGAGTTTAACGAGTCAAGGAGTGTGAGAACTGCCTGCAACTGCAGTTCAATGGGGCTGAGACTTTTTCCTTCTCTCTCCTGGATGAAGAGTTTCAAGTCATTTTCCGCACGATGAATATATAAGCCATCATCTGCGGATAAATATTTCTTTTTATATAAAAGTATGTTATTTGCAATGTGATAGGATTGGATGAGCAAGTCCAGCAAAAACTGGTCATTTTTTGGCCGATGTTCGTTTACTTGCTTTTGCAATAATTCTAACTCAGCTAATCGATTAGCCAGATGTTTGATTTCCAACTGGTAAATGCCCTCAATCAGCGTAGGCACCTTCCTTGTTTCATTGTTGTTTACAACAGGACTATAAACATGCTTAATCTTGCAGAGTGTCCGATACAGATTTCCGTCTTTTCCTTTGATTCTCCCCATGTTGGTTAACTCAATCAAATCTTTTTCTACTAAACGTGTCAGCGCCCTGCGAATCGTGGATTTGGTAATATCCAACAATTTCTCTAATTGACGATAGGAGATAATACAACCTCCCCTGGGAATCGGTACTTTATATTCTTCATGGAACGTATCTTCAGGTGCTGCCAGCCGCACCAATTCAAAGTATGTATGACGTTCGCGGGGAGTTAGGCTGTCCAGAACAGACTGGTGAAGGGTGTATTTACTTTGTTGCATACAAATCTCCTCTCTGCTTAGATTGATTTTTAGAGTAAACGAATCATGAAGAATTCATATATACAATATATAAAAAATCTCCGATCTGTGTGGAGAGTTTTAGCGTAAAAGTTTTTTAATTTGTAGGTCCTTTTTGCGACTCATAGAGTACAACGTATCTACGGATCACTAATGCTATTGGATGGTCCGGACCGACCCATACACTTCTGTGTATGTTGCTTACTTAGGAATCCAGAGGATATAGATCGAGTGTAGAAGGCAAACCCTTCTATGCGTGAGAGTTTCTTGATTCTGATGGTAAGAAACCTCCACCTCTACAGTGGGGGAGGTTCATTAAAGGAAAGGTATATTGCCAAGGGGGCAGGGACATACCGATCACCCCCTTCAGATCGGTGATAAGGATAAATATAATCGGAAATTTCGTATGACGGGTTGTACCTCATGCAGTAAGCTGGATATATGGGTTCCAAAAGATTGTATTCTTTTTTTAAACAGGAGGAACTTGAGCCTTTACCGGCTTAGGTTCCTCCTGTCAGTGCGCCTGGCATGGGCGTAGTCTACAGGGTGCAAGTCCCGAATGGTGAAGGTAGCAGTAGCCATTAGCTTAAGGCAAGGGTGTCCCGCCGTGAGGCGGAGACTGAAAGAAGCCAGCGGCAAATCTCCGGTCTGAGGAACACGAACCTCATATAAGGTTAGCATTCGTTGGATAAGTCTGCTCAACAAGACAAAGTCCTTGCTACCAAAAGCGAATGAGAGTGAGGCAGATAGATGGAGTGAAAGACTGCGCTCTTACCCGGGGAGGTCTGACTGAAACGCCATGCCCACATGGTAACCCTTTCTGAGAGGAAAGGCTGAACAGTCAGAAATCAGCAGACGCCATAGTACTCAAGTAGGGGACGCCTGAAAGAGGAAGGGCTGAACACTTAGGAAGAACGATTCACTAGGCGTTCATTCTTTACGATGAGACAGACAACCTGGAATAGGCTTACTTGAAGGAGGATGTGTGAATCCCACGGGGGATTTCAAGAGGGTGGAGTAAAGAAATAGACTGAAACGTTCACGAGGAAGGTTATGTCGATGTTAATGAAACAAACTGCTATGACGGGAAAATCTCTTAAAACCCCTGAAACAGGTGGAAAAGAACGAAGCTATGGTGTGGATGGAATGCCGGTAGAATCCCTACGAGCGCACATCCAATGTTACTGGGCTTCGATTCGGGCTTCCATCGAAGATGGAACCTATGAACCGATGCCTGTCCGTCGAGTCGAAATCCCGAAACCGAACGGTATGTACGGTGGTGTGAGAAGACGGGGGTTAGTCACCCCCTCTTACTCGATTGGATCACAGATCTAAGCCCTTCTACAGCTAATCCAAGGGAAATTAATTCGTACAGGTAGGCGCAACCTGTTCGGAAGACCCGGTGTACGTGTAAGCATCGGGTATATACTTGCCATCACCGATTTGATTCCAGAGGTTGCTGGTGCCGTATGTACCAGTTATTGTTTCTCCTCTAATCTGGCACTTGATGAAAATAGTTTGTCCATCGGCTACGGAACCAACAATGTCATAGTTGGTGCCTGGACCGGATCTGACATTCAGGTTTACTCCGGTCGTTGTGTTAACTGTTCCGGGGAATCCATTTGATAACCAGTCCAATGCGGCTTTGGGATGATTCGTAACAATGCCATCAACACCAAGGTTTGTAAACTTACCCCATTCAGTAGAAGTATCTATCGTATAGGTAAATACTGAGAAGCCTGCCTGATGCAAAGTTTTAATTACACCGGGGTTTTCACTTAATCCAGTATGTTTTGCGTGATACGATATTAAGCCAAGATCTTTGGCTGCTGCGACAGGGTCTGTATGTGGCGTAGTACGCAAGATAGCCCGTGGTATCTCTGGTGCAAGTGACCTGGCATAACGGAGAATCGTTTCATCAAAACTCTGAATGATGACTTGATCTGACATTTCCCTGCTTGTTACCTCAAACAGGATACGTTTTATCTCTGTCTGTGTTTCAGGTGCTTTAATTTCTAATAACAACTTTATATTGGAATCTTTGATCTCATCCAGGGCTTCTTCTAAAGTGGGTACCCTTTCACCGGCAAATTGTGGGCTAAACCATGAACCTGCATCAAGCATGCGAATTTCAGTTAAATTCATTTCATTAACATAACCCGTTCCATTTGTTGTTCGGTCAACAGTTTTATCATGCATCAAGATCGGCACTCCGTCATATGTTGTTTGTGTATCTACTTCTACAATAGGCACTCCCGCATTCTTAGCACTTCGGATTGCTGCGATGGTATTCTCAGGAGCTGCAACGGAATTGCCGCGGTGAGCCACAACATGCGGATTCCCATAGGTATTTTTAAAAAGGGATGGGTAGTCCCCTAAACTCCTTATGATTACATCATCAAACGAAACAGTAGCCCCACTGATAACAAAACCAAACACACCATCAGAACTGCGTGGCAAAGAGGTCTCTTCCAAAACAAATTGTCCATTGTAATACCAGCGGGCCCGTTTGTCTTGTACCTCAATCGCCACACGCACATCTTTACCTACCCCCGCATCAGTAGAAGCGGCAGCTTTTGAAATGACATTCCAGTTGTTTGATGATGTGCGCTGGGCAAATTCAATCCCATTCGATGCAGTTGTGCCACTGCGCATGGCCGCCTGTGACCAAGGGACTGTGTTAGTTTTGGGCATATCCAACGCTAAAGCGGCCCACCGCGTTTGATCAATCACTTGGTCAAAACGAACTGTCGCCTCAAATCGAAAATTCTTAAGATGGGATCCGAAAGAGATACGTGACAGATCGGAAGTACTGGTAGATTTCCCTATTAAGCGGCCGTTTTGAACTGTCCAGCTTCCACTGGGGTTCCATCCGGAGGGAATGGAAGTGCCTGAGAAAGTTTCCTTTAATACGGGTGGTTTCGGTTCTAATTGTGTAATTTTTACATTATCAAACGAAACGGTTGCTCCGCTAACAACAAAGCCAAATACTCCATTAGAACTGCGAGGTAAAAAAGTCTCTTCTAACAGAAAACGATCATCAAAATACCAGCGAGCAAGATTTTCGTGCACCTCAATTCTTACTCGGACATCTTTTCCGACTCCTACTTCTCTTGGGGCTGATGTTTTTGAAATCACATTCCATTTGTTTTCTGTCGTCCGCTGCGCAAATTCAACCCCGTTTGAGGCCGTTGACCCGCTTCGCAAGGCTGCTTGTGACCATGGTACGGTATTGGAAGAAGGCATGTCCAAGGCTAAAGCCGTCCATCTTGTCGGTTCAAGCACTTGATCAAAGCGAATCGTTGCTTCGAATCGAAAATTTTCTACATGCGGTCCAAAAGCAATCCGTGACAATTGGCCAGTGCTATCGGATTTTCCTACCAACCGTCCATTTTGAACCTTCCACTCCCCGACAATTGCCTTCCAGTCTGCCGGAATCGTGCCACTTGAGAAATCTTCATTCACAATGGTTTGTTCTGCTGTGGGACTGGCATGCCCAACCAGATAAAAAGCCGGGGAGGAAGTTAAAGCGATTACGCTCGCGAAGATAAGTAAAAATAAATTTTTCATAAATATACCCCTTTTTCGATCTTTTGAAAGACTTTAAGAATGATGATGACGATAGAGAAGACCTCTATCGTCATTAAGAGATGGAACCGGCAGATTTTAGATTTAGGCTTAAGGAGACGGGCAAGTAGGAGCGACTTGTCCATCCGAACCTGTATACACATAAGTATCAGAGATATATTGACCCGGGCCGATTCGATCCCAGAGATCGCTTGTACCATATTTACCTGTTACCGTTTCCCCTCTAATTTGGCACTCAATGGTTACAACGTCTCCATCATACTTTTTGCCTACTATACTGTAAGAAGTGCCCGGACCTGATCTTACATTTACAGGCAGTCCGTTATCAGTATGGACGGTACCTGTGATCTCGTTACTCCCGCCGCAATTTTGACTCGTCATGGTCCTGCTGTCCGACGGGTAAGAGAAGGTGTAGCCCTGGAGTGTAACGGGGCGGTCATCACCCTGGTAACGCTGCTCATAGTGGAGATGGGCATAGGTCGTTCCCGAATTCCCCACTTTTCCAATTCCATCTCCTGCTTGAACAGACTGCCCCTGTGATACATTGGCGGAGCTCAGATGGGCATACAGAGTTTCCCAGCCACCTCCGTGGTCAATGATGATGTAGAGACCATAACTGCGATCTCCCAGGTTGACGACACTCTTGACCGTACCGGGAGCTGAAGCTACCACATTCTCGCCATAGTCCCCGTTCCCGGATGTTCCGTATTTGTTCATGTCCACAGCGTAGTAGGGATTGTGGCCGCTCCAGGATTTAACGACCCATTTCTCATTACAGGCAAATGGTAACAGAAAGTTTGGCTTCGCTTCCGCAACCCCCATCGTAAGGAAGCCCGTTGTCAGCATGGAAAACATCAGGACTACAGCCATTGTCAGCACTTTAACGCGTTTCACAGCAGCATGCCCCCATTTAAAAAATATTTTGTATTAAATAAGTGGTGAATTAAAGAAGGCTTTCCACACTTTAGAATAAATAATTTTTTATAAATTAATTGATTTATTAATTAATATTAAAGATTAGAATATAAAAAGTATAAAATTTACCAGATGATGAATTATTTTTTGTATTATAGAATATTTCGATGGGAGGGAGCCGGTATTTTACAGTCTCCGTAGATGGGCTGGAAATGGGCGGCAGTTTCTTAGAAATTTTTTATCCCTCTGTTTCCTGCCTATTTGTCGGGACAAAAATTCTTGAAGTGTGATTTGGTGTTTGGACCATTCACGCAGTCGAGCTCTTATTTGCCAGGCTTTTCCTGACATGTGCAGGTTCGTATCACTCATCTTTATATTCATAGATTGACCTCGCTTATTCACTTGATTAATACGAGTCTTTCCAGATCCTCTCTTCTGACATACGTCGCTCTGGTTCAAAATATGTGCGTTTTTTCTTCTGATGAGGTTACGGTAAGATATAATAAACGGATAGATAAATAAGGAGTGACTCAAGTGCGCAACTTAGAAGAGAAGACAATTGCAAGTGAAACGATTTTTGAGGGAAGGGTTGTTCGCTTGCAAATCGACCGGGTAGAGCTGCCCGACGGGGGAACCTCCACGCGTGAGATCGTAAAACATCCGGGTGCCGTCAGTGTGTTGGCGGTAACTGAAGAAAATAAACTGGTCATGGTTCGGCAGTTTCGCAAGCCATTGGAAAAGACGATTCTGGAAATTCCCGCCGGTAAACTGGAAGCGGGAGAAAACCCGGCAGATTGTGCCATGCGGGAGTTGGAGGAAGAAACAGGTTATCGTGCCGAAAAGATCGAACATGTTGTTTCTTTCTACACATCTCCCGGCTTTGCTGATGAGTATTTGCATATATATCGGGCAAATGGGTTAAGCAAAGGAGAAGCCAGGCTGGATCAAGATGAATTTGTAGAACTGGTTGAGCTTACGTTGGATGAATGCCTGGAGCGTATCGCTGCCGGAGAAATTTGTGACGCCAAAACGGTAGCGGCCGTTTATCTATGGCAAAACCAGGTGTTGAGAGGAAGATCTGTTTGAAATCTATTTTTGCTGATCTTCACATTCATATTGGCAGAACAGAAAGCAATTTGCCCGTAAAAATTACCGCAGCTCGCAATATGACCTTTGAACAGATTGTACGGGAGTCATACCACCGAAAGGGAATTGAAATGATCGGGGTGATTGATGCTGCGTCACCTCCTGTACAAGGGGAGATTCGCCGGGGATTGCGGTCGGGTTTATATAAGGAGCATCCCGGCGGAGGTATCGTATACCGGGAGACAACCTGTATCTTGGGGGCAGAGATTGAAATCAGGGAACCGGGAATGGGTGCCGCCCATGTTCTTACCTATTTTCCAACACTGAATCAAATCAGCCGCTTTACAGAGTGGTTATCCAAACATATGAAAAATGTACAGTTAAGCACACAGCGCTTGTATCAGCCGGCTGGCGCTTTACAAGAAAAGGTGGCTGAATATGACGGGATCATCATTCCGGCTCATGTTTTTACACCGTTTAAAAGCGTATATGGAAGTGCAACGGATCGGATGAGTTATTTGTTTGACCTGAAAAGATTGGCCGGTGTGGAACTTGGTATGAGTTCTGACAGCCATTTGGCCGACCATCTGTCAGAATTGAAATCACTTAGCTTTGTCACCAACTCTGATGCCCATTCCATCCCTAAGATCGGTCGGGAATATAATGAGTTATGGGTCAAGGAGGCCAGCTTTCAAGAATTAAAATGGGCCTTGTTAAGACAAAAGGGCAGAAAAGTAGCAGCCAATTACGGGCTAAATCCCCGCCTCGGCAAATATTACCGCACCCGTTGTTTAAATTGTGATGAGTTATGGCCGTTGGATGCGGAAATTTCCAGGTGTCCGGAGTGCGGAAGCAAAAAGAGAGTAAAAGGGGTTCGTGACCGGATCATGGACATTGCTGACCAGGAGATGCATCATCCTGATCACCGGCCACCTTATGTGTATCAGGTGCCGCTTGAGTTTATTCCCAAACTGGGCAAAAAAACATTGGATAAGTTGCTGGATGCATTCGGGACGGAGATGAGTGTCTTACATCATGCTCCCATTTCCGAGATCGCTGAAGTGTCTAACCAGGTTATTGCCCGGCATATTAAACTGGCCCGGGAGCAACGGTTAGAATTGGAAGAAGGCGGCGGGGGAGTCTACGGCAGGGTCAAGCAGACTCAATGCCATGTTAATAAGGAGTAGTCTTACTGCTACTCCTTGACTCCGTACCCTCAGTTATAGTCTCGCGCCTGCCAGTTCCAACAAAGAGGTGACTTCCTCCAGTCGGGCAGGATCGATAAACACGGTAACACAAACATCTTCCGGAGAAGAAAATCCGTGGCCGCCCGTCCATCCGCTGGCATCTTCATGAGCTGCAAGCAATGTTCTTTTATCCGGGTTCAGTTCAGGTGAACCCAGTGTGCTGGTTGTAAGTGAAATTCCCTGATTAGTGAAAGGATTTTCCAGGATGTCGTCTACATCATGTACATTCCCGCCTCCTATCGGAGAGAAACGGTCGATCCGTGCATCATGAAAACCGCGATTTTTTAGCTCTTTAACAGCTTTTTCTGCTCCTTCCATCGTGCGAAAATAGGCAAAAATTACTTTCTCCGCCATAACGGTTATCACTTCCTTATCCTTTTCCACAACCCTAATGAGAGTATGTATTTTCAGTCGTTCATCTCTTCTGCAAACAGTGTGCGTTTCATATACCGGTGAAAAAACCATTCTCCCGCAGCAATTACCAGGGCGCTGATCGTTGTTACCTCAAAGAGAGGCATCGTATTCCGTTTATAATAATATGTTGCAATATCTGTATCAAACAGGAGGGTTCCAAACAACCAAACAATAAAAGCGGTAACCATGAAATCAGTAATTGTTGAAAACAGATTCCCGATTCGGGGCATTAAAAAGAGATCAAAAAGGTAGCCAATGACGGTTATGGCAATACTGGTTAGCAGAATGTTTGTATAAGAGACCCGGAAAAGTAGCCCCAATATTAAATAAAGAACAACGCTCGTAAACAAAAATTTGATAAGTAACGTAAAGGTATGTTTCATTTACAACGTCTCCTTGGCCCCTGAACTTTAACTTTATTCTTGCACCTGATTCACCGGGATATACATGAAAGGTAAAATAGGGGAAGCTCTAAATAGGATACAAAGGATCAGGTTGAATGTGCGAAAAAGAGATAGCGAAAAGACCAGCTCCTCATTTGTTGTGAGGAGCCGGTCTTTTCACACTAGTCTTTATAGATGATAAAGGAGAATTCCTTCGTATTTTTTGCAATTGCTCCGGCGTCGTTTTTGAAGATGGTTGATTTATTTTCTTCAGATGGTTCGATGCGAATATTGAATGTGTTAGCTCCTTCCTGTAAGGAAAGAGTATGCGAAAATTCCATGTCATCCCGGATTGAAACGCGCTCGCCGTTAATGGTTAAAATCCCCTCTTTGATGGCAGTTCCTTTTAACGTGATAGTCTCAGTGGTAACGGTTTGGCCATCCGTATGGGAAGTGATCACTACAGGTTGATCGATCCATCGCAGAACTTTGTCTTGAACGATCATCCGGTTTTCGCCCTGGTTGGTGACAATGATTTGCAAATTGGTGTCTGTTGCGCCGTAGCCATAATAGCTGACATCGTCGTCATTGGGATTGTTGGGAGTGTGGTCGGCCAATCCTTCCTGTTCCCAGGTGCCCCCTTTGACATATTTGTAACTGAGCACTTCTCCCTCTTGTGCTTCGATGGTGTATTCATAGTCATTGGTAACGGCACCTCCTCTGGTCATTTCCCAGGCTCCGGTGTTCCATCCATTCTTGTTGCCAGGAATGGTGATCTTTACCCCTTGAGGCGTATAATCCGGGAGGTTAACTTTAAATGTTACTTTTATGGTGACCAGATCAGGAATGACATTGACGATATTGGAACTGACAAAATTCCCGAACCGGTCATACACCTTAACTTGATAACGATAGGGAGTACCATTATTCACTTCGATATCTTTATATGTCTTTATCCCCGTATCAAACAGTTGATCAACCATTGTTCCGTTGCGCACAATGGCAATCATATAAGGATCTTTTGCCCCTAGGATGGACCAGGAAAGGTTCACTTGACCAGATTCTTGAGCGGGTTGTTTTAAGTGAATGCTGTCGGCGGGAGGGATTGTGTCTGCACCTTTGCTGATGGTTACTGTTTTGATTTCGCTCGCCATCCACTGTCGTCCGAGATCGGTTGAGAATGCATAACGATACTGATATTCACCTGTGGTGAACGGCAAGAATTGAGCACTAAATACATTGAATCCACCATGTTGGCCTGTGTACTGTGCAGGGGTTGATACCCAATCCGAAGCACCGGGCTCTTTTATTTCTAGTCTGGCAGTAAGTCCCTCCGCCTGATCTTGCTCAGTCCCTCCGGCGATAAAGATTTCCCCTGAAACAACTTGCTTTTTTGACAAATCGAGAGTGGCGTTTTCCAACTGGGTGATGTTTTTGATCTGTGTGTTTTCACTGGTCAACTTTATATGAGGGATAACCGCCTGTCTTGTTTCTGTTCTCGCCGACTCATTTTGTTCCTCGTCAACCGCGGTGACAGCAAAATAATACTTGCGGCCGTTATTCAATCCGTCAATGGTGATGCTGGTGTGACGGGTGCTTGCCACTTTTTGATATAAGGCCCCGCTCACTGTTGTTTGGTAAACATGATATGATTTGGCGTTTCCCTTCCACTTTAAGGTGACGGAATGGTTTCCCTCAATGGCAACCAGTTTGGAAACAGCCTTTGTCTGCTTGATGTTTTGTCCCTTGTCGGACACCAGCATACGTCCGCTCATTGCCGGAATCGTGACGGTCAACTTGCCGTCCTTGCTAATGATGTTGTAATTTTCGTCCAATTGGTCAGTCAGCTTGATATTGTTTTTCATCAAATCTGTTACATTGAGTTCTACGGTTTTTACCTGAGATCCGCGGTTGGTAGCGACCAAGGCGATCTGCTTATCATTGCTGCGCGCGAAGATCATGACATCATCCCTGGCATAGAGATGATGGAGGTCTCCGTAAGCAAAGAGGTGTTTAAATTCGTTTCTCACTTGGCCGATTGCCTGATAATGTTTAATGAGCTCACGGTTTTCTTTGCCCCAGGGGTATGTTCTTCTGTCATCAGGGTCTTTGGAACCAGTCACTCCTGCTTCGTCTCCATAGTAAATGGTAGGGGCACCAGAGTAACCCATCTGCAGGATGGAGGCAATCTTTAGGCGTTGAATCCCCAGTTCGGGGTTGTAATTTTTATCGTGTTCGGCACGTTCGTGGGACTCCGTACCGTTTCCCAGGACAAAAGCCGCCCGGGGAGTGTCATGGGAACCCATTAAGTTCATCAGGGCATGAAGGGCTTCATCCGGGTAATCTTCCTGAACGGCGCGAAGCTGTTCTGCCGCTTGTTGGGCATTTCCGTTTTTCAGATAATCGATGATCGCATCGCGAAAGCGGTAATTCATGACAGAGTCAAACAGATCACCTAAGAAGTATTTTGAAGCATCGTCCCAGATTTCACCGAGGATCAATGGTTCTTTTTTCCTGTCCTGCTTCAGTTCTTCCCGAAAGGTGCGCCAAAAATCAGGGTCAACCTCATTAGCCACATCGAGGCGCCAACCGGATGCCCCTCTCTTGAGCCATGTCTTTGCCACCGAATCGTTATGAAACATTATATAGTTGGCGAAATCCTGGTTGTTCAGCTCAGAATCATGGTCGACGGCTTTACCGGGGACGGCTTTGATTTCCGGAAGGGAGTCAAACCCCCACCATGACTGATATTTGTAGACACCGTTTTCCTTTTTGTTTTCGATGTTGAACCAGTTGTGGAAACCATAGGGGCTAAATTCTTGCCCTTCCGCGCGGAGTTGTTGTTCCACTCGCTTTTTGGCTGTTTCTTCTTTTACTCCATTGTTGATAAGGTCGTATACTCGTGACCAGTACTCGTAAGCACCGACGGTTTTGTATTTGCCGTAGCGGTCAAAATAGATCGAGTCGTCACCCACATGGTTAAAAACCCCGTCAAGAATCAGGTTCATTTTGCGTTTCTTACATTCCCGGACAAATGTCTGAAATTCTTCCGGAGAACCAAACATGGGATCTATGGACTTGTAATCAGTGGCATCATATTTGTGGTTGGATGCCGCTTTGGCAATGGGATTCAGGTACAAGGTATTCACACCGAGAGATTGAATGTAATCCAGCTTATCTTGGATTCCTTTGATGTCGCCGCCGAAGAAGTCATTGCTCCAAATTCCGTCTCCATCATATCCTTCACTGTCTTTTAGACGCGGGTTATCGGGGAGCTGATTCCACTTGCGGTGTTCAACCGGTTCATTGCCCCGGGCCTTTGATTTGGCGGTGTCATTCTTTTTGTTCCCGTTGTGAAAACGGTCAGGAAAAATTTGATAGACCACAGCTTCTTTCATCCAATCGGGGGTGTGATAGGAGGGATCATAAACAGTCAGCTGGAAGGTGGAGGCATTATTGTCAACAGCCATCCCGGTATGACCCTCCCGGCTGTCTTCGCCGTATTCTTTGACAGAGTCCCCGTCCCGGACAATAAATTTATACCCATATACACCTTTTTGTTCAGGTCTTACGGTTACCTCCCAAAATTCAACGTTTTTTCCGTGTAACTCCGTCCAGCCGGCATTCTCCATATCTACCAGAGTGGTTTTGCCATTGTCTGTATTCCTTAGCATCACTTTCGCGCCAGATAAATCTCCCTTTTTCGCTTGCAAGCGCAGTTTTACCGCTTGTCCGGCTTTTACCGCACCAAATGGGGAACGATAAAGCTCTTCCCATGTATCATGGAGCAGTTCATTCGTTTGAATTTTGCCGTCAGGAACACCAGGGTCATAATCTGTGTAAACCGCTTTCGTATCATGGTTATAGTAAAAGGTAATTTTCGTATCCTTTAAAACGTTCAAAACAAAGTTATCGGAGGGATAGGCAGCCGCTTCCCAGCTGTTGCCGAGAACGACTTTAAATTCATGTTTTCCTCCGGGAACGTTCGTGGTGTAAGTATAAATGTTGTCACGGTCGTTGTCTTCAAGAAAAGCGGTAGATTCAGCTGGTGACCAATCACTGCCAGCCTCGATGTCGGGCTGAATGTCGCCGACAATCCGGGGCTGTTGTTCCCGGGGAAGAGGGATGTGTACAATAACACGGTGAGTGGTGTCGTTATAAGTAAAAGTTAACGTCGTCTCTTTGTCTAAAGTAAGCTTATAGTTGGCACCATTTGGCTCACCTCCGACCCCGTAGTTTTCATCCCAGGAACCATTAATGGCGATTTTGTACTCGTAAGATCCGGCGGGAAGGGTCCCTGTCAGTTGATACGTTCCGTTTTCCTGTTTAGCCATGACCGTTTTCGAGTCCGAAGGGTTCCATTCCCCGGAACCTCCCAGTTCATCCTGCAATGTTCCTGTCAGAGTAACCATTCGCTCCTGTGCCTTAACTGAAATACCGGCAGTGAATGAAATCGTTTGCATAACAAGCGAGAAAATAATAACAAGTGAAAAGAGAGTTTTTCCCTTCACGCCATCTAACCCCCTTATTTTTAATCATAATACTTGTGAAATCGTTTGCGCAAACTGAAAGAAATAACTTCTTCCAATTTCATTTATATCATATCTCGTTGAATCAAAAATAGTCTGATTTTATTGTTTTGTTATTTATGTTATATTCGCAAAATAAGATATAATTAAAATTCAAAACATAATCCTTTTATAAAAAGGGCGAATAATCTCTAAGGGTTACCTTCTACAGTGATATCAAATTATTTTTCTTATGGTTTGCTTTGACGAAAGTGTATGCCCTTGATTTTTTTGGGGTCGTGTCGGTCTTGATGATGGCCCTGTTCGTCATCATACTTTCATCCAGGGGGACGTACTGGCGATTCTGTTGGTCATTGGAGGGCGGTTTTTGGTTGATTCTAAAAAAGGAAATAAGAAAAACACAGGAGAGAATTCCTGTGTTTTCCATTTGAATGAAAGTCTTAAAGGACTTAATTCCATAATGCCCATACGGAAAGGGAAGAAAGTAATAGAAAAGCTGAGATGATCATGATATCCCTCTGCTTCATCTGCCTTTGCCACTCCTTTTCTTTTTGAAGGAGTTGTTTTTTTAAGTCTTCTATCGCTTGTTCATATTTCTTTTCAGACTGTAGAAAAACCACTTCTGGACACTGTTTTCAGAAGTGGTTTTTCTACAGTCTGAAACCTTCCCTCCGGGAATGTTTTTTATTCGTTTTCGACAAAAAAGGCTGTTGACCTTCTTTGTCAACAGCCTTTTTTAAACCTTGGGTAATCACAACATACTCTTCATCTTCTTCAAGACCCACTGGTAATGATCCCTGGTGATTCCAGGGGCGAACTCTTCCGGCAACTCTTCTAGATCAGGGACTGGAGCTCCTTCTGGTGTCCCAATCACTACTCGGAGCTCCTCGCCTGTTTCCGGATTCTCTCCTTTCCAAATCTTGTCGATATCCCGGTAATCCTTGTCGCTCCAGGTGTAAAGGACATTTTGCAATCCCCGCTCGATGTACTTTTTGGCGTAATCAAATTTGGTGTTGTCTGGATACGGGATTGGAAGCATACGAGAAACATCCACTCCGGTTAGGGTTTCCAGTGCCTTGGCATATGCAAGGATGTGTGTTCCTCCCCGCACCAGCAAATAGCCGATCATTTCCCGCGCCACGGGAGCGTCGGTCATTTCATAAACCCTCATCTTATGGGTGCGGGCACCGATTTCCAGGAAGAAATTATGGAGCATATCTTGGATTAGATTACCACTGGTGAACACATAGCTCCCGTTCCAGGGTTTACCCATAGAATCGGCGGGAAACGCTGTCTGAGCGGTGACAATAAAATAATACGAATTTCGCGCATCCAATCCGTTGCGCAGCGGGGTGATATCCGGATCTCCCGGATGGGTAATGCCTGTGGATAGAAGATTGATGGTTGTGCTGACCAGTTCCACATGCCCGAATTCCTCGGCAGTAATGCTGGCCACCAGATCGTAATAGGGTTTTAACTTCTTTTTGCCACGAAAGTTGAACGATTGAAACATATAGTTGTTCAGCGTGGACATTTCTCCGAAGTGGCCTCCGAGCAACTCCTGAACGGCAGCCGCTGCGTTAGCGTCACCGTGTTCGGGAACAGGCAATTCGATGGCTAGACGATTGAAGCGTTTAATCATAAGTTCCCCCCTACTTCTAATGCAAAAAATCAATTTCCCTCAACGAATTCTCCAAAGGAAGGCGGTTTGTACATCCGCTGTTTGGCCGAGATGGGCACAGCCCAGATGATTTGCTGAGTGCGAATAAAAAAAGGGGCCCCTCCGGATTGAACCAAAACATGATCTGGCAGAACGGAACACAGCCTTCCTCTTACGCTGCCGCGAACTGTTTGCACTGCAATATCCCTGCCAGCGAGGGACTGCAGGGCACGATAGAAGTACGGATCATTCATGTTCTCCATATAGGGTGACCAGGGGTTCAACCGATTCCCTCCTTCCTGGAATGATGAACTAGGGAAAAACCAGCGAAACCATAAACGATATTATAAGTGCTCCATCCTGAAACATTGTTTATTTCATAAGGACTTGAAAAACCATTCATGTTTGAACAAAAAAAGGGCAACGTTAACAGAAGGGGCACTCTTCGTTCTGGCTTTTTAGTTCCCCGATACCTAATAATATGCACAATTATCCTACCATTATAAATTGTCCTGTTATTTAAAAGGAGCTCAAATCTTCATGGTCTTCGATATGCACGTTACAAGGGGCTTGCCAAAGTCAGGGAGCAAAGCCTCCTGACTGCCGTGGCTAAAAACGTCAAAAAGCTGAATCACTCCACGTCTGTGGAGTGACAGCTTGTCGACAAAGTCTGTTTTCTTAACAGGTCGACAAGCTTTTTTGTTGAATCATTTTATATAGAAAAATAGTGATGGGGGATTTATTTGTGTTATTCAAACATGGAAAAAACGGTCGAAACCAACTCGAGATCATAGCCTTAGACGATTTAGTCCAGGGGCTGTCCCAAAAGGATGGGGCCCCGAGCTTTTTTGTAGTTTTTTTGAGAAAGATCAAAAAAGAAATCGCCCCGTTGTAGTAAAATGAAT
>NZ_JAECVR010000012.1 GCF_016055185.1 Paenactinomyces guangxiensis
ACTAAACTCTGCCTACTGGCAGAGTCAAGGTTTAAAGAGCATAAAGGCAAGATATGACCTAATTCGTCAGACTTAAGTGAACCGCCGTATACCGAACGGTACGTACGGTGGTGGTGTGCCACGAACGCACACTGAAAGTGTGCGGTGCTGCACAGAAGATGAGGGTAGGCCCCTCGAAGTCGGTTTGCAGGAGCAGACTTCAAACCACCTCAAGCTGCAAAGGTAAAGAGCTTTTGTGGTGAGCGTTGAGGAAAAGGCAGGACTTGATCTTGTCAGGTGTGAGCCAAGGAGACGAGTGTAGACGAACTGCTGAAGACGTGTCGAAAACGTATGGATGACGTCAAAACTAAGGAGCACCACTGCCTTAGGATCAGTCTAGGGGAAACCTGCTTACTGCCTAGATGGCGTCCGGCATAAAGGCGGCGTGAACTTGGCTTAGGCTTTTGTGTGGAACGTGGGAACCTGTCGTTCCGATGTGAAGGGAGAAACACAAGTGGAGGCCCCATAAGTGTGAGAGTACCAATGCGGGACACAGGGGCGGAGTCGCTTGTAGTAGTGAAGAAGGTCTGTAATAAGACTGGAGCGAAGGAGCGACATCGTTCAGCTTTATAACAAAGAACAACCAAATTTGGAAGGATTCTTGTGAATAAAGCAAAGCCGTTTCAAATTAGTAAGAAAGAGGTCTGGGAGGCATACAAACAAGTAAAAGAAAATCGAGGAGCTGCGGGTGTTGATGGGCAATCCATTGAGGAGTTTGAACGTGATTTGAGGAATAACCTTTACAAACTCTGGAATCGAATGTCTTCTGGAAGCTACTTTCCTCCACCTGTTCGCCGAGTAAACATTCCGAAGAGTGACGGAGGGATAAGACCGTTGGGGATCCCAACGGTGATGGATCGAATTGCACAGACTGTTGTGAAACGACACTTAGAACCTGAGCTAGAAGTTCATTTCCATCCCGACTCTTATGGATATCGACCAAAGAAGTCGGCAATAGAAGCGGTGGGAGTAGCGAGGAAAAGATGCTGGCAGTACAATTGGGTTCTTGACTTGGATATTAAAGGCTTCTTTGACAACATAGATCATGTGCTTTTAATGAAAGCAGTTCACAAGCACACAGATTGTAAATGGGTCATTCTATACATTGAAAGGTGGCTTAAGGCACCAGTTCAAGAAGCAGATGGAATCCTTGTCAAAAGGGAAAAAGGGACACCGCAAGGCGGTGTCATTAGTCCTCTACTGGCAAATCTTTTTCTTCACTATACATTTGATCGGTGGATGCAAATCCATCAACCCAATATTCCTTTTGAGAGGTATGCTGATGATGTAATTTGTCACTGTAAAAGTGAAGAGCAAGCGCAGAAGCTACTTACTCAACTTAAGCAACGGTTTGCAGAATGTGGACTAGACTTACATCCTCAGAAAACAAAAGTAGTTTACTGCAAAGATGATGATCGAAAAGGAAACTATCCAAATGAGACGTTTGACTTTCTTGGGTTTACTTTTCGACCTCGACTCTCAAAGAATCGTTGGGGAAAGTGTTTTATTAACTTTACTCCAGCGATTAGCAATAAAGCAGCCCGTAAGATAAGGCAAACTATGAGAAGCTGGCGCTTACAACTGCGAAGCGACAAATCTCTTGATGATCTAGCCTGTATGCTCAATCCTGTCATACAAGGGTGGATGAACTATTATAGCAGCTACTATAAATCTGCTTTTTATCCAACATTGCATTACTTAGACCGAATTATTGTCCGATGGGCGATACGAAAATTTAAACGACTCAAAGGACGGCGCCAGCGAGCAAGACAATGGCTTCGGCGTATTTCCGAAAAAGAGCCATACTTGTTTACTCATTGGCGATTCTTGAAGGTAACGGCTGAACGATAGGAGCCGGATGAGCCGAGAGGCTCATGTCCGGATCTGTGAGAGCATAGGGGTGAGATTCCCCTGTGCTACTCGACTGAGAGGACGGGGGTTAGTCACCTCCTCCTACTCAATTGTCTGAAGTACCACTGGAATTTTGTAAAAAAGCGGTGCCAAGTTTTTTTCTGATAAGTATGACCTGTAAAAACTCTTCAGAGTGGCAAATAATTAATAAAAGAATGAGTTAATTTGCAGAACGGATTGCTTTTGACTTCAGAATCATAAACATGCAAATGGCCATGAGAATAGTTCCACTTACAAGCTGGATTTGGTCAATAGGAATATGGAGAGACAGTGCTCCTGATACAGCCCCATACCCTATCGGGATTAACCCAATGGACACAGTTGTACTCAAGCTGATGACTCTGCCTAATTTGCTCTGTTCTGTATTCTCCTGAATAAGACTGAAGGAATAAATGTTAATAGTTGATATACACATGCCTAAAATAACAAGGACCAGGATCAAATAGAAAAAGATAGTCAACTGACTCATTAAAACAAGTAAAGCCCCTTCTAGCAACAGCAGACAGAGGGTAATTAACCCTCTTTTTTTGCGAAGATTCATATAGCTGGTAACTAAGGCGCCCAATAACATACCTGCTCCCAGTGCGCTTTGCAAAACACTAAACTCAAATGCGGTTCCTTTTAGAACATGGCTGGCGATAATCGGAATGCCAATCATGAGAGGGCCTAGAAAAAAGAAATTGACGGTAACAAACAGGCTAGTCATTGAAAAAAGCAATGGGGACTGGATAACATAAACAAATCCTTCATGTAAGTCTTTCAAAAAAGTAGACGAGCGGGTTACTTGTTTTGCAGGGGCCTTGATCAAATAAAGTAAACAGCTGCCAAGCAAAAGGATCAGTAAAATACAGGTTAACGCTCCGTTAAATCCAAGGCGGGTCAGAATAACCCCTCCTACTATAGGTCCAGCCAATAAAGATAACTGACTGACTGTTTGCATAAAGGAATTTGCTCTCGTGATTTGGTTTTTATTTACAAGCAAAGGAACCAGTGAGTCTCTTGCGGGCCAAAAAAAAGCATCCAATGAACCAAAGCAGAAAGCAATGGCTATGAGGTACCAGATCTGTAATTGACCGTTTAGCAGGAGCAGCAGCATGGCAAAAACCAGAAGGCAACGAAAAGATAAGGAAAGAAACATAATAACAGAGCGTGAAAATCGATCAGCTATCACTCCGCCAACGGCCATAAACAGGACACGGGGAGTTGTCGTTGCAATCATTGCGATCCCAAGAAGGGAAGCGTTTAAGCGGAGTTGTTGTAGCACATACAGTTGTTCAAATAAAAGATAAATCGAGACTGAAAAGCCAGACAAAAGGCTGGATGAAAGCAGTAAAATAAATTTTTTGTTTTTAAGAAGAGACGGAAAAGTTTCTTTGGTTAATTGATTGTAAAGATCCACATGAATGACATCCTTTCTGTATGTGCAACTTTCAAAATTTATAATCAACAACGAAAATTACATAATAAATGATGATTTCTCATTGTATAACTTTTATCATACTATTTCTAATTAAAACAACATTTGATAAAAATTACCGTGAATCTTATGATGATTTTAGTAGTAAAAACTTTTAGTAAGTGATCGGGAAGGTGATAGTTATTTTTGATGAAAATATTCACACCATTGTTGACATGATTGAAAAGCAAGCGATAAAAAAGCCGCATCAGGCAGCGGTTAAATTTGGTGAAGTTATTATTACTTATGAAGAATTAAACAGGAAAGCAAACCAGAAGGCTTATTCTTTGCTTCAGAAACTGAAGTGTCAAAGAGAATCGTTTGTTGGTTTGATCATGAACCGATCCATCGATCTGGCCGTTGCTATGCTGGGAATATTAAAATCAGGATCTACCTATGTGCCGATTGATCCGAAGTTGCCGAAGGAAAGGATCAAGAGCATAGTGGATGACGCAAATCTCAGCTTAATCATTACCGATGATCAAATTCGGCTTTCATTAAAGAGGTTATGCCGGAACGTTGTACCCATATGAATTGGAATCACGACGAAAAAGTAAATAAATATGTTCCTTCTCGTGCGGTGCCTCATGGTGTTGCATATGTTATCTATACATCCGGGTCAACAGGCAAACCGAAAGGAATCATGATTGAGCATCAGGCTTTGTTCCATTGGGTGAAAAGTTTTTCACAGGCGGTAGATTTATCAAAGGACCGTTCGTTCCTGGCACTGGCAACCATTTCTTTTGATGCGTCGATTTTTGAAATATTGATTTCGCTTGCTTTTGGTTTGACTGTGGTTTTGGCTGATGAAACGGAACAGTTAGATCCTGTGTTACTGAATGAGTTACTGGTTAGATATGATGTGGATATTATCAATATTACCCCTACCCGAATGCAACAAATTATATCATGCACAAGAACAAAAGGTTTACATAAAGTAAAGAAAATCTTTTTTGCCGGAGAAAGTTTGCCGGAAAAGTTATTGCAACAAACGAGGAAAGTGACATCTGCTGCCCTGTACAATATGTATGGGCCCACAGAAACGACCATTTCCATCACTGCTCATGATGTGACGAACGCAAATCACATTACGATTGGTCATCCGATTTCGGGTGTCACATTTTACATTTTAAATGAACAACTTCAATTGTGTGATATAAACGAAACGGGTGAGCTTTATATTGGTGGAAAGACATTGGCTCGTGGATACTTAAACAATCAGGAACGAACTGAAAGGCATTTTATTTCTCATCCGCTATTCCCGGACAAGCGCTTATATAAAACTGGTGACTTGGTAAGAAAGCTTCCAGATGGCGATTATGAATATATTGGCAGAGTGGATAATCAAGTGAATTCATGGATATCGTGTGGAATTGGAAGAGATTGAAAACCATTTAACCCAATTTGCAAAAATTGAGGATGCAGTCGTGCTGGTAGAGGAAAATAAACAGGGCGAGAAATTGTTAACCGCGTATGTAAAGGCTTTGCACCATTTACATGTAACAGAATTACGAACGTTTTTAAGCGATCGATTGCCTCATTATATGATTCCTTCCCGATATATTTTATTGGAGAAAATGCCGCTCACTCCAAATGGAAAAAAAGACCGAAAAGCAGTGCTTTACATGAAGCAAACCCATCTCTCCTACAATCATTCCGAAATTTCCCCCCGTGATTCTACTGAAGAAAAAATCTACAATATATGGACCTCAGTGTTGGATGCGAGGCAGTTTGGTATCGATGATCATTTTTTTGCCTTGGGTGGACAATCTTTGTTGGCAACAAAGGTTTTAATGAAGCTGCAGGATTGTTTTCAGGTGGACTTATCGATTTCTGATTTGTTTAAAGCTCTAACTGTTAGAAAGTTGGCCGGACTGATTCAATACACACTAAAATCTAAGACAAAACAACAGGTGGGGATAAATAAAGCAGATCATGCATATGAAATTCCCTTATCCTCTTTTCAACAACGGCTCTGGTTTCTCGACCGGTTAGAAGAAGGTCTGTCAACATCCTACAATGTGTTAACTGTTTGGAAATTAAAAGGTTATTGTGATCCAATCATATTGGAAAAAAGCATAAACCATATTGTAAGCAGGCATCAGTCTCTTAGAACCACTTTCATTGAAAAAGAAGGCCAACCATTTCAAAACATCTTACCTTCCTTACAAGTACCCCTTCTAAAAACCGATTTGAATCATATATCTGAAAATCAACAAATGGATCAAGTTGTTCAGACTGCAAGGAAAATGACCGAACAACGCTTTGATTTAGAGAAAGGACCGCTACTTAGGGCACAGTTGTTTTGCCTGGCTGATGCAGAATCTGTATTTGCTTTATGTATGCACCATATTATTTCGGATGACTGGTCAATGGAAGTTTTTATCAAAGAATTGGCCGTCATTTATGAGAGTTTTCTTATGAACCAGTCCCTATCCTTACCGGAATTGTCGATTCAATATGCCGACTTTGCCATATGGCAGAGAAAAAGCTTAAACAGCTCCCGGCATAAGGAGCAAGCAGAATACTGGAAACAACAACTTCAAGGTGACTTACCTGTTTTACAATTGCCTGCGGATCAAGTCAGACCAGAACGTTTTACGTATCGAGGTGCTACAGAGACATTGACGATCAGCAGAGAGACGGCGGATCAATTATTATCGTTGGGGCAACAAGAAGAAGCAACTTTGTTCATGGTGATCCTTGCTGCGTATAGTATTTTATTGCATGTTTATACAGGACAGGAAGATATTTTGATTGGTTCCCCGATTGCGAACAGAAAACAAGAGGAGGTGAAGGATCTTATCGGGTTTTTTGTAAATACCATTGTTTTAAGAACAAAACTGTCTGAAAAATTGACTTTTAAAGAACTATTGAAACATGTGAAGCAAATATCAATGGATGCTTATAGATATCAAGATTTTCCTTTTGATCGTTTAGTTGAGGAGGTGAAGCCGGAAAGGGATATGCGGTATCCGCTTTTGATTCAAGCATGGCTTGTTTTTCAACATATACCTCAAAGAAAATCTTGCTTTTGAGCAGGTTCCAGTGGCCCCAGAAACGACAAACTTTGATCTTTCGCTCTCCATTGCTTTTGTTAGACAGAAAATACAGGCGTCATTTACTTATAACAAAGATTTGTTTTATGCATCGACAATGAAAGTTTTAGCTTCTCGTTTTTTAAAAATTATCCTGCTGATTATAAACAATCCTGAACTAAGGTTACATGAAATCGTGGAACATTTAAATCAAGATAATCGCAAGCAATGGTTGACAAAGAAAAAAGAGATGTATAAGAGAGGTAAAAAAAATTAAAAGAGGGAGATGTAAATGAAAAAGGCCTAGCATAAAAACAGGAAACAACGAGAGATGAAGGCGATTCCGTTGGATATACAAGAAATGGTCCGTCAACGCCGTTTTTCTGACGGACAAGCATTGCCTTTAATCATAGAACCTACTTATCCTGATATGAATTTAACTGAATGGTTGAAGCAGCAATCTGAGTGGGTAGAAAAGCAGTTATTACAGTGTGGCGGAATTTTGTTTAGAGGGTTTCAAGTAAAAAAACAAGTAGATTTTCATCAATTAGTCGACGCTATTTGTTCACAGCCAATGACTTATAAAGAAGGGGCTACACCGCGTACAAAAATAAGCGAAAAAGTGTACACCTCTACGGAATTTCCAGCTACACAAAGGATTGATTTGCATAACGAACTATCCTATGTAAATACATGGCCAAAAAAAATCTGGTTTTGTTGTATCAAAAATGCAGACAAAGGAGGGGAAACGCCAATTGCAGATGTACGTAAAGTATATCAACTTATCAATAAAAAAATTATTGATACATTTAAAGAAAAAGGATGGATGTTAGTCAGAAATTTTGGTGATGGGTTTGGACTTCCGTGGCAGCGTGTTTTTCACACTGATTTGCAACATGAAGTAGATGCTTATGGTAAAGAAAATGGAATTTCACGTGAGTGGAAAGATGAAAACCGTTTGCGTACAACACAGGTTCGCCCGGCTATTGCCATACATCCGGACACCAAAGAATCTCTATGGTTTAACCATATTGTCTTTTGGCATGAGTCCAGTTTAGAGCCACGGTTAAGAACCATGTTTCATAATGAATTTGGTAAAGACGGGTTACCTTTTAGTACTTATTATGGTGACGGAACCCCCATTGAAGATGAAGTGATTGACGAAATAAAAAAAGCGTATCGACAAGCAACCATCACCTTTAAATGGGAGGAAGGGGACGTATTAATGCTGGATAACATGCTGGTTGCGCATGGGAGAAATCCATTTGAAGGGGAGCGTAAAGTTTTAGTTTCGATGGGAGAGCCAGTTCATCGCCAAGGAGAGTGAAGAAATCATGGAAAATCACATGACTGAGGGCTTCCGTTTGTCCCCGCAGCAAAAGCATTTATGGTTTTTGGGAAAAAATCATTCGTCTTCTCCTTACAAAGTTCAATATTCAATTCTTATGCAGGGGACGGTTGACCACCAGCGATTGGAGAAGGCATTGAAACGAATGATTCAACAGAATCATATTTTGCGAACCAGCTTTGTGCAAATGCCCGGTATGAATTTTCCGGTACAAGTCATTCAGGAGCCGGGAGAAGTATCCATCACCTGTCACGATTTAACAAAGGAAAGTCAAGCTGAGCAACAAAGATACACCCGTTCACTATTTGAAGAAATGTTGAACAAGCCTTACTCCTTGGCAGAAATGCCGTCAATCCAGGCGGTTTGGCTGAAATTGTCTGCTACGGAACAGATTTTAATTCTAGGGTCCTCCTCGATGTATTTGGATAATGATTATTCATCCTTATTAACGCAGCTTCGTGATAGTTATGATCAGATCGAGAGTGACCATGAACCATTGCAATATGTCATGATATCTGAGTGGTTTAATGATTTGCTTGTGGATCCCGAAGCGGATATGGGACGGGAGTATTGGGAAGATAAAGAAATTTCTAAATTAAACTTGCAATCTTTTGAAAAAACATTCATATGTAATGATCCTTGGCAATCATGTCATCCGGAGCATATTTTCCTGTCTTTGGATGAGTCGCAGTTGCGAAAGTTAGAAAATATTGCTCGGGAGAAGAAAGTGAGTGAGCAAGCGCTGTTTCTGACTTGTTGGTATACACTTCTTCATCGAATAACAGAGCAAGGGCTAGTGACAGTGGGAACGCTTTGTGATCCGCGGGAGGATGAAGAATTAAGGGGAGTGATTGGACCGTTAGCCAGATATGTTCCATTCACCCACACCTTACAACATGAGTCTTTTCAAGATTTGCTGCTCAAGTTAAACAGACGTTTATGTGAAATGACTGAATATCATGAATGTTTCTCGTGGGATCATATGGAAACGGAAGAACGCTGTTTTTCTTTTGGTTTTGATTTTCAAGATCGAACTCAATGGGCCAGTGGTTCAGAGATTACTTTTTCTTTGCTGAACCAATATCACTGGCTGGATTATTTTAAGATTAAATTGTCTGGTGTCAGAGACCATCATGGATTTACGTTAGAGTTTCATTATGATGCACAATGGTTCGATCAAGCTGCTGTCACTCAATTGGCTGACTACTACATGACCCTTCTGGAAAAAGCTTTATCTAATCCAAAACTACCTGTTGACCAGTTAGACATATTGAATGAGGTGGAGAAAAAGAAGAGTTTGCAAGTATTTAATCAAACAGAAGCAAACTTCCGGCTCGAGGCTGGTTTGCATCAAATATTTGAAGAGCAGGTCAAAAAGACGCCGAACAACATTGCCGTTCAATTTGAAGATCAGCATTTAACTTATGCTGAATTAAATCATCAGGCGAACCAGTATGCCCGCTATCTGGAGAGAGAAGGGGTAGGTCCGGAGACGGTAGTAGGCATTTGCCTTGAACGTTCACTTGAAATGGTGATTACTATGTTGGCGGTGCTGAAAGCTGGTGGGGCATATCTTCCGCTTGATAAGGATTATCCTGAGGCACGGCTGGCATTTATCATCAAAGATGCCCGGCTTTCGTTATTGATTACAACCAGAGAATGTTTACCAAATGACCTGGATCTGGAGCCAGAGGTTCACATTCTCTATTTGGAGGAACAGAAATCCATCCTGCTTGAGGACAAAACAGATATTCAGCGACCCGTATCAGAAAACCAAAGTGCATATGTGATCTACACATCAGGCTCTACAGGTTTGCCAAAAGGTGTGATTATCCCGCATCGGGCGTTATGCAACCATATGTTGTGGATGCAGGATAAATTTCCTCTGGGGGTGGATGATAAAGTACTGCATAAAACTTCATTTAGCTTCGATGCTTCCATTTGGGAAATATTTGCGCCACTTTTGGCAGGAGCTGCATTGGTCATTGCTAAACCGAAAGGACAATTGGACCCGGAGTACTTGATTGAAACAATTCAACAGAAACAAATTACCGTTCTCCAAGTTGTTCCTACGCAGTAGCGAATTCTTCTTGAGCAAGAGGGATTTGCTCAGTGTGTTAAAACGTGTATTTAGTGGTGGAGAAGTATTGACAGCCGATTTGCAGGAACGCTTTTTTTCTACTTTGCCAAGCGAGTTGATCAATCTTTATGGGCCAACGGAGGCTTGTATTGATGCTGCCTATTGGATATGTGACAGAAACAGCAAGGAACAGTGTATCCCTATTGGACGACCGATCAACAATGCGAAACTATTCATTTTAGATGAACAATTGCAACCCGTCCCCATCGGGGTTTCAGGCGAATTGTATATTGGTGGATACGGCCTGGCCAAGGGTTATTTAAACCGGCCAGATTTAACAGCGGAGCGCTTTATCTTTAGTGATGCATTAGGGATGCGTTTATATAAAACAGGCGATATTGCCCGTTATTTGCCCGGTGGTGAGATTGTGTTTGTCGGGCGAAAAGACAACCAGGTAAAACTCCGTTTCGCATTGAGTTGGAAGAGATAGAAAGGATTCTTAAAAAGCATCCGGCTGTCAATGATGCAGTGGTTGTGGTGAGAGAAGATGAACAAACAAACCAAAATCTGGTGGCTTATCTGGTAAAAGCAAAAGAAAGAGAGCAGGAACAAGAAAAAGAGTTTCGATCTTTTTTAAAAGAGATTCTTCCTGAATATATGATTCCTAATCTGTTTGTGTTTCTGCCTAAATTGCCATTAACGGCAAATGGCAAAACAGATCGGAAAGCTTTGCCCATACCCAATCAAGAAAAAAATGACATCAATACAAGCATGGCTCTTCCACAAAACGAAATCGAACGAATCGTCGCCAGCTTATTTTCGGAAGTATTGCACAAAAAAATAGTTGGCAGGGATGAAGATTTCTTTGAATCAGGGGGCCATTCGCTTGTTGCGACGCAGTTGATCGCCCGTTTACGAAATGCGTTTGAAGTGGATATTCCTTTAGTAAGCATTTTTGAATCTTCCACTGTGGCGGTTTTATCTGATACGATTGCAAAGCTGTTGGCGAAAGATGAGATACAAGCTGTTCCACCGTTAAAGGCCTTATCCAATGACGCAGAAACTGTCCCGTTATCCTTCGCACAACAGCGTTTATGGTTTTTAGACCAATTAGAACCGAACAGCCCGATCTATAATATGCCGTTTGCCATCCGGATCAAAGGGATCTTAGATAGGAAGATGTTGGAAAAAGCATTAAGTGAAATCATTTTACGGCATAAAGCTTTAAGGACAACATTTTTAGAAGTGGATGGTGAGGCAGTACAAAAAATTCATCACCCATCCAACATAAAGTTGCCCGTTGTGGATTTGCGCCGGTATTCTGAGAGTGAGCGTGAAGCAAAAGCCTGCCGTTTAGCTAAACAAGAGGCGAAAAAACCTTTTAACTTGGAACAAGGCCCCTTAATTCGAGCGACACTGGTCCAACTCCAGGATAACGACCATTTGTTTATATTCAATATTCATCATATTGTCTACGATGGATGGTCAAGAGGTGTTTTCATAAGTGAACTGACGACGTTATATCAAGTATTTACTGAAGGAAGACCTTCTCCTCTGGAAGATTTGCCTGTCCAATATCCGGATTATTCCGTCTGGCAACGGCAGTGGCTGCGCGATGAAGTATTAGACAAGCAGTTAAATTATTGGCGGTCCTGTTTGGATGGAGAGTTACCCCAGCTTCTTTTACCGACAGACAGACCAAGAACGGTAGGGCAAACCTTCAATGGGGCCATTCATACTGTGAAAATATCATTAGACTTAACGGAAAGATTACAAGAACTGAGCGCCAGAGAAGGATCAACTTTGTTCATGACGCTGTTGGCGGCTTATAATACTTTGTTATACCGATATACGCAACAAGAGGATATTCTGGTAGGAACTGCGATTGCCAATCGAAATCATCCAGAGCTGGAGAAATTGATCGGCTTTTTTGTAAACACGTTGGTAATGAGGACGGATTTGTCCGGAAATCCTTCTTTTCGTGAACTATTGAAGCGTGTACGCAAAATGGCTTTGCAGGCTTACGCCCATCAGGATCTGCCATTTGAAAAATTGGTGGAAGAATTGTGCCCAGACCGGGATGCTTCACATTCACCTTTATTTAAAGTGATGTTTTCTCTGCACAATACGCCGCAGCATAAGTGGGAACTGCCCAATTTAACTATTACTGCAATGGATCTAGAGAGTGAAACCGCAAAATTTGATATGAACGTGGAAGTAACTGAAGAGGAAGATGGGTTAACGATAGCGCTGGAATATAATGTTGATTTGTTCGATAAAGAAACCATTGAAAGATTTGGTTTGAATTTTTGTACTTTACTGGAGCAGATTGTGCAAAACCCCAAGCAAACCATTTCCGATATACCGATCTTAACTGATGAGCAAAAAAGAGAATTGCTGGATCTCTGCGGGCAAAACGGAAGCTTGGACTGGGGAGAGTCAGAGGAGGCCATTCATCATGTGTTTGAGAAACAGGCTCAAGATACGCCGCACAGAAAGACTTTAACATTTGAAGGAAAGAGTTTAACTTATGAGCAGTTAAATGAACAAGCGAATCAGTTGGCTCATTATTTGCGGAAAAAAGGGATGACGGATGGAGCAAGGATCGCTGTTTGTCTGGAACGTTCCGCAGAAATGGTTGTGACACTGTTGGCCATCTTAAAAGCGGGTGGTGTTTATGTCCCGCTTGATCCTCACTATCCAAAAGAGCGTTTGACTTATATGGTTGAAGATGCCGATCCCGCTTTATGGATCACGCGAGAAAAGTTTTTAAATCATATTCCCTCACATCAGGCCGAACCCATTGTTTATGATGAAACATTGGCGGAAGAACTTAAAGTTGAAGATAAAAGAAATTTGTCAGACTCAACGCCCAGATCATCATTGGCTTACATTATGTATACCTCTGGCTCGACAGGTCAGCCAAAGGGAGTATGTGTAACACATCGGGGCGTTGTCAGTTTAGTAAAAGAGACGGAGTTCATCCCTTTTTCCCCTCATGAAACATGGTTGCAGTTTGCGCCGGTTTCCTTTGATGCGGCGACATTTGAGATTTGGGGAAGCTTGCTGAACGGTGCGGAACTTGTTGTGTTTCCGCCATATCTCCCGTCTCTGGAGGAATTGGGGGCATTTATTCAAGAACAGCAAATTACGGTTTTATGGTTAACATCCGGTTTATTTAATCAAATGGTTGACTATAATCTGTCAAGTTTATGCCAGGTTCGTTACTTGATTGCAGGTGGAGATGTGCTGTCCGTCCCACATGTGAGAAAAGCATTACAGGAGCTGCCGGAATGTCAACTCAATATGATATCGGTCTGGAAGGTAACTGGTGAATTAAACATAGTGGTGTTGAAAGATTGCTTGGATGAGATTGTGCGTCGCCATGGTTCTTTGCGCACAATTTTTGTGGATGGCTCTGAAGGACCTGTGCAAAAAATTCTACCATCATTGGCATTGCCTTTTTCAGTGGTTCACCTTGAGGAAAAACCCAGAGATACACGATATGATCAAGCGTATGAGCTGGCAAAAAAGGAAGCGCATCATTCGTTTAATCTTGAAACAGGGCCGTTGATTCGCGTGAATTTGGTTCAACTAAGTAACAAGAATATTTCTTTATTGTGAATATGCACCATATTATCACGGACGGGTGATCGATGGGAGTTTTTATCAAAGAGCTTGTTTCATTGTATCCCTCTTTTTTTGGATCAAGCGCCCTCTCCTCTTTCGCAGCTTCCTGTCCAATATACGGATTATACCCAGTGGCAACGAGAGTATTTGCAGGGAGAAGTTTGGGACAGACAGCTATCGTTTTGGAAACGTTTATTTACGAATGAGCTTCCGGTGTTGCAATTGCCTGCGGACCGACCGAGACCTACTCGGTCGGTCTTTAAGGGAGATATTGTTACCCTTAAATTCAAAAATTATTGGACGAATTAAAGCATTGGAGCATCCAGGAACAAGTCACTCTTTTTGTCACCTTGTTTACAGCATTTATTGTGTTACTTTATCGCTATTCGGGCCAAGAAGATATTATTGTGGGCACACCTGTGTCGAATCGCAATCGCAGCGAAATAGAAGGGTTAATTGGCTTTTTTGTGAATACGCTTGCTTTGCGGACAAATTTATCCGGTAACCCGAGCTTTCAGCAATTGGTTAAAAAAGTAAAAGAAATGTTTGCGGAAGCATATATGCACCAAGATATTCCCTTTGAAAAGCTGGTAGCGGAATTAAAACCGGAACGTGATGTAAGTCAATCTCCCCTGTTCCGTGTCATGTTTGCCTTGCAAAATGCACCCCTGCCTCCGCTTGAATTGCCTGGTTTGGTATTTGAACCAGTAGAAGTTTACAACGATACGGCTAAGTTTGATTTGTTTTTATCCATTACGGAATTGGAAGATGGCTTGTCCTGTGTACTTGAATATAGTTACAGAATTATTCGATTCCGATACGGTGGAACGAATGATGGGGCATTATGAAACCTTGCTTAAAGCAATCGCAGCAAATCCGAAGCAAAAGATTTCATCCATTCCCTTATTGACGGAAATGGAGAAAAGGAAACTGCTGACGGAATGGAACGGAACAGATACCTGGTTTCCAAATAAGAAATGCATTCATGAGTTATTTGAAGAACAAGTAGACATAAATCCCCATGCGATCGCTGTAATTGATAGGGAGATGAGATACAGTTATTTGGAATTGAATAAGCGTGCTAACAAACTGGCTTATTTTTTGCAACAAAAGGGAGTTGGCCCCAATGTATTTGTGGGTATATGCATGGATCGCACGTTTGATATGATTGTGGGACTACTGGGAATACTTAAAGCCGGAGGATCGTATGTTCCACTGGATCCCGATTACCCCAAAGAGCGTTTGGCTTATATCATAAATGATACGAAAATGAATTTTTTGGTTACCGGGCAGAGAAACACAGACAAGCATGGTGTTATAAATAGAAAAACAAATGCGGACCAGCTGGCGTATGTTATTTATACTTCCGGTTCCACTGGGCAGCCCAAAGGGGTAATGATTCAACATAAACAAGCAGTCGCAATGATTTCCTGGGCCAAAAACGTGTTTTCTGATGAAGAACTTGCGGGAGTGCTGGCATCCACATCGATTTGTTTTGATCTTTCAATCTTTGAGATTTTTGTCCCTTTATGCCGGGGGAAAAAAGTGATCCTGGCGGAAAATGCCTTATATTTGGCAGAGTTGCCTAACGCACAAGAAGTGACATTGATCAACACTGTGCCGACAGCGATTGCCGAATTGCTAAAGGTTGAGGGGATTCCTCGATCTGTAAAAGTGGTAAATTTGGCCGGTGAAGCATTAGATGAAAAACTGGTGCAACAGATCTATCAAAAAGAGTGGATTGAGAAAGTAAATAATTTATATGGGCCGTCCGAAACAACGACTTACTCAACTTATGCGCTTATTCCCAGAGATCCGGAATTAAAAGTTCATATTGGAAAACCCATTGCCAACACTCAAATCTATATTTTAGATTCTGAACATCAGATTGTTCCGATTGGGGTTCCTGGCGAGATATTTATCGGTGGTGCAGGCTTGTCACAAGGATACTTGAATCAGCCTGAGTTGACTGCTGAAAAATTTATTGCCCATCCTTTTCGTAGTCATCAAGGAGAAAAGTTATATAAAACAGGTGATTTAGCGCGCTTTTTGTCAGATGGGAATATTGAATATTTAGGAAGGCAAGATTACCAGGTCAAAATTCGAGGGTATCGTATTGAAACAAAAGAAGTGGAGGTGGTTTTAAAACAACATAGTGCGGTCAAAGAAAGTGTTGTTATGGTGAAGGAGGGTCCGGATGGAAATAAGCGATTAATTGCTTTCCTGACAGGTAAACAGCCGGTCCCCACTATAAAAGAAATTCGCAGCTATCTGTTAGAAAAACTTCCCGGTTTTATGGTACCGAGTTCCTTCATCTTATTGGATTCTTTTCCCCTAACGTTAAACGGTAAAATTGATCGAAAAGCACTTTTGCAAATGAGTCAGGAAATGGCGGAGGAAGAAGCAGGTCTTATTTTGCCTCGTGATTGGGTTGAGCTGAAAATGGCACTTAAGTGGGAGGAGTTGTTGGGAGTCAAATCGGTTGGTGTAAATGATAACTTCTTTTACTTAGGTGGCGACTCTTAACGGCTGTTCAATTTATTGCTTGGTTAAGAGAGGAATTTCAACCAGAATTCCCATTATCTATGTTATTTGAAAAACAAACGATCGCTAAACTAACACGAGAACAGGGTCGTGATTTTACTGTTCTCCTTTGTTGCCTTTACAGACCAAAGGGGAAAAAGTGCCTTTTTTTTGCGTTCACCCGGTTGGGGGAAATGCCTTCTCTTATATTCATCTAGCCGATGCGCTGGGAATGGATCAACCTTTTTATTGTTTACAGGCCCAGGGGCTGGAAGATGATGTCCCCCCCATTGAAGATGTTCAGACAATGGCTCTACATTATATGAAATATCTTCTTGGCAAGCAGGAAGAGCCGCCATATGTGTTGGGCGGGTATTCGTTTGGCGGTATTGTAGCTCTGGAAATGGCTAGAGAATTAAGACACCGAGGTTTAGAAACGCTTTTGGTTCTCATTGATGCTATTTGTCCAAGTGTTATCGCAAATAAAAAGACATATTTAAGTGAAGAAGTGTTGTTAAATGAATTTGCTAAGGAATTAATGATTCGGGCAGGCAAAACGTTAAAGCGAAAATGGGTAGAAAAATTGGGAACAGACACACCGGAACAGGCTATTGAGCGGATGCGGAGAGAACTGATTGAAGCGAATGTGTTGAAGCCGGATATAGGATATCAGCAACTCTGGCGCTATTACCAAGTTTTAAAGTTCAATACGCTAGCTTTTAATCAGTATCATTCAAAACCTTATCATGGAAAAGTGATCTTAATTCGTGCAGAGGAACAGTTGTTGAAAGAGATGAAAGATAAGGAAATGCTCGGCTGGGAGGAAACACTTTCTGACCTTACTGTTTTTAGAGTGCCGGGTAACCATTTTACCTGTTTGTTCCCACCCCATGTTAATGATGTAGCTGCATTGTTGAAGGATACACTTAAGGTATAACGAAGTGAAAAACAGGGCTCCCTAGTCGCTATTTAAAAAGTATATCACCAAAATATTTCAAATAAAAAATATTTTTTTGTGTAATGGGGGTTAATAGTGAACAGTTGGTAGCAGAAGTTAATTTGAGTGCAATTGCTTTTAATTATCGTGAAGTTCGTCACATGATCAATCCTCAAGCTAAAATCATGGGGGTAGTTAAAGGGGATGCATATGGACACGGATTGGTTCAGGTAGCTAAAACTTTAGCTGCTCAAGGTGTAGATCAATTAGCTGTTGCCAGCATTCAGGAAGGAGTACAGTTACGCCAGGCAGGAATTACCTTGCCGATCCTCGTATTGGGTTATACCCACTCTGCTCAAGCTAAAGAGATTGTTCAATATGATTTGATGCAGTCTGTTTTTTCTCTGGATATGGCACAGGCTTTATCAGAGGCAGCCCATCGGAAGACAAAAATTCATATTAAAATTGATACAGGATTAGGCAGAGTTGGCTTTCTCCCAAATCATTTGTCTATTGAGTGGATAAAAAAGATACAAGGTTTATCTGGTATCCAAATTGAAGGAATCTATACTCACTTTTCATCTGCGAGTGATGAGGATAAGGGTTCTGTTTCTCACCAATATCATATTTTTGCTTCCTTTATTCATCGTTTAGAAGAAGAAAATATTCACATTCCGATTCGCCATGCCGCCAATAGCCCCTCCATTATCCAATTTCCAGAGACGCATTTAAATATGGTTCGACCAGGCATATTATTGTATGGTTTACTTCCGTCTTCGAAAATAAAGGCTGACTACTTACAATTAAAAGAAGCAATGACCTTGAAATCGCGGGTGATCTTTTTGAAAAGTGTTGATAAAGGTGTTTCCATTGGATATGGGAGAAGCTTTATTACCAGGCGTAAAAGTCAAATCGCTACCATTTCTGTTGGATTTGCTTATGGTTATTCCCGTTCTTTATCCAATCAGGGATATGTATTGATACGTGAAGCATATGCCCCTATTGTAGGAATGATTAGTATGCATCATATTATGGTGGATGTTACAGATATTCCAAATATAACTGTTTGGGATGAAGTAGTTTTATTTGGACGGATGGGAAATAAAAGAATTTCTGTAAATACGCTTTCTGATTTAGCTAAGACAATAAACACAGAAATTCTCTGTTCAATAGGTTCAAAAGTGCCAAGAGTGTATACTCTGACTGAAGAGTTTGTGATATGAACATATTCAAATGAAACTATCGTCTGTTTTTTTGTGATGTAATTTGCAATTACATGGTGAAATAATTGGTAAGACCAAGTGAAAAAAGGAGTAATAGCGAGAATCTCTAAATTTCCTGTATAAATACGAAATGACTTGAGTTTCACTAGAGAGTATCTCAAGTCATTTTCCATTTAATAATTATATGATATTCCTCCCTCGTAGAGAGAACTGGGGATAAAATGGATCAAAAGTCAACTTCTTTGAGGAGGTAGCGAAGTTCAAATTTGGTGCCGATGAAATCCGCGTTTTTCTGTCGGGACCCCACTATAGGGTGTTCCTTTTTTCAAGCACAAACAGCGCTGGGTGCAAACCCTTCAAACTCAGTGGATAGGACTTTAGGCAAGAGAATCCAAATCGTTCTGCTTCCTCCAGAATTTGATGAGTACTCTCAGATAAAATAACAGCTGTTCCGTTTGGAATCAAAATTCTGGATATCTCTTTCATCACGTGATGTTTGAATGATCTTATATCCTCATCAATTGAAATCTGTCTTCCAAACGGTAGGTTTGTAACAACTTTATTGACAGAATTAGAGTTAAGAGGGGTTTTTCGTGCATCCCAAACATTAACCTGAACATTAGCATAATAGAGATTCTCTTTGGCTAACATCGTAATTGTGCTTGAAATATCGCCGCCAATAATTTGATTTGCAGGGTATACGACTCGTTCTGATAAAATGGTGCCTGATCCACAGCAGAGGTCTACGAAAGTATCTGTTGGTTGAGGATCTGACAGCCACACCATCGCATGAGCTACAGTAGGTAACAATGATGAGAGAACTCCCTTTTCTTCTTACGATAACGAAATGCAGCATCAGTGAGGCGAAGTGAGAAAGTTACTTCATTATGTTCAATATCAAGCCGGAGTTCTATTTGATGATTTTTGGCTGTTCCAACTCTCCAACTGGGATACCTTTTTTGAATCCCCTCCATCGCCACTTCAGCGGCTTCAAAACGGCTATATGTTTGTTTGCCTTTGCGGCTTGCGTTCACTCGAAATGATTTCTTTTTATCTAGAAAATACAAATCCAATTGAGACATCCGCTCTCTCAACTGAGATAAATGCTGTTTATGTGGTCCAATCTGAAATTGATCAATAAATCGAAACAAATTATCTGCTGACCTTAAAGAACTCAAGCATGCAAATGATTTTGATGTAGTAAAGAAAACTTTTCCTCTCTTTATTTGTGTTATTTCAGCATCACACATCTTATGCCTGATTTCATTTGATAAAACGTATTCTAATCCGGGCAATACACTCGCAAAATAAAGAGTCATATTAACGCCTCCGCATATTGAACACCGTTTAAAGAACACAAAAAAGCCGCAAATGAACCACCCGCTTGATTCATCACGGCCTCCTGTGAAACTTATTTATTTAAAATGGCATTATGATGATCGAGTTCATTGACTGTTGACACTTGAAAAAATGCACAACAAACTAAACCTCCTTCAAACAAGGAGTTTTTTCCTTTCAAGCATCAAACATTATTCAATTTGTGATTATTGAATAACTGTCAAGAACACTGCCATCATCATGATTAGAATACCTCCGTTCACTTCTGATATGGACTATTTTATATCCTCAAATTTGGGGAATCAACCCATACAACTTTATTCCTTTTTGGTATCAACAAGCAGCGACGTGTTGCCTATTCTCAATGGCCCAGGTTCCACAATGATGATAAATCACTTGACTACCCATTTGAATTAGATGTGCACGAAACTTTTATGAATACAAATAAATAAATGAATGCTTTACATCATGTTAAAAACCATTCACTTTGAGCTAAGAGCGGGGGCCGTTCCACGTACCTGCCATGATTTGGTCGAAGAGATCTCCGAATTGTTGCTGGCTCTTAACGTGGGACCTCTTTGTCCGATAATTAAAAACTAGTTTGCAACACAAACAAAAAACAAAATCCAAAAAAACTACTATAAGAAAGAGTACACGATGTCTATATACGCTCAAATAGATGTAGTTATGAAATGAGTTAGTTGTGAGTGGAGCTAATAATGCTCGTCTTGTTTATACTAATCAGGATTTGAGCAAACCATTCTTTACTTATGAATATCACTTTCTGGATTGGTATGAGCGATGGTTAGATAAAGTCATTAAAAGGCTATGATATTTCCTGGTTTGGAACGAATATGGAATAAAGTCTGGTTCCTTCGCATTAATTTTCACCAGGATAAATATGGACATGCCGTCATCAAGAAATTAATCATCAATATTTTGTTTGAGTGATGGATCAAAAGGGTAAGATAGTATCCCGGCAGAGTTGGAAGTGAACAATAGGTGTGAAAAAGGTTGCTGATCAGGAAAAGTTATATACAATAGAGAGTAGGTCCTAGGCAACTATTTTTTACATAGGGATTGATCGCTTCTCTATATTCACAGGAGGTCTTTAGATATGAACAAAGTCATCGTTTTAGGTACAGGACCGGCAGGATTAACTGCAGCTATCTATCTGGCGCGTGCAAACATGGAGCCGCTGGTAATTGAGGGGCCGGAACCGGGTGGGCAACTGACAACCACCACTGACGTCGAAAACTTCCCGGGTTTCCCGGATGGAATCTTAGGCCCCGATTTAATGGATCAAATGCGCAAGCAAGCAGAGCGATTTGGTGCCACGTTCAAACGGGGCTGGGTGAAGAAAGTGGATCTTTCAAAAAGCCCTTTTCAAATATTTATCGGTGATTCAGAGGTATTGGAAACTGAGGGTCTGATCCTGTCTACAGGTGCATCAGCAAAATTGTTGCAGATCCCGGGAGAGAAAGAAAACATCGGCAGGGGAGTAAGCACTTGCGCGACATGCGACGGGTTTTTCTTTAGAGGCAAAAAAATCGTAGTCGTTGGTGGCGGGGACTCAGCTATGGAAGAGGCTACGTTTTTAACCAAGTTTGCCACGGAAGTGACTGTCATACACCGCCGCAATGAACTGCGTGCTTCTAAGATTATGCAGGATCGTGCCCGAGCCAATGATAAAATCAAGTGGTGTATGAACAGAACTCCTCTTGAAATCCTGGCGGGTGACAAAGGGGTAACTGGAATCAAAGTGAAGAATAACGAAACCGGTGCAGAAGAAATTATTGAAACCGACGGTGTTTTCATCGCCATTGGACACAAACCAAATACCGATTTTCTGGAAGGACAAGTAAAAACAGATGAGCTGGGTTATATTGTAGTTGAGCCAGGTACCACGAGAACCAGTGTTCCGGGAGTTTTTGCATGTGGGGATGTTCAGGACCATGTATACCGTCAGGCGATCACCGCAGCCGGAACAGGTTGTATGGCGGCGCTTGATTGTGAGCGGTTTTTAGAAGGCAGTGCTACCCACGATTGGAGTAAAAGCTTGTAAGAGTTCAAATGAAACGAACACAGTCCTATGTTGGACTGTGTTCGTTTCATTTTGGGATAGAGGTAGCCAGCTCGATGGTAGCGGCAACTGGGACGACGAAGTGCAATTTGCCCAAAAAAATGGGAAATAATATCCATTTCAAAGGTGGATTGTAGTCCTGTTACAGGAAGTCGGGGAATGTGCGACATTCTTTCGCCTGATCTCTATCATGTCCGAAGAAAACAATCGAGGGCTGAATATCTTTAATCAGTTCCTGCGTGAGCTGAATCGATTTTGAGGTCAATTCGGAATCAAATGACAGGAACGGTACGCCATTCTCAAAGTTCTCTCTGGTGTAGGCCACATCAATCGTCAGTAATACGGGACCTGATTTTTCCGTTGTGACGAGCACCGATTGATGGCCCGGCGAGTGACCCGGTGTAAATAGAATGTTAATCCCAGGTGCCACTTCATGGTCACCCTCAATGATTTGATATTGTAATTCAGGAAGCCTACATTCTGGCGGCGAATAATCGTCATCCTCCATTGCAGCGTCATACTCGTCCCGCTGAATAAGGATCGGGGTATTGCGGAAATGGCTGTTGCCCCCTGCATGATCAAGATGCAAATGGGAACAGATCACCATCTGAATATCGTCAGCATGATAACCGACACGTTTCAAAACACTTACAATGGTGTCATTCTCCGTCATGTTTGGGACGACCAGATCTTCCCTTCTGGTCCCTTTATAATAATGAGGATTGTTGACAAAGGCGTCTGGCATTCCGGTGTCGATTAATATCGGTCCGTCGGTTGTTTCCAACAAAAAAGACCAAACCGGAAGTTCAACTAATTGGCCAGGTGTGAAGTTTCGGTTGATTGCCGAATGATCGAGATAACAATGGCCGGCAGGTAAAAAATATAGTTTCTTAACAGTCATAGGTCAACACCCTTCATGAAATTGAATGTATTTGTTTTACATACAAACTAATTATGACTTGCATAGGACAAAGTGCGCGAATGTCAAAAGAGAATACCCAGATCTCTTTGCCCGCCCGTACAAGTCCATCTGAAGCAAACGATCCCGCTTATTTCCTCAAGTATCGTTCTTTCTTGTAAGTGGGGGGGCAGCACTGGCTCAATGTTGGTTAAATTTAGTTCCATCAAGCTTCGGCTTATGGCCATAAACTGCTCTAAAGCCGCTTTGGTTGTGTCTGTCGCCGTATCGGCTCCAGCTCCTGTCAATGGTTTCGTATTCACTTTTGAGTTGGGCTGCTTCTGTTTCATCGGTTTATCCCTCCATTAAATGATTCAGCGCGGACGCCGTGCCGCTTCGTCATGCGTCTGACTTTGTTAACAGCTTCGGGTGCCTTGTGTGCCAGTCAGTGTTCGACTCATAGGCGTAACCAATGCCCAGTACAGTCGCTTCATCAAAGGGGCGGCCGATCAGCTGCAAGTTGATCGGCATGCCGGAAGGCGAGAAGCCGCACGGCATGGATAGACTAGGCATTCCGGTTAGATTGGCCGGTGCTGTAAAATTTGTCAGACGGAGTGATTTCTCGTACAGTTCCACATCGTCGGCGCGCGGCGGGGTTAGCGGTGTCGCTGGCGTCAGCAAAACATCGACCCCGGACAATGCGTTCAGAAAGTCGTTGACAATCAGGTGCCGGGCACGCTGAGCCTGCAGGTAAGTCGACGCTGGGACTTGTCTGCCACCTTCTAACATCATTCGCACGTCTGGACCGTAATCTTCCGCACGCGTATCAATCCAGTGCTCGTGGATGGCGAACATTTCCCCTTGCATGATGGCCATCGTCGCCCCCTGTGCATGCTTGAGCAGTGGCAAGCCAACTTCCACGATTTCTGCTCCTAACTCTTGGAACGTGCGGATTGCCGCCTGCATCGCAACATTCACCTCGGGTTCCAAATCCTCGTAAAAATGGTTCATCGGCAGGCCAATACGCACACCCTTAAGATTATTCTGATAGATCCGGATGCCAGGTACGGGCAGATCAACCGTTGATTCGTCCATCGCCGGACATCGCATCCAGACACAGTGAGGCATCCATGACGCTGCGGGTCAACGGACCAGGATGGTCGAGTGACCAGGCCATCGGAATAATGCCGTACCGGCTGACCCGACCATACGTTGGCTTCATCCCAGCGATACCGCAACAGGCGGCAGGAATACGGATCGAGCCGCCAGTATCCGAGCCGGTACCCATATAAGCAAGTCCCGCTGCCACAGCGGAAGCGGAGCCGCCGCTTGAACCTCCCGGAACATGGTCGAGATTCCATGGGTTGAGGCAGGGACCGAAGTGCTGGCTGTTTGTCGTCATTCCTGAAGCGAACTCATGTGTCTGCACTTTGCCAAGTAAGACGATTCCGGCCTCGTATAGCTTGACCACGACAGCTCGGAATCCAATTTTCTCATCTCGTCGGCCTCCTCGATTGATTTGCTCTTACATACAAAACGATTTATAATGAAGAAAGGACAATTTGTCCGATCTGAATTAATCATAACGGACAAATTGTCCGGATGTCAAATAAGAATAAACAAATTTCTCATTCTAAGGAGAATGTTTATATGAATAAAAAACCAAAATCTAGCTCTTCGAAGATTTCTAGGGAAGAGGTAAACCGAAGACGAATTTTGGATTCGGCAAGGAAGCTTTTCATCGAACACGGCGGCGTTGAGGGCGTCAACATGCATCAGATTGCGAAGACAGCGGGAGTCGGACAGGCAAGTTTATACCGCCGGTATACGGAAATTGGCGACATCTGTATAGAGATCGTCCGCGAAGAGTGTCAGCCCTTATTTGACGAAGTGCAAGCGTATCTTGATCAATCTCCAGAAGTTGCTCCTTTGGACCGATTATATCAAGTGATCGTTAGATTCGTTGCTTTTTTAGAGGCGAAAATTCCCTGGCTTTGTGCCGTCAGTCGGGCATCGTCCGGGCATCGTCCTCTTCAATCGCCGCTTTATCAATGGATGCGCAATACATGCAGAGATCTGTTAAACGAGGCCGTTGAACGAGGAGAAGTTTCAAAGGTGGACGTTCCGTATACCGTTGAAGCTTTAATGGCAACGCTCCATAATATTGACTTTCATATGAAAAATCAAGGCTTTTTGACTGAACGAATTCTTCAAGGCGTATATCGGATTTTCATTGAAGGATTGAAGGATGACTCTGGTGCAAAAACCACTCGCTAGAAACATGGGTGGGTGGACCTGGCGGGCTAAAAAAAATCACTCAGGGAGATTGGTGATCATGTTACCAATCCCGAGCGATTTGAGCCAGAGTTAAACGAAGTCAAACCAAGCGACTTTATACGTAATATGCTGTATAAAAATCCATTACTGTGCTGTTGTTACTTTAAATTAATGTTTGATCAACATGATACTAATAATCTTGATAACCGAACAAAAAGAAAAAGCTTGTTTTGAAACATTTGTAAGTAAGTTATTTATCCTTTAGGTGTTAATGGATCAATACGAAAGGATAGTGGAAAAAAGAGGAGAATTTTGAAATGACTATCCCGCATTAAAAATGTACAACTACCACATATGGGCAAATGGAGTTATATAGGTGATCAATCCTATTCCTAAATGATGGTTACTTTTATGTGTGGCAATATGCCTAATTTCAAATACGGCAGGGATTGGGGCGTCAACTAGGATTTGTTTAACTAGATTTTTGTCATGCTCTTTTGAAGAGAAAGTTACTAGCATTTAAACTTCTCCAATAATAACCTAATATTCAAGTCCACATTAAATTTACCATATGGCGTTATATGGTTATAAATCAGCGGGCTGAGTGCGCGTAAATCTTCGGTCGTCAGCTTGTTCAGCCAGTCTTTTTCCTTGATGATGTTCTGGATTTTGATAGTGTTGATATAGACCAGGCAATTTTGAAGCAGAGACGAGCGCTGATTTTCTAGGCAAGGGAACTTTCCTTAAATAAACAAAAGGCTATGAATTGTAAAACTAATAAGCGGAGCTGGGAGTGTCATGGAGATAAATCAATATCTTACAACGATAAAGAGAAATTCATTTTCTAACAAAATGGTCTAATCAGCTCCCGTTGTCTGTTCCTTGTTATAAATGGATTTACTTTGAAAACACCCCTTCTTTTGCTGCTTATCCTAAACTGCCAGGTTATCCCCTAGATTCTCAATATCTCTCTAAAAACATTGGTACATTATCAAGTGAGCTCGGATCATTTCTATCTGCTTTACATAAAATTCCCATTTCTTTCCCTTCACTAGAAATTCATCGTCGAAACTGGAAACAGAAATATGAAAAATTCTATATCCAAGTACAAACATATGTGTTAGATCAATTAGAAAAAGATTTGAGAGACTGGGTTAAACAACGATGGAATAGATTTTTGCAAGATGAAGGACAGTTTGACTTTCGGCCAGTTTGGATTCATGGTGACTTAAGTGCAAATCACATTCTTATTAATGATCGAATAGTGACCGGAATTATTGATTGGGGAGATGTAGGCATTGGTGATCCAGCTTTTGATTTAGCTGCGTTAAGTTATGAATTTGGCGAAGAATGGATGAAACACGTAATAACTCAATATACAGTCGAAATTGATGATCATTTCTTTCGTAGAGCAAACTTTTATGTCAAAATTGCTCCACTTCACAGGCTGTTATATGCTCTAAACACTCGCCAACCACTACAATGGGAAAAAGGTATAGAGCAATTAAATAAATTTTATAAACACGAAATGATTTGAGTTCCCTAAGTGGTATCTCAAGTCATTTTTCCATTAATCAGGAAAACAACCTAAAACATGATCATAGAACAATGGTGTTAGGTTTTTAAAGTCTTAGTGTTGTGAATTTTAAGTTTTTATTTTTGTTTCCGAAGAGGAGCATTCTGGAAGGATGGTCAAAATAACCGTGATCATACGTCCAGCCAACCCCAAGCACAAATCCTTCAGGAGATTGTGCTTTCTGATAGGTGGTTTGGAATCCTTCAGTCAGTATTGAGTCAGTAGGTATCATGATGACAACCTCGTTTCATGTCAGAGAAAATTCAATTCGTGTGATTTTGGGGGCTCGCCCCTGGAAATTTTCTTTTTGCTCTGTCGAAGATTTTATCCAAGTTAACATAAACGAGAATAAAAGGTTGATTTCCGTCGTAGGCGAGATCGGAAAATGATACCTTCTTTATCCTTTTGAAGTAACCTCAACATATTTGCACATATTAAAAAATACGAAGGAGGTAATGAAGGGATGAAGCCATTTATTCCGCAATTAGTTTACTTTGAACCAAAAGCGTTAGAATACCCATTAGGACGAGAACTATATCAAAAATTCAAAAAGATGAATTTAGAAATTCGGCAAACGACTTCACATAACCAAATTCGCGACTTACCAGGTGAAAATGAATTACAAAAGTATCGGATCGCAAAATCTACACTTGTTGTGGGGATTCGAAAGACATTGAAGTTTGACACATCCAAACCGTCGGCAGAGTACGCAATTCCCTTAGCGACAGGATGTATGGGGCATTGCCATTATTGTTATTTGCAAACAACTCTTGGGAGTAAGCCATATATCAGAACGTATGTAAACCTCGATGAGATTTTTGCACAAGCTCAGAAATACATCAACGAGAGAAAACCTGATATCACTCGCTTTGAAGCCTCTTGCACTTCCGATATTGTAGGAATCGATCATTTGACCCATTCCTTAAAAAAAGCCATTGAACTTATAGGAGAAACCGAATATGGCAGATTACGTTTTACAACCAAGTTTCCTCATGTGGATCATCTGCTTGATGCTAAACATAACGGAAAAACACGCTTTCGCTTTAGTGTTAACTCCAAGTACGTCATCAAAAACTTTGAATTGAAGACATCCACTCTTGAAGAAAGGATTGAGGCCGCAATTAAAGTTGCCAAAGCTGGCTATCCTATTGGTTTTGTAGTGGCTCCTCTATACTTACACGAAAACTGGGAGAAGGGATATCTGGAACTTTTTCAAATACTTAAAAGAGAGATTCGTAAAGAATTAACTGAAGATATTACGTTTGAATTAATTCAGCACCGCTTTACAAAGCCGGCCAAACGAGTTATCCAAAAAAACTATCCTAAAACAAAGCTGGAAATGAATGAAGAGAAGCGAAAATACAAATGGGGGAGATATGGAATAGGGAAATATGTGTATGAGACAGACCAAGCAAAAGAGTTACAAATGACAATTGAACAGTATATTGAACAATTTTTCCCAAACGCAGTTGTTGAGTATTTTACATGAGGAGGTCGATTTGACTGTTACCTCCCGCCATTTCACGGGCTTTTCGAAAAATTGAATGAATGATCATCCCGATTTCTATAAAATAGAATTGGGTTCCAGTAATTTCTGACTTAAAAATTAAGGGATAGGTGGTTCCGTTTGATTTATATCGGTCGGTTGCTTCTTGGTCTGATCTTTTTGTTGGCGGGAATTAACGGGTTAATTGTATTCTTCGGTTTAACTCCCCCGTTACCCACCAGCCCGGAAGCGATGGAACTTTTCCGGTTCAAATATCTTTTGTTTACAGAAAAATCTCTAGAGGTGATATGTGGACTTCTGCTAATCTTTAATCGCTATACAACCTTAGCCATTGCTATGCTGGCACCTTTTGTTGTTAACATTCTATTATTCCACCTCTTTGTCGATCTCTCCATGCTTCCTTTAGCCATATTGGTTACTTTTCTTGAAGGGTACCTTTTGTGGAATGACAGGAAAAGTTTTTACTCGTTATTGGAACGAGAACCTAAAGATAATTAAGATAATTGTAAAAAGACAAAGTTTCTTGAGCCACGTTAAAAGGAAGTGACTTAACTTATGCGGCGAAATAGATTAGACCATACCGTTTGCTTGCATTTTCCTTCGCCACCTTATAAGGTGATTCCTGCTGAGAGTATGAAAAGATGGGTATGTACGGTAACTCTAAAAAAGAACCAGCTTTACATTCTTTACATTTCGCAGGAAAGCTGGTTCTTTTTTATTGTTCCTCATCTTCAGGGAATCCCGTAAAGCACTTGATATAATGTGTTACTTTTCAGTTGCTTCTCTCACCAATTTAGTAACATCGGCCCGGCTGAGTTTGGTTTCGCCCGCAGTAATCGCATTGAGTGTTCCGTAAGCAAGGACAAGAGGTATCTTGCAAAAATCAAGAATTGGCTTTGATTGAATACTTTTCGTATAGACATCTGCCAGAGCCAGATTGCGCCGGGCATACAAAAACATCTCTTCCATTGTCCAACCATCCGGGAAAAAGTCTACACCACGGGATAAGTCCTCGTCCCGATTGCGGATAATATTAACTGCCTGAAGACCACGGCCATACCCAACAGCAAGGTCCCGATTCAATTTACTGCCGTCATACCATTCCCAAAGGTCAGTGAGTAATAGTCCAACCAAGCCGGCAACGTAGAATGTGTATTGATCCAAATCCTCTTCTGTTTTAACTATCCACTTTTTAGAAACCCATTCAGCCATTCCATCGGCCATCGTTGCTGTTGAACGATAAATTTCCGATTGAATCTCTGTGGGAATGAGCTTTGCCCAATCACTCATTCTCAGGGTGACTTCGGGAAGGAGAGACTTATACGGTTCAAATACGGCAGTCAACTCAAAGTCACTAAAAGGTTTCTGCAAGATCCTACTGACCGAACGCAACAGGTTACCTTTATCCTCAGAAGGGAGTTGGGGATGATCTTCTATTTCATCGATCGCCCTCATACATAGGTAGGCGGCCGTAACAGCCTCTTTTAAGCCTGCTGGCAAACCATTGATTGGGATGAAGAAAGTCCGGCTGGTTTCAAGCAGCATATCCATCGCATCTTTATGTAAATCCGGCATTTTACTCATTTTAAGTTAAGCCTCCATTTTATTTTCATTGTTGTAACCTTTATTATTTTACATTTCCACTGTTGATCTTACCATAATTTTCGTTTGGTGGTATCCCTGGGGAAAAGCAAAAAAGTGAACCAAAACATCTTGGAAGGGAAATTGAACGGCGGCAAGGTCAAAAATGGAGAGGAACTATGTGGAAGGAAATAAATTGTATAGACTTTATGATAAGGTTCAGCGGAAGATTGCAGATAAACTTATTCTTTTTTTATTTCTTTTCCATCCAGGCAGCGATTTCGGAAATGGTACGATTACCACTCTTTTTTAGGCCTTGAATAATGAGCATACGTTCATCTTCTGTTTTGTTTTGGCTAAGCTTAAACTGGCTTTCAAAACGGGTGACATTAATCTCAAAAGAAACAATTCCCTTAAGCATTTTTTGCACGTATTCCTCAGGTAATTGCTCCCACTGTTTTTCATAAACAGGTTCATACTTGTGAATCATTTTAAGAAGAGTTTTCCTGGATTCATGATTATCAGTGATGATACGGGCCTGTCCGTAGGCATGAACGGCTATGTAATTCCAGGTAGGTACACTTAACTTACTATTGTAATAGGAAGGGGAGACATAGGCATGAGGGCCGTGGAAAATAACCAGCACTTCCTGTCCTTCAAATGTTTTCCAGAGTGGATTTCCAACTGCCATATGTCCGAAAAGGCGAATTGATTTTTCTTCCTGCTCCACAACAAAAGGCAAATGAGACGCGATTGGTTTGCAATCTTTCACACTGGTTAAGATCCCAAAAGAGTACTCTTTTATAAATGCACAGATTTGAGTAAGGTCTTGCTCTTGGAAATGTTTTGGTATGTATATACAGATCACCCTTTTTTAAAAATAATTTCTCTCATTATAATCGATTTTGTTGCGTTTATTGAAAAAGCGATTATAATGAAATATATATTTCGTTTTTATTATTATTAGAAGTAAATATTTCAGAAGAGGTGGACTCAATGGGAACTGATGGTTTATATGCAGAGAAGACAACAAAATCTGCCCAGCTTCATTTGGAAGCGAGCAAATGGATTCCGGGAGGAGTGACCGCTAACATTAAATATTTTGATCCCCATCCAATTGTGATGAAGTCGGCAAGTGGAGCCTATCTTACCGATGTAGATCACAATCAATATATTGACTACAATCTTTGCTATGGGGCACTTATCATGGGGCATGGCCATCCACGGGTCACAACCGCGATTCAGGAACAGCTTGCCCAAATGGGAACAACTATTTTTGGAACTCCACATCAGCTGGAAACGGAGATGGCCAGAGTTCTGGTCGATTTGTATCCGGGGATTGAAACCGTCCGCTTTTGCAATTCAGGACTTGAATCAACATTGTTAGCGATTCGGCTGGCCACGGCCTGGACGGGAAGAAAAAAATTAGCTAAATTTGAGGGGCATTATCACGGGGGATATGATCAAGTCTTGATTAGTGTAAACCCTTCACTCCGTAATCCGGAAGACCCTCCGGCCCCACAGTTGGATTCACGGGGAATTCCTGATTACTACGCTGAAAATACGATTGTGCTGCCCTTTAATGATCTGGAGCAAACAGCAGCTATTTTAAAGAAATATCGTAATGAGATTGCAGCTGTCATGATGGAGCCGATTCAAGGAGGTTACATTCCACCGGATCTTTCTTTTTTGCGGGGCTTACGTGAACTAACGCAGCAATACAGAATTCTTCTTATCTTTGATGAGGTGAAGACAGGTTTTCGGGTCGGACTGTCCGGAGCGCAGGGAAGGTATGGTGTAACCCCTGATATCACTGCGCTTGGTAAAGTATTAGGCGGAGGTTTTCCGGTGGGTGCCGTAGGGGGGAAGAAGGAAATCATGGAGATGTGTTCGCCAAGCGGTGGAGCAGATATTCTGACCCCGGGCTCTTTACGGCCTTCACCGGGGTATACTAATATCTTATTTCACAGCGGAACCTATAACGGGCATCCGACAGCTCTTTCAGCAGGGCTGGCTACGATTCAAGCATTACAAGAGCCCGGGGCTTATCATCAATTAGAAGAACATACAAGGAAATTGCGCAGCGGGATCGAAGAAATATTAGATCGTTACGGAGTTGCAGGACAGACCGTAGGAGTAGGGAGTATATTTAATATGGTTATGACTGACCATCCTGTTCACCAAGTGCAAGACGTATTGCGCTCTGATGTTGTTATGAGGAAAAAACTTGACTTTTCCCTTATCAATGAGGGGATCTATATGAAACCGCTGAACCGCTTCTCGTTATCTGTTGCCCATACTCCCGATGTGATTATGGAGACACTGGAAAGGTTTGAAAACGGGGTGAAAAAGGTCAGCAAAAAGCAGGTGATCACACATGGCAGAAACCAGTGATGTGTTTCAATTAATTCGCAAAAAAAGCAGCGCAATGAGTAAATCGCAACGAAAAATAGCTAATTTTTTAGAGTCCCATGCCGATACGGCTCCATTTTTAACAGTGGCGAACATTGCAAAGGAAGTGGGAGTGGGAGAAGCTACAGTTGTTCGTTTTGCCAATTTTCTAGGCTTTTCGGGCTATACGGAAATGCAACAGAGTTTACAGGCACAAATCCGCAAACGCCTGACAACAGTTGAAAGGTTAAATCTTGTAGAAGACAGGTATCCCGAACAACAACGGTTGGCTTATGAAATATTAACCGATGATATGGCCAATATCCAACAGACGATTCAAACACTGGATATCGATTCTTTTCATGAAGCTGTCAAGCGGATCCATGAGGCCAAATCAGTCACAGTGGTTGCTTTGCGAAGTTCCTATGCGCTGGGTTATTTTTTTGCCTTTTATTTACATCTTCTGCTTAAAAATACCCAGCTTGTTTCCGATTCCGATACGATGTTTGAAAAGCTGGCTCCATTGGATTCCGGTGACCTGGTTGTCGGAATCAGTTTTTCCAGATATACTTCACGAACCATTCAGGCGATGAATTATGTACGGGGAAGGGGAGTAGGCACCTTAGCTATTACTGACACCCATTCTTCTCCGCTGGCAAATGTGGCTGACCAATATCTTCTTGCCGCCAGCGGCTTGCCTTCCTTTCTAGACTCGTTTGTGGCTCCGTTGAGTATCATAAATGCTCTGTTAACAGCTGTAGCCGGGCTAAATAAAAAGAATATATCGCAACACCTGTCCAATATGGAAGAATTATGGGAGAGAGAGGGAGTTTATCGTTCATTATCCGGTAAATGAAGGGATAAAAAAAAGCCGGCAGATGTGCCGGCTTTTCAGACTGTTTGTTCATTCAGGCTTCAAAAAGGTCAATAATAAATTTTTTCAAATCGATCAAGCGCGGCGGTTTATCAAAAGAAAGATCTGTTCCCGCCACAATGAGCGGAATCAGGGAATCATATTTGTGTAAAGAACCATGACAACCCCCGTTTAAATGTTTGGGATAGTAACGCGTCAAAAATTCATATCTTGGCCGGGCAGTTATAACAAACATGGGGATATCCTGGGAATACAGGGCTCCATATAATCTTGAAAGTACATCGGGGTAATCATCGTATTGGACTATTCCCCGTTCTAATCGCAAGCTTAATGTGGCCCACTCCCCGGAAATTATCCATGGACACCCATAGAGATCTCTATACGGCCCCCCTGGTTTAAAAAAAATCTCTCTACCCGAACCGCCTTCTTTGGCCAAAACTCCTTCGTTCTGTTTCCAGGCAATGATATCAATCCTCGATTCGCGAAGCAACCGCTGTAAGATTTTTTTCTCTATGCCGGGTTTTAAGGGATAGATATAAGCCATCCGTTCATTGTTACAGACAACAAGGTCATGATTGCCCGGGTCTTCTCCAAGTTGGAGTACCTGAAATGGTTCCAGTGTCTTGTCAAGATCAATAGCATATTCTTTTCCTTTTCCGATTCGCGTTTGGCCGTGATCGCTTGTGATAATAAAGATACATTGATTTAACGCCTCATCCCATGAATCATATACGTTCAAAATCTCTTGTATGTGCTGATCCACCCGGATTAAAGCACCTTCGGCGTGAGCAGGATTTTTTTTATGTACTTCATGGTCATTATCAGGGAGATAAACTAACATAAAATCCGGTTGCTCTTCGGATTGAATAAGGAATTTCGCCACGTAAACGGCATAGATGTCGTTAATCCCGTAAAAATGCCGGAACGCTTGAATCCGGCGGGGAATTTTTTGAGTTAGCGCTGAGGGAACCATTGCACCCAGTGTCAATACATCCGGTCCGGAAATTTTCCCGTGAAAACGGGACCCTGTTGCTAGTCTGACTAAAAAAGGAGGTTTAACCCGGTATTTACGATTTCCCCTGTGAATAATGGTGTTGATGGAAGCAGACGTTTTTCCCCGGTCAGCCAATTCCTCAAATACAGTGGTTACTTGTTTGCTCAAATGTTTCTCGTTAAGGTTATATAGAACATTTTGGGTACATTTATTAATACCAAGTTTCCAGACACATCTCCATCCGTTGACGTAGTTGATGATCTCCTTTTCTTCGGGATGATACCAAATCAACCCCGGAATGCGATGAAGGTTTGGGTACACACCTGTTACTAACGAACTGTCAACGGAAGCTGTCATGGTAGGAAAAGAGGTGACACAATCAGGCCAATATCTTCCCCGGTCCTTTAAAAACTGAAGTGCGGGAACGGTTTTGTGTCGCATGCACTTTTCCAATATATCTGGCATTAATGAATCGACGAGGAGTAAAATTACTTTTTTCATGCCATCTGACCCTTTATTTTATTTCATAATTCCAGTATGTCTCGAAAACAAGGATATTATGAAAGATATATCATCAGTTCCAATTGAGTACCAGGGTGGCCATTAATGGCAAATGATCAGATGCGGCGGGAATTTTTTTAATAACTTTTGTCGAAGCAACTTGAAAATGATGGCTGGTGAAAATATAATCCAACTGGGTTTTAGGATGGAATGAGGGAAAGGTATAGCTGCGTTTCCGCTCTGACACTGTACTTGCATCAGTAAGATATTGGGTCAGCTTTTTCCAGCCTCTGGAGTGCGGCTTCATATTCCAGTCTCCCAAAAGGATCACGGGTTGATGATGGTTCATCAATTGACCGATAATAAAATTCGTTTGTTTATGATGCAGAAACGGATTCAGACTAAGATGGGTTACATATACTTGCACAGGCTGGTGATGAACGTGTACGCTCATTTCCAGTAGTCCCCTGCCCCCGATTTTTCCGCCATAAAAATGAAGCCGATGGTTTGTTTGGGAAACGATTGGATAGCGGGATAAAAAGGCATTCCCAAACTGTCTTATCCGGTTGTATCTTCTTGATTTTAAGGTAAGGGTCGGTCCAAAGGCGTGATACATTTGCAAATGATGCGCCAACCACGATATTTGATCCTCATGATAGCTTCTTTTTGAAAAATGTTTATCTACTTCATTAAGTCCGATCAGATCTGCATCACTTTCTTTTAAGACTTGCAGGGTTCGATCTATATTTTTTTGTCTGTCTGTTCCTCTCCCATGGTGAATATTAAAGGTTAGTACCTTAATCATCAATTTATTCCCTGATTAAAAATCTATATAAACCATGGTTTTATAGATCCGACCAGGATTCACCACGCTTTCATTCATATTTCCAATGCCGGGGCATTTTTTATTAAAAACAATCCAGACATGATTTATTCTATACCCGATTAACATAAACCATTCGTTCTTATTTATAAATTCCACGCTTTCTTCATCAGCAAATATATCTTTCGTCTAGTCAAACTCAAAAAGAGTAGATTGGTAGAGAAGAGGGAAACAAAAAAGCGGCTAATTCCAACTTTGCTCTCGATAGGTCAATTATCCTGCTTTTTTTGTATTTTGCACAATATCTTGTATTGTTTATACTACAAGAGCAACTATATATAGATCGGACGTGATGACAGATGCTGGATACCACTGATTGTAGAACACTGGCACCCTTTACGGATCTGCTCGATGAAGCATGTGCTGCCTATAGCCATCTGGACAAAGAGCAGCTGATTGCTGAAGCTGCCTGGCAATTACGTGAAAACATGAAAGAGAAAGAGATTCTGGAAACCATTATCCAGGTTGCAGTTGAAAAAACAAGTGTCGAGGAACCCGACTGGCAGTTTGTAGCTTCCCGATTACTTGCACACAGCCTTTATCTGCAGGCGGCGCAAAACCGCAATTATGATGTTTCCCGGAAGTACGGGAGTCTGTATGCCCTGCTACATACGTTGACAAAACAAGGCTTGTACGGAGAGTACCTTTTAGAAACCTATGATCAAACTGAAATTGTTGAATTGGAATCCTATATTGTACCTGAAAGAGATAATCTCTTTAATTACATCGGACTTAAAGTCCTTGCTGATCGCTATATTGTACGCGATTATGAGGGAAGGGTGATGGAACTTCCGCAAGAGCGTTTCATGGTGATTGCGATGCATATGGCGCAGAAAGAAAAGGATAAAGTGGGCTGGGCAAAGCAATTTTACGATGTTTTATCTAAGCTGGAGTTGACTGTTGCTACGCCGACGCTGTCAAATGCCGGTAAGCCGCTGCACCAACTATCGTCTTGCTTTATTGACACGGTAGATGATTCATTGTGGTCCATCTACAATACCAACACCTCAACGGCCCAGGTTTCCAAACATGGTGGCGGAGTAGGTATTTATCTGGGGAAGGTTCGCTCCAAAGGCTCAAAGATTCGAGGACATAAAGGAGCGTCCGGGGGAGTGATTCCCTGGGTCCGCAACTATAACAACACCGCAGTGGCTGTTGACCAGCTGGGAGTACGCCGGGGAGCATTTGCGATATATCTGGATGTGTGGCATGCGGATATTTTGGATTTCCTCAACTTGAAAACGAACAATGGGGATGACCGCCTTAAAGCGCACGACATTTTTCCAGGTGTCTGTATCCCGGACTTATTTATGAGAAAAGTGAAAGAGCGCGATAGCTGGTATCTTTTTGATCCGCACGAAGTTCGTGAGGTGATGGGATTCTCCCTGGAAGATTCATGGGGCGAAGAATTTGAGCGCCGGTATCAAGCATGTGTGGAACACCCCGAACTAAGAAAAGTGGAACTGCCGGCAATCGATATTATGAAGCGGATCATGGTAAGCGCATTTGAAACAGGAACGCCGTTTATTTTCTTCCGTGATACAGTAAATCGGGCCAATCCGAACAAGCATCAGGGAATGATCTATTCCTCCAATCTCTGTACCGAAATTTGCCAAAATATGTCTCCAACCGAATTGATCAGCGAGGAAATGGAAGATGGAGTGATTGTTACAAGACAAAAGCCAGGGGATTTTGTCGTTTGCAATCTGTCCTCCATTAACCTGGGCCGGGTAAAGGGGGATGAGGATATCAAACGGGTGGTCTCGGTTCAGATGCGTATGCTGGATAACGTGATTGACCTTAATATCTATCCGGTTAAACAGGCAGAAAAAACAAACAAGAAATACCGTGCAGTGGGGCTGGGAACCAGCGGTTACCATCAATATCTGGCTCAGCGCAAAATCACCTGGGAATCTGATGAGCACGTAGAAGAGGCGGATCGCTTATTTGAAGAGATTGCTTACCAGGCGATTCGTTCTTCGATGGAGATTGCCAAAGAAAAAGGAAGCTATCCGGTTTTTGAAGGGAGCGAATGGCAAACAGGTGCCTATTTTGAGCGCAGAGGCTATACCAGCGAACGTTGGCAAAAATTGCGGAAAGAGGTGGCCAGATACGGGATGAGAAATGCCTGGGTGTTTGCAGTTGCACCAACCGGTTCAACTTCGCTTATTGCTGGCTCCACCGCAGGGATTGATCCTGTGTACGCCAAGTATTTCGTCGAGGAAAAACGCGGGGCAGTAATACCGCAAACCGCGCCGAATCTTACCCGGGAAACCACCTGGTATTATAAAGAAGCTCATCACATTGACCAGTTATGGAGCATTCGGGCGGCTGGAAAACGCCAACATCACATTGACCAATCACAGTCTCTCAATCTATATATTACTCCGGATACCAGTGCGCGAGAGTTTCTAGATTTGTATATTCAGGCATGGGAACATGGTTTAAAAACGATTTACTATGTACGTAACCAATCAGTCGAAGTGGAAGAGTGTGTCAGCTGTTCTTCCTAACCGGATACATGGATTAGAAAGGGGATTCTGATGGAAAAGTTGCAGAGAAAGAAAATCTTTAATGAAAAAGGGCAGAGGGGCACACAACGCCTCATCAACGGGAACACCACCAACCTGCGTGAGTGGAACCGCATCAAGTACGACTGGGCCCATAAGCTGTATCGCACCATGCTGAACAACTTCTGGATCCCTGAGGAGATTCCGCTTGCCAGTGATGCGAAACAATTTAATGAATTAACCCCGGATGAACGGCGGGCGTTTGATAAGACGATTTCCTTCTTGAATTTCCTGGATTCGATCCAGGGGGAGAACTTGCCCAATATTAACGAATATGTCACCGCTCCGGAGGTTTCGTCACTTCTTAATATTCAAGCTTTCCAGGAAGAGATCCACGCTCAATCGTACAGCTATATCCTCGACAGTGTCTGTTCTCCGGAAACAAGGGAGAACATATACGATGAGTGGCGGAATGACGAACACTTGATGCGCCGTAACCGCTTCATCGCCGATCTTTACCAGAAGTTTGTCGATGATCAAAATGATAAAAACTTTGTACGTACTTGTATGGCCAATTTTCTGCTGGAGTCTCTCTATTTCTACAGTGGTTTTTCTTTCTTCTATGCACTGGCACGACTCGGCAAGATGACGGCAACCGCAACGATTATCAAGTACATCCAACGTGACGAGCTCACCCATGTTGTCCTGTTTCAAAATATGATCAAAGAGTTACGCAAGGAAAATCAGGACCTCTTTACTCATGAATTTATTGAAGAACTGCGCGACATGACCAGGACAGCTGTCGATCACGAGGTGCGTTGGGGGCAATACATCACCAACAATAGCATCCAGGGATTAAACAATGAGATCATTGAGAAGTATATCAAGTTTCTGGCTAATGAGCGGCTGGGAAGGCTTGGCTTTGACATCTTGTACCCTGAGATTACAAGCCACCCGATGAGATGGGTTGAAAGTTTTTCAAATCTCAATGCAACCAAAACCGATTTTTTTGAACAGAAAGTAACCAACTATACAAAAGCAAGTTCACTTGATTTTGGTGACTTATAAGATAACAGGCAAGCTCCCCGCCATGGGGGGCTTGATTTCCTTCATATTCTGTGACAAAGATCGAAGCAGAGATTTGTCTCTAAAGGGGTTGTTACCTTATGGGACTACCCGATATGATGAAGGAGATCTATATATTCGGACCCTTCAAAAAAGGAGAATATCAAATGAAACTTACTAAATCCGACCGCATACAAGGAGGTTTCTGGGGCCTTCTTGTTGGAGATGCCCTTGGAGTTCCCTATGAATTTCATCCGGCTAATGAAATCCCGCCGCAGTCTGATATCGATTTTACCCCTCCTGCCGGGTTTCATCGGGCACATGCAAGTGTTCCGCCCGGTACCTGGTCAGATGATGGGGCTCAAGCTCTATGTTTGTTGGATTCATTGCTTACCTGCGGTGATATGAATCCGGATGATTTTGCGAATCGTCTGCTGGAATGGTATGAAAAAGGCAAATGGGCAGTAGATGGTTATGTATTTGATGTAGGTAATCAGACCTCGGAGGCGATTCGTGCTTTCCGGGCCGGAACACCCTCAACCAAAGCAGGCTTTGTACGCCCAAACGGGAAGGGAAACGGTTCACTGATGCGGGTCCTCCCTCTGGCATTGTGGCATCAGGGGACGGATGCAGACTTGATAGAGGATGCTCATTTGCAATCGACGGTCACGCATGGTCATCCTTGTAATCAAGTTTGTTGTGCACTCTATTGTATTTGGGTCAGACGGGTTCTGTCCGGTATGCAAGCAGAGGATGCCTACCTTGATGCAGTATCGACTCTGCGTGATATATATTCGGGCCATTCAACGTATTTGCAGGAGCTTGAATGGGAGATCCGGCCGGATGAAGAACCACACAGTGAGGGAAGCGGATATGTCGTGGATAGTTTAAGGAGCGTAAGGCTCACCATTTCTCAGGGTTCTTATGAAGAGGTAATCAAAGCAGCTGTCGCACTGGGGAACGACACGGATACAAATGCAGCAATCGCGGGCGGTTTGGCCGGTGTCAGGGACGGGCTTACTGCTATTCCGGAAAAATGGATGGAAAATTTGCGTGGCCGAGAGTTTGCTGAGCCCTTATTAAAAAAGCTTCTTGATTTGTCAGGGGAGGGTTAAGAGTTGGTAACCTTTTGGCGAAAGGTATTCCAAACGTACCTAAGGCAAAAGGCATTCCTGCGGGGGAATATCAACAAAAGCTTGAATACTGGGTTGCCTTAAAGTATGACCATCGATCCATTCGGTAAAGTTCACTTTCACCGTGATTTCAGGTTTTAACCATATCGTTTGTTTTGACCTTGGTGGTTTGTTTACAAATGGCATGGTCGATTCAATCAGGGGCTTTATGCTTTTGGTTAGTTCATACCAATCCTTTTGGGTTAAGCGTCCTGTTCCGGCGTGACCAATATACCAGAGTCGGCCATCATGATCAAAGAGTCCAAGAAGGAGAGAATTCACAATCGTATCTCTTAGGGTGACGCCTCCGACCACGGCAATCAAGTCTTTATAAAATTTTTTCTTTCTCCAGCGTTGATCTTTCCCATTAATTAAATAGCTGCTTGAAAGGTCTTTTACTACAAGGCCTTCCATTTCTTGTGCCTTGATTACTTCATACAAAGCCTTTGCATCATCAAAATTTTCCACTAACTGCACATAATCCTTTGGTTTAATTATTTCAGAGAGGATTTTTTGTCTCTCAGCAAGTGAATGAGAGATCACCCATTGATCATTAAAGTATAGAACGTCGAATATCATGTAGGTAATCGGGATATTTTTCATTACGGTTATCACATTGCTTAGTTTCGTTATTCCGTCTCTCTTCATTACCTTATAAAAAGAGGGTTTTCCATCTTTTAATGCAATAATCTCACCGTCTAATATTACAGATCTTGCTGAGCAATACTCTGAAACTTTTACCAGTTCGGGGTAATGAACAGTTCGCTCGTTTAACTTACGATTAAATAATCTCACTTCGTCTCCGTCATAATAGGTCAATACCCGAACACCGTCCCATTTGACTTGGGCCACCCATTGTGGGCCATCAGGTAATGGATCCGTATTAATTGGCTCGAAAGGAATAACCGGTTTCAATTGCATCGTTGCCAGCCCTTTTTCCCTATATTCTTTCCCAAAAAACCAACTAAAAAAAGAAGTTCCAATGATAAAGCACTTACAGGTTGCAATGGGATTGATTGTATTACTTAAGATTCTCTTGCCCCATCATTGAAAACACGGAAGAGATACTTATGAAAGAACCATTCGCCAATAGCTATACCTGCTGCTGAGAGGGCCGAGGCTTGAAAGGCAGGAAAGATCAAATCGTCCGTATGATACAGAGTGACCATGGACCATATAACAATAAAGCTGAGTACAAGGTCACCAAGTGTCGCAAGTGTATTTCCAATCCGCGGCATAAGGAGAATATCACCTAAATATCCAATCAGTGTTACAGCCAAACCGGTTAGGGCTACTGCCGTAAAAGGCACTGCAAATCTGAATCCCAAGATAAGATAAAGAATGGCAGTGCTCATGACAAATTTTATCAATAGAGCAGTTACATGTTTCATGAAAATAGAGTCCTTTCATTTTTTAAAAAAAGTATCACCCGGACTGATTCATTTCAAACACAACTCCCCAAAAAACATGAACAAAGACATCTCTAATGGCAAGAGATGTCTTTTGGTGTGAATGAGCACTTTAATAACGTCTGCGGCGCCTGCGCGGTGGGGGGGAAGGAATAATGGGGAAAATGGGAAATGGTGGGTAAAAGTATGGCGGATAGTAGGGCGGGTATACTGGTGGATAGTAGGGCGGATAGAACTGTTGCTGGATTTCCGGCTGATTAACTTCAGTCATGATTGAAATATCTGTTTCGTAACCATAAGAAGGGTTATTTGGATACAAGATAAAAACCTCCTTTTTCCGCTATGATTACCACGGTACAAACGGACCAAATCGAAAAAACCCGAAAAACGGAAAGGGTCGGAAGAAGGGTACAATGGGGAACACCGGGAAAAACGGAGCCCATTGTCTTACTTCCGGTGAGTTCAACGAAGCCTGGTTGAATTCAACAGGATAAAGGTTTGGATCATGGTAAAATGGTTCGGTCTCACAACCGGTTGTATTTGTTCATATTCCGGTTGTTTGTAATCATGGGACATCATGAACCCTCTTAAGCGTAATCTCTTTCATACGTTACTTTATGTCATAGCAGTCTGTTTGGTCATATGTCCTGGTTGAATTGGGCTAAAACACAAGGAGAAAATATGAGTCAATACCGTTTGGTTCAAATTGATGGAGTTGAGATCAAAATCTCCAATCCGGATAAACTTCTGTTTCCCCAGGCAAATATATCCAAATGGGACTATGTGCTGTCCTGTACCCGCCTGGCTCCGTTTCTTCTTCCTTACTGTAAGGATCGGCATCTGACAACCATACGCTACCCTGATGGGGTGAATAATGAATCATTTTTTCAAAAAAATGCTCCTGCTCATCGTCCCGAATGGGTGATGACGAAAACCGAAGGGGATATTGAATATATCTTGTTAAACAATACTCCTACGTTAATATGGCTGGCTAACTTGGCTTGTCTGGAATTCCATGTTTCCTTTAACGTGGCAAACAATCCGAATCGGCCAAGTGAAGTCGTTTTTGATCTGGACCCCAGTACGGATGACTTTTCACGGGTTGTTGAAGTCGCTCTCTATACGCGGGAAATTTTGCACCAGATGGATCTGGACGGAGTGGTTAAGACCTCGGGAGCCAGCGGATTACAGGTTTATGTTCCGATTGAGCCAGAGTATTGTTATGAAGATACACGCAAGGTGAACCGGTTTATTGCTTATTATCTGGCTGAACAGTATCCTGACTTAATCACGATTGAACGGCGGGTGCAACATCGTGGGGATAAAGTTTATTTTGACTATCTGCAGCATTGGAAAAACAAAACGCTCATTGCCCCCTATTCACCTCGCGGCAAACCCGAAGCGACCGTATCCACGCCTTTGAAATGGGAGGAGTTAACTCCTGCGCTCTCTCCAAAACAGTGGACCCTTGCAACCGTTTTTCAACGACTCGAGCAATTGGGAGATTTATTTCAGCCTGTTTACCGTGGGCCGCGGTATGTCCTGGAACCCATTTTGAAATTTATTGAAAGACACAAGCTTTAATTCCCTTGTCTTTTGGTTCTATTTACGTTATGTTAGTCAAAACATAAATGAAGAGGAGGAAATGTTTTTGAAACGAATCTTCACCAATGCACTTTTGCTCCCTATGTCAGAGGAGGACTCCCCTGTTTTTCAGGGTGCTATGGGCATAGAAGGAGATCGGATTACATATATGGGGCCTGTTCCGCCAGCAGAACAGCTGGAGACTTATGATGAAGTGATTGACTTTAACGGTAAAGCAATCCTGCCCGGTTTTATCAATACTCATTGTCATGCGGCGATGTCTTTGCTACGCGGCTATGCAGATGACTTGCCATTAAAAAAATGGTTAGAAGAAGAAATGTGGCCGTTAGAAGCACGTTTTACACAGCGGCAGGTACATGCCGGGACCTCTTTATCTGTACTGGAAATGATAAAATCGGGAACCACTTGTTTTCTTGATATGTATGATCATATGGATACCGTAGGGGAAGTCGTCACCGAAGCAGGGATTCGCGCCTGTCTTTGCCGCGGGGTGATCGGGTTCGGAAGTGATGAATTAAGAGAGCATAAGTTCAAAGAAGCCGTACAGTTTGCAACAGAGTGGCATGGGCAGGCCAACGGACGGATCACAACGATGTTGTCCCCGCACGCCCCCTATACCTGCTCACCGGAATATATCCGTCAGTTTGTGGAAAAAGCGGCGGAGCTGAATCTGCCTCTTCATACGCATATGTCAGAAACGGCCGCCGAGGTGCAACAAAACGTGGATGATTACGGAGTGCGTCCGGTAGAACATTTACGCAGACTCGGATTTTTTGACCTCCCTTCTTTAGTGGCTCATGCTGTTCATTTAACTGATGAAGAGATAGATATCCTGTTTGAATATGATGTTAAAATCGCTCACAACCCGGGCAGTAATCTCAAGTTGGGAAGCGGAGTCGCTCCGATCCCCAAAATGATTCAAAAAGGGATCCGCCCCTCCCTGGCAACAGATGGAGCAGCAAGCAACAACAATCTTGATTTGTTGGAGGAAATACATCTGGCTGCGCTGATTCATAAAGGAGTTAATGAAGACCCTGAAGCAGTCCCGGCCCAAACAGCGTTGCGGATGGGAACCATCTATGGAGCGGAATCACTTTTTTTAGAGGGGCAAATCGGTACACTGGAAACAGGGAAAAAAGCGGACTTCATTACCATTGATCTGACGGGTCCCCATATGCAGCCCCTTCATGATGTCATATCACACATTGTTTATTCCGCTTCCCGCAGTGATGTCATCGATGTTTACATTGATGGAAAACCCATCATGCGTAACCGCGAATGTCTTACATTAGATGAAGAGAAAATTCGTTATGAAGCCATTCAGGCTTTTCAAGCAATTGCCAAATAAAAAAACCCGCCAATTAACTGGCAGGTGGTAAATAAAGGCGGAAGGTATAGGCAGGAGATTCAAAGTTATACTAAAGTCAGGTTATACTTTCATATCTATCTCCAAGCGGAAGCGAAGCGGAAGTTCTTCTTCCTGATTAAACCAGTCGCGCTGCCGGGCTGAGGGGGACGCCCAGGACTCTGCATAGATAAATGATTCCACTTGTTTCAGTTCTTCTTGCGTCAAATGAGCCTGCAACAAATCATAAATCCAACCGGGAGAAGGGGAAAACGACATTCAACTCACCTCCCTTGTTGCGTATTTTTATTATCACCTAACGACAAACCGATATGAGTTACACATTTTACACCTATGCCCATTTATATGGGCTTTTTTCTTTGTTTTAGTGCTAAAAAAATCAAATAGTTCGTAAGATGAATGCAAAACACGAAAGGAGGGGAAGTGTATGCGTCTTTTTGCAGGTCTTATTTGTTTCCTTTTTCTGACTTCCTGTTCACTTCAATCGTCGTCGGAGACCCATTTGCAATCGGCTAAAGAAAATGTACTTGCCATGAAAGAAAAACAATTGAACCGGGAAGTCCGGTTGGTGTTTTCCCAAAAGCTCGATCAGAGCAGTTATCCCTTTAAGGTACGGGTTAAAAAAGATGGTAAAGTCAGTGAATTGGAGGGCAGACAATTTTATGAAGACTGGTCATTACAGAACAGGCATACGAATCAAATTCGCCTGGAGAAAAAGAATAGACAAGTGTTTATTTATTATTCCAATCAAAAAGAGACGTTATCATTAACTCAGGCGGGTCTTGTGTCACCAAGAGATCATTTGATTTTGATCAGAGATATGGCTCAAAATATTCGCGAGCTTTCTGCGATTAGGGTTCATGGCAAAAAAGCCGTACTTGCGGAAGTGAAGATAAATGAAGAAAAACTGGCTCAGCGATTGAAGGGTCGTATTTCGTCACCGCATGAACTTAATGCATTCTCGGGTATTTCCAATAAAGTCAAAGTGATTTACCTGCTTTCCTATATACCCGCCTCGAAAGAGTTACTGAGATTGCGTGTGAAAATTAACTCTCCAGATTCTCTGCAATATCAGGAAATTACGTATGATTTTGCTTCATCAAGCTGACCTTTGCGTAATTATTTAAACCTTTCCAAATGGAAGCCATGTAGCCGAACATGGCTTTTTTTATGCAATAGTATCAGTCGTGTTGCCTGCTATGTGATTTCCAATCTTTCCTTTCAATTAACGTATATATATTATGATATACTTTTTATGTATTTTTTATTATACAGGTAAGAAAGGAGGCGTGACATCAGTGAAAGCTCAAGCAAATGTTACAGTAATCAGTCTGTTTGTCACGCTGTTTGTTTTGTTTGGAAGTTTTTTCGGATACCAATGGTGGTTTGTCAAAAAACCATTAGAATCTGTGATTAAGTCTTCCCCTCATGTGACTCTGAAACAGATGAAGGTTCAACCAGCAGAAGTAAAAATTGTTTTAAAGGCAGACCCGGAGTTTAAGCTTGTTTCTGATTACGATCCGCTCAGGAAAAAATTAAAGCAGATCAGCGGTAACCGAAACCTTGAATTGCAGGTGATGGATGATCCGGGTCCGGAACTGAAAAACGCCTGGAACGAGATGGTATTTGGAGTAGAGGAAGGAATCGCGGGAAAACAGTATACAAAAATACCCCAAACAGTCGCTAAAGTGGCTAAGGATAGACAAATTGGATACAAAACTAAAATGGATGATGATTTTATTTATATTGAACTGTATAAGAAAGATCGTTTTATGTACCAGGTACTCCCTTTGCATAAAATCGAAGGAGGGGTGAAGACTAATGGTTAAAGCGATTGCGATTGGAACAGGTTTGGGGATTGTTGTTTTTTTGATTTACCTGGGGGTTAATCCATTGCCTCTTTTGATTTTTGCCGGAATTATAGCTGCTCTCGTCTTCGTGTCCGGAACCGGTGTAAATCAGCGGGGTTTTGGTGCCAATAAAAAAAGAAACAGCCGCAAAGACTCAATCCCTACCGTCGCCTTTGATGATATCGGGGGGCAAGAGCGGGCAAAAAAGGAATTAATGGAGGCACTGGACTTCTTAATCTTTCATGATCAGATAGTTACGTACGGAATTCGGCCTATTAAAGGAATTTTGTTATCTGGTCCGCCGGGGACAGGGAAAACTCTGATGGCCAAGGCTGCTGCCCACTATACAAATTCTGTGTTTGTGAGTTCTTCCGGCAGTGAATTTGTGGAAATGTATGTGGGGGTAGGTGCTCAACGCATCCGGGATCTGTTCCGGGATGCACGGACTCTTGCCAGGAAAAAACGCAAGACTAGCGCAATTATTTTTATTGATGAGATTGATGTCATCGGCGGAAAAAGGGAAGGATCGCAACATCGGGAGTATGACCAAACGCTGAATCAACTGTTGACGGAAATGGACGGGATTATAAGTAACCAGGATATTCGCATCCTGGTTATAGCTGCTACCAATCGCAAAGATATGCTGGATGCTGCTTTGCTCCGGCCGGGACGATTTGACAGGCATATCACGGTGGATCTCCCTGACAAAAAAGCACGTCTGCAAATTCTAAATTTGCACACACGCAATAAGCCTTTGTGTCCCGATGTTGATTTGGAACAGGTTGCCAGTGAGACCTTTGGTTTTTCCGGTGCTCAATTAGAAAGCTTAACCAATGAAGCCGCAATTTATGCAATGCGGGAAAAACAGGAACAGATTCAGCAAAAACATCTCTCCCTTGCCATCGATAAAATAATGATGGGCGAGAAAACTGACCGTGAGGCCACTCAGGAGGAGAAAGAGCGAGTGGCGATCCATGAACTGGGTCATGCGATTATCTCGGAATTGGTTAGGCCCGGATCGGTATCGCAAGTGTCTCTGGCTCCCCGGGGACAAGCATTGGGGTATGTCCGCCATCATCCTGAACAGGATCGCTATCTTTACACAAGACAAAATTTGGAAGATCAGATCAAGGTCTGTTTGGCTGGTGCTGCTGCTGAACAGTATATATACAGAAACAAAAGCACCGGGGCCCGCAACGATTATGAGCAGGCCAACAGATATGCACGAATACTCATTGAAGCAGGTTTGTCTCAATTGGGAATTATTGACCCGGAACTGATCAGCAAAGAAAAAATGCATGAGGAAACAACCAAAATTATCCGGCAATGTTTTGAACGGACCTTTCAGCATATACGTCAATTCCACACTTTATTCCAGAACTGCTTGCACATTCTTTTAAAAGAAGAAGTATTGTCCGGCGATGAGTTCCGAAATTTGTTAAAGCAATATGCTCATGAAACTGCTAAAATAGACAGGGTTAATTGAGCGAAAGGAGTACCAACCAGTGGCAAATATTCAACATATCGTAGTCATAGGTGGGGGAACCATGGGGCAGGGAATTGCAGAACTGCTCTCTTCCAAAGGGTTAGAAACCACCTTACTCGAACAAACAAATGAACTCGCCCAGCAAGCATATCATCATATTGAAATGAGCTTAGATAAAAAGCTGTCCAAGTGGGGAATTACGGCTGCCGAAAAAAAGTCGACTCTGTCCCGCCTTCACGCGACCATTGACAGAGAGGTTCTTCGAGATGCAGATTTTGTGATCGAATCAGTCTATGAAGATCTTGAAGCAAAAAAGCAGATTTTTGATTTATGCGACCAACTGTGCCGTCAGGAAGTGGTATTGGCGAGCAACACCTCTACCCTCAGTTTAACGGAAATAGCGGCAACTACCCGACGGCCGGATAAAGTCATTGGTCTCCACTTTGTCCATCCGGTACCCCGAATTCCTTTGGTAGAAGTTGTCCGAGGGTTAAAAACTTCCCAGCAGACAGTTGATACCGTGATCAGCCTGCTTTCTGAACTTGAGCTGGAAGGTGTCGAAGTTTATGAATCACCGGGTTTTGTAACGACCCGGCTTATAATCCTTTTGATCAATGAAGCTCTCTACACGCTGATGGAAGGTGTCGCCAGTGCCGAAGACATTGACCGGGCGATGAAAATTGGTTATCAATTCCATGCAGGGCCATTGGAGATGGCAGACCGCTTTGGGCTGGATTCAGTCCTGGCGGCATCTGAACGCCTGTTCCGGGAGTTTGGCGATACGAAATTCAGACCTGCATCGCTGTTAAAGAAAATGGTACGAGCCGGTCATTTAGGTGTCAAAACAGGGGAAGGATTTTTCCGTTATGATGAAGACGGAGACAGGATTGACAACGAGGTGGGTCGCTCATGAAAATTTTAGTGATTAATTGCGGGAGCTCTTCAATTAAATATCAATTATTTGAAATGGCTGATGAGTCCGTTTTGGCTTCAGGACTGGTTGAGAAGATTGGAACGGAAAGTGCGATTATTAAACACGAGATACCGGGCAAAGATGAAAAAGTGGTAACAGGTGAGATTTTAGATCACCGTGCTGGTCTGAATCGTGTGCTCTCTTTATTGATGAGCAAAGAAGACGGTGTCATCCGGAGCGCGGAAGAGGTTGAAGCAGTGGGACATCGTGTGGTTCACGGCGGGGAGTATTTTTCCAGCTCTGCAATCATCACCAGCGAGGTGCGTCAGGCAATCCGCAAGACGATTGACCTGGCCCCTCTACATAACCCGCCGAATTTACTCGGTATCGACGCAGCGCAACACCAGCTTCCTCATGCCGCACATGTAGCTGTGTTTGATACAGCTTTCCACCAGACCATGCCGGAACACGCTTATATGTATCCGCTGCCCCGTGTTTTGTACCATAAGCATAAAATCCGCCGCTATGGATTTCACGGTACCTCTCATAAATATGTGACGATCCGGGCGGCAGAGTTTTTGCAAAAGCCGTTGGAAACACTAAAAATGGTTTCCTGTCATATTGGAAACGGAGCTAGTATTGCCGCTGTCCAAAATGGAAAGTCCATCGATACCAGTATGGGAATGACACCGTTGGAAGGTTTAATGATGGGAACCCGCTGCGGGGATATCGACCCGGCCATCGTCCCCTTTGTCATCGCCAAAGAAGAGTTAACCCTGGGTGAAGTAAAGTCCATGATGAATAAACATAGCGGTTTATTAGGAGTTTCCGGGCTCTCCGGGGATATGCGTGAAGTGACCGAAGCGATGTTTGACGGCAATCCAGCAGCTAAGCTGGCGGTTGATATGTATGTGTATAAATTGAGAAAAATGATTGGCTCGTATATCGCTGCCATGAACGGAGCGGACGTAATCATTTTTACTGCCGGTGTCGGAGAAAATGCATCCCTCATTCGCCAGCGGGTTTGCGAGGGACTGACGTTCTTTGGGGTTGAACTGGATGAGGAGATCAATGCTGAACGAAGTAAAGAGGAGCGGCGAATCAGCACAGCGAAATCCAAAATTGAAGTCTTAGTTATCCCCACCAACGAGGAATTAATGATTGCCAGGGAAACAAAATCTCTGGTCGAATCTTGATGACAGTGTTAAGATGAGAGAAAATATCCATATCCGATGGGGGAGGGGCGAATATTGAAGTTATCGAAACGAGTGCAGCAGTTATCTCCATCACCAACCCTGGCGATTACAGCTAAAGCGAAAGCATTAAGGCAAAAAGGTCAGGATGTGATCGGGTTAGGTGCCGGAGAACCAGACTTTAATACGCCTGAACATATTTTGCATGCGGCAAGGGAAGCGATGGATGAAGGTCATACGAAGTATACGGCTTCCGGCGGGATTCCCGAGTTAAAACAAGCGATTATCCAAAAGTTGGAACGTGACAACGGACTGAGTTATCAACCCGGCCAGATTATTGTTACCGTTGGTGCCAAACACGGTTTATATAATCTGTTCCAGGTTTTGCTCGATGAAGGGGATGAAGTGATTATCCCCGCACCTTATTGGGTCAGTTATATTGAACAAGTAAAATTAGCCGGCGGTGTGCCTGTGGTTATTGACGGGAAAGAGGAACAGCAGTTTAAAATCACGCCTGCCCAGTTAAAAGATGCCATTACTGAACGGACCAAAGCGATCTTGATCAACAGCCCTTCCAATCCGACCGGAATGTTGTACAATAGGGAGGAATTACGTGCCCTGGGAGAGATCTGTATTCAAAAAGATCTTCTGATCATCTCTGATGAAATTTATGAGCATCTGATCTATGGCGGTGAGGAGCATGTCAGCATCGCCAGTTTGGGACCCGAGTTTTATAAGAGAACCGTGGTTATTAACGGAGTTTCCAAAACCTACTCTATGACGGGCTGGCGCATTGGATTTGCGGCCGGGCCGGCGGAAATCATCAAAGCCATGACAGACTTATCCAGCCATAGTACCTCCAACCCGACATCGGTTGCCCAATATGCTGCAATTGCAGCTCTCACAGGAACACAGGAACCTGTAGGGAAAATGAAAGAAGCGTTTAAGAAGCGCCGCGATTATGTGATCAAGCGCGTGAATGCTATCCCGGGATTTCATTGCCAAATCCCGCCGGGTGCCTTCTACGCATTTGTTAACATTCGCGGAGCCTTAAATGGGAAATATAAAACTCCTGATGAATGGGCTGAAGCGTTGCTGGAAAAAGAACTTGTTGCCGTTGTCCCCGGTTCAGGATTTGGTTCCAATGATCACATCCGCATTTCCTATGCCACCTCGATGGAACAATTGGAAAAAGCTCTGGACCGGATTGAACGGTTTGTGAAACAAAGCTGATTCTTTCATATCAAAAACCCATCGCCTGTTAAGGATTCAGGTGATGGGTTTTTGTTTTACGGTTTCACATTTGTAGAGATTGATGTCCTATTTATTGAGGCAGTTGTTGCAAACGTTCATGAACCTGCTCCGGAGTCAGACCATGGGCATTAATGACAGGGCAATTTTGAACAATATCCTGCATTCCCATCAGATTCACATCCATTCCTGAAATGACAATGGCAGAGTAATTGTTTTGCGCATTTTGTATGTTGGAAGCATCCAAAGGTTCAACTTGGTACCCTTGCTGAGATAAGAATTCCCGGATGGGTGAAAGGTTTGGTTCAACCGCAATACGGTTCATAGATACGCCTCCTTTTGTAATCATATAAAATAGTTTGATTCTAAAAGGAGCGATCTATACAGAATCAAGGTAAAAGTCTCAGTTGTTTCTTTAAAATAACGTAATATTATGTATAATATATTATATATGATTTATCACACTTGTATAAAATATTTGCAAGAAAGGAGGTTAACGGTGGATCTTTTGCTACCAAACACAAAAACACTCAAGGACCAGGCTTTTAGCATTTTAAAGGAGGCGATTATTCGGGGCATTTTACACGACGGTGAAATGATTACAGAACGGCGTGCCCTTGAACAATTTCATATTAGTAGAACGCCGTTTCGTGAGGCCGTTCAAAGCCTTGAAGCTAAAGGATGGGTTACCAGTATTCCTTATAAAGGAACTTTTATCAACCCGATTACCATTAAGGATATTCATGATATCTTTGAACTGCGATTAATGCTGGAAACTTCCGTAGTCAAGAAAATTCAATCAAATATGAGTCAAGAAAGCTTGAATCAACTAGAAGTGATCACCAAATCAATGAACACAAATCATTTACAGCAAGGTGATTACGAATTCATGTTATTAGATAAAGATTTTCATCATGTGCTGTTTAAGTTAACCAATAATCAAAAATTGATCGCTGTTTTTGAACAAACTTCTGACATTATTTGCCGAATCGGTATGCGTGTTTTACATCGTGAATCGAGAAGAGAGGAAGTTATTGCTGAACATCAACAGATTATTGACGGACTAAAAAACGGAACAGCGGAAAAAGAAATGGCGCAACATTTGGAGAAACAAAAACAGTCTTTTATCCACCTTTACGGAAAATCAGACTAAAAATTGACTTTTACATTCCGGCTTATGACTAAGTGTCTCTGATCCTAAAATTTCAGCCAGCCACTGATAAATGGGGAGAGGAGTATGCCTGTGAGCGAAACCGATTTGACGAAGAGCGGAATAGGCAGACTAATTGAACAGTTGGGCCCCGGCAGGGTGGAATTATCTCGCTGCAAAAAATCGGATTATGAGTTGCAGGCTGAAGCAACCGTCTATGTTGAGACGGAAGACCAAATTCGCACCGTTATGCGCTGGGCTTCCACAGAAGGTGTAGCAGTCATTCCCCAGGGAAAAGGAGCATGGGCTACATATGGAAATCCGGTTTTCCGACGGTCGATTATTATATCGCTCATACGTATGAACGGGATTGTCGAACATTCCGCCGGTGACCTGACGGTGACTGTTCAACCCGGCACCGAACTGGCATCTTTGCAAAAACACCTGAAAGAAAAAAGACAAATGCTTCCATTGGATCCCGGTTGGCCTGAACATGCCACTGTGGGAGGTATTGTGGCAACAGGATTTACGGGGCCTAAACGGCTGAAATACGGGCTTCCGCGTGACTGGGTAATCGGGATGAGAATGGTCCTGGCAGATGGACGAACGATCCGTACCGGTGGAAAAGTGGTCAAAAATGTGGCGGGATATGACATGAATAAATTATTTGTCGGGTCGATGGGAACGCTGGGGATCATTACTGAGTGCACATTTAAATTACGCCCTGTTCCTCCTGCTGAGGCAGCTTTGATACTAGAAGCCCCCAACACGGATGTTATTCGAGGCTTTTGTTATCGCGTATTTAATTCCTCACTGGAACCGACTGCGCTGGAGATGGTTAACACCTTCGCCATGAAGGCTCTTCTTGGAAGTAGCGATTCGGGCTGCGGGTTGGTGATCGGGTTTGAGGATGAGGCAAAAGCGGTAAGTGCAGAGCAAAGTTTGGTTGCCAAATGGGCAAAGGAAGAGGGGCTCTCCATTTGCACCGCCCTGGAGAAGGACCGGGCAGCACAAGTTTGGGAGCGACTACGCAGATTGACCCCGAATGTTTTAGATATGGATGACTCCCGTATTGAAGTTTCTTTGAAAGGAGTGATTCTTCCCGAGCAGGTTGCAGAGAGCATCCAAGTGGCTGGCCGATTGGCGGAGCAACAAGGGATTGAGGCGATTGTGCACGGGGGGATCGGGACGGGAATCATCCGCGTGATCATGTATGCCCCGGCAGAGCGGCTACAGGCGGTGTGTGATTCCGCGAGCCGAATAAGGTCCTGGGTTGAGGAACGGTCTGGCCACTTGGTGGTTGAACATGCCCCTTTATCATTTAAAGAGCGCATCTCTGTCTGGGGACGGCCCCCGGGAGGACTGAATTTGATGCGTCAGTTGAAGGAGCGTCTGGACCCTGGTGATCTGCTAAATCCCGGACGATTTGTAGGAGGGATATAACATGGCTGGCTCCTTTAAAACAAACCCGTCCAAAGGTTATCCGTTTCCGGATCCGCCTGATCAGGACAAGTGGTCAATGTGCATTCATTGCGGGATGTGTTTGGATGCCTGTCCCACTTACCAGGAAGAGGGGCTGGAGCACCATTCACCGCGAGGCCGGGTCCATCTGATCCAAGCAGCAGGTGAAGGGCGTATTGAACTGGGTCAAGGATTGTATGATCCGGTATTCCAATGCCTGGATTGCCGGGCATGTGAAACAGCTTGTCCGTCCGGTGTGCAGGTTGGATCCCTGATTGAGGAAGCGCGTGGTCAGCTATACCAGGCGATGCCGTCAAAAGGCTGGAAAGGGATGGTTAGTCATCTCTTTTTGCGTCATCTGTTTCCCTACCCCAAACGTCTGCATGCCCTTGGAAAGTTGATCCGCATTTATCAACGGTCAGGCCTGCGTTTGCTCCTGAAAAAAACAGGGGTACTTAAATGGATGCCCATTCACTTGCGCAGCATGGAGGCAGTTTTGCCCGAGATCCCAATGTATCCCTCTCTTAAAAGGATCCCCGGGGTAACGCAATCCCAGAGCACGAAACACTATCGTGTTGCCGTATTGACCGGCTGTGTGATGGATGTAATCTACCCTGAAATCAACGAAGCGACCGTTCGCGTGTTGGCCCGTAATGGATGCGAAGTGGTGGTACCAAAGGATCAACGCTGCTGCGGTGCTCTCCAAGTCCATGCAGGTGATCGTGAAACAGCAAAAAAATTAGCGCGGTGTAATATCGATGCCTTTATGAATGCAGGAGCGGACCGGATTATTGTGAATGCAGCCGGGTGTGGCTCTGCGATGAAAGAATACGACGAACTCTTGAAAAATGATCCGGATTACCGGGAAAAAGCGGCCGAGTTTGTCAGCCGGGTGCAAGATGTCACGGCATTTCTGTCGGAGATTGGCTGGGAAGTACCCAAGGGGAGACTGGAAGGCAAGGTAAGTTACCATGATGCCTGTCATCTGGTCCATGGTCAAAAAGTTCAAATTCAGCCCCGTGAATTATTGAAAAGTATCCCTGGGCTAACGTTAGTGGAGATGCCCGGTGCAGACCGCTGTTGCGGCAGTGCAGGAGTATACAATTTAGTTTACCCTGATATGGCCGGGCGCCTGCTGGAACGGAAAATGAATGATGTTCCCAGAGGTGTTGACTGGATCGCCATGGGCAATCCCGGCTGCATGCTGCAAATATCGATGGGTGTGTATCAACACAACGGTCACGAACAAGTTGTCCATACGGTTCAGTTGTTGGACGAGGCTTATCGCAGGGGAGATGATCAGAAACGGATAGGAGGGACACAAGTAGATACCGACAGCGAATTGATTCGCCAACTGGTGCGCTGCGTCGGTGAAAATTCGGTATTACACCGTTATGAGGAGTTAGTATCATACGAGTGTGACGCATATACGTTGCAAAAAGCGATTCCCCGTGCGGTGGTTTTTCCGAAAAACACTGAAGAAGTGGCCCGGGTCGTCCGTTTGCTGAATGAACGGAAGATTCCTTTTATTCCGCGCGGGTCGGGTACTGGCTTGAGTGGAGGAGCCACACCAACTGGCGGGGAGGTGGTGATCAGTCTGGTGCGGATGAACCAGCTTTTGCAGGTCGATTTGCCGAATCGGCGGGCCGTTGTGCAACCGGGGTATATTAACTTGCATTTGACACAGGCTGTTGCGGATCAAGGATATTACTATGCTCCTGATCCTTCAAGTCAACAGGCTTGTACGATTGGCGGAAACGTGGGGGAAAATGCCGGTGGAGCCCATTGCCTGAAGTATGGGGTAACCACTAACCATGTGATTGGAGTCAAGTTGGTGTTGCCCAACGGAGAAATTGTGGAACTGGGCGGGTTAACAGATACGCCGGGATATGACCTGGTCGGATTAATCATCGGTTCAGAGGGAACGTTGGGAATCGTTACCGAAATTACGGTCCGTCTGATGAAACAGCCCGAAAGTGTCCGTACGGTGCTTGCACTGTTTGATGAGGCGGCCGATGCCAGCGAAGCCGTATCAGATATCATTGCCGCCGGGATTTTGCCTGCTGCTTTGGAAATGATGGATACGCTGGCGATTAAAGCGGTGGAAAAAGGAACGTTTCCCGTCGGTTATCCGGAGGATATTGGTGCTGTATTACTGGTAGAAGTAGATGGTGTGGAAGCGGGACTAGATGACCAGATTAAACAGATTGTCGATGTTTGCCGGAAGCACCGGGTTCGTGAAGTCCGCCTGGCAGACTCCGAAGAAGAGCGGAAAAGATGGTGGGCCAACCGAAAAACTGCATTCGGCGCGGTGGGAACCCTCTCCCCTGATTACCTGGTTCAAGACGGAGTTATTCCGCGCAGCCGTCTGCCGGAGGTGCTTGCCCGTGTGGCTGAAATCAGCCGGCAGCAAAGGGTGCGTATCGCTAATGTATTTCACGCCGGAGATGGAAATCTGCATCCGCTGATCATGTTTGATTCCCGTGTTCCGGGGGAGGAGGAACGGGCTGTTCTGGCGGGATCTGCCATTCTTAAAGTGTGTGCCGACGCAGGCGGAAGCATCACCGGTGAGCACGGAGTCGGATTGGAAAAGCGTGACGAGATGTATTACCTCTTTACTGATGAAGAAATTGCTGTCCAAATGGCCGTCCGTGATATTTTCAATCCCGGGGGTCTATGTAATCCCGGCAAAATGTTCCCCTCTCCGGCTCGTTGTGCCGAAGTGAAAAGGCATATCAAACAAGTCTCCAAGTAATGGCAACCTGCCTTACGATTAACTAAGGCATGGATTTTATGTAACCGAAAGGAGTTACCATACTATGGAAAACAAAGTTGATTTGAAAGGAATTGAACTGACCGCATCTGTTCCTGCAGAGTTTGCTGAAATTCTGACCCCGGAAGCGCTGGGCTTTGTTGCCCGGCTGTCTCGCAAATTCTCCCGTACCCGTGAATCTTTATTGAAAAAACGCTCCGAGCGTCAACGAGATATCGACGCCGGAAACCTGCCCGGATTTTTGCCGGAAACGGAGTCGATCCGCCAAGGGGATTGGAAAATTGATCCGGTCCCCGAAAATCTGCAGGATCGGAGGGTTGAGATCACAGGACCTGCAGGTAACCGCAAGATGGTCGTCAACGCCCTCAACTCCGGTGCTAAAGTATTCATGGCTGATTTTGAAGACGCCAACTCTCCCACCTGGGAAAACTCGGTTGGAGGCCAGGTAAACCTGCGGGATGCTATTCGACGCAAGATCGATTTCACCACTCCTGAAGGCAAACGGTATGTGTTAAAGGATAAGGTTGCCACTCTGGTTGTTCGTCCCCGTGGCTGGCACCTTGAAGAAAAGCATATGAAAGTAGACGGCAAACCGGTTCCCGCTGGGTTGTTTGACTTTGGTCTCTACTTTTTCCACAACGCTCAAACTTTGCTGGAAAAAGGCTCCGGCCCATACTTCTACTTGCCGAAGTTAGAAAGTCACCTGGAGGCAAGACTCTGGAACGATGTTTTCGTCTACGCACAAGATACTCTGCATATCCCCCAGGGGACGATCAAAGCCACCGTGTTGATTGAGACGATTCTCGCCGCCTTTGAAATGGATGAAATTCTGTATGAACTTCGCCGTCACTCCGCAGGTCTTAATTGTGGACGATGGGATTATATTTTCAGTTATCTAAAAGTGTTCCGTAACCAACCCGGCACTATCCTGCCCGACCGGCAACAGGTGACCATGACTGTACCGATGATGCGCGCATATACCTTGCTCACCATCCAAACGTGTCATAAGAGAGGAGCTCATGCTATCGGGGGCATGGCTGCACAGATTCCCATCAAAAACGACCCGGCAGCCAACGAAGAAGCTCTAAGGAAGGTGAGGGCTGACAAAGAGCGGGAGGTTACTGACGGGCATGATGGCACTTGGGTAGCACACCCGGGACTGGTTCCGGTTGCTATGTCTGTCTTTGATGAGAAGATGCCGGGTCAGAACCAGGTGCAATTGCAGCGGAACGATGTCCGTGTGACAGCTGAAGATCTGCTGGAAGTGCCAACCGGTACGATCACCGAAGAAGGGTTACGCACAAATGTCCGAGTGGGGATTCAATACATTGAAGAGTGGCTAAAGGGAAATGGAGCGGTCGCCATCAATCATCTCATGGAAGACGCGGCAACTGCTGAAATCTCCCGGGCCCAAGTGTGGCAGTGGATCCGTCACCCGAAAGGAGTGCTGGATGACGGTCGCAAGGTGACATTTGCTCTGTTTGAACAGGTGTTAGAAGAAGAGTTGAATAAAATCCGAAACGAAATAGGGGATGAACGCTTTGCTTCCGGCAAGTACCAAGTCGCCCGCAAGCTGTTCCTGCGGCTGATCAGGGATGAAGCTTTTGTCGACTTCCTCACTCTTCCCGGATACAACCTGTTGGATTAAATTCTAAGGCCCTGTGTATAATCCTGATACACTAACCAAGCAGGAAATCCCTTTATATAAAGGAATTTAGAAAAGGAATAGGCCAAAATGCTCACATTTTGCCCACGTCTCCCATAAATGATTCTATGGCGTCGGCGGCTTCCTTCTGAATAGTTGGAATGAGATGACTATATATATCAAGTGTAATTGATATGCTACTATGGCCCAAGCGTTCGGATACTATTTTAGGGTGAACGCCTTTTTGCAACAGAATCGACGCATGAGTATGGCGCAAATCATGGAACCGGATACGAGGGACCCCGGCAGCCTGTTGAGTTTCGTGAAAAAATTCCGATATTGTGTCCGGGTGATACAATTCACCCTTGCCCGTCGTAAATACAAAATCTGAAGTAATACCTAGTTGCTTATGCTCCTCCTGCTGTCTTTCCCTGTGTATTTTCAAGACGTCCAGGACGGACCGGGAAACATGGATAGACCGCCGTGAATTGGCAGTTTTCCCGCCTTCGTGGATGATTTTAACTTTATCTGAAACCGTCCAGGACCGGGAAACATGAATGATAGAGTTTTCAAAGTCTATGTCTTCCCATTTTAACCCTAATACTTCTCCTCTTCTCATACCTGTCATAAGGGTTAAATAATAAATAGGAAAAGCCCGCCGGGGCCGGGCGACCTCTAGGAACCGGTTGATTTCTTCCGGCGTCCAGACGTTGAAATTCCGTGGTTTTGGCCGCGGGAGTTCTATTCCTGCCGCCGGGTTTTCCTTTATTAACTTCATCTTTACGGCCCAGCCAAGGGACCCGTTGACGACGTTATGAATGGCCTTAATCGAATTCGGGGACAATTCTTTTTCAGCGTAGAACCGGCTTATATGTATCGGCTTTAATTCTGCCAACCGTATCCGGCCAATTGTATCCGATATATAAAAGTTTACGATACGATTGTAGCGGGAAAACGTAGTCTTTTTTACCTTAGGTTTAACATTTTTTAACCAATCGAAAAGAAGTTCGTTAAAAGTCATTTTTGTTTCTTCTATATATTGGCCTCGATTGATGTCCGCCAACAATTCAGCCAGGGCAGCTTCAGCCGCCTTCTTGGTTTTAAAGCCGCCTTTCATCTTCTGACGGCGTTTTCCTGTTACTGGGTCCCGACCAATGTCGACAACGTAGCACCAACCGGCCCCGCGTTTTTTGATGCTTCCCTTCACTTGTCGTCCTCCTTATGCTATAATATACGAACTGACGTTCTTACATAAAAAAGGAGATGGGAACGCTTGGAAACTAACAAGCAACTAACAAACCACTAACAAGGATTTTAACAAACAAACTAACAAGAGGCTAGGCCAATAATATCAATGGTTCTGGCCAATAGTCAACAAACAAACTAACAAGCTAAGACTCTTTAAACTAACAACAACCAAGAATACAAGAATATAAATAATATATGTCGTTTCTTCACCGCTTCACGATAAGGCATTTTGATTTTTACTAAAATTATTGTGGGTAATAGTGTTTTAACCTATAATGAAAGAAACAGAATTCGGGGAGGGGTTAAGAGTGGCCACAAACAAAGAGGACAAAGAGATGAGTGAAGTGAAAAAGATTGTCTTGGATTATTTGGCCTATGTGTTACATACCGCGAAGATTGCCCCGTCGTCAAACGTTAGCGAGATTGTACGTGAGTTAAAAAAGAAAGGTTATATTGATGAAAGTGATTTAAAAAAAGCTGCTTCTATGGATATTGTCCTTTTACTGCCTATTGCTTTTATTGTTAAGTGTTTTTGCGGTTAAAAAGAAAAAAACCGCCCGGTTGTTATTGGGCGGTTATTTTAATTTGTTCCTGATAATAAACTCTAGAAATCCTTTAAGCTGTATCAAGTCCGTTCCCTTCAACTCTACTCCGTCATATGTCAACTCTCCACTCTCTAACAATGTCTTGAGGTTCTTTATTTCTTCCTGGTTGTTACTAATTAGAAAATCGGTTGGGACGTCCAGAACGTCGGCTATATTCGCTAAATTTTGCAAATCGGGTATGCGTGTGCCATTTTCGTAACATGATAACGTAGCCTCTGCAAGACCTGTCTTTCCTGCTAATTCCCTAATAGTTAATTTTTTGTTTTTCCTAGCACGCCGCAGACGAGCCCCGAATTCCTGTCGGGCCTCCTTGTCCATGTTTGACACCTCCTGTTCTCAGGCAACCTCAATTTATATTTTTTTAAATTAGTATCACCGAGAGTAAAAAAACAAAGTGAAATCTTTGCGCTGAATTTAATTTACCTTATGTGGTTACAATTTGTCAACGAGTAACGAATAATATATTTAAGTGCTTCTTTCTGTTGTTATTTTTTATTTTGCTTTTTATCTTTACAAATCGCAAACTTTTTTATAAAAAAGTTTATTTTCCGCTTGACAACTTAGCGTAGCGCATAGTATCATTTTAATTGTAATACGAAACGCAACGAGAGGGGGCCAACAGATGACGAACAGCGAAGAACTTTTTTTTACTCATCTCAGTCACGTTCTGCAAGAAATCATTGAAAAAAATTCACGGAAAGATGATTCCTTAGTATACACGGTCCAGGAGGCTGCTGAGAAATTGAAAATTTCCACCAATAAAGCCTACGAGTTGGCCAGGTGCGGCGAGATACCTACCGTTAAAATTGGCGGCAGGGTCATGGTTCCTAAAAAACGCTTGGAAGATATGGTTAATTCGGAAGGAGGCGGGCAGCAATGGGCCTGAAACAAAAATATTGTCCTGATTGCAAAACGGTTCCAGTTTCATTTGTGTTAGGGGCCAGCAAGCCAGGGAAGCCGGCAAAAGATTTTTACCATTGCAGCAATTGCAACGAGAATTTTTCTGCCGATTTTAAAGGGTTCATTAAACGGCCGATAAAACCCAGGAAAGCATTTGCGGCTACCACTTACTTAACTGATAAGTCCAACCGGCGAGCATACGATGCTCACTGGTTTTAACATAGATTCTCAAAAATGAAAATTAGGAGGTTATGCGAAATGGCTTACAACAATTACGGAAATAAAAACAAAGGGCAAGGCGAAAAAAAAGAACCGGAATACTTAGAAACTTATGCAACAGTAAATGAACGGCTGATGAAATTTCGTGAGGACTACCCGGAAGGAATCATTGACCCGGAGATTATTAAATGGACCGATGACGGTTTAATAGTCATTCAAGTCAAGATTTACAAAAACCCGGAAGACTTCAAAAACGGGATTTTTGCAGCCAAGGCACACGCCTATGAAAAAGACGGAACGGGATATATCAACAAAGGGAGCGCATTAGAGAATTGTGAAACGTCCGCTATAGGGCGAGCATTGGCCCATATGGGATACGACATAAAAAAGTCTATCGCTTCCCGTGAAGAAGTAGCGAACGCGGTTTACAGACGGGAACAAGAGCAAGTGAAAAAAGAGCAGCCGCAACGAAAACAGGAACAAGCGCAGACGCAACAACTGCCGCAAAAACAAGCGCAACCAGCCGAAAAAAAAGAGCCCATTAAACCCAAAACCCTGGGCGAGATAAAAGTTATTTGGATGCGTTTGGGCTACAAAGCGGAAGACTTAGGCCGGCAACTTAAAAACCTTTACGGAGTAAACGACATTACTAGACTATCAGAGGAACAAGCCCAGGAGTTCCTGGGCAAGTTGAAAGACTTGGAAGAAACGCGAAAAAAACAACTGTTTGAAGAATTTAAACAGACGGTGAGCGACGAAACGCAGCCGGACAAGAAAACCGCATAAAAAAGGCCCGGCAAAACCGGGCAAGCAACAGAATTGGGGATGTGCCGGGGCGGGAGTTATTCCGCCCTGACAAAAGGTATTATAACATTTTCTCCGGGAGGCGTAACAATGGAATTGGTAAGAGAGAGTGAATATATAGACGTTTACCGCATTGAAAACGGTGTGATTTTGGAGGTTAGAAAGTACATGCGGACCGGTTGGCGTGTATGGCATTCCCCAAAATATTCAGAGCCCATAGAAGGAACGCCGGGAGCCTACAGATTGAAACGAAAATATAAAGATTTACCTAAAGGAACCGTAATCATTGACGGGTTCCCGGTTGAGACCATAAAGGAGCCGGATAATTTCGAGACAGAACTGCGTTTATCCGGCGGGGTTTTGTACGGAACGATAGACAAGCACGCGAGAATCTATACTTTAATCTTAGATATTTTAAATGATTACCGGGAGGGGCTTGTATAATGCTGAATGAAGTTATTTTAATTGGCCGTTTGACACGTGACCCTGATTTAAAATACACCCAGTCAGGCGTAGCAGTTACAAATTTTACCCTTGCAGTTAACCGTCGTTTCACTAATCAACAAGGGGAACGCGAAGCCGATTTTATTAATATTGTCGCTTGGCGCAAAACGGCCGAAAATTGTGCGGAGCATCTAAGAAAAGGTTCATTAGCCGCGGTGACTGGTAGCATTGAGACAGGCAGCTACGAGAAGGAAGGCCGGACCGTCTACACTACGCATGTGAATGCAAGGAATGTTCAATTCCTTGACAGACGCGGGGGAAATAGCGGAGCCGGGAAGACTGACCCATTCGCAGACGACGGACAGCCAATAGATATTAAAGATGAAGATTTACCGTTTTGAGCGCTCCGCACAACTACGCTTATCCTAGCGGGTGAAAGTCCTTCAAACCAGTGACCTACTCTACGAGTGGGCTGGAAATAGGAAAACCAGAAGCAAAAGGAGGGTTAACGCCCTCCTCCCTTTATACTCATTTTTTAAAATCTATTGTTGACATCTTTGCGTAACGCAATGTATTATATATTTATCTTGCGAAACGCAATATTTTTGTTTGGGGGTTAGCGTTTTGAGCGGATGGATTAAGGTGCATAGAAAATTGTTAAATTCGGGCATGTGGAAGAGTCTGAACAGCAAACAAAGGGATGTAGCAATGACTATTCTACTCATGGTTTTCCATGATGAGAGCCGGGTTGACACAGGGGAAAACATTGTCAAAACCAAGCCGGGGCAAAGGTTTTGTTCGCTGGAGAGCATCCGGGAGCATTGCGCAAAAGATGTGACCATACAAAACATACGGACCGCATTGACGAAATTAGAAAAGTGGGGATTTTTAACATGCGAATCAACAAACAAAGGGAGGCTGATAACCGTTGTAAATTGGGAGGTTTACCAATCACCCGAAAAAAATCAACAAGCAGACCAACAGGCAACTAACAAACAACTAACAACAACCAATAATAATAAAGAAATAAATAATAATAACGTCGTTTCCGAGTCTGAAGAAGAACAACCGAAAAAGAAACGAAAGCGGACATACCCCGATGACTTCATGGAGTTTTGGAAGGTTTACCCCAGGACAAGGAAGATGAACAAGAAGAAGACATACGAGTTGTACAAACAATTGATAGATGATGGAGAAAAGCCGGAAGACTTGATAAAGGCGGCCGAGAACTATGCTAGGGAATGCGAAGAGAAGGAAACGCCGGAGAAATACATCAAACATCCTACAACCTTTTTGGGGATGGATGAACCATTTAGGGACTATATCGAAGATGATTATTACCAGGCGGAAGAAGCGGAACCGGTAAACCTGCAATTGAGCGATGATTTTTTGATGAGGAAATTACAAGAGGCAGTAGCGAATCTATAGGAGGAATACAAAATGAAATATTCGGCAGAGGTTGAACGGAATGTTGTTGGGTCTGTGTTATCGGAACCGGAAGTAATTGCTGATATTATTGACATGGAAGCGGATGAATTCAAAGAGAAAGATTGCCAATTGATTTGGACAGCAGTTAAATATCTCTACGAGACTGACCAGCCTATCGAATTGCCTAGCGTTGTGCAGATACTGAAAGAAGCGGACCGGCTAGAAGAAGTCGGGGGTGTTTTGAGGCTAACTGATTTAATGAATGTCCCAACGGCCAAAAACGTCAAATACTACGCCAACATCGTCCGTCAAGCTGCAACCCTTCGGAGGTTGGCTGAAAAGGCTCAGGAAATATATTCACGTGCTCAATTCGCAGCCCCAAGCGAAGCGGAAACCCTGGTCGAAGAAATGGAAAAGGCCGTAGAAAGCGCAAGGGTGAACGATGCAAAAGGTCTAATTCATATTTCCGATGCGGAAGAATCTACTTTTGACCTGATAGAAAAGAAAAAGGGTGGGATTAAAACCGGTTTTCCTTTGTACGATAAGTTAAGCGGTGGCGTTCATCCTGGTTGGCTATACGTTTTAGCGGGCCGCCCGTCCGTCGGGAAGACGGCCAAAATGCTGCAAAAGGTTTTTGGGATAGCGAGACAAGGAGCCGGGGCCGTCCTGGTATTCTCTCAAGAAATGGACAAAGAAGAATTATTATTGCGCGTTCTGTCGTCAGAAACGAGTGTTCCTTATAATTTCCTCACTAAGGACAAAGATAAATTGACCGAGCCAATTAAAAAGAAGTTGCGGGAACGGTTTAAGCAGCTTAGAAAGCTACCAATTTATGTCGATGATTCGGCAGGGAAAACAATGTCACAAATTAAAGCAGCTATTAAACGGTTTAAAGCCCGCAAGGGAAAAATTGCGGCCGTGTTCGTGGATTATCTCCAAATTATGAATATACAACAAGAGCCGGGAGAAACAAGAGCCCAGGCCGTCGGAAACGTCGCGCAGCAGGCCAAAGAATTAGCGCGGGAACATAAATTTGCATTTGTCATGCTGTCGCAATTGAGTCGGAAGACGGAAGAAAACGGCGTGCCAGAACTGGGACACCTGAAGGAATCCGGCGGAATCGAACAGGCAGCAGACGTTGTAGAGTTCTTGTACGAGCACAAGGACGACAGAGAAACCCCGGCGTCTGAAGGTTGTAAATGGGTAAGAAGTAAAATAGCGAAAGGGCGAAACATTGGAACGTTTGAAATTAAATGCTATTTCGCCGGATGGTCCCAAAGGTATGAAGAAGTTGGTTTGGTTGACAAATTGAAAGCGGAGAAGAAAGAAGAGGAAGGGGGCATACCCGACGGGTATATTAAAATTTATAAAGAGATGAGAGAGGAGAAACCGAAAAAGAAAAAGACGGAACCAAAGAAGAAAGAGCCGAAACCGAAAACGCCATCAAATCAAACTAACCTTTTCCCGAATACGTATTTTTGAGGGGGTGGAAACAACGATGACAGAGAAGGAATACTTCAAGTTGCTGGACCGGTTGGTAAAAGGAGCGGAAAAGTTATCAAATCCACTGTTAACCGACGCGAAGAAAAAACAATACCGCCGATTATATGACGAAATAGAACGACACATTTTAGAATATAAGGGCCTTTTGTGACCCTTATTACTTTGCGTAAAGTAAAATTTATTTGTTGTTAATATGCGTATTGCATGATATAATATAGGAGGTTATAACAGTGTTTTTGTATGAATGCAGGAAATGTAAAAAACAGGTTGGTGTTATTGGCCGGGCTTTTGTTTTATGTCGTTGTGGCCGGGTTGCGTCTTTTGTTGGTCAAGAAGTTGGCGTTCCGCAACGTAGAACGAAGAAAAAAGGGGCACAGAGCAAAGAAACGGCCCCGGAGGTACATTTATATCAACCTGAACTTTTCGCCCCTGTATGAGGCGTATATTAGCCCTGAGGAGGTATAAAAAATGATTGCTAAAGGAACAAGGTTAGTCGCGATTTTTCATACACTTGAATTTTCGGAAGAAGAGTTATCTATCATTCGTTGGGCGTTGCGGAAGGTTGCTGTTGATAGCGAGTTATTCTACTCAATAAATGAATATTGCGGCGAGCATGGAATCGAGCATGGAATCAAGTTCTATGAGTCAGAGGGAAAGGATGAATAAACAAATTAACACGGGGGGTGTAGGGCTGCACGTATGGCCCAGGCATATGGGACGTAGCCAGAAAATGAAAGGCACGCGGCGCGAAAGGGAATTCGCTAAATTGATTAATGGAAAACGGGTTCCCCTTTCCGGTTCCGCGAAACATGCAGGAGAAGAACATACCGGAGACGTTGAAGGATTGGGGTTAAAGTGGGAAGTCAAGGCCAGGAAAGACGGGTTCAAGCAGTTGTATAAGTGGTTAGATGAAGAGGTGGTCGACGGCTTGGCGATTAAGGCGGATAAAAAGGATTGGCTTGTAGTCCTGCCGGTTCAGACGTTGTTGAGTTTATTAGGATTATATGAGGAGATGTAAAGGGAGGCGCGGAGCATGAAGAAAACAGATGGTGAAAAACGCAGAGACTTTTATAACTCAGTGCTTCTACTGTCACAGGAAATATTGAGCAAGGATTGTGATAAATGGACGTTTGCCGAATTAACGTTTATCCGTCACCTAAACGAAATCAAACACGAGTTCTTACGTGAGCGGAGAGAATTGGCGGAAATGTATCCAGTAGAAGTGGAGATTAACAGGGCTATCAATTGAGGAGTCGTGGGACATGAATGATTTTTACTATCCACTACTTTTCGGTTTAGGTTGCTGCTTATGTGTTGTGTTTATCTCATTGGGACTGTTGGGAACATTATCTCCCTTTGTGACAATCGGCGCAGCAGTAATGTCTTTCGGCGGCGGCTTAGGTGCTTTGATTGATTGGAGGCGCGGGGCATGAAAACTACGGCTGCCTGGGCGGAAATGATAAAAGCGAATGACCCGGAACATCAAAAGAAGATTCAGGACCGGATGCAGCGAGAAAAGGAAGAGGCTGCGAAGGAGCGGTTAAAGAAACGAGTTGCCATCCCGCAAAGATTAACCGGGCGGAATCTACTGGTAGTTTTACGGAGCCTGGAAAAGCAAATAACGGCGGATGTTTTAGATTATGAAATCGAACAATGGATTGTATCAGACGGGGAAGTTGTTATACGTTTTAAAGAGCCAGATGATGAATGAAAGGTATCTCATATTCGATAACCGAAACACCTTCAAAATTCAGATATTAGACCGGGAAACCGGGGAAATTATCAGGGAGTACCGACGATATGAAGGCGAAAAAGCATTGAAAGAATATTACAAGTTGATTGAGGAGGCGTAATAATGGAAAAACGTTATATTGTAGTACATGGTACGGAAAATACTTATATTTATGACACTGTAAACAAAGAAAATGTAAAGGAAGTCAAAGGGCGTGGACTTACATCTAGAGAAACAGCCCGCCAAATAGCGGAGGAGTTTAACCAACAGGAAGAACGCCCCGGAAGATATGAAACACTAGGCCAACGAATCGGCCAACTGGTAGACCGGAAACAAAAAGAATATGGCGATAGCTGGGGGAAAGCGGCCGGCATTCTTGAAAAACTTTATCCCGACGGCGTAAAGCCGGAACATTATCATAATATGTTAGGGATTGTAAGAGTAATAGACAAATTAAGTCGGATTGCAAACGGGAACCAGGGAGAGGAAAACGCTTGGGCGGACCTTGCGGGGTATGGATTACTAGGTTATTTCGACAAATATAAATAAGCCGACTTGCGGAACGCATTTTTTTAGGTTGATAACATTGCGTTCCGAGTTTATTTTTGGTATTATATTTACAGATAGCAATAGTCATAGCACAGGAGGAAAAAGAAATGAAGTTCGAGGAGTGGAGAAAAAAACATTTAGATATATGCCGCGATAGTTTGGAACGCCTGGAAGAATTAATAAACAAAACGAAAAAGCATGAGGATAACTGCCGGGTGAATCCCAGGATAACTAAGGAATGGCGGATTTTAAACGGCATGAAAAGAGATTTAAGCTATGCAGCCAATTGGCTAAAAAGAGGCCGGGAACCGGAACAAACAACAGACCCGGCCCGCCTCTCCAAAAGACGCCGGGAGGTTTTGATTGATGATTTTAACCGGGTGCATTATGAAACCGATGACTTGACAACCGTTTGGAAAGGGGAAGAAGAAGAATTTAGACAGTATTGGGCGGAATATATGGAAGATTACTTTGAGGAGTGAGGGCGATGTTCCAACCGAATGCAGGTATAAAGGTTTATGGGTCTGAGAATCAAGCGTGTTTAGTTGTTGACCATGAAACCGAAAAGGCGACTGTATTACCTGCGCGGGAGTACGAAAGCGCGTTAGCATTGGCCGAAAGAATCAATCTACTGTTAGCGGAATCTATGAATCATGATTTTAGTTTGGAACTGAGGAAAAAGGCGAAGGAAGCAGCAGAGGAATATAAAGCCGGTTTCGATTGGCTAAAGGCTCATAGTGGGAAATTAAAGGGACCGAGCGATAGGAAACAAACAAGCCCTTTTGAGCCTGAAGACGTCCCGTCATTGGTTAGAGCGATAGAAAGAGGCTATAAACGTTCTAAACAGTTAACCCGATTCGAGAAGGCAGCCATACGTCGGACATTAAATAATTTGTCAGCATTGGAAAGGAAGGTTTTTATTTTAACAAAGGTTTGGGGCGTATCTGCCAGGGAAGCTAACAGGTTATTAAAACAGGATGTCCATAGGCAATACGGAAGAATAAGAAAGGAATTAGAAAAAGCGAGAAAAAAAGAGAAAACGCCCGCAAGGTATAGCAAAAGGCAGATTATACAACTACGAAATTAACGAATTTGACCAACAGTTGCAACTTATATATAGGGGATATTTTTTTGGCCCTTAACATTGCGTAACGCAAAATTTAGGGCGTAATTTTTCCCTCTTCGCGAGGTGAATAGATGAAGGTTCATACATTCAGCGAAAAACTAAAAGAGGGTGAAGCATTTGAAAAGATGTTAGACACCTTCTTTTCAAAATGGTATCGAATCGAACCGGTTACAGATAGGAAACTGCAAAAGGCAGGTATTGACCGGATTTTTATAGATGAGGAAACCGGACGACGGTTAAAAGTGGAATATAAGGCGGATTCTATGGCCAGGAAAACCGGGAACGTTTTTATAGAAACCATTTCCAATAGCTCAACCTTTGAAGAGGGATGGGTAATGAAATGCCAAGCGGATGTTATTATTTATTTCATTCCGCCGACGTCCGAGATTATAGCCATTGAACCATTAGCCATTTTAAAGAGTTTGCCGGAGTGGATACAGTTATACAAAAAGGCCCCGGCGAAAAATCCGACGTATTGGAGTTATGGGCGATTGGTTCCGGTTGTGGAGTTTAAAAAGCGGGCCAAATGGACCCGGAAAATATCATAGGGAGCGGTAGGCATGGATATTAAAAAGATTGTTTTTTTCGGGAATAGTGGGAAGTTTTATACATTGGAAGGAGATGCGCTCCAAGACTTTTTAGACCTTGCCCATGAACTGAAACCCGATAGTTTAATAAAAACTCATAATGGCGTCATTAATATGAGGAATATTGAATACGTCGGATATGTGACGGATTAAAAAGGAATAAAACACGGATTTTTGGGGGGCGGTAGACGTGAAAGAATTAATCATTAAGGCTAAAGGAAAACGCGGCAGGGACATCGAGGTATTAGTTGACGGCCAACCGGTTGAAGGTTTGAAGTATATTCAATTCGAGGCGGATATTGAGGGACCTATTGAGTTATCTGTTATGGGTTACGGAGTGGATTTTCTGAACGGGAACAAAACGAAATAAAAGAAATCAGGGACAATGAACGCCCTTTTTAATTTTGCAACCGGGAGTTGGAAGCGTTGAAAGTCAATATTTATATATTGTTCAATAAAGCTACGGAAAAATTTTTAACGAGAGGTTTTAATCAGTCTTTGTATGTGTTCCGTACCAGGGGCCGCGCTGAAGGTTTTATCAAGGCTCAAAGGTACGACCCGGAAAAAGTAGTTATTGTTGAGTTGTCCGGGGAGGTGAAAGGCGTTGGCGGAAACGGAACTTAACAAACAGCATTACACGGCCATGCGGCTACGTTTGGAAGGCTGTACCATTGATGAAATCGCCGAGAAGTTGAAGAAGAAAAGGACAACGGTCCATAGTTGGTTTTATAAGAATAAGTCATTCATGGCTGAATACGAAGTGATACGGAACGAAAACGTAGAACAGGCCAGAGATATACTGTTAGTCTACGCCCCGGAGGCAGCCCGGAATATTGTTGCGTTGGCTGAAGGAAAGAAAAAGGGCCAGGGGCGCGATGTATCGGCCCGGACCCAATTGGACGCCAACGCCGATATTTTGGACCGCGTAGGGTTGAAACCTGTCGAAAAACAAGAGGTTAAGGCGGAAATAGACCATTCCGCCGAGTTTTTGGCCGAGTTCGACGGCGGGCAATAACTATTCAGCCTTAGACCAATCATAACGGGGTAACTGCCAGAGGGTTGTTTGATTGTATATAGAGAATTTTAAGCGTTTAAGTTCGTCTGTTTCCCCGTTCCGCTTTATTTCTTCTTCGATGAGTTTTTTTAAAATATCTATTTGCTCATGCTCTAAGTTAATATCCATAGTTCCACCTTCTATATTGTGTTTTCTTTTACGTTATCACTGATTTGGACTGATTACAATGAATTTATTGGAGTTCTCAGAAGGAGCGGCGATAAGATGGAAAAGGAAAACCAGCTTTATATCGAAGAGTTTGACTCATGGTTAAAAGAACAATTTTTGGCTCTGGAATGCAACAAACGGGAGGCCGAATTAAAAAGGAAAATGGCCGAATTGATTGAAAAACAATATGAATTAGCAAGGGAAAGAATCAATTTAGCCGTTGATGAGCTTAACGAATGGGCAAAATCTTAAAAGGCTGAGATAGGAAAGGTTCGGGAGGCTCTGTAGGGCGGGACTGGAAATCCCGTGGGGGTGAGTCACCGCCGTTAGCGAATGACGGATAGGGGGCTAACGGTAAAAGTATTGAATCAACAAAAGCGACAATGGTAGTCGCTTACTAATGCTCAATAGCGAGCCGGAGAAGTAAGAGTATTTGCCCAATTGCGGGCGCGTCAGTGTTCAACATGACCCAACGCTTAAAAGGTTGTGCGGTAAACAACCTTCCAAGCCGATACTTTGCAAGTAGGAGACGGCTATAAAACTAGAAACTTGAGGAAGGAATACCCTATAAAGAGCGGACGGGACTTTATAGGCGTAACATTGCGTCAAGAAAGGCTGAGGTAGCATCCCCTTCTTGGATGTGTTGAGTGATTACCCCTCAGTCCCTATCAAGGCCATTATATCCGTAACATCGGCCGTTTTGGGTTGATTATCAGGATATAATGTCCGTGCCGGTTGCCCGAATTACCCTGGGTATAGATTGCGCTGAGGGAGCATCCAACCGGCTAATGTTCGCCACTGGTGCAAGGCCATGGCCTCCGCGGCCGTGTTGTCAATGACCATCGGGGCGGCAAATAATCGGCGCCAGGCCAATCGAAGAACCGGGACTCCGCGTGGTGTAAGGAATCCGGAGAAGATGGGAGCGCCGAAGGAAGGGAAGCCGCGACAAGGGACGCGGGTTGCGGACATGCGCACGAATTGGGGTTAGAGGTGCGTGAAAACCTGTTCTCCCGAAGTCTTTCATTCCTACGTGAGCTATTGATGTAGGCGAGAATGGGGTCAGAGGTGCGCCGGAGGCAATACCATATACAACGGACGTTGCTAGTGTCTACTGCATTGAACCGGGGTTAACGGCTCTGGTTCTTTTTTAACTTATTGAGCAGGACAGGAGCGGGATAACCTTATGGATTATACCCGTGCCCCTCTCTTGCTCAATAAGTTAAAAGGGTTCATATTGTGGAGGTTAACAATGATAATTCAAGGCGATTGTATAAAAGAGTTGAAAAAGTTACCTAATGATAGTATTCATTGTTGCGTTACTTCTCCGCCATACTGGAACCTTCGTGATTATGGCGTTAATGGCCAGATTGGACTGGAGCCGACGCCGGAAGAATACGTAAAAAAGTTGGTTGAAGTATTCCGGGAAGTGCGGCGAGTGTTAAGAAAAGATGGTACGTTGTGGTTAAACCTGGGGGATAGTTACGCGACGAAGTTTAACGGCGGCAATGGGCGGAAGTCTGTGACGGGGGCAAATAGGAATATAGACAAGTTAGAGAAACCCGCCCGTAAAATACCAACGGGATTAAAACCGAAAGACCTTGCTGGAATCCCTTGGCGCGTAGCCTTCGCTTTACAAGGTATGACCGTAATTCCCGCCGCAAGTATCGCGCAATGGGCCGATTGGTTGAAAGAAGCGCGGTTATTTGGTGATTGGGAAATGGTTCAATTGGTGGAAGAACGATTACGCCGGTATGCGTGGGTTGAGGCATTGCAAGAAATCGGATGGTATTTAAGAAGTGATATCATATGGAACAAGCCTAACGCCATGCCGGAAAGCATGAAAGATAGACCGACAAAAGCCCATGAATATATTTTCCTTTTGACGAAATCGCCGCGGTACTACTACGACGCGGACGCGATACGGGAACCGGCCAAAGATTGGGGAACACGCAATAGGATTAACAACAAGAAAAATAAAGGAACCGGTTTGCAACCTCATACCGGATTCGGTAATGAAAATTACGCCGAACGAGGGAAGAACAAACGAACGGTGTGGAACGTATCAACAAAACCGTTTAAAGGCGCACATTTCGCCGTGTTTCCGCCAGACTTGATAAAGCCGTGTATTTTAGCCGGATGCCCGGAAAAAACTTGCCCGCATTGTGGTGCGCCGTGGGCAAGAAAAACGGAGCGGTTAACCGTAAATAAAGAAGGTCGGGGACCATCTAAAAAAAACCACCGCGAATATTTGGGAGAAGAAACCATATTTAAAAATGGACATGGTCGCGCCGGTGATACCATTGTAAATACTATTGGTTGGGAACCGGTTTGCAAATGCGAAGACAACGACGGAAGCGGGAAAGGAATCGTACTAGACCCGTTTTTCGGTAGCGGGACGGTTGGTCTGGTTGCTTCAGAATTAAAGCGCCAATATATCGGAATTGAGTTAAACCCGGCCTACGTCGAGATGTCGAAAGTGAGAACAAGTTAATAAAGGAGCGAGCCGGATGAGTCAAGCATACAAAATCAAGCTATACCGGCCGCATCCTGGACAAATACCCATGCACCAATCAACGGCGCGGTTCCGTGTCGCAACGTGTGGCCGACGGTTTGGGAAATCGTTCATGGCCGCTAATGAGATAGTAAAACACGCTTGGGAGAACCCGAATCATTTATGTTGGTGGACGGCCCCGACGTATAAGCAATGCCGGAACATTTACGAGCTTGTCAAACGGCATTTTAAAGGGGCTATTAAATCGTTTAGAGAATCGCCCGTAATGGAAATTAATTTTCTATCCGGCGGCAAAATACAATTTCATTCCCTTGAAAAATTCGATAATCTTCGCGGATTCGCGGTTAATTTCCTAGTTGTTGATGAGGCGGCGGACGTGAAAGAGGAAGCCTGGACGGCTGTCCTAAGGCCAACATTGAGCGACACAAACGGCCGGGCAATCATCATATCAACACCAAAAGGGAAGAATTGGTTCTATCACATATGGACGCGAGGGCAAGACCCGGAATTTCTGCAATATGAGTCTTGGAGATTCCCAACATCGGCCAATCCCTATATTGCCCCGCAGGAAATAGAAGAGGCCAAGGCGTCGATTCCGTCTGATATTTTCCGCCAGGAGTACGAGGCGGAATTTTTAGATGATGCGGCAGGTGTTTTCCGGGGTATTCGTCAATGTGTCAAAGGCTCATTTGAAGAACCGGAGCCGGGCCGGGCTTACGTGCTGGGTTTAGACGTGGCAAAAACGACGGACTTCACTGTTTTAACTTGTGTGGACGTGAAGACGGGCCATGTTGTCGCCTGGGAGCGGTTTAATAAATTAGATTATACGTTGCAAATGGACCGAGTAGAGACAACGGCCCGAAAATTCAACAATGCTAAAATCCTGATGGATAGCACGGGCGTAGGTGACCCGTTGTTGGAAATGGCCGTCCGCCGGGGTTTGGATGTCGAAGGCTACACCTTGACAAACGTTACTAAACAGCATTTAATCGAGCATTTGGCCGTTAGGATTGAGCGGCAGGAAATCAGTTACCCTGATATACCGGTTCTATTGAATGAACTGGATATGTTCCAATATGAGATTACCCGAGCCGGGAACATACGATACAACGCCCCGGAGGGCCAGCATGATGATTCGGTTATATCGTTGGCGTTAGCTGTATGGGCGCGGAAGGATTACGGACCGTTGCTCATTCCGGTTGACCTGGAAGAGAAGAAAACACCAATATACGAGAACGAGCGGGCGGAACGTTTTGCACGTTTATTTGATGACGAAGATTGATGCAAAGGGGGTGAAATATTTGGGTTTTTGGTCTAAAGTCTTCGGGCTGGTGTCATATGGCCGAAAAAGCATTCTAGATGTACGAGATTACGACGACGGGCGACAGGTATACAATCCGATAAAAACAAACGAAGAAATAATGCTTGCAATTTCATGGGTGTATACTTGCGTCCGCTTGTTGGCCACGAGCGTGAAACGAACACCCCTTCGTGTCTACCAGGGTAACGGAGATAACGAATTAATAGGCGACCCGTTGGCGAAAATTTTACAACGGCCCAACCCTTTTATGACCGGCCGGCAACTCCTGGAAGGTACGCAAACATGGAAGGAGTTAAACGGGAATGCCTACTGGTTTCTGGAAGACATAGACGGGCGCGGACGGCCAAAAAATATTTGGTTGTTAGATTCCCGGCATATGGCTGTCGTTCCTGATAAACAGGAAATGATAAGGGGCTACGTCTACGAGGTGAACGGCAAACAAATACCGCTTGATAAAGACGAGGTTTTACACTTCAAAAACTTTAACCCGTTCAATCCATATTACGGCCTGGGTACGTTGCAGGGGATTGCAGCCATGCTGGAAACAGAGCAATACAGAAGCAGTTACGACAAGGCATTTTTTAAGAACGGGGCCAAGTTATCCGGGGTTTTAACGACGCCTGACACAATACCGGAACATACTTTTGAGCAGCTAAAACGGGAAGTTAAGCAGATGTTCCGGGGTGTGAACAATTTTCATAAAGTGGCCGTTCTGCAGAAGGGTTTAGAATTCAAAGAAATTAGTTTGAGTCAGAAGGACATGGAATTTTTGGGCATGGCAAAGTTTAACCGTGACCAAATATTGGCCGCGTTTGGTGTGCCGCCGGCCAAAATTGGAATCATGGAGAACGCGAACTATTCCAACTCCGAAGAACAAGATAGAACATTTTGGTCCGAAACGATGGCCCCGCGATTGATGGACCTTCAGGACGTGATAAACAACGAACTGGCCCCGCGTTTTGGCAATAATCACGTCGAGTTTGACGAAATGGTCAAGGAAGACGAGGAAGCAAACGTTAATCAGGCGGTTGCGCTCAAGGAGGCCGGTATTCTCACAGTTAACGAGGTGCGCGAAAGGCTGGGTTATGACCCGATGCCTAAAGGTGACGAAATAACGCTGCCGGAACCGAAAAGACCAACACCGGAAGACGAGGAAGGCGCGAAGGCCTGGAAAAGCATAACAGATTCTTTCCAACGGTCCCGCATCGCTTATTTAGCGTTAGCAAAGAAAATTTTTGTCCCGGATATTATCAACTTTTTCAATGAGCAAGAAAAACGAGTATTAAACCGGCTATTGGCAAGAAAGGCATATCAATTCATTCCTAACGAATTATGGGACCAATTGACGGAAGATGAGCAATTGGCCGAGCTTATGAGAGTCCTTCATATCACTGTCGCAAAATCTGCATATGAAAAGGCCGGTTCCTGGTTTGAGGAAGATTTGAGGTTTGACCTGGACAACCCGAAACATGCGGAACTAATACAAAATTTAGGCCGGAAGATAACGCGAATCAATGAGACAACGCGGAAAGCCGTAATCGACCAAGTAACGGAGGGGATGCGACGCGGATATTCTATCAACCAAATAGCGCACGGAAACCCGGAGGAAAATTTCAAAGGTATTGCAGGAGTGTTTGAGCAGGCCAGAGGCTACCGGGCCGAAATGATAGCGAGAAGTGAATCAGCAGACGCCTACAATTTGGCCGATTTATTGGCCTACGAAGAGTTAGGACAGTCGGAAGTATATGTTCTCGACGGTGTGGACTGGGACGAAGAATGTCGACGAGCTAACGGCCAAGTTTGGAGCATTGAAAAAGCCAGGGCCAACCCAAAAGACCATCCGAACTGCACAAGGGCATTTGCCCCATATGTTGACCTGGACGGCCTATCCTTTGAGGAAATAGCGCGAAAGGAGGGCGAGGAATGGGCCGAGAAGATGAGCAAAAAGATGTTAAGGCTACCGGGGGCCAAGAAGTAAAAAAGAAAGAGTTCAAACTATACGCCGATTTTAAAGCTGTCAAAGAAGAAGACGGTTTTATTTATGTAGAAGGGTATGCGTCCACTTTCACAGAGGACCTGGACGGCGAAACCGTAGCACCTGGGGCGTTTGATGACACAATGAGCGAATACGCGAAAAACCCGGTTATTTTGGCCGACCATAGAAACGAAATCCGGTCCGTAGTTGGAAAAGTTGTAGATGCAAAAATAGACAACGTTGGGTTATGGGTGAAAGTTCAATTGTCTAATGCTCAGGACGAATTTACAAAAATGGTCCGCGAAAAGGTGCAGGAGGGATTATTAAGGGCTTTCAGTATCGGTGGTGTTTTTGAATATGATTATCCAATTATCAAGCGCGTGAAATTGTTGGAAATCTCTATTGTAGGGATTCCTGCTAACCCTAACGCGCTTTTTAGTTTGTCGAAAGCCTGGAAAGGGTTGGACATTGAGGAACGCAAGATGCAGGGAAGCGAGCCCGGACCGGTGGGTCGGCCGCCTATTGAGGAGAAAGCAGCCGAGCCCGAGAAGAAGACGGTGGAAGCGTCTGATTTTAGGGCCAAATTTATCGAGGACTATATAAACTTACTCACCGCTAAGGAGGAATTGAAACATGGACTTGAACAATGTTAAACAGGTAATGGAGCGTATAGATTCGTTAGAAAAGGAAGTCAACCGATATAAAGCCGAGGAAAAAGCACGGGCGGCCATGAAAAAGGCTGAGGCGGAAGCGGAAGCAAAGGCGAAAGAGATTGTAAACCAAGAGTTGGAAGAAAAACAACTCGTAGAAGAATTTTTTCAGAAGATGTTACAAGAGAAAACGAAAGAAGAACGCCGCCGGAAGAAATTAGAATTCCCAGTAACGGACCGAGCCGGAAATTTGAGCAAGACTGATAAAGCTCTGGTTGATATTTGTATGGGAAGAAAGACTATGAACGTCCGAAATGTTAACCAAAAAGCGGCCATCACTTTCACGACAAGTAACGCCGACGATTGGGCCATGACTGAATTAGCCCGCGAAATCATCAGAGCCAAAACGGACCTTGTTACTGTTCGGAATTTCTTGAATGTAATTGATATGCCGAGTAACCCCTACCGTATCCCGTTACGTACCGGCCGGGCAAACACTTTCTATGTAAGCCAAAACGCCAACGTAGGCCAAAACGAAACGGATTTTATTTCTGACATGACTTTAACTGCCGCAAAATTAGGTTCTTATGTTCCATTGACCACTGAGGCGGAAGAAGATAGCTTAATCCCTGTTATTGGTGAAATCCGCCAAGCGATTGCAGAAGGGGCAGCAGCCGAAGAAGAAAATGCAGTGATTGCTGGAAAGTGGTATGGTGCAAGCGCAACAGGTACGGACATTACCGAATTTGACGGCCTTTTGGAAGTTGCTGGGGTTACTCAAGATTTTGGAGCAATTGCCGCAGGTTCTGAATACACGGGCGGCCTTGAATTCATCAGCAAATTACGCGGGAAAATGGGCCCGTATGGAATTAACCCTAATCAATTGGCCTTGGTGATTGGCCCGGAGATTTGGGCATGGATGATTGACCAAGAACCGGTACGGACCCTGGACAAATACGGAAACCAAGCGACCATTTTAACGGGCGAAGTCGGGAAGGTATACGGCATTCCGATTTTCGTAACCACTTGCCCAGACATGAAAGTCGACAATACCGGGACGGGGACTGAAAACGACGCGCACAAGGTTCTTTTAGTCAATCGTATGATTCCGCGTATGGGCGACCGCCGTACCCTCACTCTTAAGACCGACCAAAATATCAAGCAGGACACTATTGATATTGTCGGAACCGAACGCGTAGCATTACAAACCCCGGCATCAACCGACGGGAATATGAGAAAAGGCATTGCCGTTGGAACGGTTTATATGGAATTAGACTCCTAATAATCAATATAATGGGCGGGCTTTATCCCCGCCCATTTATTTAGGTTTTGTTTGGAGGTGTAAAGGTGGTCAAATTAAAGTATTTAGGACTGGAAGGACCGAACGGGGAGCAATTGAATGAGGTTCGAGAATATGACGACGAAAAGGCTGAGCGGCTTTTAAAGAGTTGGCCAAGCCATTTCATTTTGGTTGAACGTGTAACCGACAAGAAAGAAGCACCAAAGAAAACCGGCCGCCAACACAAGAAAAAAGGCGTTGAGTGATTATGGCTGCACTAATAACCGTTGAAGAATTCTTTCAATACGTCAAACAACCATTGCCGGCGGATACGGACGACAAATATAAACTTGTCGAATCATTGATATATAGGGCGTCTGATTATTGCCGTGAATATGTCGGCGGGCCAATCATAACCGAATCAATAACAGAAAAGATAGACGGAACCGGACACGACGAAATCAAACTTTCTAAAGTGCCGGTTCTTTCTGTTTCGTCCGTTGTCGTTGACGGAGTAGATAAAACGGCGGCAATAGGTTTCTATGAATTCGGCATTCTGTATATGGATGATGTTTTCCCAGAAGGACGACAAAACGTAACCGTCAACTATTCGTCAGGATACGGGGCGACGCATGAAGATATACCCCAAGGCATTAAACAGGCCGCGTTATTAATTTGTCATTACTGGTTCAAGCGCGACACGCTGGACTATTCTTCAACTTATGGCGAATCGGAGGTTATAACGGGGCAATGGCGGTTCCCGACAACAGCGTTAAAAATGTTGGACCCGTACAAGGTTCGTAAAATGGCGGTGATATGATGGCTGCAGGCGTTGAAGTGAAAATAAATCGGAAATCGTTTCAAAATAGCGGTCTGAAGATGGAAGCAGCAGCCCGGCAAGCGGTAAATAATATTTTGGCTTTCGGCGTGGGCGAGGCGAAAAAGAATTCACCTGTTAAGACCGGTCATCTTCGCCGGTCTATTCATGTCCTGGACAGCAGCAGCAAGGGGGGCCGATACGGAACAAATATCATTTACGCCAGGATACAAGAAGAAGGTGGAAAGATACGAGCAAAACGGGCCAAATACCTACGGTTTAAAATCGGTAACCGTTGGGTCACTGTAAAGGAAGTAAAGATAAAGCCGAAAAGATATTTAAAACGTTCCGCATCGACTACACAGGCCAATGTACCACGCTTGGTAAGAAAAGCAATCAGGGAGGCCAAATTGTGAGCATAAAAACGTTAGAAGCTGAAATAATGACGGTCCTTCAATCTGTCCCAGGCGTGGCTGTCTATGACCATGAGCCTAAAAGTTTCCCCTTTCTTCCAGCTATAACGCTAAATTATAACCAATTCTTTCAGAGTAGAAACCGCTTTAAAAAACGCGAAATTACTTATTCTTGGGAGTTGCGGTTATATGTTGGGTTAGGGAGTGATGCGGCGACGGCAGCCGACACGACAAAAGATTTAGTTAACCAATATATCAACGCATTCCGGGCTGCCCCGGACTTGAACGGAATAGCACAACGGGCCGAAATAACGGCCGGTTCTTTGGAGGTAGTAACGGATGTTCAAAACCCGTACTACCTTCATTTATTTTCGCTTGAAGTAATCGAAGAGGAGGCGTAAAGATGGCAGCAACCCAAGGGTTTAAGGGTAAGGTAAGGATTGGAGCAAATGAAGTCATAGACCTTTCTTCATGGGAATTAGAAATTGAGGTTGCGGACCTGGATGACACCAGTTTCGGTGATTCCTGGACTGGTATGATTCCAGGTTTGAAAAGTTGGGCTGGTTCTTTCGGGGGTTCCTGGAACATGGGCGACACGAACGGACAAAAAGCCCTACAAGATGCCTTGCTAAACAGCACACCTATCAGCCTTGAACTATATACGAATGAAACAAATTTTTATAGCGGAACGGCATATATCACCAGTCAAGGGAATGAGACGCCCGTTGATGACAAGGTTACTGTCGAATTTGAGTTTACAGGTTCCGGGCCGTTGACATTTACGTAAGACCGGGGAGCATTAACCCCGGTCCTTCGCTATAAAGGAGGGCAGGCAATTGGCAAAGCAGGGTTTTTTAGGAGCGATTAAAGTAAAGTCAGGCCCGTCCGTAGCCTTTACGGATGTTCCGCTCACTGACAGCGGGGACCAAACAACTTATATCGTGAGCGACGAAACGAAACGGTATTGGGACCGTTCGGCCGCCGTAACAGTTGAAAAATCAAGCGACGGAACCAACTGGACAACAGTCCCGGCCAGCGATTACAAAATAGAATACGTCGGCGGGCGAATTGTTTTCAATGCGCCCCAGGTTTCAACCGATTCCTTTCGGGTGGATGCGGCAGCGTATCCCATAGAAACAATTGTTGCCGGTTTTGAATGGTCATTAGATTTAGAACAGGAAGTACAAGATACGCCGACATTTGGCGACGGTTGGAACGACGTAACGCCGACCAGGAAAAGCGGTTCCGGGTCATTCTCCTGGTATTGGGCGAATGGAACTTTTTTTGAAAAGTTGGGCGATGATGATTTAATCATCATCCTGTATGTAGACGAGACAAACAATATTAGATATGAATTCACAGGGGCAATTACTACGGATAGTATCGAAACCCCTAACGACGGCGTAGTAACGGAAGAATTGGAATTTATGGCGAATGGCGAAATCTATTATAGGGAGTCATAGGAGGTTATCAAATGAGCGAAAAAGCGGCCAGATTCATGGCGGAAGGGCAAGAGGTTATAATTGCCGGTCAACCGGTCAAAATCCAACCCCAAACAATCGGTCACAATTTGAAGTTCCTGAGGTTTATCGGCGAAGTAATGGCTGAGGCGAACGAGATTGGCGGTAAAGAATTCACGAAAGAAAACGTGGCAAATGTACTAATGGGAGCTATAGAAACCAAACTGGTAGAATTGGCCCAACTTATCGCTCCAGGCGTAAGCGAAGAGCAAGTTTTTAACGCCTATTTTGACGAATGGGCGGAAGCTATTGAGGTGTATTTAAAACTAAATTTTTTCAAGGTTTACCAGGCGGTCATGATGGCGATGCAGATTCGGAAGAAAGCCAAATAACCAGCCTGGACGACACGGCCCAATATTTGATTGACTTGTCCGTCTTTGTTTGTTGTGAAACCGGTTGGGCTCTGGATGATGTTTTGGATATGCCATTGAGCCGGCTATCTGTTGTAGCTGAATCCATCCAATGGCGGACTCGTGTCAAAAACTACGACGAATGGAAACAAACAGCCGTTATAGCGGCCATATTGATAAGCGCGTTTGGTAAAAAGAAAATGAAGCCGGAAAATTTGATAGGAAAACCGCCTAAAAGATTCCCGAACGAAACCAGGAAAAAGAAATACCCTGACGAGATTGCGCGAGCCCTGGAAAAAGCGAAGGAAAGGGGGATAAATCCTGGTGGCTAAAGTGGGTGAGGTTTTTGTAAAGTTGTTCATGGATTCCGACGAATTCACGGACGGCATAGAAGAGGCCGAAAGAGGAGCCGAGCAGCTAGAAGAACGGATGCAAGAAACCGGGCGGACCATTCGCGGGGTTATCGGGGATATTTCGGAGCGTTTCGGGCGAATGGGCGAAGGCATGATTGATACCGGGGAAAACTTAACGCAAGCCATAGGACTTCCTTTTCTTTTGCTTGGTACGTTGGCGGTTATGGCGGCAAAGGAAACGAAGAAGGGCGAAAAGGCGGTTAAGAAATTGGCCGACGGGTTCAAAAAGTTAAAAAAGGCATTGGCCCCGGTCGGGCAGGCTATTCTTGATATGGCCGTAAAGTATATGCCCAAATTTATTAATATGGTTGAACGTATTTCTAAATGGTTTCAAAATCTTTCCCCGCAAATGAAAGAACTTGTTATAGCCCTAGGAGGTCTGATAGTTGCGCTAGGCCCGGTTTTAATGTTCGGCGGGGCGTTGGTTTTAATGTTAGGCGGTTTAGGGCAAGCGCTTACTTTCTTATCCGGGCCAATTGGCTGGATTGTGGCCGCGTTGGGATTGCTAGCAGCGAAAATTCTTAAAACGTCCAAAGGGGCCGAGCCCTTCTTTAATATGTTGGATAAGTTGGGGAAAATCATAAGAGAAAAAGTAAATGCCGCGTTAGATAAATTAAGTAAAGTCAATTGGGAACAACTAGGCAAAAACATGGTTCAAGGGATTAGAAATGCGTTTGACAAGCTAGGCGATTTAACCGATAAAATCACCGCATGGATTGACAAAATAGATTGGGCGAAAGTTACCCAAACATTCCTTACCAAGGCCGGGAAATTTGTTGTTGGAGTTGTAAAAGAGATTGATAAAAAAACCGGGGAACACCTGGAAAAAGGGGAGACGACCCAAGCGGCCCATGGGTTCGGCGTGTGGTTAGGTAAAGCGATTGTGAACGGAACCAAAAACCTAAAAGCCATTGAGGCATCAATCAAGACGGCCATTTCGGAAGCCCTCGCCGGGGTTATTAGTTCAGCGATGACCGCCCAAGAAGGCCGGAAGGCCGGAGAAAGCGCCCTTGCCCCTCATGCCTTTATTATCGGTTTATTCCAGGGAATGTTTTCAAAAATAAACTTGGAAAGCCTGGGGAAATACTTATGGGAAACACTTCCGGCGGGTTTTGCACAAAGTCTTTTACAAAGCGCGGCCGAAAAAATATCCGGGCAAAAAGTAGAAAATATAAACTGGGAACCATTGAAACAAAAATTCAAACAATCGTTAAACCGAGCCTTCAACCCCGCAAATTTAAAATGGGATGATGATATAGGTTTGATTGACTTGAGTAAGTTGGTCAAATGGGATTCGCTGAAACCAGACGCAGAAAAGGCTTGGGACGGATTGAAGCAAATTGTAAAAAACAAAATCAACGAATTGAGAAATAATGCAAACTCTGTATTAGAGGGGCTTAAAAAAATAGTTTCTAACAAATGGAACAATATAAAAACAAACGCAAGCACCGCATGGGAAAACATAAAAAAAGCTATAACCAAGCCGATAGAAGACGCCTACGACACAATCACTGGTATCATCGACAAAATTAAAAAAGCATTTTCAAGCATGAAAATTACTATCCCAAAGCCGAAATTGCCGCAAGTTGATGTTAATTGGGTAGAAGTCGCAAAAGGCGCGGCCCGTGCGGTTATCCCGAAATTTAGATTTTTCGCGTCGGGCGGGATTGTGAACGGAGCAACGGCGGGAGTCATTGGGGAAGCCGGGCCGGAAGCAGTTGTACCGCTGTCCGGGCGACGCATGGAACCCTTTGCAAAGGCTATAGCCTCACAAATGGGCATCGGCGGCGGGCTCAATATAACTGTAAACAATTACACAGACAACGAAAAAATAGGTTATTCAACCGCGCGGGCGGTTTCGCGGGAGATGTGGTTATATGGACTCTATTAAATGGATACGGAGCGACGGAACGGAGTACTCCCTAACAGGCCAATCAGATATAAAAGTTTTGTTTGACCGGGAGGGGTTTTTTATGCCTCCCGTTTCTTATGTTGAAGAAGCGGTCCCGATAGAGGATGAATGTTCTGGAACGTCCATTCAAGAAGGGAAAACCGTCCGGCGGCTCAACATTGAACCTAGGGAAATAAGAATGCGATTAAGGGTATCAGGGGCCAATCCAGCCGAATTACGCCAGAACGTAAGAAAATATATGAAAGCATTTAGTCCTCTTTTTGGTGATGGTAAGTTACAAGTCACGACACCAGACGGAATAGTGAGAGTTTTATATTGCCGATACCTGGACGGCTTGAAGGGGCAAGAAAATCCTGACGAATTGACAACAACAACCCAAACGTTGCCCCTTGTCCTGATAGCATATGACCCTTATTTTTATTCGGAGGCTAGCACGTCGATAACAATTACCGAACAATCAACAACGACGTCGTTTTTCCCGTTTTTCCCGTTGACATTGAATTATGCAGGGAGTTTTGGAGAGGTAACCATCAACAATGACGGCGACGCAACCGCGTACCCTGTTTGGACCATTTACGGGCCGGCCGATTTTTTTAAAGTGTCAAATTTGACTACAGGTGAAGCGTTTTTGATTGATGGCAACGTAGAGAACGGGGCTATAATCGGATACTCCCGATATGCGACGGTCGACGCCCGGCCAGGCAATTATCTAATCGAGCGGAGCGACGGAACAAATTTATTTGAATACCGTTCACCTGATTCCGTTTTGTTTGGCTTTCAACCTGGTGAAAATAAAATACGGGTTGAGATTGCCGGGCCCGCGAGCGAAACGAAGGTGGATTTAAACTATCAGACTCGTCATTTGGTGGTGTAGTCATGACCTGTTCAAATTATCAAATTTTTATCCGTCGTAATTCCGATTTAAAGCAGGTTCAGCAAATAAGCAAATATAAACGCCTAGAAATGGTTAAGCGACGGAATAAAGTGGGTTCCTGGTTGTTAGAGGTTGACTTTGACTGCACAGAGCTACGACACGAATACCAAAACGAACAATTCGGCCTTGAGGTATGGCGCAATGGTTCCCGGTTCTTTACTGGACCATTAACAAGGATTGAACGGCGAAAAAACGGAGAAGAAAGAACGTTAACCCTTTCTGGAGCCGATGAGAAAATATATCTTACGTCCGAATTGGCCTTACCGGACCCCTGGCATTATACGACAACGTTTAATTCGGCGTATGATTCGCGGAGCGGTGCAGCCGAGAGAGTTTTAAAGAATTATATCGACTTGAATATCGGCCCGAACGCAGTAGCAGAAAGAAAAATACCGGGCCTAGTTATAGAAACCAACCAGGACCGGGGGAACAACGTCTATTATATCGCCCGTTTCGACAAGCTGTTGAAAGTCTGCCAGGATATTATTTTGCATATACCCGGCTACAATTTCGACATAGTTGTAAACGATTCTAACAAGCTTGAATTTAAATTAGTCCCCTGGGTGGACCGATGGGCAAAAGGTGTAGAATTTTCCGAACGGTTACGGAACCTGATAGGATATGACTACACCTATGAACGACCGGACCGAAATTTTGTTCTTGTTGGCGGCGGACAGGACGGAGGAACGACGCCTGTCTATAGAAAATTCGCGTATTCAGGAAATGAATGGTCCCGGAACCGTTGGGGAAACGTCGTAGAATTCATTGACAAGCGCGGAACCGTCGACGTTAACGAATTAAAACAAGCAGCCTGGGACGCATTGAAGCTGGAAGACGGGAAAGAAAAACCGGATGAAAACATGATAGGAAAAATAAACGTCACGGCGCAAATCACGCAAGTCAAAGGCGGCCCGGAAATGGGGAAGGATTGGGACCTGGGCGATTTTGTCAAAGTTACTATTCACCAAGGCGGCCCAGGCCAGGAAATAGCAGTATATGACTATATCAAAGAAATAGCCATCTCCCTTACTGAAGAGAGGGCGGAAGAAATCCGGGCTCTTGTTGGTTCTGATGATGTCATTACGACCAATGGGGGACCGGTTCCTTATATTGTCGATTCTTTGACCCATATTGAAGAAAAATTACGCAGTTTGGAGGGAGCGTACTAGATGACAACTACTTATTTTCCTTTTGATTCGGGGGCTGGAGCCAACGTCAAGGAAGAACAATGGTCACAAATGGCCCGATATTGGCGAAACGACGGTATTTTACCCGACAACCCCGGTGGGGCGTTCACTGCCCCGAACGATATTCAGAACAAACTACAAGTGGTTGGGGATGATTCTACGCTTTCAGTTATTGTATTCACTGGAAGTGCGTGGATTCAGGGCCATTTTTTCGATACGGATTCAAACATTGACAAAACATTATCAAGTGTCACGACGTCAGGTAATTCCCGGATTGATATGGTAGTTTTACGCTTGGATTGGCTTGAAAATACCATTTCTGTTGAAGTCATAGAAGGGACGGAAGCCACAAACCCAACTGCTCCAAGTTTAACAAAGAATTTCGGCTCGCGTTGGGAAATTCCCTTGGCTCAAGTCGCCGTGCCTTACGGGGCCACTACCGGTTTGGACTGTACCATCGTGGACAAAAGAAAGCCCGCTTTGTCAGTGGACATGGTCCCGGTGTGTGAAATCGGTATGGCAGCCGACCAAACCGTTACATCATCAACAAATTATCAAAAATTGAACTTAGATACAGTAAGATATGACAATTTTGATATGGCTGACGTCGACAACAAGCGGGTTAGTATCCGAATGAACGGGCTATATTTAGTCAAGCTAAACACAAGAATGAGTTCAGCAAGCGTCATCAATACAATCACTTTGAACGATTCGCCTGCAACGTCCAATTTTGTAGCACGTTCGGAAGGAGTTAAAGAGAGTTCACTGACTTGGATTGGCAACTTAAACGACGGTCAAACTATCGGAGCCTGGGTCTATAATAATTCCGGGTCAAATGTAACATGGAACGTAACCAATGTATATACACCATCTCTAACGGTGGTCAGAATGGGGGATAAAGCAACATCATGAGCATAGAACATACCATTCACGGTAAATTCAACGTTGACCAAATTATTAACGAATTGAAAGCAGTCGGGGTTTCACCTTTGATAATTTCTGGTTATCGACATGAAACCGAGCCGGATTACTATGCCACTTTAATTTTTACACTAAATGACGAATCAGAAAAACCAACAGTTGACCAAGTAGCCGCCGCCCATGTCCCTACTATCCCCATGACATGGGACGAACAACTAAAAGCGGAGCTACAAGCGGCAGCGGATTGGACCGGGGTCCGCGATGCGTTAATAAAATGGATTCAACCCAAAATTGATTCTAGCAAAACACCTGAATAAAAAAAGAGAAGGGGAAAACATGGAGACAATTATCAAAACCGTTTCGGGCGTTGTTGGTGCGGCCGCTTCCTTTTTGTGGGGCGGTTTTCCTATGCTATTGAAATTTCTGCTTATTCTCATGGTCATTGATTACCTTTCCGGGCTGTTGGCTGGTTGGGTTGGCGGCAAACTTTCAAGTAAGACCGGCCGGGAAGGAATTGCCCGAAAAGTTCTAATGCCGGTGTTGGTTGCCGTGGCTCATTTCGTCGACGTGATTCTAGGAACTGGAACCGTTTTCCGTGACGGGATGACCATTTTCTATCTCGTGAATGAAATCCTTTCCATTGTTGAAAACGTAGGCCGGGCCGGGTTGCCGGTTCCCGAGAAGTTTAAGCAGGCTATTCACATTTTGCGCGAGAAAGGGGAAAAAGATAAGAGTGAAAATTAAGCAAAAATTCATTCCCGCAAGTAATAAAAAGACCCGGCCAGGGATTGCGATGGACCCACAATATATTACAATTCATGAAACTGATAACCCAAAGAGTGGAGCGGATGCGGAGGCGCACGCAAGACTTCAATATAACGGGAATAGCCGCGCAGCGTCGTGGCATTATACCGTCGATGACAAAGAAATTTGGCAAAGTATCCCTGATAACGAGGTGGCTTGGCACGCAGGCGACGGAGGGAGCGGGACCGGCAACCGGAAAAGTATTGGTATTGAAATATGCGTCAATTCGGATGGGAATTTTGAGAAAGCTAAACAAAACGCAGTTGAATTAGTCCGTTATCTGATGGCGAAACATAATATTCCGCTTTCCCGTGTGGTCCCTCATAAACACTGGTCCGGGAAAAATTGCCCCCGGCATATCCTTCCGCAATGGAGCCAGTTCACTAAACAAATTCAAGAGGGGGGAATAAAAGTGGCATGGGTTGAAGATATGTATGATTTATCTTACTTGCTGGACGACGGAAGCATGAAAAATACACTTTCCAGCCAGAACACCGAATTGTTAGAGAAAGAACTTACGCGCCTAACGAAGGCAAAGGCCAATTGTATTGTTATTTCAAAACGTTCCGTAGATGTTGAAGTGAAGAGAAAAGATGGCGGTTTTTATCGGGTCCAGGTTGGAGCCTTCAAAGACAAAGAAAACGCGGAAGGATTGGCCGAACGGCTTAAAAAGGACGGCTACCCTACGTATATTGTTCATCAGTAAAAAAAGGAGGCTTTACGCCTCCTCTTCTACCTTTTTCAATTCGCTTTTTAGATGATGGTAAAGGTTTTCTATAAAATCCTTTTTGGTTCGTTCGTAAGAAAACGCGCTTAGGGTTCCAGTATCGGCTAAGATATTCGCTTGCCCATGATGGACCGGTTCAGCGGTTCCCCAGGTAGTAGACCCGTGTGAAAAATCAATTTTACCGTCATGGTAATAAATGCAAGGTGTCGCGGTTGCTTGTTCCATTGACAAGTATTTTTCAGCGAATTCCTTAACCATCTTTTTAGTCAATTTCATTTTATTCCCCGTCCTCTCAATAATAATATTTTACCCTACTATCCCACCTAAATCATCCGCCGAGAAATTTTCTTTTTCCTCTTCCGGTTCAGGCTCCTGTTCCCGTTGTGTTTGCGGAACGGGACCAACTGGATAAAATGACCCGTCACCGTTTGGGTTTGTCCTCATTTCCAAATAAAGCAGCCGTTTAAAATACTGTGAATGGTTATCCGAAACCCGGTTTAGGTATTCCCATAGTTGGGCCTCTTGCTTATCCTTTAAATTAAAGTTAACCGGGGCCTTTTCAACTGTTTTCTCCTTTCTTTTCTTGTTCTCGTTTTCGCTCATAGCCGCCGCCTCCTGTTAATATCCAAACATTACTTTACCTATTTTATAATATCCTCGCGCGTTTGCAAATTGAGGGGCGTCTACGGTTGAAGCGTAAGGAAAATATTCACGAATGGCCGGGGTTAGTTGTTCTGCTTGTCCTCCTACAACGATGATACGCGCATCTGTGTGCCATTTGGCTGATAGTTCGCCGTGCAGTGTTTCTGCTACGCGTTCATAATTTCTATTTTCCTCTTTCAAGGTATCCCAGCCCCAGGGCAACGTTAGAGAAGCGGGAGCAAGGAATTTTTTTCGGCGGAACGTCAGACAGTTCACTGTCCGGCTTCCCAAGTCAATGACGTGGGTTTCTTCCTCTGTTGCCTGGTCGAAGAAAGCTCCAGCCCCTTCAACAGTTACCGCGCAACGATTAATATTAATCGTCCGCATTTCTTTGCCGTGTTTCGTATACATGGTTACTTTGTGCGAGCCTTCTAACATTTCCTTTACTTTTTCCATGTCTGAGTTAAAACGGCCGAGCGGAACGCCGGTAACTAAATCGACCGGTTCATATTGATTGACCCCGGCCCGGTAGAGAGCAGCCAGGATAAATAAAAGCGTGTTTTTACTTCCCTTGTCTTCATCCATGCGGCGTCCTGAATCCCCGTCCGCTACGAATTCAACCACTTCACCAATATAATTTGCCTCTCCCTCGTGCTCAATAACATAATCGTTTTCACCTGTCAAAACGTCCCAATCTGTTTCATAGTATTTTGTAATCCATGACGGGAAAAGGAACGTTTTGAAAATCCCCGGTTTCGTTTGGAAAACAACTTTTACATACGAACGTCCAGCGTCTACCGAAATTAACATGTTATCATTCTCCTTTTATGCGTTTTTGTTTGTCGGCCCATGTTAGGCATTATTACACCGGAATAATTTTGTAGCTTTCAATATAGCAACCAAATTCGCAGGCAACGTCATAAAGGTATTTTTCAGCTTGTGCTGATGTTCCCATGAATAATTCCTCATAGTCATATATTTCATTCCCGTCCTGCAATTTTGCAATAATATTCCACTGTTGCATGTGTCATTCTCCTTTTTATTTGTTTTATTTGTAGGGGCCATGTTAGGCCCGGCGATTACAACAGTTATGCTGTAACGCAATAAATCCAACCGTCTTTAATAAATCGGGCCGTTAAATGCGTCACTCTTTCGTTTGCTGATATGTCGATTTCAGTACCATCTATTTTAATGGTGTCGTAACCTTCTTTAATGTAGCTAATAAGGGTTTTCTTCGTGAGCTTGTACCCTGGAAACATCTTTTTAAATTCAGTGAGACTAATGTTTTTATGTTTTAGTTTCTCTTCTTTCTTCTCTTCAATGCCTTCACGTTCTACAAGAAAATCAACTTGTTCCGAAATTTCGGCGAAAATAACGTTGCTCACAAGTGCCTTTATAAAAATTTCTTCCGCTTTGCCTGCGTCTACGTTAAACCGCTCCATAATGTCCGTTAAGTAAAGAGTGTATACATCTTTGAATTCCATTTTGCATATCTCCTTTATTAAAAAGTTTCTAACGAGTAACCTATGAGTAACTTTCTATTATCATTATACCAAGTTGAGGCCAAAATGCAAGAGGTAAATTAAAAAAGTTACTCATTGGTTTCTAATGAGTAACATATATAAAGTCATTTGGCTTGTCTGGTCAACCAAAACCACTCCATAAACGTCTGTTTCAGCTTTTCGCTTTTCTTAAACAGTTCCGTCTGTTCTTCTGCTGTCAGTTCTTCAACTTCATGGGGGTTTTCAATCAAGTATTGAATATAACTTCTTTCTTGTTTCTCCTCGTGGTCATGTATTTCCGGCTTTTCCGGTTCCTGATATTTCGGTATTTCGTCCTCTTTTCTCAAGTCAAAGAAATGGTTATTTAGTTTCAAATAGTTTGCCGTTCGTTCCGGTAATTCGTAATCTCTAATTGTTTCCTCTGCACATTCCCGGACCTTTTTGGGGTTGGTCAACTCGACGCCTTTCCAACCGCCAATACTATAGGCTTCTTCAGCATATTTTATCGTACCATCTGAGAAGTAAGGCTCTCCTATGAATACATCTAAGTCAAATTTATTATTTTCAGTGTCAATACGTAAGATGGCACAATAAACACGGATAGACGTTTTGAAGAAAAGTTTATGATGTTTGTAGTGTTTCTCCCAGAACATCAGGCTGCCTCCTCTCTCTTCTGTTTTCTCTTTCAAATTTCGTCCTCTTTGTCCGGTTTTTTAGGGGTATCGGTGGGGGAGAAGGGAGGCTAAAGCTGCATAAAATAAGGATTTGTTATTTTATGGTATTGTTCGCTTTTGGCCCCTCCTCCCCGGCTTCTTTCTAAGCGAAAACGGTTTATTTTGTCGATAGGGGAGGGGAACGAACATTCCTATAATCGTTTATACCAACGTTTAAGCCAGCCGCAATAATTATTCTATTGTCTAACATTTTCATCACCGTTTTGCACAATTTGAATCGTTTCCCTGTCAACTGCAACCGGGTCATAACATCCAGATATATTTTCAAAGTAGGTGACTCCATCGTCTGGAGCATGCCGTATATCAGTTTCGAGTAAATCAACCTCTATCCATTCGTCGTTTAAATCTATCGCTTTTGCTTTCAGCTTCATCAATATCCCTCCGTTTATTTGAATGGGCGGTTTAATGACCGCCCATGTTATTCTTCAATGTCATAAGGGACTTTAATTTCTCCGACCCCTTTGCAAGCATGGCATTTAACCTTATGTTCTACGCCTAAAACGTCAACAATAACAAAAAGGATTCCATCGCCTTCACAAGTTTTGCATTTCATTTTTAACCCCTCCGTTTATTTAAAAAGGTGTGGTCAAACACAAACGCTCTTTTTCCACTTCCCATACTTTCGGATTAATATCTTTTTCCGGGTTAATCACTTTCAAAGCGGAATCATGATAATATTCCTCGACCACTTTACCAGCCCTCGGATTATAATATCGGACTCTGTAAGCCTTTTGATTAGTCCCTGCTACTCTCGCAACTCTGACAATGATTCCGATTGAATCTAAATAACGGTTTCTGATATGGTCAAACTTGAAAAATTTCACTTTCACAATGTCGCTTTTTTTTAATCGTTTTACAGTCGACACTTTCACATATCCCCTTTACTTCAACATTTTCAACTTCAACTATTATATTACTTGCGTTTCGTAAATTTGTCAACAATAAATTTTGCGTTATGCAAAGAAAGTTATTTGCTCACATTTTGCACACGAAAATGCGATAAAAACCTGATAAATAAAGGGAAGCAAAAGAAAAACACCCCGTAAAATAGGGCGTTTTGACAACAGGAAATAAGCAAATTAACTGAACTGTGTATAATCCTGTTACACAGGGCCGGCTTTTGAAGATGAGTTTTAGGATAATGGCGAATCATTACGGATTGAGTAATATTTTACGGTTTGTTAGTAGATGATAAAAAGTTATTGTCGACAAGACCTAAATCAGATTATGATGAACATGTTAAATCAGTTTTCATGAATTGGCTTAAAGGGTAGAAAAGATGAAGTAAGCCCTATCTCTGTACTCGAAAGGGGAGACGGAATGAGTCAGCTGAATCCTCAAATAACGCAGTAAAGAATTTTTGGAACATAAAGCCTGTGAAGAAAGAGGACGGCAAATCAGGATATCAATTTCCAAAAATTCCCTTAGACGAATAAGTAATCATCTCTTGTAGGTAGGCAGGAGGTTTTTATTTAAATGAAAAAAAGTTTGCTGGTTCTTTTGTCAATCCTGTTCGTTTTTGCCGCAGGATGTTCTGTGGTAGAGGATGTCACAAACACGATTGAGTATGCAGACGAAGCCGCTCAGTACGCGCAGGTGATCACCGACTTTTACAATACGGCTCCCTCATTAGTTGAACAAGCAACTACAGATCCTGCATCGAGACAGGAATTGGAGACAAAATTAAAAAATGTAAAACAAGAGATCCAGGACTTCAATCAATTGACCCCTCCCGAAAATGTGCAGGAATACCATGATGTAATTGTGGGACACAATAAGCAGTTGGAAACAGTGATCGACACATATCTAGATAATGTAAAAGACGGTAAGATTGATCCGAAGCTGTTGGAGAACGCGGACCTTCTTCAATCAATAGAGGATATTTCAAAAGCAGTCAATGACATCCAGAATATTGGAAAATGACGTAAATCAGATGAGAACGCAGGTAGAATCTGCCCCCCTTTTGAACAAAAAAGGGGGGCAGATTCTTGCTTCCAAGATGAAACGTATAGCTTTTCGGATGGATCAAGGAAGAAGGATTTGACGGAATCAACCATTTCTCTCAAAGTAGACGGCAAGATGTATTTTATTGAATGAAAAAGGAGTATTCTTGGCCACAGCAACGAAGAAATGCTATTCTTTCCTATAGAACATTAAGAAATGATGGTGTTTTCCTCATGTTAAATATTAACATGTCATTCTTGAGTTTTCTGTATAAACACGAAACGACTTGAGGGCTATACGCAGTCTCAAGTCGTTTTTCTATTTCCCGGATAAATGACGACAACATCAATATTCGCTGCCTCTACGCTGGTTCCTCAGATCATCTGTTTTTTACTTGGTTTATAACTGTGATCACTGATGTCCGGTTTTTTTAGAGCAAGTGAACTCAAAATAGCTATCGCGGGAAGCAGCATTGTTGCCAGTATAACCTCTTTATATCCATAGAAGTAGTCATAAGCAACCCCATATAACACGGGACCAAAGGCAGAGCTGACGACGGTGGTCATCATGGCTACTCCTCTAATGCTTCCCAGATAGGCTCTGCCAAAATAATTAGGCCAGATTACGTTGAGGGTAATCTGTTCAACTCCGTTCTGAATTCCCCAGATCAGGGCAATGAGTACGATCCAATGCGAAGATTCCACACTTAAAAAGAAGGTAAGAACTGTTAATTGAGCCATATATGCAATTGCCAGCACCCGATTTACCTTAAAAAGGTCCACGGCATAGCCAGAAACAAATGTCATGGGAAAACCAACCATCGCCATGATACTGAGAATGATCGTTGCCAAATTCATGTCTAACCCATTCCCTTTCAAGATCGAAGGAAGGTGAAAGACAATAGCCGTATTTACGAGGGCAGGAACACCGACACAATATAAAATCAGCCAGAAAGCTTTTGTTTTAATGGCTTCTTTTAGCGTCCAGCTTCTCTCTGTGAAAGAAGAGTCCGTACTGTTATCTTGATGTTTTAAAAGACCGTTATCCGGTTGTAAACCCATATCCTCCGGGCGGTTACGAACAAAAAAACCCGCCAGAGGTACAAATATCACGAGGAGCAACATCCCCCATACGATCCATGAATATTGCCACCCCAGCCGGTGAATAAGGTATCCATTGATCGGCGGAACAAGAGCGGAACCAAGAAATCCTCCGATTGCCATCAGGCTCATGGCTCTACCGCGCTGACGGATAAACCATTGAGGAACTAAGGTGCTGGGAATGAGAGTCATGGACCCCTGACCGAGTAACCGGATGAGGAAAAAGCCGACAAAAAGCATCCAGGGCTGAGTCACCAGACTGTTCCATAAGCATGCCAGAGAGAACAGGATCCCGACGATCACCATCATGAGCCGTTGGCCATATTGATCAATTAAACGTCCTACAACCAAAAGTAAAATACCGGCTGTAAGTGTTGCACTGGAATAGATCCCTGATACAAGAGAACGGCTCCATCCAAAATGGTGGATATAGGATTCGATAAAAGCAGAGATCGAATAGGTTTGTCCCGGGCCAGAGAAAAATATACCTAAACCCGCAATAAACACGATATACCATCCATAAAAAATGGATGGTTTGGACTTAAGAGTTGTATTCGTTTGAGAGGACATAAATGTAACTCCTTTTATGGCAAAAACATTTTGTTTTTGTTGTAATAGGGGTGGGAGGTAATGAACATCTGCGTGTGAAACTGACAGTAGGGTTAGAGAAAGCATCGGTCGATTTCGGTATCTTCTACCCAATTACAACTATTTATATCACAAAAAAGATTATCATTTCCAGACACACGAAAAGCAGTTTGAACAAGGCATACCGAATGGAGAGTGTTGGATATTGCGAAAAAAGGAGTTTGCCCAATTAAAGCAATCTTCAAAGGTGCAGGGGATTGAATTATTTCATGCTAAACTTTTTAGTCATTCCTTCTCTAAACACATACATGAGGCTTATACCATTGGGATTCATGATGACGGGAGGGGTTCATTTTTTTATCGAGGGGAATACTGGCAAACTCATCCCGGATGTCTGGTTATTTTAAATCCCGGTGAAGTTCATACCGGGCAAGCAAATTCTGAAACGGGTTGGTTTTATCGTGATATTTATATTAACATTCCTCTTATAGAAAAAGTACTAGATGAACTCCATTGGCAGAGAAAAGGTCTTCCTTTTTTTACACATCCGGTCATTAATGACACAGAACTCTGGATGGTTCTATCCAATCTCTTTTTTACATTATTAAATCGATCGGCTATTCTTGAACAAGAAAGTCAGCTATTATTCGCTTTCGCAAAGCTAGTAACCAAACATGCGGATAAAAAATACACCCTTCCATCGAAAGGAAAAGAAACCGCCGCTATCACCAGGATTAGGAATTACATTGAAGCTCATTACGCAGAGGAAATTTCCATAAATGATTTATCCAGCATTGCAGGATTAAGTCCTTATTATCTCATTCGCTCGTTTAAAAATCAGATCGGTCTTCCTCCTCATAGTTATCAACGTTATTTACGTATATTAAAAGCAAAGCAAGCTTTACATTCAACGAAGTCTTTAATTGAAGTCGCCTTAGAGAACGGATTTTACGATCAAAGCCATTTTACGCGCGACTTTAAAGGAATGTTTGGTGTAACCCCAAACCAGTATCGAAAGAGCAATTTTATACAAGAAAAATGATGCAATCCCTCTTTATGATTTAAGTCAAGGGGGATTGTTATTTGTATAAAAGGAAAAGACAACCTTTTTAAAGTAACTTTAGCGGAGGTGGTAAGGTAAATGCGCTTTTCTGTTGCAGTTAGCTTTATAGCCATGTGTTTCATTTGGGGTTCTACATACCTGTTCATAAAAATCGGACTTCAGGTCTGGCCTCCTTTCTTGTTGGCTGCATTAAGGAATCTTGTCGCCTGTTTCGCTATAGGATTGTTAATGCTGACGATACGTCGAACTCTGCCGCGCAGTTGGGTCGAGTGGCGTAATTTAATCTTGTTTGCTATCTTTAATGGTAGTGCGTTTGCGCTGATCTTTTGGGGGGAGCGGTACCTTCCGTCCGGGCAGACAGCGGTTTTGGTTGCTACTGTTCCGCTTTTTTCCTTGTTATTGGCCCGGTGGTGGACACGTGAGAAAGTGACAGCTGTTCAATACGCGGCAGTTGTCATTGGTTTTATTGGTGTTGTACTCACATCTCTACAGCGTGAGGGTAACGGGTTTTCCGGTAACGACGAGATGCGGCTGTTAGCGTTGCTGGCGATGATTGCGGCGGCGTTCTGCTATGCTCTTTCCTATTCCTTCAGCAAACGCTACATTCGCGGAGATACATATGCAAATACAACGATTCACCTGGGGGTGTCGGGTCTCTATTTGCTTGGACTATCCCTTGCAATGGATCCTCCTGTATCCATTGGCAGTGCCATGAGTTGGTCTGGCCTTGGAACACTAATGTACTTGGCTCTGATCGGTTCCGCGTTGGCTTACTGGCTGACTTTTTTTCTCATTGAACGTCTGCATAGTGTAACCTACTCGTTTATCATGCTGGTCAATCCTGTTGTTGCTGTCATACTTGGAATGATTTTTTTAGATGAATCAATTACGTTAACCACGCTACTTGGTATTATTGCTGTCATCTTTGGTGCGTGGCTGGTCAATCGGCCGAATCCCAGCTCAGATCAATCCCTTTCCAACCAGGATCAACCACAAAGGAAGAGAAGTAACAAACAATGAGGTTTATCGTTCATGAAAAAATTTTTCTTCTATTCCTGCTGTTGCTCCGATTGGAGGATTTTACATGCTAGTAACTTTCTCTTCAGATAAACACGAAAAAAAATCTAATTAAACAACCCCCTATTGTATTTGAAATCAGGCATATTGCTACACTTTAGGTAATCACTATTTAGGAATAGGCAGTAAAATAATTGATCATCCATGAAAATGACATAAGAGGCAGGTGAAAACATGGAAGATATTCGAGTGCTTATCGCTGATGATGAAAAAGAGATTAGAGATTTATTGAAAAATATCTGGAAAGAAAATTGTATAAGGCAGATGTGGCAGTAGATGGGGAGGAAGCCCTTCTTCTGTTTGAGAGGAACAAATATAACTTAATCATATTAGATCTGATGATGTCCAGGGTTGATGGTATTGAGGTTTGTAGAAGACTTAGAAACAAAACAAACGTACCCATACTGATGCTCACTGCTAAAGATCATGAAGTTGATAAGATTTTAGGTCTGAGCATAGGAGCAGATGATTATATTACCAAGCCTTTTAGTATCAATGAAGTGATCGCCAGGGTGAAGGCTCATATGAGGAGATTCTTAATACTGGGCAGCGTCGACAGTTCTCATGAAAAAACACTTATAAAGTTTAAAGGACTGACAATGGATCTAAAAAATTACACAGTCATGAAAGATGGAAAAGAGATATCTTTGACAGCAAAAGAACTCCAACTACTGAAGTTTTTCGTCACCCATCCCGGGCAAGTATTTACCAAGACACAACTTTTTCGCAATGTTTGGGACAGTAACTATCTGGAGGATGATAATACAGTTATGGTACACATAAGAAAGCTTCATGTTCAAACGATACAATCACAGGCAGCAAGAAGAAGGATTATTTCTAGTATTTCTCACGATAGTCGGACTCCCCCTTACCTCAATTATCGGATATATAGATGCTCTAAAAGATGATATAGCTGCTACAGAAGAAGAAAAACGGGAATATCTCAAGATTTTGGAGAGGAAATCAAAAGGTTTAAAGTTGACAGATGAAATATTTACTTTGGCAAAGCTGGATGCAGATGAATTTCCAAGGAAGCCAGAATCTCTGGATTTAGCTGAAATGGCCAGGGAATCGTTGATTGAGTTTTTGCCTGAGCTTAAAAAATATGATATAAAACTAAAATTGAATATCCCGGAAGAAAAAAATTGCCTCGTCATGGCGGATCGTCTAAGCATTATAAGAATCATAGGTAATATCATCAAGAATACCGTACATTATGGAAAAGAAGGAAAAGTGTTAGGGATAGAGCTTATTGAAACTGCCCATGAGTACCAACTGCTCATCTGGGATCAGGGTCCCGGGTATCTCAAAGGAGGATCTTGGGAACATATTTGAAAGAATTTATCAAAGTGATGGTTCCCGAAATTCTTCATATGGAGGCAGCGGCTTAGGCCTTGCCATCACCAGCCATTTGCGGCATTGCCTCACGTCAATAAGCTTATTGAACGATCGGATCGGTGCCCGGGCAGAACGGAAAGTGGAAAAAGAAATTCTCCATGATTTAAAAAAGGTCAGTGGGAAAACAAACCTCCTATATCGCATGGCAGAAAAAGCCCTTGAACATCCAGATGGGATCATTAAAGAAGTTCTTTATCCGGTTGTGAATGAACAGACATTGCGTGATCTTGTGAAAGAAATTAAACATACGGGGCCGGCTTTCCGTCAAAAAGTTTATACAGTCATGCGAGCCTCCTACGGTACTCACTATCGAAGGATGGTTCCGGAAATCCTTGATATTCTCGATTTCCGATCAAACAATGATGTTCATAAGCCGGTTATTGAGGCGTTGGAGCTGTTAAAGAAGTATGCAAATACGACTCATCGTTATTATGCTGAAAACGATCATATTCCAATTGAAGGAGTTGTCCGTTCTTCTTGGCTAGATACCGTCCTTGATAAGGAAGCGAATCGTATCAACCGCATTAATTATGAAATCAGTGTGTTGCAAGCGTTAAGAGATAAACTCAGGTGCAAAAGAAATCTGGGTTGTTGGTGCAAATCGATTGGCATATTCGTTATCGCGGTCGTGGAGTGATGATCTACTGGCATGTAGAAAAGAACTCAACCTGTATCTATTCGCAGCTTAAATCTTGCTCATCTTCAGAAGTTGCAGCCATGATGGAGGGATTACTTCGCCACTGCACTGAAATGGAGGTCGAAAAAAATTATGTAGACACACATGGCCAAAGTGAAATTGCATTTGCGTTTTGTCACCTACTGGGCTTTCAGCTTATGCCACGCTTTAAAGCTATTCACTCGCAAAAGCTATACCGACCCGAGACAGGATTAGGTGATCTATATCCTAATTTGGACCCTGTGTTAACCCGGCCAATCAATTGGGATCTTATCGGCAACAGTATGATCAAATGATTAAATACGCTACTGCTTTACGTCTAGGAACAGCGGAAACAGAAGCAATTCTGAAACGATTTATTTGCAATAGCAACCATCCTACCTACCGTGCTTTAGGAGAATTAGGAAAGGCAATTAAGACCATCTCTTTATGTGACTATCTTCATTTTGAGGAGATACGAAGGGAGATCCATAAGGGGTTAAATGTAGTAGAAAATTGGAACTCCGCCAACAGCTTCATCTTTTATGGTAAGGGGGGAGAGATACAAACAAATCAAATCGAGGATCAAGAAGTCGCTGTATTATCCCTGCATCTTCTTCAAAACTGCTTAGTCTTTATCAATACCTTGATGTTTCAAGAAGTGCTGTTAGAAAACGACCAACGTGCTTTAAAGAAGCTTCACCCAGAAGATTTCCGTTCACTTACTCCGCTGATTTATGCTCATGTAAACCCCTATGGTACATTCCAGTTGAATATGAATCAACGCTTGGCCCTGCGTGGCACCAGTGCTTAACAGAAAAAACCGGTGTTTCATTAAAATCAGTGAAATACTGGTTTTTTTCGGATTTACTCTTTTCTTTGACAATTATATAAGGATATGCTTATATATGTATGAGCGAATAATCATTTTATGTTTTGATTACCATATCATTAACTTGATTACAGGAATTTATTGAAGGAGTTGAAGGGGGAGTATAAGTTTGTTTGGTGCAAAAGGTGAAGAGTTCTTCTATCAGACATTAATTGATATCACATCCAATATCGTCGAAGCTATACGCCTATTTCGTGAGAATGTGGAGACTCTGGAGAAAAAGGAAGAGTACAGTGAACGGATCAAGGCATTAGAATCTAAAGGTGATGAATATACCCAACTGCTGATCACGGAACTGAACAAGTCTTATCACTCCAATTGATCGGGAAGATATCCTTCGATTAGCTGGAAAACTGGATGATGTCTTGGATGGTGTGGAGTCTTGCAGTACTCGTATTGTCTATATAGACAAACCTACGAACTATATGACTCAGTTTGCTGATCTATTAGAGCCATTGGGTAAACATCTAAAGGATGCATTTATCTCCCTGCAAAAGCGAGACTTCGCTACCATTCGAAAGTTATGTGTAGAGATTAACATGCTCGAAAATGAAGGAGATCGTTTAATGAGGGAAAGTGTTAGTTCCCTTTTTAATCCTCCAGTGGAAGTAGTTGAATTGATTAAAATGAAGGATATCTATGAAAGATTAGAAAAATTAACAGATGCAGCCGAGGATATTGCTGATATTTTGGAAGGTATGATTATCAAGTATGCTTAATTAAATTCATTCTCCCTTTGGAGAAGTTTTTGACACATTATATAAGCGAATAAATATATAAATATGGGGTGATCAGTATTGATGGATTGGGGAGATTTGGTTGAATATCACAAAGCCTTATCAGATAAAACCCGTTTGCGTATTTTAGCCTTGCTTAAAGTAGAAGATCTCTGCGTTTGCGAGTTAGTTGAAATCCTTCAAATCAGTCAACCTGCCGTTTCCCAGCACATGCGAAAGCTGAAAAACGCAAAACTGGTTAAAGAGCGGCGGAGTGGCCAATGGGTCTTCTATTCTTTGGATGGGTCCATGTACCCTTTCTTTGAAAAAGTCCTGCAATCTTTACCGAGTGCCTCTGAAGAGATCAAGCAGCTGAAAGCGAGTGGACTTAAAGTTCTATGTGATTAACAAATGGATCATTCTCTGGAAAGGTTGTGACATTTAATGAGTGGTGTAATGAGAAGACTTACCTTTTTGGATCGGTATCTGACGTTATGGATCTTTCTCGCGATGATCATCGGGATCGGTTCTGGTTATCTTTTTCCAGGTATGGTGAAAGTCTTGACAGGTTTTCAGGTGGGAACCACATCGATCCCGATTGCCATTGGGTTGATCCTGATGATGTATCCTCCGCTGGCCAAAGTGCGCTATGAAGAACTGGGGCAGGTGTTTCGCAACTTCCGAATCCTTGGCTTATCTCTGATACAAAACTGGGTGATTGGTCCAGTTTTGATGTTCGTGTTAGCTATCCTGTTTTTACGGGATGAGCCGCAATACATGGTTGGATTGATTCTGATCGGTCTTGCCCGATGTATTGCCATGGTAATCGTATGGAATGATCTGGCGAAAGGAAATCGAGAATATGCTGCAGGTCTGGTAGCCTTTAATTCTATTTTTCAAATCCTCTTCTATTCCGTTTACGCCTACATTTTCGTCACGATTGTGCCGAAATGGTTGGGTTTAGAGGGGGCCGTGGTGAATATCACCATGGGCCAGATTGCTGAAAGTGTGATGATTTATCTGGGGATTCCCTTTTTTGCCGGTCTGATGACTCGACTGATTTTGGTTAAAGCGAAAGGACGTGAATGGTACGAGACCAAATTCATTCCGGTGATCAGCCCGATTACGTTAATCGCCTTACTGTTTACGATCATTGTCATGTTTTCCTTAAAAGGTGAGCTCGTCCTCCAATTACCGCTGGATGTGGTTCGAATCGCCATTCCTCTATTGATTTATTTTGTTTTGATGTTCCTCGTTTCGTTCTATATGGGAAAAAAAGTTGGAGCCGATTATTCAAAAACAGTATCCCTCTCGTTCACCGCTGCAAGCAACAACTTTGAATTGGCGATTGCGGTAGCCATCGGCGTTTTTGGCATCAACTCGGGAGCCGCATTTGCAGCGGTAATCGGTCCGCTTGTAGAAGTGCCTGTATTAATTGGCCTAGTCAACGTCGCATTTTGGTTCCAACGCAAATACTTTGCAAAGAAACTGGCTGAATCAAACTAAACCTTCAATTTCAAAAGGAGAGAATATCGATGTCTGATAAAAAAATCATCTATTTCTTATGTACAGGGAACTCTTGCAGAAGCCAAATAGCTGAAGGATTTGGGAAGAAATACTTAGGCGATCGTTTCGAGGTATATAGTGCCGGTATCGAGGCGCATGGAGTCAATCCGAAAGCGATCCAAGTAATGGCGGAAAAAGGGATCGATATTTCTGATCAAACATCGGATGTCATTGATCCAAAATTATTAAACCGTGCAGATTATGCAATTACTCTGTGTGGCGATGCCAACGACAAGTGTCCCATGACACCGCCTCACGTTCACCGGGACCACTGGGGATTTGACGACCCTGCCAAAGCGGAAGGGACGGAGCAAGAAGTCTGGGAGGTTTTCCGCCGAGTTCGTGATCAAATCGAGTCTCGAATTCAACAGTTTGCCAAAGAAGGGAAATAATGCCAAGCAATGTTACAAGCAGGTCTTAGAATTTCAGAAGTTGTCTCGTTAGACATCCAGGATGTAGACTTAAGAAGAAAAACACTGACTGTGATTGCGGGAAAAGGCGGGAAGAATCGGATTGCTTTGATGAGTCCAGAATTGATGAAAGCGATGGAGGCTTGGATCGAGGAAAGAGGAGAGGTAGATGAAAAAGCTTTATTTCTATCTGAACGAGGACATAGTCGCATGACACGTCAAGGACTGCATTATCTCATCAAAAAATACTTAGATTCGATTGGACTGGTAGATTACTCTTCTCATTCTCTACGTCATTCCTTTTGTCGGAACTTAGTGGATGCCAATCAACCTTTACAAGTCATCGCTCAATTGGCAGGGCATGAAAGTTTGGAAACCACACGCAGATATATCACACCAAGCGAAATAGACTTACGCCGAGCAGTGGAGAGTATTAGTTCCGAGAAGGAAAAATAAAAACTCATATACGGAGTTTTCTAGTAATTGGAATCTACTTTGCGGTCTATGACAGCAATCCTGTCACTGGGCGATTTGTAATATATGAAAGCCAGATTGCACCTGGTGACAGCTACGCTGGTATTACCCCTATCATAAAGCAATTACTTGCTGTTTATGAAAAAGTGGAACAATAGCTCCAGCCATCAAAAAATAGGCATAAAGCAAAGTCCGGAAACTTTTAGGAAAATAAAGGTTGCTGACCAGTAAAAGGTCAGCAGCTTTTTTGTTGGAATAAGCTTTTATCCAGCTATTTCGCGCTTTCTTTTTTAAAAAAATATCTTGACAAAATTAATTAAATATGTTATAATAATTTTTTATTTTACATTTTTATTTGGTATATCTTATTATATGAGTAGACATAAATGCTATTACCTACACTACCGCGTTTTAAAAAGTTAGGGGGATTGCTATGCGAGTATCCGATGGTGTGGAAATGATTGAATTTAAATTTGAGGTTTTTGGTAAACATTCAACATTAAATCCCACACTGATTTGGGACGATGAAGTAGCTATTTTGATTGATACCGGCATGCCCGGGAAGTTGGAACAAATACGTGAGGCAATGAGGGAGGTTGGAGTCTCTTTTGACAAATTGAAAGCAGTGATTCTGACACACCAGGATCTAGATCACATTGGCAGTCTGCCCGAAATCCTGAAAGAAACTGATGGCTGCATTGACGTTTATGCTCACCAACTTGACAAACCATATATCGAGGGGACCCTACCGTTAATTAAAACAGATCCAAGCCGCATGAGTAAAGAGGCATTTGAGTCTCTGCCTGAAGACCTGAGGTTTTTTTACACAAATCCCCCAAAGGCCAAGGTGGATAAAACCTTGGAAGACGGACAAGAACTTCCGTTTTGCGGAGGAATTCGTGTTATCTTTACACCCGGACATACTCCCGGCCATATTAGTCTTTATTTGAAGAAAAGCAAAGTCCTTGTTGCCGGAGATGCCATAATCAGTGTGAACGGTATTTTGCGAGGGCCTGTTCAGCGAACCACACTAGATATGAATACAGCCATTCGTTCTCTGAAAAAATTTCTGGATTTTGAAATTGATTCGGTGATTTGTTATCACGGGGGCTTATGCAATATTAATCCTTTAGATCAACTTCGGGATCTCTCGAAGATCAAGTGACAGTTAACATAAATCATAGAGAGGACTCCGATATATGGTGATACTGAGAGAAGATCTTCCTGATAACAAAGAGTTTTTTAACCTGTATGGAACAACAGGATGGAGGCACCCATTTGATGAAGGGCGTTTATTTTAAGCCATATCCAACGGTTGGTATACGGTTTCAGCATACAAAGGTGAAAAGTTAATCGGATCTCGGAAGAGTGATTTCGGATGGACTTTATCAAGGGTTGATATGCGACATGATTGTAGCTCCTGAATATCAAGAACAATGGGCAGGAACATGCATTCTGCGAAAACTTCTGGATAAGTGTAAAGAAAAAGAGATACTTTTGGGACTAGAACCAGCAATAAAGGAGCGGGATTATCCGGCTCCTTTAACTTCTTCCTTCCTGGTGTTGGACTAATCCTCCCATTCCTTAAATTTCTCCGGGTCAAAACCATCCCCACTTTTCAAACACTCGTCATAAGTTCCAACAAAAAAGCGCTCGTAATCCACTTCTTTTCCATGTGCTGATGCACCCGGAATAGTTTGGGGAAGTGAATAGGTTCAGTTCCTTATTCCCCGGTAAATTTTAAATCAAGGATGGTCCTAACCCATTTTTCAGACATGCTCTTTTTTCACCAAGATTGCATACAGTGAAAGAAGTTCATTTGTTGTAAAGGGGATTTCCATGGCTTCTTATTATCGTCAGGACAGGAATAAAGAAAAAACGCGAAACGGTACATTTACGGAGGTACATCATGAAGTGCATCATGAGGTACATCATGAAATACACCGGGAAGATAATCGGGAAAAAGGTCGTTATCCGATCAAAATCGGAAAACCTTTTCCCATGAGAAGGCGGGAAGGCGATGATAAATCACTCACTCCCCAAAATGCTGTACTGCTTTTGATTGACTACCAAACAGGGTTAATCCCCTATGGCGGCCCAAGTCCTTATAATATCCGCAATAATGTCCTGACACTTGGTAGAGTTGCAAAAATCTTCAGCTTGCCTGTAATTATCACTCAGGGGGGGTTAGGAGAAGAAAGTGGACCTATCCTTCAAGAGTTGCTTGATATTTTTCCCGATGTTCCGGTGATCAGGAGAACAATTATTAATGCATGGGAGGATCCGGAATTTATCCGGGCTGTACAACAAACGGGACGGCAAAAACTAATTATAGCCGGAGCCTTGTCAGATGTGAGCCTGGCTTTTACAGCTATTTCGGCAGCGGGAGACGGATACGATGTTTATGCTGTGATTGATGTGTCTGGAGGATGGAGCTTATTGGAAGAACAAGCTGCTCTGCAACGAATGGTTCAAGCCGGTATCAACGTTACCAGTTGGCGAGCCATCGCTGCCAAACTACAGCAGGACTGGGCATTACCAACGGGGTCAAAAGTACTTAAACTTTTTTCTGAGTGCATGCATGAGTAGGGACTGTGTTAATCCCAGGTCTCAAAAAACGGAGCAACTGGAGTCCAACGAATAAACAAGCCTGGCAAGCCGCCTCATATATGGGGCTAACATAACGCCCGAACCTGGTTTTGTACTATATTAGAGGAGTTGGGATTGCAAACACCTCTCAGACTTGGTGATCCCTACTGCGTTTGGCAGTTCCATGTTTGACAATTAGTAAACTAACAGTTAGTATACTAACTATGAGACATAAAAAAATTTACTCTAATTGTTTGGCGTTTCAATTGGCACAGGCTCGGAAAGAAGTATTCGCATGGTATGAGAAAGCGTTGGAGCCATTAGGGCTAACTCCATCCTATGTGTATGTACTCGGTGTTCTAAAGGATTTAAAGGAGGCTACACCCAGTGAGATTTCAAAATTAGTTGAACTGGAAAGACCCACAGTAACAAGGATATTGGATCGCATGGAGAAAAACGAATGGATTGAGCGGTTTACCAACCCTGCGAATCGTAGAGAAACGATTGTGAAGTTGACAGAAAGAGGAATTGTTGCATGTGATGAGGCCTATCCAAAACTTATGGAAGCAGACCATGCTTTAAACGAAATGATTGAAGGAGACCTTGAGACCTTAAAAGAACAAATAAAAGCTTTAAATCTTACGTTGAAGGAGAGTCAATAATGAAACAATTTGTGGTTCGCCTTTCTGACAAACAAAAACATTTGATGACGGCAAAGTTGATCACTGATCATGTGAACTATCTTCGTCAATTAAAAGAGGTGGGCCGCTTGCCTTTTTGCGGCCCGTGTACAGACGGTACAGCTATCATGATTTTAAAAGCGGATAGCCGGGAGGAGGCTGAGAAGCTATTAGCCTCAGATCCATTTTCGGCAGTGGATTATTACAAATCAAGGGATATGATAGAGGTTGAAGAAGCAACATTGGAAAATAATTTTCACTTGGACCGGGTTTTAGAAAATATTTAAGGGAAAAAATTAGATCGTATTTTTGCTCCTATGGACCGTTTGTAAGAATAGTCAACGTCTGCTGGATTCTATTGATAATATGGGGGAACGTATCGAAAAGTCAAACAGAGTTGCCATTCAAATCTACATATACTGACTGCAGATATACTCCCGCAGTCGGCTAATATAGCATTAATCATTTTAAGCCAGTGTATTTCGGTTAACCACGAAATGCATCTGGCTTAAAATGATTACTCATCCAAAAATCTATTGCGATCGATTCACATGAAGAATGAAATTTTACTTCTTATATCCATTTTATTAAGATTAAGCAAATGAGGCCATCATCATTTATTTTTTGTGATTATCTATAAGACATGACATTCTGCCTGTTATCATACTTTTTGACTAGGTAAAATAGACGTGTTACGTATAAAACCATATTTTAGTAACAGAAAAATATTTATTTTTTTAAATATACTAGGAGGAATATTAATATTTTTCACGAAAATGTAATATAGTTTTGTAAAGGGGAGGGATGAGCAGAAAAAGTATTTTGAATGAATCGTCATTGTGGGGTGGGTCTCTCAGATCACAAATCTGAAAAAACAAATATTTAGGAGGATTTCTATGAAACGCTTCTTCAGTGTGTTCACCGCTTTGTTGGTACTGGCGCTTCTCGTTGTTCCTTCCACCATTTTGGCCAAACCAGCGCAACCTTCCCAGTATGCTCCCGGTGAATTAATTGTCAAGTTCAAACCAGGTGCTTCAGCAACATCTATCCAGTCTATTCACAACAAAACAGGTGTGAAAGTAGCTGAAACTTCCAAACTGGGCTTTCAAGTGATAAAATTCAAAAATGCTTCCGTTGAAGAAATGTTGGAAGTATATAAAGAGAATCCTAATGTTGAATATGCTGAACCAAACTATTATTTCCATGCAATGTGGACCCCGAATGACCTTTCTTCACAACAATGGGGGCCGCAAAAAATTCAAGCTCCCGCCGCCTGGGATGTCACCCGAAGCAGCAGCAGCGTTAAAATCGCTATTGTTGACACTGGTGTAGAGGCTAATCACCCTGATCTGAGCGGAAAAGTGATTAACGGCTGGGACTTTGTCTATGATGACAGCGTTCCGAATGATGCCAACGGCCACGGAACCCACTGTGCGGGAATTGCCGCTGCAGTTACCAATAACGGAACGGGGATTGCCGGCGTAGCACCAAATGCAAGGATTCTTGCCGTACGTGTGCTGGATGGCAATGGAAGTGGTACTTTGAGCGACGTGGCCAACGGAATTCGATATGCCGCCGATCAAGGTGCTCAGGTTATCAGTCTCAGCCTGGGTGGTTCTTCAGGCACCAGCACGTTGAGCAATGCCGTTAATTACGCTTGGAACAGTGGTTCCGTCGTTGTTGCTGCAGCCGGCAACAGTAACACTTCTGCTCCTTCGTACCCGGCTTATTACAGCAATGCGATCGCAGTTGCTTCTACTACTTCCTCCGATCAAAGATCTTCCTTCTCTAACTACGGCAGTTGGGTTGATGTAGCCGCTCCTGGTTCCAGCATTTACTCCACCTATATAGGGGGTACCTACCGCACCTTAAGCGGCACCTCCATGGCGACTCCTCATGTGGCCGGCGTAGCTGGACTCCTGGCAGCACAGGGGAGAAACAATTCGCAAATTCGTTCCGCAATTGAAAACACTGCCGACAGAATTAACGGTACCGGCACTTACTGGACTCACGGAAGGGTTAATGCTTATCGTGCTGTAAACTACTAAGTCTCTATCCTGTATCAAAAGGAGCTGTCCGTATAAAACTGCGGACAGCTCCTTTTGATTTCCGGGCCCGATGGTCGCCGTGGGATTCTGCTTGCGATCACCCAGTGAGGTACTATCGCTGAACGGTAAGCAGTACCAGTGGAACCCCTTTACGCAATTCCTCGGCCCGAGAATGTCCGTAAAAAAGATTGTCAGAATTGCAAGGGGATAAACCCGCCTTCGTCTGACACTCGCTTTCATCCCAATACTGAAGCAAAAGGTTTTCCCGCTCGTATTTTATAAAAAGGGCCAGCCATGCGCTCAAAAAGGATTGGATTCCATTCTTCCATACTCAGTCCAACCTTCGCTGAAATGTGAGAAACAAATACCACATCAATGCTCCATGCATCAATAAGCTAACCGTGAGAAAAAAAGTGTTTTCATATGAATGACTGTCTGCAAAAAACATTTTAGCCACCCAGTACGTAGGGGAAATTCCTGCAATTATCTGCCATGGCCACTGGATAAAATAAGCGGCAAAAGGTGCGGCCACTATTATTCCAATCCCCTTTGACAAGGCCAGTCCTTCAACTTTGTTCGCTGCGAAAGATACAAGGAACAAGGCCATCATCGGCGCTTCCATTGCAAGCAACAGGATTGTGGGAAGGAGCTGGACCACTTTTATCTGAATCAGTCCGGTAAAATACACCAGGAGTATCGTGAACATAATAGTCAACAACACGGGCATAGCCAAGCGGACAAACAGGTATCCTGATTTCCTTAGGGGAGTAACCGCAAACAATTGAATAAGATTTTCATCTCTTTCATCAAGCATAAGATACCCTGAAACCATTCCGATCATTAACGGCACAAGCTGCAGTATAAAGATCAGAATCAAATCATAGTAAGCAGTCAAGTCAAATCCAAACTTTTGCGTCAGCCATTCCGTTAAGATCGGCGGAACAAAACGGAATACCAGTGTCAGCATTGCAGGACCGGCAATTGCCATAATCAACATAGGGTCTCTGCGAACATTTTTTAAATCAGCTAAAGTCAAGTTAAGAATTCGCCTCATTAAACCAACCCACCATTTATTCAATCACATAATTTCGAAAAGAGCGGTACGCCCAAAAATACGCTGGGACAATCCACGCAATCAAAATCATCAAGAATACAATGGCCTGGCCTGTCACAGGTGGTTGAAATGGTGCTTCCATTAAGAGCAATGATGCCTTAGTCGGCAGCAGGTAGTAGAGAGGTGTCTCATACAAGTGCAAATATCCGAAGAGGGGCAGGGTGAATATAAGTGTGTAAAGTGGTGAAATGAGGAAAAATTCGTTCAAAGTCCGGCAGCGAATGGCGATTCCAAGGCCAATCAGGGTAAAAAAGGCAGAGGTTAATAAAACTCCAAGAATAAATAATAAAGATAGGTGTGCTAAACCAAACGTAAAGAGATGAATCACTGTGCTTGTAACTAATGAAAGCAGCGCCAGCGACGCCGTTTTGGACAGCAAATATTCCTGTAACTGAAAAGGGGTCACAAATAAATTATCAAAAATGTTTTGTCCCTTTTCTAATAACACGATGCCACCAATAAAAAAATAGCCTAAAGCGCTTGGGTCAGAAAAAATAATAATCACTGAAACCATTGGTTTCGATTAATCTGGCAGAAAAGAGAGAAGGACAATATACATCAATGTGACGATCAAATAGGCAAGGTAAAAACCATGCCGAAGCTGAAATCTAATATCATTTCTCAAAGCCGCTATTATTCTGTTCATGCTAAATCCCTGCCTGTAACTTCGATAAAAATTTGTTCAAGCGTTTTTTCCTGCGTATGCATTGTTTCAATATCTTTCTCCCGAATGAAGCGAAGAAATGTCTCGTTCATGCCGATTTGAGGAAGAGGAAAATCCTCTGATCGCACCATCCCTTTATCCTTGTACTCCACTCGTACTATTTTTCTTCCTTTTTGGATTTTAAGTTCCCGGGGTGAATCAATCAAACTGATTCTACCATCAACTATAAAGGCAACCCGATCACAAATTTCTTCCGCCACGTTCATATTGTGGGTCGTGATCAGAATGGTTCCTCCTTGAGCTTTTTTCTCCAGTAACAAGCTTTTGACCTTTTTGGCGTTGGCAGGGTCTAACCCGGATGTCGGCTCATCTAAAAAAATAAGTTCCGGCCGATTAAGAAGGGCCCGACATAAATTGAGTCTCATTTTCATTCCTTTGGAAAAATCAGACACTTTCGTTCGGGCGTAATTTTCAAGGCCAACAATGGAAAGAAGGGCCATTGGATCTGCTGTGTCAACCGAATAAAGAGAGCGGAAGAATTCTAAATTTTCGAGAGCGGTAAACCGGTGGTAGAAGTTCGGGAACTCAAAGGCGACACCAATCTTCTCATAGTAATCGGATCGGGCCTTGTTAATCTCCTCACCTGCTACCTGCACGCTTCCTTCGTAATTTTTAAGAATGCCGATCAGCACTTTTTGAAGGGTACTTTTACCAGCCCCAGACGGTCCAAGAAAACCAAATATTTCTCCTTGTTGGATCTGAAAATTAATTTCTTTAATGGTGTGCTGGAGATTGCCCGGATAGCGGTAGTGGAGATTCCGAACTTCAATCATGACGAAGATCCTCCTTTTTCACCAGGCCATCTGCGATGAATTGGATAAACAACTCAATCGTCGGCTGGTATAATTGTTCTCCGATTATCTTCTTTTGCAGGGTAAGAAGTATGAGAGAGCGGATCATACTCACGATCAGCTCCGGGTCCAGGTCAACCATACGACCTTCCTTTTGCCAGTGTGAGATTAAAGGGAGAGACATATTGAAATCTTTGATCATGTGTTTCTCCCATTTTTCGGGGGGTAATTTTCGCATTAGATGCTCAAGTACATCTTCTTCATATATTTGTCTGAATATCGGATTTGTCTCCACGATCGATACCGCTTGCTTTAGGAACTGCTTGAATCTTGCTCTGGTTAGCTCCTCTGAAATAAAGTGCTCCGACAACAGTGACTTACGAACACGTTCTTCCTCTATTTCTAAAATCTCAAAATAAAGTTCCTCCTTGGATTTGAAAAACAAATAGAAAGTTCCTTGAGCAATCCCCACTGATTTTGTAAGGTCGCCAATGCTTGTCTTTTTTAGACCATAAGTGCTGAACATATTCTTTCCGGTCTCAAGCAATCTTTTTCTAATATACTCTTTCTCGTGTTCGGAAAACTTTCTGCCCAACGTTTTCAACTCCATTTTTATGACTGTATGAATAAAATGATTTTTTATTCACCAAAAGTATAAGCCATTCCATGAAAACAATCAACCATAAATCACTTCATAAAGGGACAATTTTAGGAGAGCAGAGTTATAATATTTTTATTATCCTTCGATACAACTTTTTAAGAAACGAGTCCCGTTATACTTGGTTAGGAGGGAGCTTTATGAGTCAAGCTTCATTATTGATGATCCATGTTGGCCTTCCCAAAACAATAGGGGTGGAAAACACGCCTGATCAGATGGATCGTCCCTGGAGGAGCGGGATTTTTAAATCACCTGTAGAGGGGCCTGTATGGGTGGGGCGAACAAATGTGGAAGGAGACGGGCAAGCTGATTTGAAAAATCACGGTGGCCCGGATAAAGCAGTTCTCGCATATTCAGCTGATCATTACGCAGTTTGGAAACAGGAATTACAGTTACCTGACTTTCATTACGGAGCGCTGGGGGAAAATTTCACAATTGCCAACCAGACCGAAAAAGATGTTTGTATTGGCGATACATACCGTATTGGTGGAGCGATTGTGCAGATCTCCCAACCGCGCCAACCCTGTTGGAAGCCGGCCCGACGCTGGAAAATCAAAGACTTAACCGTCCGTATTCAAAATACGGGAAGGACCGGTTGGTATTTTCGTGTATTAAAAGAAGGCTGCGTTGAAAGAGGCCAAGAGGTATTATTGTTGGATCGGTCATACCCGCAATGGACAGTTGCCCTTTGTAACGAGATTATGTATCACCGAAAAGATGACAGAAAAGCAGCTTTCGAGTTAGCTTCTTGTCCTCTGTTATCGGAATCGTGGACAGAAATACTGTCGAAGCGGTTTAGAAGCAACGAATCCAATTAGGGGAGACCACCGGAAAAATCTTCATCAACCAAATTCTAAATGTATAAGTATTTGTGGCACCAGATTCATTCATCTTAAAAACCATATGCACTCATGAAGCAGAGGCATATGGTTTTTTCAGAAAGAGGAGTGAGTATGTTGGAATATTCCTTGGTTCAGAAAACACTTACCGGGCTTAAGAAACGGTTGGTTGACAATAAACTAATTGTTCAGAATGAAGAGGGTCTTGTGGAAGAAATGAGGTTTCAATTTCAAAGGCCGGCTACAGAAGAAGAAATCCAAAAATTTACCCGTACCACAGGAGTACGGCTACCAGAAGACTATCAAGCCTTTTTACGGATCCATAATGGGGCGGTCCTTTTTCAGCCATGGTTCGGCGGACAATTTGAATTGTATGGAGTGTCAGAGATTATTGAACATAAAAAGTCCGGACTTTTCCAGGAATCCTGGTATCCAATCGGGTATCAAGACGGCGGTCATTTGCTCATTGATGGTGAGAAGGCGAATGAAGGGGAAAATGACTATTTAATTTGGTGGCATTCCAGCATTTTTGATGATGCTCAAAATTTAGGTTTAAATTTTGAGCTTTGGCTGGACCGTTTTGTCATCGCTCAAGGTACCAAATATTGGATTTGGCCTAGATATACCGTCAAACATTATTATCGAACGAAGTAAACTCCTTGTTGCTTGGAACTGGCAAGTATTATATAAGCGCAATTTCACCGGCTCTCTTTACATCGTAGAGAAGTCGGTTTTTATTTCCGTAAGCAACTTGAATCCTGCATTGACATGAAAGTTAGTGAAACTCTTATTGTAAAGGTTTAGCAAAGTCATTAACTAGTATACGAACTAAATCTCCTTGCCGTACCTGGCCCGGGCATTCGACCAGACAGACAATCCCTCTTTGTTTAAATGCTGCACGAACAAACTCTGTGGTTAACTCCGGGCGATTGGTATGCATTTCCTGAATAACTTTACCCGGAAGTGTACATGGTAAGTTTTCACCCTGACAAACAAGCCCGGCTCCGCTAGGGAAGAGAAGGCGAGAACCTATTGTTAAAGAAGTGAGATCAGGTACACCTCTTAACAAAAGATTGGCGCCCAGCCACTCAGGCAACAAAGAATCAATCTGCAATTTCTCGGCAATATCCATACATTCTTCGGCCGATAACACCGTAATTTGTCTGCGATTGAAAATCTCTGTACCCCGAGGATACATGGGTTGCCGTGAATCAGCTGGCCGAGTGATGCCAAAGTGCCGATCACCAGGTATACCGCCAAATTCAAATCTGGTCTCAGGAATGCGACGTGTGACAAATGTTTCTGGATGATCCGCAATAAGCACAGCTTCAACTGAAGCTTCAATTGTCTTCAAAGCAGTACCTCGCTTTCGGTGATTTTATTTTTTCAGTCGAAACTATCAGTATTTTCCCCTGAAAAAGCTTTGACAAACATTTACTTTTATACATTAGAATACATTAGAGCCGGGAAAAGATGATCAATTAGATTGCATAAGTTAAAAATCCGTAACCGGTATTGGGAAAATATTACCGAAGGCTCACTGATAATCTCAAAACAAAAAATTTCTCAAAACTATAGTTAACTTATTGTATAGAGACAGAATAAACACCCGAAAAAAGAAGGGAATTTATATGGCTTTAAACTTTTCGTTTTCACCCCCCCAACAACGTTACAAAACAAATATTTTGTAACGTTGTTGGGGGGTATATATGACCATCCCATGATCCGTAACAAAAAAAGACCCCATAGGGTCTAGAGAAGATTATTGTTCAAGATTGGATTGTTAAATTCGGAAGCTAAGCACTCCATAAAAATAACGTCCCATAAACGTCCCCGCATAAAATGGGCCTGTCTTCTACGCCCGCATTCCATAAAACCTGCCTTTTCATACACTCGTATGGCAGATTTGTTAAACTCATACACTTTAAGCATAACATTATGAAGTCCAAGAACATAAAAAGCATAACTAAGTATTAACTGAGTTGTTTCTGTGCCAAATCCTTTGCCTCTGCATTCCTCTTCACCGATGATGATCCCAAATTCTGCTGTCCGGTTTTGGTGATCAATGTCTGCAAGGTAAGTAATTCCAATCGGACGCATATTCCCTTTCTCATAGATGGTGAAAAAAACGTGGTTGCTGTCTGGCTTGGCGAAACCTTCAAATGAAGCTACTTGTTCATCAAGGGTCACTGGTCTTGATACAGCTAAGTTTCGAGTTGTCTGAAAGTCATTATTCCATTTTTGATAAAGCGGACATAACTCTCGTGACAGTGGCCCCAGCGAAACTAAACTCCCTGAAAAATTAATAACAGGCTTATGGTCCATATCACTTCATTCCTCACACTTTTTGCTAAAATCCAGAATGTTCAATTTCACCGTTTTCCCCATTCGCAATTATCTGCACGAATTGGATAAAAAATAAAGCGGCAAAACTGCCGCATATTTCCTTGTGAAAGAGGTGTACCAACGAATCCCTGATCCTTCGATCCTAGTATTTCATCATAAGGAAATGTTACTATCATGTCAATGTTTGAACGATTTGTTAAATAAAAATTCTTCCCCCCCTCTTCCAGTTCTCCTTCAATTATCCTCTATCGGTGACTTTCACAACAGGGAAACTTCTTTATTCTGTTCTTATTTAACTGCTTCTTCCCCACCACCGCCTCTATTGTCGAAATCTGAACCGCCACCCCCCTTTCCCATCCCCGATAACCGGAAATCATTACAGCTTGCTCGCTATTAAGAATCATCCATAAAAGTGATTTTAGTTAAAAAGTGATGTATACTATAGATCAGGAGTTTTTTAGTAGGAAGTGAGTGCAACTGCCATGGCAAACGAAAAAAACACGTATCAAATTCTTTTATTCTATAAATATGTACCCATTGATGATCCTGTTGGCTTTGCCGACGAACATCGTGCCTTTTGCCAGAAATTAGGGATAAAAGGCAGGATATTAGTTGCCCATGAGGGGATTAATGGCACTCTGTCCGGTACTTTAGAGCAGACACAAAGTTATATCGATTTCATGCGCCAGCATCCTTTGTTTCATGACATGCATTTCAAGGTGGATGATCATGATCGTCATGCTTTTAAAAAGCTTTTTGTACGCCCTAAAAAAGAACTGGTTACATGGCGCTTTGAAGAAGATGTAGACCCGAATGAACTGACAGGTAAGCGTCTTTCTCCCAAGGAATTTTACGAGCAACTACAACAAGATGATGTGATCGTGATCGACGGACGCAATGATTATGAATATGATATTGGTCATTTTCGCAACGCCATCCGTCCAGGTGTAAAAACTTCCCGTGAATTTCCGGAGTGGATTCGCAAAAACTTGAGCCATTATAAAGACCGGAAGATTATTACCTACTGTACGGGCGGAATTCGATGTGAAAAATTGACTGCCTTTATGTTAAAAGAAGGCTTTAAGGATGTGGCCCAGTTAGAAGGCGGCATTATCAGCTACGGAAAAGACCCTGAAGTAAAGGGTAAACTGTTTGACGGAAAATGCTATGTATTTGATGAGCGAATTTCTGTCCCGATCAATCAGGTTGAAGAGAAAATTGTAGGGAAGTGTTACCACTGCGGCAAACCTGAAGACAGATATATCAACTGTGAGTATGACATGTGTCACAAGCAGCATATTTGTTGCCCTGAATGTGAAGAGAAGCACCAGGGGTATTGCTCAAAAGAATGTGAAGAACAAGATATGGTTCAATATGAAGGTTGAAGCCTCTTCTCATTTATTTAACTGAATATAAAAAACCGATCCTTTAAACGAAGGGATCGGTTTTTTTGCAGCCAAACGCTATGGTCGCACTGAATAGAGTACCCGCTTACCCGGATACTCGGTAAGGGTCCACAGTTCATTCTTGGCCGGCCAGTAGTATAAATCCTCAGGCCCGATTCCAGCGGTACGATAGGTGGGTGTTCCACCCGGCTTGCTTTTGTATAACTTGCCGTTATTGGTACTTCCCGCGCTGGTCATTAGATACCAGGTTCCATTGAGCGCAAGCGCTCCCTGTGCATGAGCCTTTGGAACTCGATAGGCTTCACTGGCATACACCCTACCATCGGCAGATGTTTTTAACTCTCCCGTTGAAGCATCCAGCGGCCATCGGGCCATACGACCGTACAACGCAGGATCGTTCTCTGGATTAGGCGGGTTGCAGTACTCACCTGTAATGAGTGAATCAGGCACTGTACTCCGGTCAAGTCCAACGAAACTAAACCGAGGAGGTCCATCAGGTTCACAACTTGACCCGGTTTGTTGCCCCGGAACTGTCCAGGCACCCACTTGCGCCATTACATACCGATAGCCGTGTCCATAGTAAATACCATTATGACGGCCGATAAGATCCTTATTTGATGTGTTTCCATTTGAACTGGCTCCTAGGTCAAAAACATATCTCATATCAAACACACGGAACCCTTTAGTGGTATCCACCACATATAAATAATTACCATACCACACAATGCCGCCGGCATGAATTTTAACTGCCCGGTAGCTTGGGTTGCCATAAGAGTTAGTGTAGGGTTCAACAAGCAACACATGTCGATATTTTCCTGTAGCCGGGTCGAGAAAACTAACTCGTACTCCTTTACTCTTATGGTACCAGCTTACCAAAATGGCACGCTTACTTCCCCATAGATCATCATCCTGTGCGTCACCAGTACCAGTGATGCCCTGAGGATACCACTCCTCCGTGTTATTATCCCCACTATTAAAACACCAGCGATCAATCACGCCGGATACATTGGTTAGTGCTGCCGAATTGCAGTCGGGAATCGCTGTCCGGTTCGCTTCGTCAAGCAATTTCTGGATTCCGCTTTTTGACAGTTGGCCATCAAGCTTGGCTGCCTCCCCAGGGAGATGTGTATTGGTGCGTTGGAGGACAAATGGAGCCGTACTGACCGGAGCCATAGGTTCTTCAGTTGCATATACGGACTGAACGGGGAACAGAAATGAAACCGTGAGCAGCACTGCAGTTAGAACTCCCGGTAAATCAAACCAGATCCTTTTCCCGCGTTGAACCACTCAAACACACTCCTTCTATTGTTGGATAAACAGGAGAAGAACTCTTCACATAAATTATTCTATCATTCATACTATTCTGGGTCAAAAAATAGGATAATCCTTAGAGTCAATTACCCTGGCAAGCAAACGACCGGTTTTGTGTGGCTGTTTTTTGTACTTTTTTCAAATACACCCCTGAGGAGAGCCTGTTCAGGATACACTTAAATACGTAACACTGGTGAAAAGTAAATCAAAGAAAGGGAAGAGCATATGATAATTTTCTCCACAATTGTCCTGTGTATTATTGCTTTCGTACTTACATTTAAATTAGGAACCACTCAGAGCCCAGCACAAAATGAGAATTATGATCAAAGCAGAGGCAAAACTGTACGGCTATTAATTATTATTTATGTAGCAGCGATTCTCACTGGCATCGTTCTAGTTTATACCTTTCTCTAAAAATTTATTGGAGGATGATTGTTGATAAGGATGGGATCGAAGTTTACTTTTTATCCAACGTTTAAATAGATCATGAAAACACGCTATTCTTTTTTCCCTTCGACAAGAATAGCGTGTTTTCAATACCTGGAATTCTATTTTATTGGCTCAAGTACCAATACATCATGGCGAGGTGTGTACGGATTGCAAGTGCCGATTTAAACCTTTTCACACCAGTTAAACGCTATTATGTCAGCTTTAGGAATGTTGCTTCCCAATGCAGTTGAACCCTTTGCAAACACCCTGGATCGAATGGCAGGCCAGATCGGTTCTTAGATAGATGAATGGATACGGAGAATAAAGAGTAGATACTAACGGAAACTTACCATGGGACTATAAACAATGATAAAATAATGGTTGAAGTCATACTTGCACCTCGCCCGGCAGCGGCGAGCTTTTTGTTTATGACAGGTGGACATGCAGGCTTGATGATCAACATACAAGATAATAAGAATGGCACTGTCAGGAGGTGTATCGTTCATGTCATCAAAAGTCGTTTCCAGGCGTCTTTCCGAAAGCGTAAATCGTATCGTGAGTCAATTCCCGGAGGAAGTTCAAGAATTTTTTTTGGAAATGATTAGTGCTGACAGGTCCGTTCAAACCATTGCCAATTACGCCTATGATTTCGCTCTATTCTTCGACTTTTTGTCTGAAAAAAATAAAACGCTTTATCAGGTTGACCCCATGACCATCAAAAGATTTTTCAGGCATATCGAAAACGGATATGAGCGGACCGTCCATGTAAAATTAAAGAAAAAAGATCCGAAAACTGGAGAGATAAAAGAAGAATGGGTTGAAAGAAAACACTTTCGTGAAAACTCCCGCAGCGGCAAACACAGAAAAAGGGCCTCACTCCGCTCCCTTTTCCGTTATTTGGTCAAAACTCATGTACTTGAGCGGGATCCGATGGAAGAATACGAAGACGCTACACTGAAAGCGCGGTCCCGACAAAAAGTACCGGTTTTCCTTACCAGGGAAGAATCCATGCGATTAATCAGAGCTGTTAATACCTATCACCAAAAGAAGAAAAAAAGAAAAATACAGACCTGGCCGGAAGCAAGAGACTTAGCCATCATCCTCATGTTTTTAAACACCGGGATGCGGGTTTCGGAACTGATCAACCTGAATATGAACAGTATTCAGACTGATGGGAACCTGTTTCGAGTGATTATCATAGGAAAAGGCGGAAAGGAACGAATGTTAAAATTAAACGGGAGAGCCGTGGAAGCACTCACAGATTATCTAGAGCGGCGTCCCCGGGAACAGATCGCATCGGGTCATGAAGAAGCATTATTTTTAAATAAAAATTACAAACGGATCAGCCGAAAAGGAGTTTCAGAAATTATACGCAAATACGTACGCGAGGCAAATCTCCCTCCCAAAGCAACAACCATCTCTCCGCACAAATTACGCCATACTCTTGCCACCCTGCTCTTGTCAAACGGGGAAAACTTACGTGTTGTTCAGGAGATTCTGGGTCACTCAAGCATTCAAACAACTCAGATCTATACACATGTGATTAATTCAGAAAAAGATGATGCCTTGGATCGTTTAAACAATATATTATAACGGCATGAAAAGCACTCTCATTGAAAACAACTCACTCCAAAAAGCGAAACATAAATATTTTGCCAATAATAAGAACTAACGTTTGTTCTTTTCCTCTCGTTCATGTATACTATAAATAAGATTTCTTGGTAAATCGGCGAAATTCAAAAAAAAGGGGATGAAAAAATGAGCAAATTGTCGCCGCGTCAGCAATCGATCTTAGAGTACATACAAAAAGAAGTACAAGAAAAAGGCTACCCTCCATCGGTCCGGGAAATTGGAGAAGCAGTTGGTCTCGCTTCCAGTTCTACAGTTCACGGCCATTTGGCCCGATTAGAGAAAAAAGGATATCTGCGTCGTGACCCCACAAAACCTCGGGCGATTGAACTTTTAAAACGTGATGATATTCCTAAAAAAATTCAAATTGATACGGTGATGGTGCCACTGGTTGGTAAAGTAACAGCCGGAGAGCCGATTACAGCAGTTGAAAACATTGAGGATTACTACCCTCTGCCCCGACGCATCGTCGGAGATGATCAAACGGTGTTTTTGTTGTCTGTGCAAGGAGACAGCATGATTAATGCCGGAATCCTTGACGGCGATTATGTTGTGGTACGGCAACAGCGAACTGCAGAAAATGGAGACATTGTTGTAGCTATGACACCTGAAGAAGAAGCAACGGTAAAACGTTTCTTTAAGGAAATAGATCACATTCGTTTGCAACCGGAAAATGAACGCTTATCTCCAATTCTGTTACCGAACGTAACTATCCTGGGGAAAGTGATCAGCTTGATTCGTGAAGTAGTATAAAATATGAAGAGTCCTCACTTCGGCAAGTGAGGACTTTTATTATCTTCCAGAAAATATGCTCCAAATCAAAACAAATTTTACGATTGCATTTAACTGGATACGCTTACCCATTTTCCGGTTTGTACAGACCTCTCCACGGCTTCCAAAACCATTTGGTTTTTAAGGCCGTCCTCAAAATTGGGAGATGGGCTGGAGCCTTTGGCGATCCCGTTCATCAGTTCTGCCATGAGATTGATAAAAGTGTGCTCATAACCGATGATGTGTCCCGCCGGCCAGTAAGCCCCGGCATACGGATGGTGCTCCTCCGTACAGTTAATTGTGCGAAAGCCCTGCAATCCCGGCTCATCATCTACCAAGTAGACCTGAAGGTTGTTCATGTTTTCCATATCCCAGCGAATTGAACCCTTTTCCCCATTGATCTCAAAGCGATTTCCGTTGCGATTCCCGCCCGCAAAGCGAGTTGCCTCGAAAACACCGATCGCTCCGTTTTCAAAGCGGGCCAAAAATGCTGATGCATCGTCTACATTCACTTCACCCATCTGTCCGTTCTTCACACTCGCGCTCAATCCCCCGCTCATTTCACCAAGCGGACGTTCTTTAATAAAGGTCTCCATCATCCCGACTACTTCTTTGAACTCTCCAAGCAGGAAACGAGACAGGTCTAAAATATGGGCTGCAATGTCACCGAGTGCACCTGAGCCGGTTACCTCTTTGCGTAAACGCCAAACAAGAGGAAATGTTGGATCCATAATCCAATCTTGCAAATATTGGGCGCGAATATGATAGATTTTACCCAGCCGCCCTTCATCGATGAGCTTTTTGGCAAATTGCACTGCTGGAGCATAACGATAGTTATGACAGACCATATGAACGACACCCGCTTTTTTCACAGCTTCTACCATCCGTTTTGCTTGCTCAACAGTCATCGCCAGCGGCTTCTCACAAAGCACATGCTTACCCGCTTCTGCGGCGGCAATGGCCATCTCTGCGTGGACATGGTTAGGTGTCACAATATCAATCAAATCGATGTCATCACGTTCAATTAAACTCCGCCAGTCAGTATCATAAGAGGCCCAGCCCATTTTCCTGGCTGCTGCCTCCACCCCTTTTTCATCCCGGCCGGCAATTGTTTGAAGAACAGGAGTCAGTGAGGTATCGAAGAAATAAGGGAGATCACGGTACGCGTGACTGTGTGCTTTTCCCATGAATTTGTGACCAATCATACCCACCCGCACATATTTTTTCTTTAGGTCCACCCTATTCACCGGCCTTTCTTTGATCTACAGACCGCTTTTGGTAATCTCATTGTTTTAAACATTTTTACTGCTGATCAGATAAATAAACCCGGTGTTCTGCAAAGAATTTGGAAAGATCTCGTCCGCTTGTTTGCTCCATAATCCGCATAAAATCTTCGGTAGTGGCCACAGCAAATTTTTTCTCTTTAAAGTAAGCTTGCATCGAACGGTAAAACTGCTCATCACCTAATTCTTTTCGCAAATCATTTAAAGTCCGGGCTCCATAAGAGTAGATTGTATAATAATAAGCATCGATTCCCTCATCCCCGCGAGCCGTGAAATCGGAAACCTTAGATGATAAGTGATAGTAAGGGTCATCAGGGGGAGCTGTAGTCAGTTGATCCAGTCTTCCATTGTACAAAGCAGCTGAGAAAGTGGCAAAAGACTCATCCAGCCAGGGCTCATCATATTCGTTGTTTCCTATAATTCCATAGAACCATTGATGACCATTTTCGTGAGCAGTCACCGATTTGACTCCTGCTTCAGTGCTTTGATCAGTAATAGAGATCATAATGAGTTGCGGGTACTCCATCCCGCCAAACCAACCTTCCATACTGACTACATCCAACTCCGGCCAGGGATATTGACCAAATTTTTCGCTGAAGAGATTGATACTGTCAATGCCTGACTCTAACATCGCATCCGCAAATTTTGCATGTTGATCCGTATAGTAAACATTGACTTTTACTTTCCCTGCCATTCCCGATTTCACATGATAGGAAGGGTCCATTTCCATTGCAAAATCACGGACATTTTTCGCCTTAAACCGATGGGTGGCCAGGTTACCTGTAACGCGAGGTTTACCAACTTCGGTACCTGTTGTCGCAATCACCTGTGATTTATCTGTTGTAACTGTAACATCAAAATTACCGGTTAACGAATAGAAACTCTCACCGTATGGGAAGTAAGGGTCGATATTCCAACCTTCTTCATCATAAACAGCCAGAATTGGAAACCAGTTACCAAGCGAAACTGTGGAGCCATACCAACCAAAACGGTCTTGTGCGTGAGGAACGGAGACAGAAAACTTCATTTGGACAGAAGCTTTTCTGCCTTGTTTCAGTGAAATTTTCTGAATATGCAAGGCTGTTTCTTTTAGTTCAAAGTCCGCCTTTTTCCCGTTTACTTGAACCGATTGTACATTCATGCCGCCACCATTCTCCTTAAACACAGCGGCATTTCCCCAGAGGTTAAAGTACAAATCTTTCAATTCCCGGTTAAGATTATTTGTGAACCGGACAGTCATGGTTCCTTTTATCGTATGCGCTTGACTGTCATAAAACACATTCATTTTGTAATCAGGATGAGAAGGTCCAACTTCGCCTTTTTTGCCACGGTCCGTGGAGGGATACACAAATTTTTGCCGTAGATCTGTTTTTGAAATCTCTTGATCAGGTAGCTGATAAGCACCTGGTTCAATGTTCCTTGGAGTTGAATTGGCAAAAGCGATACTTGGAGTGAGAACACTTCCAATTAATAGTGAAGTTATACTGGCTGCTTGAACAGAATATTTGATAACCTTTTTCCAATTCATAAAAGCCCTCCCCAATTTGTTCAACCTCTTATTATTAATTAGACATGCGAAGAGATTGACCCTTTTGGATATTATATAATTTTTATTAATAATCAGCATTTTATTTTTATAAATTTACAACTATCAAAACTGCCGCCTGAATCTGATCAAATAGAACAAATCATAATCCAGGATTTTATAAAATTTAGCCTTCCACTAAAAAGGCCCAGTGACAGGGTTGCTGTCATAGACCGCAAAGTAGATTACTGAATATGTAAATGGTACTAAAGCCTACTGATTAGGCTTTTTATTTCCAATTTTCTAGTAAATAGATTAGAATAGAAATGATTACCATTACAAAAAATGGGAGAGGAGTTTATGAAGGGGTCCTGCCGTTTTTTCGCGGATTTCATACGCTAAGAAACCAAATGAACAGAAAACCCGGCTCTCCACTACGCTAAGGGAGTCGGGTTTTGATATTTAGGATATTAACAACTTAACGTTCGGTGATTTGATTTCGTTATAGTTACCAAGGCTGTTGGAATCCTACTCTTAGCTCATCACGAACCCTTGATAAATGAGATCTCAAATTATCCATCCAAGAAGGCTCATTGCTAATGTTGCGGTCTTGCAATGAGTGCAAAATTCTTGAAAACCGATATAAGTTTGAAACCCTTTCAAATCTAGGCATTTGGTCTATTAATGATTCATCCAAGGTCATAATAGAGTGGTATCCTCTTAAGAATGCTTGAAAATAAATTTCTGCTTTCTCTTTTTCTAATTCTTTCAAATCCCTCAAAGCTAAAATAATATCCATCACATACCAATGGTACATGGAATCATCAAAATCAATCACGTTAAATTGAGCAGTTCTTTCATTCCAAAAAATGTTGTCTAGTTCAAAATCATAGTGGATCAAACCGTAATTTTCTTCCGTAGTCGGTAGAGTATGCAGCCACTTTTTGATTCGTTTCAATTCGTCTATAGCTTCTGTTTCTTGCGGATGATCACGCAAGACGGACTCAATAGATTGCAAAGCATCTTTCCAACTCTTACGCATTGTATCTAGATGTAGGGGTTTAAATGTCTTAGATAAATGGTGTAAAGTGGCCAGCGATTTTCCCCATTTTTCAAATTGCATTTCTGATACTTTCTGTATATCCAGTGAAACACCCTTCGCTTGATTAAAAACAACAGCATAATAAGTACCGTGTGAAGTATGCAAAGCTTCCACTAAATTACCATTCTTCGAAAGAATCGGCATTACGGTGGGATAATGATGAAGATGTAAATATTGCATGAAATCGAGTTCTGCAGTAATTTGTTGGATGGATCTTTCTTGTTCATGCGTAAATCTTAAGAAATACATAGCGTCATTGTGTTTAAATTTGTACACAAAATTGGAACTTGCACGCCAAACCTGCAATGTGTTCTCGCTATGTTCCCAGAACTGGATCAAATCTTGAGCAACTGAGTCCAAAGCAAGACCAAGTACCATGGTTCTTAATCTCATCATATATTTTGCCTCCCAGCACCTTGTGAGAGGACTTAGATCTTTTTAAGAAAAGAGCCCTCTCTCCAGCATGCTATTTTGAAAGAATCCATTCTTCTTCAAACAGCGTCACTCCCTTCTAGAAGCTTAAATATGGAAACAGCATAAAAGCCAAAATAAATTATAACATTTCATAATCATTTGATGAGCAATATAACTAAGTTATTTTTTTAATTTTTCATCATCGTACAAAATTCGTTTGTATTTATTAAGGATACAAACGAATTCATGATATAATTCATCTACCATCCTTAAAAAATGGATGCCATAATGCGGTTTAAATTGGTTTGTATCCGCAGAAAGGAAATACATATGAAGATTTTAGAGCGTTATTATGTAGAATTGGAGAAAAAGGGACTATCCAGTAGCACCATCCGTCAACACCAGCAAAGTATATCCCGCTTTATGAAGTGGTTCAATACGATGTCTGAATTTAAAGACAATGATTTTTCAGGCTGGCAAAAAGTAATCCCAAAAGACATACAGCAATTCCGTAGACTATCTGGAAAAGGATTGTATGCTGATGGAATGGGAACGACAGAAATGAAAAAATCCCTCTCCGTTGGTACGATCAATAACACGGTTAAGCACTTAAAGCAATTCTTTGGTTGGCTATTGGGGCTGTCCCATCCTTTTGGGACAGCCCCAACTGGCTAAAGCCATAAATAAAAGAATGAGTACCCATTTAATAGGTACTCATTCTTTGTTAAAAATGTTATTTTGCAATTTTTAAGTCCTCTAATTTCCAATAAAAATTGTTGGGAAGATTTATGTCAAGATGTTTGTCATTACCCAGTTGCTTATACTCAGGTGAATTTTTAATCTTTTCTTCTAATACCTTTTCTGAAACATCTACTACAAATACCCGGTTGTCGTTGTGAAGTTTATCAAACAATTCTTGCTTCACTGGCATTTTCCCCTTAAAGAGATATACTCCTTTAATAGTTTTTGATCCACCAAGAAACTCTTTAATTCGTTGTTCAGGATAGATATCTCCACCTTCAGGTCGACCCCCAAGGGTTGCTCGAATTCCGTGTTCATCAATCACTCGAATTTCAAATTTTTCTACCTCTAAGCCATTTTCTGTAACAAAATTTTCAAATTCCTGAGCCGAAAGTGCCTCTTTCATAGAAATCGTTACCGGGATCTTGTCATGGCCCTTTTTCGCTAACATATTAAATTGATTAGGCATTTCGTTACGATATTGCTCAAGTTCGTTTAGTGAGGGATTATCATTAGAAAACGTGATGTTTACGTTTATTTCTTTTGAATCCTGTTTGTTTGTGGCTATTAGTTGAACGATACTATTAGCTAATTTTTCATCCTTCAAAACCTTAGCTTTTTCTTCTTTGAAATCCTGACTTGCAAAAAGAGAACCAGTTGTAAGTACACCAAAAACAATTGCTCCAAATAGAAGCGTTATAATCATTTTTATATTCACTTTTTTGCCTCCAATCTTTATTTCCTAAGCTAGGGATTAGTGAGTGTTATAATAAACATCTTGAAGGGCTGGATTAGAATAAGCTTTAGTATTATATTCATAACAAGTAAAACCACAGTCTGGACTAAGCTCATAATGGCTTTCATGAGAATTAATTTCAAAGTACCCAGCAACATTGGTAGGGTTTAATGGGTTGTAAAATTCAACATAATAATCGTATGGTACACCTGTTGTAATATCTAATACTCTTTGGGCAACAACTTCTGTTTCTTCATTTCCATATGTAAATGTCAATCATAAAGTTGACCACCGTGCTCATCAAAAAATTGACCACCTTGGCAAAGAAGTAGCCACCCGACGGGTGGATAATTTTTTCAT
>NZ_JAECVR010000013.1 GCF_016055185.1 Paenactinomyces guangxiensis
GCGGCACAAAATCGAGGAAGTCACCCGCGAGCTCAGGAACACATTTAAACTTAAATGCAACAGTTACACCTTTGAAACAAGCCTGGTCACCGGAAGAATCGACCGCAACCATCTGCTGCCAATGATCTACAACCCGCAGGTACCGGGAACTTCAGGCAAAAAAGATGATGAGACAAGTTGAAATGAATAAAGGGTAAAGGCCATGATCAAGGCAAATCAAAGGCTGTCTTCTATTTGCCTTGATCATATTTTTTTATTCCAACCCTCGCTTAAAGCAGCACGAAACAGTTCATCCAATGGAAGGTCCAGTTTTTGTTCTGAACCGGGCAGGTGTTTGGCTGTCTTTTCAAAATGCCCGATCTTCTCGTGAATAAAGTTGTTGATGGCGTTGATCTTTGCTTCCAAATCCAGTTCATCCCCTGATTTTTTCCGTTCAAGCAGGCAAGTGATTTCGCTTCTTAACTCGTTGTTTGCAGGCAACAGTTCATCCACCAATTGTTCAAACTCCATCGGGGGCATCGTGTGGCTCTTTTCTATCCACATGCATCCGAGAATCGGGCGTAATACATAAAAGTATTTCTTGATTTTCACTTGCTCTCCTTGCAGATACTCGCGGAAGTTCCCTTTTGCCATATTGAGATAATGATACATGCACGATTTCGGCGAAAAAGCAGAGGATAACAATTCCCGAAGCTGCCCGGGAACCGAACCGTGCTCGTAATATTGGATTGGCGACTGCAACCACTCCAGCAGCGGCGGATTTGATTTTCGGAATAAATTTAAGGCTTTTCGCAGGTCCCATCCGTTGATGTCAAGAAGGTCGTGAATGGGCCGTTCAATCACGTCTCTTTTTTCAAAGATGGATAAATACCATTCGATTGGGCGTATATAGAGAAATCGAACATCATAATCGCTGTCTTTGGAAGGGAATCCCCACGCCCGGCTTCCCGATTCACACGCATAAAGAATACGTACCTGTTCTTCGTTCTCGATTTTCTTCAGTTCCTCTAAAATCTGACTTTGCTGGTCTAACATCTCAATGATACCTCTCTTATGTTTGATGAATTCCACTTACGATTCACAATGCATCTTTGATCAACTGCACAGGTATAGATCGGCCGGATTTAAAGCCCATTCGGCGCCATGTTCCATCTACTCAATCATGACATAAACTGCGGTCAACGAGAAGGTTCCCTTCGTTTTTTCCGGATTTATTAAGGATTACAGAGAGGTTTGACGGTTTATATGCGGCATGGCTCGTTTTGGTGGATATAGAACCAAATATGTTTGCAGTAGAGAATGAATACACGATTATTGTTTCTGATGTAAAAGCAGCTGTTGAATATATCATAGATCCGAATGGGCATCCGTTTTATCCCCATCTTTAAAAGAAATGAGGTAATAGCCTTGCTGCCAGGTGATCTGCGTCAAATCCTTTATCAAAACTTAAAAAATGAAGAGGAAGAAACGTTGGAGAATTTAAAAAAAGTGTTCCATTATCCTTTTCCGGATGAGACGGATCTGTTGCTCTTTGAAATGCAAGGGGTCGAATATTTGAATATCACTGCCTTCCCGTTTACTGGTTATGCATCGCAACTGACTCATAATACCCATGGCGAAAATTTAACTGCTGATTTAAACCTGTTCTCTTACAATTTACTTAAAGGTTTCCCGGATGAACCAATGGAAGATCATATTCTGGCTGATACAGAAGAGGAGTTTATTAACTGGTTCGCTAAGCAATGGGAAAAAGCAGGGGGATCTTATTTTCCATATCCTTGCTACCTGACCATTCATGGTGGTGGGGAACTGTATGATTTGTCCAGGAGAGAGTGGTTGGATGACGCTGAAAAACTGTGGGATTCATTTTTTGAATGAGATCACCTAGGGGGTTTAATGATGCCTGGTTCATAAATGATCTTTCTTATTTGCCTTGAATCTATTTTTTGGTGAGAAGTCTCCATGGTATCCGCCTGAGGAGGAGTAATTTTGGCTTCTTACGTATTATTACTGAAAGAATATGAGACTGACGAAATTGTGGTCTACAGATTTGGACCAAATGAAAATGTAATGGGGAAAATTGAGTTAAACAAATTAACCAAAAAGTTTACTGAGTTAGAAGCGATGCCTGACCCAAACATTCCGTCTCAGTTCTATTTTGATAGAGCTGCGCAGAAATTGGCGGAGTGCTTGATTAGGAAAGGTGGAAAATTTCCAGAAAGAACAGCATTCGAGTCTTAATTCTAGTTAATCTTGAATGACTTTATTTTTTGGTTCACGGTTTGGACAGTGCTGAATGTATGGTTTAAAAAGCCCTCCGGCAACGAGGAGGGCTTTGGTTATGACTTGCGGCGACTGGTCCCCGGTCTTAACCAAGAGACAATAAAGCTCCAATGGCCCCGCTGTACTCTCCATGTTCCGGAAACACGGGTGAAGCTCCGCCAAGCTTTGTATAACTTTCTACCACTTCTTTAAGAGGGTCGTTCCGAACGAAAGATGAACCGATGTAAATAATGGATGATACTCCGTAATGTCCGGCTGCAAGAACACTTACGACTGCCACCGTTTCCCCTACCAGACCGATGACAGAAGCTAATCGATCTTCTTTGGTCAATGGGTCTGTGGATCCCTGCGGTAAAATATTTCCGAAATTGCTTGCTGTTATATCGCCCGGAAGGGGAGGTTCTGCTCCCTCATAAATATGGCTTACTTTCAGGTCTATTCGATCCCGAACTCCTTTGGCGGCCAGTGATACAATGGCTTCATAATCTGTCAGCCCGGTCAGCAATTGGGACAGCCCCATGATGGTCCCGCCGCCAACCCCGGTTCCTCCGAGCCGCTGTTGCTTGTTATGGTCAATATGGTGAATCGAAGTGCCGGTGCCGACATTGGTTAATATATATGATTTCTCTGAACCGTCGTTTTTTGCGAGAAGATAACGCACTCCGTCACATGTTGCCTCAAATTCAACCATTTCTGCAACTTTATAATTGATCATTGACTTCAATAAAGCTGCTTTACCGCCGGTCATACAAATCTTAGCCTTTTCAAATCCGTTGATCCATGAAGCTGCATCTCCCAATCGGGAAATTGGAAACCTCTTAAATTTGAGCGAATGATTATGCATATAGGCGGCTTTGACCAGCGTACCGCCAGCATCAATTCCAATATTTATCATTGGTTTATTGTTTCACTTCCTCTATTGGGATGAAATGGTATCATTCGTTCTTTTTCGTTGTGATCTTTAATATTTACTTAAAATTCAGTGTTATACTCACCACTTCCGGATGATTGCCGATTCTTAACGGCGGACCCCAGGTACCGAAGCCTGATGAAATGATAAGGTGGTAGTTTTCTTTCTTAAGTAATCCCCAATCCTGTTCGTAGATCAGCCCGGTGATCAGGTTTGCGGGAAATATCTGGCCCCGGTGGGTATGGCCGGACAGTTGCAGATCGATGCCGTTTGCCTGGGCCTGTTCCAGATCAAGGGGCTGGTGGTCTAGTAGAATGAGGGGCCTGGAAGAATCGGTTCCCTTCAGTAAATCTTTCAGTTCCTTCCGTGCCGGTACGCTGCGGCGGTTGGGATCGTCCCGGCCGATGAGATACAGGCTGTCTCCAATGCGGACAGAGTTGTCCTTTAAGACATGGATTCCCGCTTCCTTCAGGTGCCGCATTAATTCACTGTCATGATCACGCAGATCCCGGTCATGGTTTCCGGGAACGGCATATGTTCCGTATGGTACCTTGATCTGCCCCAAAACTTCAGCCAATTTCCCGGCTTCTCCCGACGGGAGGCTTCCGTCCGTGATATCTCCGGCCAGCACAACCATGTCGGGCTTGATTTCATTCATCATTTCGATCAAGCGGTTCAGCCGTTCAACATCAATAATCAGGCCGTAGTGAATGTCGGAAATCATGGCGATTTGGAGTTGTTGCAGGGAGCCGGCATCTTTATTTACTGTGACATCGTACTCTGTGATTACCGGATTGCGGGCATTCCAACCGCCGTAAGTCACAATGGCCAAAACGAGGATAACCACTGCGGCACCCAAAATCGGGGGCGTTTTTTTATGTTCCTTGACGGCTGCGGGTATAAAGCGGGCCCATTTATCAATAAGCCTGATGAAATCAATGGCCAGGAGCAGGAAAAAACCATACAAAACGGCTATCATCGAGTACCCTCCCCAGATGGTTAACCAGGGCACGATGGCGCCAGGCAGAACATCCTCTCCCAGTTCTGCGGCAGGGAAGGGCAAGACCAATAAGAAGAAAACAATCAAACACAGTATCCGGGTCAAACGGGAAGCCGATTTGCCGAGGATGGTCCATCCTCTGCGGCCTATGTAGTAACACATCAAACTATATAAGAATAAAAATACAGTTATCATTAGACCCCACATGTTTACTTATCTCCTCCATGGTGTAGTTCGGGACAGTATTCGACAGTGCGTAGTGAGTGGGCCAGTTGATTAGGAAATTTCTGTAAATTTAAACTGTAAATCGGATCAGAAAGCATGATGGAATAGCGGCATTGGTTTCCGTGACTCATCCGTCAGTTGTACCGTTTGACCAATAAAATACCCTCTTGAACCCTTATTATTTAGGGTATCAAAGAGGGGGATGATTTACCAGATGTCCCTGGTATACTACTTATTGATTCTCCGGGATGGAACGGAATCGTTATTTCTATTCCTTTTTATTCAGGTTCTTTCCATATTAAGCATGGGGGCCGTGGATCAATAGCGGCGGTTGGCTTGTGGTTCAAGGGTACCATGTTGACTTTATATTTCGTGATATAAAAAGAGTCTCACAGGTGATCGATGACGGTGTTTCAGGTTCTGTTTCATCTCATTATCCTGTCATTTGAACTTCTAATATAGTAAAATTCTTTATATAAATATTAGTATGTAGTTTATAGATAAGGAGGTTAAACTGAATGCCTACATTGGGGAAGATCTTACAACACAGAGCTTACTTCACTCCAAAAAAAGAAGCGATTGTTGGTATGAAGCGACGTTTTACATATGAACAATATAATAAACGTGTCAATCAATTCGCACATTATCTTCTTAGTTTAGATGTAAAACCAGGGGATCGAATTGCGCTCTTATGTTCAACCGATTATTGGAATCCTATGCTTATCTTTGCTATAGCCAAAGTTGGAGCGATTGTGATCCCGCTTAACTGGAGACTCAATGCAAATGAGTTAGCACCTTTAATGGAAAATGCTCAACCCAAAATATTGTTTTATGACGAAGAGTTTAGCAATATTCTTACGTATGCAAAAGATATCTCTCATATAGAACGGGCGATCAAAGTCGGAGTAGATGGAGATCTGGATCCTGCGCTTGAAGAGCTGATAGATTCTTTTCCTGATCAGGAACCAAATATAGAAGTAGATCAACATGCGCCAGTCATTCTCGCCTATACCTCTGGAACGACTGGTACTCCCAAAGGCGTGTTAGGTAGTCATGATCAGTATTATAACTCCTGTGTATCAGCACTTTTTGCTGGCGGCTTTGGATCAGATGGAAGATCTTTGTTTTTTTCACCTCTCTTTCATGTTAGCGCTTTATGTCTCTTACTACAAGCAGCTCTAACAGGTCAAACCATTGTGTTCATGCCAAGATTTCATCCTCGGCAAGTTTGGGACATAGTAGAACAAGAACGGGTTACTTTTGTTTATGGTGCACCTGCTCTGCTCAAGATGATGCTACCCTTTCTTTTGGAAAGAGACCGGGATCTCGGCAGCTTACAAATGATAGGTTCGGGGGGAACATTTTTACCTAAAGATTTAGCGTTAAGTTATATTTCCTTTGGATACCCGGTCATGAATATTTATGGACAAAGCGAATTTATGGGTGCTATCTCTTACTGGTCGCCAGACATGGGGCTGGATAAAATAGATTCGATCGGTAAACTGATCAATGGAGAAATGAAGATTGTTGATGCCGATACAAAACAAGAACTCCCTCCTGGTGAGGTCGGCGAAATTGCGGTCAAAAGTCCCTCTGTTTTTATAGGGTATTGGCAAAACGATGAGGAAACGCTAAAAGTCAAAGATGAGGATGGATGGCTGTATACTGGTGATGCCGGATATATAGATCAAGATGGGTTCATCTATGTCGTCGATCGGTATAAAGATATGATTCGCTTTGCAGTAGAGACCGTTTTTCCGTCCGAAGTAGAAGAAGTGATTAGAGGATTAGATGGAGTAAATGATGTAGCTTTAATAGGAGTTCCCCACAAAGATTTCGGAGAGATTCCAAGAGCATATATCGAGTTAAAAGAAGGAGCAACGATAACAGAACAGGAAGTATTAGCCTATTGTCATGAGAAGATGGCTGCTTTCAAAGTTCGAGAAGTGATTTTTATAGAAAAACTGCCTCGCAATGGGGTTGGAAAAATACAGAAACAATTGTTACGCGATCAAGCGGCTTCCAAAACCAAATAACAAAGTGTACCTGGCGTTGCAGGAGTTTTCTTAGTCGGATCAAAGAGCAACTGGAATATACGAGATTCCGAAGTGTTGATCCGGTCGATGTCCGTTTCACAATGTAGTTAAGGCGATTTTTTGGTAGTGTAGCATGGTAGATCTGGAACATTGCTTACCGTCTGTATAAAACCACAGACGGTTCTATTTAACTTTCTAAGGGCTTTTAGTGATTAATTATGGTTGAATGTTTCAAAAATATAGATTTTTGCTATCTCTTGATACCCAAGGGATAAATATAAAGGATATCTCATTTGGCTTGCTGCAAGTACACTGTAATTTGTCTCCTTAATGTTATCCCAATTCTAAATGTTTATTCAAATAAAAAACGAATGGAGGAGCGGGAAGCCTTGGCAATGGTTATGAACGGCGATACGAAGATTTTTGTCAGTTGCCATTTCATTGCGATAGGATCCATGGACTTAAAGGAATCGATGGCGAACGCAAGAAGGTATTTGTATACATGTGTACGCAACATTGCCCGTTTAATGAAAGCGTCATCAAGTTAAAGATTTGAAGGGGGAAGTTATATGGTACATGGACCTTTATTGTTTTTAATTATCTTATTAGGTGTTGGATTTATCGTTTTGGCAACGGCAAAGTGGAAGCTGCATCCGTTTTTAGCTTTATTGATAGCGTCTTTTGGAGTGGGAATTGCCGCAGGGATGCCGTTGGCTGATGTGGTTAAAGCTGTCAATGATGGTTTTGGCGGGCTGATGAGCAGTATCGGAATTGTTATCTTAGCGGGAACAGTAATTGGAACTATTTTAGAAAAATCGGGAGCTGCTTTGCGTATGGCAGAAGTTGTTTTAAGACTTGTAGGAGAAAAAAGACCACAGTTAGCTATGTCCTTAATAGGAGCAATTGTCAGCATTCCCGTTTTTTGTGATTCGGGATATGTGATATTGTCGAGTTTGAATAAAGCACTTGCCAAACGGACAAACGTAGCTCTTGCCTCTATGTCTGTTGCACTGGCTACTGGATTGTATGCTACCCATACCCTTGTACCGCCGACACCCGGACCGATTGCAGCGGCGGGTAACATCGGAGCGAGCAATTATTTAGGGACGATTATCATTATCGGACTGATTGTAGCTATTCCGGTTATTTTAGTGGGGTATATTTGGGCCATTAAGGTGGCAAGCAAAATTCATATTCAAGGAGAAGAAGATCATCACTTTAACTACGATGAGGTCGTGAAGCAGTTCGGAAACCTTCCTTCCACTGGAAAAGCGTTTGCACCGATTGTGATTCCAATCCTATTCATCGGTGTAGCTTCTATCATTTCTTCCCTTGGATGGACCGGGCAATTCCCTAATTTCTTTCTTTTTCTTGGTACACCAGTTGTCGCCCTGTTAATAGGCGTATTTGTTTCGTTTACACTTTTGCCGAAGTGGAATGAAGAAACCTTAACGGGATGGGTTGGAGAAGGAATAAAAGATTCGGCAACGATCATTCTCATTACAGGAGCAGGCGGAGCTTTCGGTTCGGTTATTAAGACGACACCGGTAGCCGATTTGATTAAAGGATTGGCTGATGGTGGTCTTTTGAGTGGGGCTTTTGTTCTATTAATTCCCTTTATTGTAGCGGCGGCATTGAAAACAGCGCAAGGTTCATCAACCGCGGCCCTGGTCATTACATCTGCTCTTATTGCTCCAATGATTAAGCAAATGGGGATGGATGGGGCGATCCCATTAGCCCTTGTCGTTATGGCTGTTGGTGCGGGTGCGATGGCAGTGAGTCACGTAAACGACAGCTATTTCTGGGTAGTCACGCAATTCAGTGGAATGAAAGTGACCGAAGCGTATAAAGCTCAAACGATGGCTACATTGCTACAGGGCGTAACAGCTATTATTGTAACTATGATTTTATGGGTGATTCTCGTATAAAAGAAATTTTTTGTTACGCTAACAGCGATCGACCGTTCCGCTCTTAACATGGGCGGTTTTTCTTTGGTCAAAATCAAGAGTGAAAGAGATATCTTACTCATGCTTTATATTCGGTTCCTAATCAGCCTGTAAGATTTGCTCCACATTCACGCATGACGAATACTAAGCGGGATGAAGCAACAGGAAACAAACCAATAAAAACAAGCTACAATGCGGGTGAGCTGTCTGATTGTGGATATATTTTGTTTTTCGCTATATTGTGAGACAGCAGATAGGAACTTGGATACTATAATTAGTTGTTAAGAATTTAAATATATTATTAAATATAAAAGAGATAATATTGTAACATAAACGTATATTCGTGTATAATTTAAAAGAACTAATTTTTTGATTTTAGTAAAATGGTGTAAGACTACCGTATTTCTTGTAACAGGTTACTTTTGGCTGGACAGATTTGACTTAAGGTCGAGGCTGTCCTTTTTTAAAGAAGGGAGGGAACTGTTACGGGAGAGTGTAAAACTCTTTGCCCGGATGGATACCCAACCATTGTGCCTGGTGAAGCAAATTGCAGCAGGCTGGGTAAATTTTTAATTAGAGTTTTCTTTTCTGTAGCGGATCATATGGGTAAATATTTTTGTCCATTCGCCATTCTGATTCTTTTAACATTTGTCGGTATCGGGATCTTTGGACTCGGCGAAGTTCATGCTGCTGGCGGCGGCTTTGATGTCCCACAGGTTGATGACCATTTCAACAAGGTCGAAAAAGGATCGGCACCGAAGAAAACGGAGCCGTTGAATCAGAATGTGGAGGAAGGGGACGGGTTCTGGGATTGGATGAAGGAAGCAGTTTCCGGTGCCTGGGAGTGGACCAAGGAAGCTGCGGCCAGCTTTTGGGAATGGTTTGAAGGCGTCTTAGAGTTGCTCACATCCGTTGTGGTCGTGGTTGGCAGCTTCCTGAAGGGAATCGGGAAAGCTATTTTTGATGCCGTGGCAGGAATTTGGAACCTGATCACAAATCCCATTGACAGTGTGAAAAACGTCATTAATGCGATCATGAACCCCATCGATACGGCTAAGGCGATCTGGAAATCCATTTCCGAATCGTGGGTGCGTGATGTTGTGAATGGAGATGCCAAAAGCAGGGCTGAATGGTTCGGCTATGCGCTTGGGCAAATAGGGTTAGCCATTGTGGGTACCAAAGGTGCGGATAAAGTATCCAAAATCATTCGAGGTTCCAGGAGGAAAGTAAAAGAAGGAGAAGATATTGGAGACCAGAATAATAATGGAAGTGGGAAAGGAGATCATGACGGGAAGGTTGATCATGCACCGGAAACAGTTAAAAATTTGGAAGATCAAATTAGATATGAGTCAAAGGAACATGGGCAATTCTTTGATAAGAACGGTAATCCCATTTCAGACATAGTTGTTGGCAATGAGAAGTCAATCAATCTTAAAAAATACAAAGATGTAGCTGAAGATGCTGTGTTTACCCATAATCATCCCACAAATGGTGTATTTAGCCTGCCCGACCTGCAAACCGCAGTGGGATTTAACATGGCAGAGATCAGGGCAGTAACCCCAAATGGAACCACCTATAGCATGAAGAGAGGGCCAGACGGATGGAAGATCGATCCGTATCTGATTGAGACAAAATTTAAGGAAGCACAAAGAGAGCTTCGGAATGATCCCACAGCCCAGAAATTATTTAAAGAAGGCAATCACGCAGCAGTATGGGATATGCTTTTCCAAAAAATCGCAAAAGAGTTGGGTGGAGAGTATCATGCGTATAGAAAGTAAAGGTGATGGAATTGGATAAGAGGTTTCTATATAAAAAGCCGAATCCGATTGGTGTTTTAGATGACAGTGATGTGGAGAATGATGACCTGGCTTCCTGGTTTTTGGATGACTCCCGGGATGTGCTGAAAAACAAGTTTGAGCAGAGTCCAATAGATGAACTGGTCATAGAGTTAGCAGATATATTTAGAGAAGGAGATCCAAACTTTCAAACGTTAGCCTGGTTATTTGGTTCTAGTCATATCGAAGAAGACAATGAAGAAAAGATCATGATATGGCGTTTACATGAGATTGAACGGACAAATGAGGATATCATCAGAGTTGAAATGCATGTGGACCCTCAAAGCTTAATCCTTCGCAAACTTTATTTATATGTACAAATGTTTCCGCCTTTGCAACTCATAAAAAACAAATTAAATGATCTCGATCCGAACATAGCCTTTCAAGAAACAAGTGATGGCTTTGTAATTGTTGTAAGAGAGTGTGAGATCGCCATACTTAAAAATATTTCACAGACATGAAAATGTCTCTTCTTTCGGCAAACCTCAGTTGTGTTAAAATGTCATTAAATGAAAAAATTGTAAAGTTACCACAATGCGGATCAGCCCGTATTGTGGTATTTTTTGCTCTTTCCCCCTGTTATGCCTATCAGTCAGAGTCTCTCACTCTGCTTATAATCGAATGCTTCAGATAATGATATTGTTGTTCATTTGTATCGGCAAAAGCTTCATCTCTGCTAGAAAGAATATCTTCATATTTAATTTCTTCCTTAAACTGAGAAGCAGTGAAATCGTACACCTGTCCATGTATTCGGTTATAAAAATGCCAGCCTTCCGGCAATGGTGTTTTCAGGATTTCACCCCCGAACAAGTCATTCACAACCAGAGCTGTAACACCACATTGCCCACGTGCAGGATTTTCCGGAGAATATTTTGTACTTGATTTTTCAGACCAGACATGACATAAAATTCTAAGTAATTTCTCATGTGTTAACAACAACGGACTCACCTCAAAGAAGAAGAAAGTAAGGCTAAAGGGAAGGGAAATATTACAGTTATATTACGTTAATGTTACAGTCAAGCGCTACAGAAATCAATTTATATACGGCAGAAAAAAGAAGGATTCAGTCAAAGCAGCTGAACCCTTCTGCTAAATGTAGCTTTTCAAGTATATTTCAAGTGTTGTTCATGCTGATGGCCCGTTCAGGCTCCAAACAACCTGAGGAGCTATTGCCGGTTTAGGCTGAGATTTTTCCAGCCTTTCAGCAAGTGATCAGATGTGGAGAATTTGGATTGATCCACCCCTTGATTGATACGGATCTGGGTGGTCATGATGTGGTAGGCTTCTTTTCCGTTCGCATCTTTTCCTTCCAGCTTTAGCAATACACCTGTGTTTGTGTCTACCCACATTTTATAACTCTTCGCTTTTAGCTTTTTCGCCAGGTATGCATCATGGGTTCCTTCGACCACGGTTACATCCCGGTTCAACAGCTTCTCATGGCCTGTCACTTTATTGTTGGGATTGGATAACCAGAAGGCATAGTGTTGAGGCAGGGTGACCTCATTGGCAGCATGTGCCTGGGCAGGGTCCTGGCGGGTCACATAAACTGAACGGCCCGCTTCATCTTTGTAGTAGCGCGGTCCGTTTGCGATATCCGGATCTGCGTAGGCAGCTTTGCTTTTCTGGTAAGCTCTTGTTTGATGGTTCAGTTCCAGGAGAGATTTTCCGTCTGATTTCATTTCTCTCACTGTTCCGTTTTTTCCGGTTACTTTGATAGAACTGCCCGGGGAAGTCCCTTCGGCAATCATGAACTCAACCTGCTCATTCTGCTGGTTGTTCGTAAAGGCAATATGGAATGAGCCTTGAATGTCTTTATAGTAGTCAACGGCATTTAACATTTTTTTCTGGATCGCGGCTACTTTTGGATCTTGATGATAAGCAAGGTCAACCGTTGGCTTTGACCCGGAATGGTTTTCAGATTGTGAAAGGCTTGAGGTGTCAACTCTTACCATATCTGCACCTGTTTTTGTTCTCCAGTTGGTAAACACCCAGACATCAGCACCGCTGCCGGTACCTACATAGCTCCAGCCAGCCGGGGCCGTATTCTGGTTAACCGATCTTTTTCCTGAATTACCTACATAATAATCAGCGGCGGGATTGGTAAAGTCCCAGTTATTGAGGTAAGCGTACCCGTTAAAAGTACCACTCCTGTTGAAGTTCCATCTATAATAATTGTCTACATTTGTTGTGGAATGCAGGCGGTCATCGCCGTGTTGATCTCCGGACTGCCCGCTCCTGTATGCCCAGCTGCCAGATAAGGAGTTTGTGCAACTATACATATTCGGGTCTCTGTCATTATCGCAATAGTAGCTGGCTGCAAAAGCAGTCTGGATCCCCATCACTCCAAAAAGCAGGAAAGCAGACGCCAATCCGGCAGTGATTTTTTTAAAAAAGCTTTTCATTTTCAAACCATCTCCTCGATTAATGATTGACTTATTCCAAACTGATCCGTAAAGTTTCGCCTTTACCCGTTCAGCTGAATCACAACGAGGCCAAAAGGAAACAAGGAAAAGCTCTTTTCACGCCTGCTTTAATGTCTTTTTCCGGTTCAAACCATTTAGGCTAACCCCCTCATCATGTGACCTACAATCAATTATAATACAAAAATTGGATAAAATGTTTTAAAAATTAATTAATATTCGATAAAGATATTTTGGTCGATTTTGAAATATCTCATACATATATAAAATGCCTGGCTGTGCCAGGTGGAAAAGAATATATTGCGGACTTTTTGTCTCTATGCATGGGTGTGCTTATCATCCAAAATTTGAACAAATCCCTGTGATCCGTCGACCCGGATATACTGGCCGTCTTTTATTTTTTTGGTTGCATCTTCGACACCGACAACCGCCGGGATTCCATACTCGCGGGCAACCACTGCTCCGTGGGTCATCAAACCTCCCACTTCCATCACCAGTGCTTTGGCGGGGTGAAAGAAAGGTGTCCATCCGGGGTCTGTAAAGGGGGCAATTAAGATATCTCCCGGTTTTAGGCTGGCTTTATCCGGATTTAAGACGACACGGGCATAACCTTCGGCTATACCTGCGGACACAGGTGTTCCGGGCAAGGAGCCTGCCGGAGCCTGAATATCGCGCCGCACACCCGTGATCACTTCCCCCTCACTTGTGATCACCCGGGGCGGGGTGAGCTTTTGATGCCATTCGTAATCTTTTTTACGCTGTTCAATCAGTTCGGGCACTGAGCCGGTAAAACGGTTTTCCATGATGGCTGCGATTTCGTTTAAGCCCAGATAAAACACATCTGTCTCATGCCGGAGTATTCCTTGCTTCACCAATTGGCGGGCTTCATCCAAAATGGCCTGTTTATAAAGGTCGAGGTGCCGAATCAAGGTAAATTTGTGGTGTTCGCGGATTCCCGTCACATCCCGGTATACCCGGATCAGGTGAGACATCCATCTTGCTTTTAACCGCCCGTTTCGCGTGTTGCGCAGCCGCCTGAGCAGGGTCTCACCCGCTTGTTGCGCCTCGCTGAAGCCTTGTTGAAATTTAAGCCGGTGTTCTCCCGGTTGCCCTGTTTGCAGATGGCTCAATATGGCGGGAACGAGCATTGTTGGTGATTCCCGCCAGCGTGGTTTGGTGATGTCGATCTCTCCGGGGCAGCGCATGCCGTATTTGTCTATAAACTGTTTAAATGCCGAAGCAAAAACCTCTCCGTTTGCAACTTCACGTAATCCCTCATAAAAGGTTTGGTCCTCTGCCCGGGGCAGGTATGCTGTGACTTCCGGATATTTTCCGGCTATATCCGCCAGATCACCGAGAGCCAACCCCATCTCACTGGTGACATTTCCCGGCAGGGACCGGTTGAGTAACGGAATTTCCCGGTCATCTCCCAACCAGCGTATGGATAAATGACGGATCATTTTCGTCGTGACGATCCCTGTGATGAGATAGGGGACAAAATGGGAGAATAGTTTTAGCATCTGGGAGCCCGCATTTTCCTGAATACGGATGATGCGCTGTACTCCCGAAACATGAGCCAGTTCCTTTTTGCTTTCGGCAACCATCCTTTCCATTACCGTGTCACAGATTTGAATGGCTTTTGAAGTGTCGCGGAACAAAAGATTTCCGATGACCTTGATCAGAACAGGCGGCAAAATGCGAAGAACATTTCTGCGCAATTCCTTGCCGGGCCGGGCTTCTTTCTGTAACCGCCCCCGTTCAATCACCTGGGAGATGGCGTTGCTCATCAATTCATCCATATTGCCGAGAAGGTGGGGAATGATTTTTCGGCCCGGTTTTGTATATAAAAGAGGGGTCAGGTCTATATATAACCGGCCTCCCGCTTCTGCCGCTATGCCGGTTTCGGCAGTCGGCTCCTTCTTGCCGAAGGGAAGAATGGTTCGCATGATTGAGATCGCTAAGGGGCGCAATGCTTCGGTCATCATTTGCTGGTGACCGAAGGATAAGAAAACGTGTAACTTTTGGTCATCTGCTGTTTTTGGCACCGGGTACAGTGAAGTAATGGGGCGGCTTTGCAGGATGAAACATTTTCCTTCCGCCAGGCACCACTCAATATCTTGTTCACATCCGTAATAGTCTTCTATTTTCTTTGCCAGCGCGGCTAACTCCAGAATTTTTTCATCGGGCAGTGCCTGTACGGTTTGCTTTTCCGGGGATAACTCACATGTTTGCGTGCCTCCCTCCGGCAGGGCATAGATAGCCTTTTTCTTGTCGGCAATCTGTTTTTTCGTTATATTTCCGGCGATCACCTGATAGAGATCTGCCGATACAATGCCGGAGACAAGCGCTTCGCCCAGTCCGAAGCCGGCATCGATGGAGACAGTTTCACGATGCCCGGTAACCGGATCTGCGGTAAACATAATTCCGGAAACTTCGGGAAATACCATTTGCTGTACAACGACCGAAAGAAAAACTTTACGATGGCTAAACCCGTTTTTCATCCGGTAGGTGATGGCCCGATCCGTAAATAAGGAGGCCCAGCATTTTTGGACAGCTTGCAGAAGTTGCTCTTCCCCTTTTACGTTTAAATAGGTTTCCTGCTGACCTGCAAAAGAAGCGGTTGGCAAGTCTTCAGCAGTGGCGCTGGACCGGACGGCATAAGCGGAGTCAGTGCCCGTCTCCGCCCATGCCCGTAAAATAGCGGAACGGATATCTGATGGCATGGGTAAGGATTCCAGATGATCGCGGATCTGTTTGCCGGCTTCCCGGATTTGCTCCAGCTGATCAGGGTTCAACCGGTCAAGGCGCTCAAAAAACTCACCGATTTTACTGCTTGTTTCCACAAATTTGCGATAAGCGGCGGTGGTAACGCAAAATCCTTGCGGGACAGGGAAACCGGCCCTGGTCAATTCGCTCAGATTGGCCCCTTTTCCCCCGACGGAAGGGAGGCTGGTTTTATCGATTTCCGGAAAGGTTAACACATAGGAACCCATCGGATTCACCCTCTTTTTCATTTAGTCGGGTCATGCATGAAATTGTTTTCTTCCTTTAGCCGTTAAATTTCCTTCAATGATCAGGGTGGAAATATGTTTAAATACATCATGAAATGTATAAGGCGTGTTTGCCAGGAATTCCGGATTTGCCAGGGTTTGAATCGCATTCATTAAAATTGCAATCACAAGTGTCTGATCCAGATCTTCACGAAAATAACCTTGTTTGACCCCTTTTTGAAACAAAGGAGCCAGTTTATTTAAAATCAGGTTTTTGCGATGCTCATCAAACTGGACATAAGCCTCAGGCATGGCCCTTTTCAGATCGTGAATGGCCGGGGTATCGATTTTCGCGACCCGTTGGCTTACCGTAAACAGCAGTTGCTTAATTTGATCGATTAAATGAAGAGACGGATTTGCCAGGATTTCATCAAACTCTGCTTCAATTTTACGAAAAAAATGCTTAAGCACTTCATATAACAACGCTTCTTTGCTCGCGAAATATTTGTAGAAGGTGGATTTGCTTATTTTCAGCTCGGAAGCAAAGTCAGCGATTGATACGTTTGAATAGCCCCTGGTGAAGATTTTGTTTGTTGCAAACTCAATAATTTTCCGTTGTGTTTTGTCCTTGATTTCCATGGTTCACTACCTTTTTTGATTATTTTGTCCAGTACTATAGATACTTTTATAGTACTGCAGGTACTATTGCTTTTCAAGTTCCGAATCTTATGTGATTTGAAATGAATAAAACAGCGGCCTTTTCCTGTATTTGCAGGGAAAGGCCGCTGTTTTCCTAAAAACCTGTTTGGTTATCAATCAGTGCAGAGGACAGGAGTACACTCCCGTTATGCTATGTCAACCATTTTCTTTGAAAATCAGAGATGATGGTGTACTCTTCTTCCAGTTTCCTTGTGAGACGAATATAGATGGGCATCAGTTCATTGTATACTTTCACATTTTCCGGAATCGGCCGGTGTTGATGGGTGGCGCCAACCATCTTTGAAACAACGGACAACGAATTAATTTTCTTCAAAGCGTACATGCCCAGAATGGCCGCGCCGAGACAAGAGCTTTCATAGCTTTCCGGAATGGTTACTTCCTGGTTGAAGATGTCGGCCATCATCTGCCGCCACAGTTCTGATCTGGCAAATCCTCCGGTGGCCTGTACTTTACTGGGAAGACCAATGATTTCCTGAAGGGCAAGCAGAACGGTATGCAGGTTAAACATAATCCCTTCAAGTACGGCACGGACCATATGCTCTTTTTTATGATGCATGCTTAAGCCGAAAAAGGACCCTCTCGCATCCGCGTTCCATAGAGGGGCCCGTTCTCCGGTCAGATAGGGATGGAAAATCAGTCCGTCCGAACCGGGCGACACCCGGGAGGCGATCTCCGTTAACAAAGTATAGGCATCAACCCCGAGACGCCTGGCGGTTTCCACCTCGGAAGCAGCCAATTCGTCTCTGAGCCAGCGGAAAATCATGCCTCCGTTATTGACTGGTCCGCCAATAACCCAGTGATTTTCGGTTAACGCATAACAAAAGATACGGCCTTTCGGGTCTGTTTCCGGACGGTCGACGACTGTCCGGATCGCGCCGCTTGTTCCGATGGTCACTCCGATGACTCCGGGTTCAATGGCATTGATCCCAAGATTTGAGAGAACACCGTCACTGGCCCCGATGACAAACGGAGTTGAAGGCAGGAGCCCCATTTCTGATGCATATTGGCGGTCAAGGTCTCTGACCACGTAAGTAGTTGGCACGGGGCGGGACAATTGGTCTTTGGTAATGCCGGCAATTTCAAGAGCTTCCTCATCCCAATCCAATTCTTTCAAATTAAACATTCCGGTCGCGGAAGCAAGGGAATAATCAACGAGGTAGCAATCAAACAGTTTGTAAAAGACATATTCCTTAATAGAAATAAATTTATATGTTTGAGAGAAAATGTCTTGTTTCTCGTGGCGCAACCAGCATATTTTGGATAAGGGGGCCATGGGATGCAAGGGTGTCCCCGTCCGCAGATAAACGTTATGTCCGTTCATCTCTTTCTTGATTTTCTCTGTCCATCCCGCGCTTCGATTATCTGCCCAGGTGATGCAGCGGGACAGGCGTTTCCCTTCTTTGGACATGGCAATCACGCTATGCATGGCTGAACTGAAGGATACACACATGATTTTTTGAGGGTTGACCCTGCTTTTCTTTACGGTCTCTCTAATTGTGGCCACAACGGCTTGAAATATTTCTTCCGGATCTTGTTCGGCAGTGGAAGGCGTGGGGGTAAACAAGGGGTATTCAATGTTGTGGTGGGCGATGATTTTACCACCTTCACCAAATAGAACCGCTTTTGTGCTCGTGGTCCCGATGTCCACACCTATGGTATATTGTTTGCGAGTCATACAGCGGCCTCCCAGTTTCTTAAATAACGGAAGAGCAAGGAATGCAACCAGTCCTTACTCCAATGGTATAGTTTATCCCATAAACAGACCGATGACAAACACGACCACAAACCCTGTGACAGCGATTAAGGTTTCCATGATTGTCCAGGATTTGAGAGTGTCTTTCACACTCAGCCCGAAAAAACGGTTTACAAGCCAGAATCCGGAATCGTTGACGTGTGACGCGATGGTTGCCCCTGCTGCAATGGCAATAACCAGCAATCCCAACACGGGGCCTTTCAGCCCGAGGCTGTTGATCAGCGGGGACATCAATCCCGCGGCGGTTACCATGGATACAGTGGACGACCCCTGGGCCACACGAACAACAGCTGCGATCAGGAATGCAAGCAAGATCGGCGGCAGGGCGGAGGCAGCCATCATTTCTCCCAACACTTTACCTACACCAGAGTCAATCAATACTTGTTTAAACACACCCCCCGCACCTGTAACCAGAATAATAATCCCTGCCGGCTCAAGCGCTTTGGTGGCAATATCCTGTACCTCCTGTCTGGAATATCCCCGTTTGATGCCAAGGAAATAGAAGGCCAGCAACGTGGCGATAATCAACGCCACAAACGGGTGGCCCAGAAATGTCAACACGGTACGAATTCCGTTTTCCTTGGGGAGCAATGCATCCGAAATCGTATTCATCAAAATCAAAACCAGCGGAATAAGAATGATGCTGGTAATCATTGCAAAGCTGGGAAGCTCTTTATCAGATTCCCTTTCTTTCATATTCATATAATCGGGAATTGTGGCATGAACTCTCTTGGCGATAAACCTTCCAAACAAAGGTCCGGCGACAATCATTGACGGAACTCCCGCAAGTGCGCCAAATAAAATAACCCATCCCAGATCAGCCCCGATCAGATCGGCAACGGCAATCGGCCCCGGTGTCGGCGGGATAAAGCTGTGTGTAACCGCCAAACCGGCCAATAGCGGAATCCCGTAATACAAAAGAGATTTTCCGGTTTTCTTGGCCAGCCCATAGACGATGGGAACAAGAATAATAAAGCCGACATCAAAAAAGACGGGAATGGCAACGATAAAACCGGTAATCCCCAGTGCCCATTGCGCCTTATCTTCACCGAATTTTCCGGTCAATGTTTGCGCCAGCCTTTCAGCGCCGCCGGACACTTCCAACATCTGTCCGAACATGGCACCCAACCCGACGACGACGGCAACGAACCCGAGTGTCCCCCCCATCCCCTTCTCAATCGATTCAATTACGTTGCTTAACGGCATACCAGCGGCAAACCCCACCAGCAAGCTTACCAATAAAAGAGAAACAAATGCATGAAGTTTTGTGCGGATGACTAAGTATAACAAAAGAAAAATACCTGCGATTGCAACGAAGATCAACATAGAATTTGACATTACTATTCCTCCTCTTATTTATTTTTAACATAATGAAATCGCTTCATCCAATTTTTCTTCAAGGGGTTTCCCCGGTCTGCCACGATCTGTATGATGAAAAATAACAGATACAACAACAAAATTCTACTAGAAAGACGGGTGATTTTACTTGAAGCCAATCCCTGACCATCTTACTTACCACCTGAATCTCCTGTTTGTCGGTTTTAATCCCAGCCTGATGTCGGGCGAGACCGGGCACCATTACGCCAATCCTCATAATCGGTTCTGGAAAATTCTCTATCAGGCGGGGCTTACACCACGACTTTATAAAGCGGAAGAGGACGGGGAGCTGCTTCGCCTCGGGTACGGGCTTACCAACATCGTTTCCAGACCGACCCGGAGTGCGGCAGAGATCACCAGGGAAGAGTACAAGGATGGAAAAGAAAAGCTGAAAAGGAGAATTGAAAAATACTGTCCGAAGATGGTTTGCTTTGTGGGCAAAGGTGTGTATCTGGCTTACAGCGGCAGAAAAAAGGCGGAATGGGGGCTTCAAGAAATCCCTGTTGTCTCCGGCGTTCGAGATTTTGTTGCCCCATCGTCAAGCGGCCTTGTCAGAATGAAATTGGATGAGATTGTTGAGATTTATAAGCAGCTGGCGAATCTGTCCGGGTAACAGATCCGGCATATGATACAAGCTGATCAAATCAACTGCTCTCCGAAAAGCAAAAAGAGCGGGCATTGACCCACTCTCTTTCAATCTCTTATTCTGCTTGAGCTTCAATCACACGCTTTAATGCTTTCATCCAACTCATATGTATTCCCTCATGTACAGTTAAGAAACTAATGACCTGGCTCACTGTTTCGATAGTAAATCCGTTTGGAAATTGAAATGGCTTAACTAATTTTTCCTCTAAGCGGGAACCAAATATATCTTTAATCCGTTCCGTTTGATCTTGCAGTTGAGATGTTAATGTTTCCAGGGAAGGTACATCTCCTGTCCAATCTGCCGGCTTTGTTCCGGGCGAGAACAATTCCTTATAGTTTTGGGGAAGCTTTATCTCCGTATTGGTGAAACCAAATAAAAAGTTTTCAGTAACTGTTAAGATGTGGCCCATATTCCAACGAATTGTGTTGTTAAAACCTTTTGGCATCCGGTCCGCCTCAGCTTCAGTGACTGTTTGTATAAATTCAAGTAAACGCCCCCGAAACATCACCATTTGTCCAATTATAAAATGATCCATCATAAACTCCCACCCTCCGAAAAAATTGGTATTTCATTTGTATTTTATCATGAAGTGGGAATAAAGTTGAAAATGAAAGAAAGCGATCAGAAAAATGACCGCTTTTTCAAAAATAAACAGGAATATATGGTTGTTTAGTATAATGGCTTGAATGAAACTTAGTTTTCCCAAATATATGCGTCTTTAAATCCCATTTGCCTTACTTTCGCCAACATCGCTTCTGCCTTTTCCTGTTTTTGGAAATTCCCGATGCGGACACGGTACCTTGTTTCCCCGAAAACTTCCGCTTTCTGGATCCTGGAGGCAATCCCTTTGTCTTTTAGGGTCAGCATTAGTTTTTCGGCGTTTTCCCGGCTTGTAAATGAACCGACATATACGCTTTTCCCTTTTTTATGCTGTTTATTGTCGGGCGGATTGGTTACCGTTTGATTGGAATTGTCTGCGTTCGGTTTCCCGGGTTGTACAACTTGAAAAATGAAAAATAATAAGATAAGAACACATACTACTGTAATAAGGCTGAATACAGCTTTTTTCCTGCCGGTATTTTTATTTTTCTTTAAAAGGTAGGTTTTGCTTATCCGGTCGTTTCTGGGGGGGAATTGCCCGGAATGTAATTCAATGTTGTACGATTTTTCGGTAACTGTCCGGCGGGTTGCCGGATCGTTGAAACTCATCTCCCGGTTGTTGGCGGTTATGGTCCGGTTAGACGAGAGTACCTGCTCCAGGGCCTGTCTCATCTCATCAGCAGATTGGTATCGATGGTTCGGGTCTTTAGCCATGGCCTTTTGGATGACGCGGACCATTCCTTCGGGGAGTTGAGGGTTAAACTTTCGGAGATCGGGAAGGGGCTCTTGCACATGTTTTAACGCGATGGCAACCGGTTCGTCACCGTCAAAGGGAACCCGGCCTGTTGCCATCTCGTAAAGGACCACACCCAGTGAATAAAGGTCCGATGTGAACCCGATCTCTAAGCCGCGTGCCTGTTCCGGGGAGAAGTAATGGACGGACCCCATCACCGTTCCTGCTTTTGTAATCGTTGAAGAGGTCCGGATGGAGCGGGAGATGCCAAAGTCGGTTACCTTAAATCGCCCGTCCGAGGTTGACATGATATTGTGGGGCTTAATATCACGGTGGATAATCCCCTGTTCATGTGCATGGGTTAAACCTTCACAAATCTGGACAGCAATGGAGATTATTTCTTCAAATGACAGGGAACCCCGGCGTGCAATCCATTGTTTCAGTGTAGGGCCTTCCATATATTCCATAACCATATAGTATGTCTGACCTTCATATCCAACATCATGTACATTAACTACGTGGGGATGGGATAATTTTGCGGTTGCCTGGGCTTCACGGATAAATCGGCGGATAAAATCAGGATCGTGGTTTGATTGTTCGTTCATCACTTTAACAGCGACAAAACGATTGAGTATTAAGTCTTTTGCTTTATAGACGCTGGCCATCCCTCCACCGCCCACATGTTGGATGATTTGATATCTCCCACCCAACTGCCTTCCTTCCACTGGTATCACCTATCTTCATCTGTTTTGTACCGGAAAACCTTTTTAAGTCCCGGTAAACTTCCCCTCGATGGACGGGATGATCCAAAATCTCCCCCTGTTGACACATCGGAGTGGTGAAAAGTTCTGAATGGTTATGCCTTTAAACCATTATACATAGATTTTCCTGTTCCTGTGGTGTTTTATGGATAAATTTTTGTTCTGCTGCTGTTCGGTAACCGCGGGTTAAATGGCGCAAATGGGAGGCCGGATGCAAATGGCCCAACAACCTCCGCAACAAATAGGGCAACAGCAATATATGCAATAATCAAAAAGGGACAATCCCCCGGCCTGCATAACACAGGCAGAGGATTTTTAAGGTTACCTGTTAGTCATCCTCAAACTCTGACTGAATATCCATAAAAGAAAAAGTTGCGAGAGTAAGGAGACTGGCAGGATGAAATATTTATACATAGAACAAGTGGATCAGGTGATTGCAGATCTCACCCAATTCCTGACAAAAAGCCAGAAAACGGATGGACGCTGGAGTTTCTGCTTTGAAAGCGGAACGATGACAGATGCTTATATGATTTTATTGATGAAGCTTTTAGGAAGGAGTGACAGCCGTTTTACCGGTTCGTTATTGCAGAGAATCCTTGGCAAACAAACCAGGGATGGGACATGGAAACTCTTTCAGGATGAAAAAGAAGGCAATCTTTCTGCGACGATTGACTCCAGCCTGGCTCTTCTCTATGCCGGTGTGAGAGACAGACGGGACCCCTTGATGAGAAAAGCGCGTGAATTTATTCTGGAACAGGGGGGAACGGGTCAGGCCGGTTCACTGACGAAGGTTATTCTTTGCCTGTTGGGGCATCTGGATTGGTTTTATCTGCCAAAAATACCTGTTGAGATTTTTCTGCTCCCTTCCTGGTTCCCGGTTCATTTTTTTGATTTTGTGGGATATACTCGTGTACATGTAGCGCCGATTTTGCTCGCTGCCGACAGGGAGTTTTCAGTGAAACTGCCGGGAAAGTCCGCCGTATCTGAATGGTTGCCGCCGGTCAAAAAGCCTGGCTATCCGGACAACCGGGATCATATCTGGACAAAGGAAGAGATTCGTGCAGCTTTTGCTCATGTTTCCCTGTCCGGGAAGGAGCTTCATACCAGAGCAGTACAGTGGGGAGAGCGGTTCATGCTGGAACGGATTGAGCCGGACGGAACGCTGTACAGCTATTTTAGCTCCACCTTTTTGATGATTGTTGCTTTGCTTGCTCTGGGTTATAAAAAGAATCACCCTGTAATTCAGAAAGCGATGAAAGGACTGTATTCTTTCGTCTGGAAAAGCGGACAGAAGGCCCATTTGCAGGAAACAACTTCTTCCGTTTGGGATACTTCATTAATTCTGTATGCATTGCAAGAAGCAGGCATGAAGCCTGATCATCCGGTGGTTCGGCGAGGCCTTCGTTACCTTCTTCAACGCCAGCATACCAGATCGGGAGACTGGGTCATCCGTAATCCCGGAGTTCTTCCCGGCGGATGGGGTTTTTCTGATGTGAACACCATGAATCCGGATGTGGATGATACAGCGGCATGTCTCAGAGCATTGGCTCCCTCTGTCCGTCAGGTTCGTCATAAAATCCCATGGGATCGGGGGCTGTCCTGGCTCTTATCGATGCAAAACAAAGATGGCGGCTGGCCGGCGTTTGAAAGAAATACGGATAAAGCCTGGCTGAAGTTATTGCCTTTTAAAGACGGGAGGCCTGTATGGGGAGATCCGTCAACTGCGGATTTAACGGGGAGGACATTGGAATTTTTGGGACGGGAGATGAGATGGACGATCAACCATCCGATTGTAAGGAGGGGGTGGAACTGGCTTTACCGCCATCAACGCCCGGATGGTTCATGGTTTGGCCGCTGGGGAATTTCCGGTATTTACGGTACCTGGGCGGCCCTTACCGGGATGGCAGCTGTCCGGGTTCCACGCAACCATCCTGTGGTGAGAAAAGGGATTCAATGGTTACTGTCTATTCAAAACCGCGACGGTGGGTGGGGGGAGTCCTGCTACAGTGATCTCAGAAAGAGGTATGTCCCGCTGCGGGCTTCAACTCCTTCCCAGACAGCCTGGGCTTTAGACGCACTCATTTCCTTCCATGATAAACCTACACCTGCAATCCAGTCAGGGGTAAAATGCCTGCTCAGCTTACTTGAAAAGGAGAGCTGGGAATCCTCCTACCCGACCGGAGCCGGTCTGCCAGGGCAATTTTATATTCATTATCACAGTTACAGATATATATGGCCTTTGCTTACACTGGTTCATTACAGGAAGAAATACAAAAGCGGATAGGAAGTATTGAAGGTTTGAAGAGATTTTTTTGAGTTGAACCTTGAGAGCATTAATAAATGATTCCGGGTCTGTTGAAACCGGTTTTTTTTTAAGAAATTGTATTCGTTGAAATGGGGCGGATGTAATGAGACTACTGATGATGTTACTGGCTTTGCTCGCTGGAGTAGGCGTCGGAATGCAAGCGGGAGTAAACGGAGCATTAGGAAAAAGGATCGGGTCACTGGAAGGAGCTCTCATCTCTTTTTCATCGGAACCCTGTCATTACTTCTCGTCAATATTTTTTTCGGTAAAGGCAATATTTTGTCTGTTGTATCTGTCCCCAAATGGCAACTAACCGGGGGGTTACTCGGTGCCTTGTATGTGTTTATCATGGTGCTGAGTGTCCCGAGGATCGGAGTGGCGACCACTTTAATTGTTGTCATCGCAGAACAATTGCTTATCAGTATCATTATCGATCACTTCGGGCTGATGGGCAGCCGGCAAATTCCGGTCGATGGAAACAGAATCGCCGTTATCTTGCTAATGGCAGCTGCCTTGTTCTTTTTTTATAGAAAATAATCGAGCATCCGGTAAAAGGGATGCTCTTTTTGTGATGTGCTTACGAAGGCAGGCAATGCACTAACACTTTGTCTTTTTGCTCCTGTGCACTTTCAGCTTTCCGATTCCCCATAGTAACAGGGGCTGCAAAAGGTTTTGTGAATGGGGGTTGTTTTCTTTCCTGATCACCTCATTCTATCATTGGACAAAATTGGATGTATAATACACAAAATATAAAATAAATAGTTAATAGCAGATATTAGATACCCATATTAAGGAGAAGGTACTGATGGACAAAAAGGTACTTAAAGAAAAAGAACGAAAACGAATGAAAGAATCATATGGAATGATTTGGGGAAATGAAGAGTTTGAGATTTATGCCGGAACCTATGCCTGGCTGGCAAGCAAACGGGAAGAGCGGATGCTGGCGATGATTTATTCAGGTTATGGAAAAGTGGAGCATATGAGAGACCCTGATGGTTTAATGGATCCAATGCTATTGGAATGGAGTTTATATGCAGACGGATGGAACGAAGGGGAGCCGGTTATCAACGTCGTGAATATGGAAGGACCGCTTCTCTGGGAGAACAAAAAGTATCAAATCGTACGTGATGAAAGGGGATTTAACATTTTTTATCGGGAAAAAAGCAGCGGATTTCCCTGGATCGGAAAAGTATTTGAATCAGAACATGCCAAGGCCTTGATTCAACACTGGATTAACCTGTTTGAAGTTGACCCGGAACAAAGGCTGGTTCCCCTTCATGAGTCCAAAGCGAACAGCCGCTGGAGCCTCCCTCCGTACAAATCTGAACCCTTCTTTAAATATCTGGCCGAACGCAGGATGACACTGGATGAGTTTAAAATCCGCCCCATCTATGCCTATGCGGTGGAACAGGGGAAGATCGCGGGGGATGAGTGGGCGGGGTAATTCATGCTTCAATAGTGAATCAAATCGTTTACGCGATGACAGGATGAAAGAGTTTTTTAGGTGAATATGAAACTGGAAGCTACATAAAAGACGTGACAGGATCAGCTTGCATAACAATCTTAGATGCCTGTCACGTCTTGAATGTTTAGAAATAATTAGCCATCTGCGTTTTAGCGAAGGCTATGTTTACTGTTTAAGAGAGATCGCTCGGGAATCGCATGGATTGCTGTATGTTTCTGCGATGGGGCTTGCGTTCCTTTAGTGTCAACATAGTCAGGCATATGGACTTCATCAATAAACAGAATACCGTCATACTGTTCGCGCGGAACCAATTGTTCCTCATCTGCTCCCCAGTATAGTGCCCCTCGTTTGGTGAACATCCATGAAGTCCCTTTTTTATTTTTCTGGTGCAGGAGGTCCACAAAGATATTTTCATGGCCGCTTTTGCTTAAGATCGACTCCAGGCTTCCTTCCGGGTGAGGATAACGGACAGGAATGGGAGTCCGGTTATCTGCGGAAACGCCTCTGTTCATATACAAACCGATGGCGTATGAATCTTTTTTCAAACGATCCGGCAGCAGTTCTCCCATCGTAGGATATAAACCCCCATAGGGATCCACTTGTGTATTTGCTTTGCGGATGTGGTAATTATGCCCCCATACAATGATTTTTTTGTTTGGATATAATGTGTCGGCAATCCAGGTGAGATTTTTTGCCATTGCATGGTCACGCAATACGGAGGCTTCAGCCGCGTATTTGGCAGCTTCTTCAATATTTCCTTCCTGGAGGTATTTTCTGGACAAAATCTTTTTTTCCATGATTTTTTCGACGGTATCGATGCGGTCCTGAAGAACATATTCCGTTGTTGCTATTGCTTGGGGATGCCCGGGATACATAGCGGATAACTGTGTTTGATTGTCTTTTACAAACTTCAAGAGTTCCCGGTAAGCAGCAATCATGTTTGTCTTTTCCAGATGGAATTGAACAATATCTGATTCATTCCAAAAATATTTTTGAAATTGGATTTCCAGCTGATATGCCTTTTCTCCCATTGAAGGACTTTCTTTTTGAAACCAACTTTTTAAAAAGTTTTTGTAAATACCTGTGGGATGGATATCAAAACCGGATAAAATAAGCGGATCTTTGGTTTTCTTCTCTTTTTTAAGGTACTCAAACAGCGGAAGTGTTTCTTCAGTATGCCATACATCGTAAATCGAATTTTTCATGGTTTGCAGTGGTGGATTTTGTGCCGCATGAAGATCGGCAGAATAAGCCTCACCCAGCGGTGATTCAAAAGCGATTACATCATAATCCAGCTTTTCATGTAAATATTGAACCAATCTTGCCTTGGATGAATCAAATTCCGCCGCTCCATGTGAACTCTCGCCCAAGAGGACAATACGTTTACCTTTTAATGCCTTTTTCAAAAAACGTAAGTCCTTATAGGAATCTCCTGCTACAGGAGCCAGTTTCTCTACAGGGGCCGCGTGTTTTTGCAACCATTTGCTCCAATCGGGCTCCTCTTTTGTTGAAACTGTTGCCGCAAAGCCGGTATTTCCCGATAAAAGGGTAGTAAAAACAAAGCTTGTCACCATTCCTATTGATAACCATCGTGCTTTTTTTGTCAAAAGCATCACCTCTATGGCAATATTATAAGTTCTTAAAATTAACAGAAGCTGAACAGGAACTAAATAAAACATAAATCACGGACGCCCCTCCACATACACTTTCACCAAAAACAAAAGCTCCCAAAGTGATCACTCCGGGAGCTTTTGGCAGACTTTTACCCTTTTAATGATCCGGCCAATAATCCTCTGATAAAGTACCTGCCCAAAAATATATAGACCAGCAGTGTCGGAAGCGCTGCCAGCAGAGAACCGGCCATCTGGATATTCCACTGGACAATCTGGCTTCCGGCCAGATTCTGCAATGCGACCATGATCGGTTGCTGGGTGGTGTTTGTAATTGTTACGGCAAACAGGAATTCATTCCAGATCTGGGTGAACTGCCAGATGCCCACTACTACGAAGCCGGGAATGGACAGCGGGAGGATAATCCGCTGATAAACCCCCCAGATCCCGTTGCCGTCGATTTTTGCCGATTCGATGATCTCTGTGGGGATACCGGCGTAGAAATTGCGGAAGATCAAAGTGGTAATGGGAATGCCGTAGACAACGTGAACCAGAATGAGACCCGGGATGGAGTTATATAGTCCAATCTGTTGGAGAAACTGAATCAGTGGAATCAATATACTTTGATAAGGGATAAACATGCCGAATAAAATCAGCGTAAACAGCGTGTTTGCTCCGCGAAAGCGCCATTTGGCGAGAATATATCCGTTGAGTGAACCCAGCAAAGAGGATAAAAGCGTTGCCGGAATAGCCAGGTAAAAACTGTTCATCAGACTGGGTGCCAGTTTTTCATAGGCGATCACATAGCTTTGCCAGTCGATGGTGGAAGGGAAATCCCACATTTGTGCAAGTGTCGCCTCGCTGGCCGGTTTCAGGCTGGTGATCACCATCAGGTAAACCGGGATGAGAAAAAAGGCGGCTAGCAAAAGAAGAACCGCGTAGATCCAGATGTGGCTTTTTCGTGATGCCGCCATTACGCTTCCTCCTTCCGCATGTTGGAAATTAGATAGGGAATGATCAACAAAGAGACAAGTAAGAGCATCAAAATTGCGATAGCGGCACCCTGACCATAGTGGCTGCCCTTAAAGGTTGTTTCCACCATATATACACCCGGCATATCTGTGACAAAGGCCGCCCCCGGCCCGGTCATGGCATAGATCAGATCAAAGATTTTTAAGGAGATATGGCCCAGGATAATCACTACACTCAAGGTGATCGGTCTTAACTGCGGCAGGATGATTTGCCGGAAAATCTGCCATTCAGTAGCTCCGTCCACACGGGCAGCTTCCCGCAACTGGTCGGGGATCGCCCGAATCCCTGCCAGATACATGGCCATGGTAAAGCCGGATAACTGCCAAACAGCGGCGATAACCACCGCGATGATGGCCAGAGGAATACCTGCCTGAATCTGTCCCCATTCCACACCGGGAATAATCTTCGTGTTTACATACCAGAGCGGCGGTTCCTCAATGCCCCACTTTTTTAAAAACAAATTGACACCTGTTGAAGGGTTAAAAATCCACTGCCACACGACACCGGTCACGATAAAGGACAGTGCCATCGGGAAAATGAAAATATTGCGGAAAAGTCCTTCCATCCGGATGCGCTGATCGAGCAAAGTGGCTAGAAACAGTCCCAGAACGATACAAACAGCGATAAAAATGACGGTAAAGACAACCGTATTGCGCAGGTCCGACTGAAAGCGGAAATCATCAAATAAAAACTGATAGTTTGCCAGCCCGTTAAACGAGAGGTCCTGCACCAGTGAATTCCATTTGGTGAGGGAAACGTAGCCGGTCCAGGCGATAAACCCGTAGACAAAGACAGCGATCGTAATGATCGAAGGGAGCAGAAACAAAAAGGAAATCCATCGTTCCCGCCGGCGCTGGCTCCTCTTGGCCGTTTGCGTAAGTGAACCGGACTCGGTCGATGGTGCGAGATCTGCCATAATTTGTCCTCCTTTAACAAACAGGCGGCAGAATTCTGCCGCCTGTCATACTGATTCTTCTATTTCGAAACTTTGTTGGCCGCGGCTGCCTGTTTGATCTGTTGTACGGCTGTATCCACGTTCCCCTGTGTGACAAAGGTATTGATCAGCTGGTTGAATGCGGTTACAAAACCTTCGGGAGCAGCTGAGCCGTGAGCTAAGCTGGGAGTAAGTTTAGCCTTTTTAAATTCTTCAATCGTCTGTTTGCCGTATATATCGTATTTGCTGACATCAGCGTCGAGGCGTGCGGGAATTGACCCTTTTAACGGGTTAAATGCATCCTGTCCTTCTTTAGAGCCCAATACGCTTAAGAAGGTTTTGGTAGCTTCGGGGTGTTTTGCCCCTTTCGGCAATCCGAAAGTATCGGTAATAACCATGAAAGAACCGGTAGTTCCCGGAGTTGGTACCCATCCGTAATCGTTGTCAGGCTGGAGTTTGAGATCGTTGGTCAGATATCCTTTGGCCCAGTCACCCATCACGTTCATGGCAGCTTCCCCTTTGCCTACCAGCTGGGCAGCATCTTGCCAGTTGCGTGCGGCGTGATCCTGGTTGGTGTATGTCAACATTTTCTTAAAGGTGTTGAGAGATTCTTTGATGCGCGGGTCATCAAAAGACAGTTCGCCTTTCCACAGCTTGTTGTAATCTTCGGGGCCAAGTGTACCCAGCAGCACTGATTCATATAAGTGAGTAGCCGTCCAGGGTTCTTTGTCGCCAAGGGCGAGCGGGGTGATTCCTTTTGCTTTAAGTGCATCAGCCACCTGGAAAAATTCCTCAAAGGTGGTTGGCGGCTTTAAACCGTTTTGCTCAAAGATTTTTTTGTTGTACCAGAGAACATTTCCCCGGTGGACATTGACGGGAACGGAGTAGATGTTGCCGTCTTTGCTTACCATTTCAATTAAGGAAGAGGGGAATTTATCCTTCCATCCTTCTTTTTCATACAAATCGTTGAGAGGCTCCATCTTGCCGGCCGCCACCCATCCGTCATTCAGCTCGGAACCGCCGTGAACCTGGAAGGTATCCGGGGGATCATTTCCCTGCATCCGGGTCGCAAGCACCGTTTTCGCATTAGTACCCGCCCCGCCGGCGACAGCAGCATTAATGACCTCGATATCCGGCTGTTTTTCGTTGAAAAGTTTTATCAGAGCCTTCAAACCGTCTTCTTCACCAGCACCGGTCCACCAGCTGAAAATCTCGACCTGATTTTTGTTGCCGGCATCCGATTTGGTCTGTGGACCGGCGTTCTGGCTGCAGGCAACCATTGCAAATACAAGTAATAAAATTGCTAAACATGAAAAAATTCGAGAGTACTTGGTTCTCATTGTTGTTCCCCCCTTTAATGATGTAAGCCATTTTGATGGAAGAGAGAGATTTTTAATTAAATTAATAATCATCCCTCTCTTTAGTATACTAGAGATCTTGATGTAATAAAAGTTAAAATCATAACATCCATAAGCAACAAGAGATGAAGGCAGATAGAAAGGAAAAAGTTGCGGTATGGCTATATGATCAGATAATCGCTCTTTTACAGGGCGTTTTTTTGAACCCAAAATTTTATGAAAAACACTTGCAGTTTCCGTGTAACAATGTTACGATGACGTTAATGTAACATTGTTACATTCGTTTCCGATAAGAAGGATGTGAATGTCGCATGGGTGAGGAGCTCATTTCAAAAAAAGAATTATTATCGTTAACGGGAATCTCATATGGACAACTTTATCGCTGGAAGAGACAAAAGCTGATCCCGGAATCCTGGTTTATCAAACAAGCGACAACAACGGGGCAAGAAACTTATTTTGTGAAGGAAAAGATTTTAAAGCGGATCTCTTTTATCCTGAACAACAAAGAAAAGTATTCCCTTGAAGAGCTTGCCTCCATTTTGTCTCCAACATTTACAGACCGGCGGTTTCCGGCTGAAGAGCTGCGGAAGATTCCCTGGCTGGATGAAGGTGTGATTGACCAGTTTCAACAGCACGGACCGAAAGACTATTTTACTTTTATGGAAATGATTGTTTTAGCAATTATGAGCAAGTGGAAACAGCAGTGGAAGCTGGAAGAAAAGGAGATGTCCGAATGGGCGGCCAGCATCAAAAAATGGCTGCCGCAATTGAAAAACACTTCTTACCGGCTTATCATGTGCCAAAAAAACAGGGAAAAACTCTATTTGTTAGCAGATCAAAACGCGTCCTTTTTTTTAGACGACAGGACACAGGAACTGGAGACAGCAGATTTGGATGAGTGGGGGAAAGAATTGCATCGTCGTTTGAGCGAAAATGATTATGCAGCCCGGCGGGAGGGGAGCGCTGATGGAATTGTTACATGATATAAAAATTTCCGGTTACAGCCATCAGAGTGGCGGAACATTTAACTATGTGAAGATCGCCGGAAAAGGTGTCATCACCGGGGATGTGGAAGCGAAACAAATCAAAGTGGATGGCGCCGGCACTTTTTGCAAAGATGTCAAATCGGCTGAAATGAATGTGAACGGCACGGGTTCCATTGAGGGCAATTTGGAAGTTAAAAATTTTAAAGTACATGGAAACTGTACAGTCAAGGGGAGCGGAACAGTTGAGAAACTGAGCAGCAAGGGAAAATGTTCCTTTCAGGGGGATTTGAAGTCAAATAAAATAAGCTCAGTGGGACATTTGGCAGTCGATGGGGGAGTGGAGACCGAAGAGTTTATCTCACTGGGCGGTTTTGAAATAAAAGGGTTGCTCAATGCACAGCTGATTGATATCAAAATCGGCTGGAGGAGTTATGCCGAAGAAATAGGCGGGGAAGAGATCTATGTGAAGTTAGACAATTCGCGGACACTGTCGCTAACCCTTCTGAGTAAATGGCTCGGGCGTCACTCGTCACAAAGACTGAAATCCAAAGTGATTGAAGGAACGAAAGTGGATATTGAGTTTACAGAGGCAGATGTGGTACGCGGAAATCATGTTTATATCGGCCCCGGCTGCCGAATTGCGAAAGTGGAATACACAGACACCCTGGAGGTAAATCCCAATTCAACCGTGATTGAACAGATAAAAATATAGAGGGAAAAGCAGAGAAAACCTCTGCTTTTTTTGTGCCTGGATAGAAGCCGGCTTACCAGCCCGTTACCAGATGTACTTTCTGTTCAGCCAGCTTTAATAAAATTATTTTTTTCGGAAGGGATCAATATAAAATAATAGAAAATGATTGTGTATGTCTCCTTATGCAGCTTTTGGAACGTTATCCCTACTTCCTTGCAGGGCGCTGATCGGGAGCGAGACAGAATTTTGCCTTCCCCCTTAGACACATACTTTCACAGAAAGAAAATGATTGGAGGAGATGAAAGGATGAGAGCATTAGATCAAAAAGCAGCTCTGATCACTGGTGCGGCAGGAGGGATCGGTCTGGGGATTGCGCAAGCATTTGCCAGTGAAGGGGCGAAAGTGGTTATAGCTGACCTGAACGAAGAAGCCGCTCAATCTGCCGCCAAACAGTTGCAAAGCGAAGGGGCAGAAGCGGTGGGAATCAAGTGCGATGTGACAAAAGAAGAGGAGTTTCGCCAGACCATCCACACATCGGTACAAATATATGGAAGGCTGGATATTTTAGTAAACAATGCCGGTTTGCAATATGTGTCTTCAATTGAGGATTTTCCTACTGCAAAGTTTGAACAGCTGGTTAAAGTGATGCTAACTGCACCATTTATCGGGATCAAGTATGTGTTTCCCATCATGAAAAAGCAAGGATCCGGCAGGGTGATCAATATCGCTTCCATCAACGGACTGATTGGATTTGCCGGAAAAGCTGCCTATAACAGTGCCAAACATGGTGTGATCGGACTGACAAAAGTTGCCGCATTGGAAGGTGCCTCCCACGGCATTACTGTCAATGCTCTCTGCCCCGGATATGTGGACACTCCGCTGGTTCGCAACCAGCTGCAAGATTTGGCGAAAACGAGAAATGTTCCCCTGGAAAGAGTCTTGGAGGAAGTCATTTATCCGCTCGTTCCGCAAAAACGACTGTTGTCTGTCGAGGAAATCGCCGATTATGCAGTGTTTTTGGCAAGTGAGAAAGGAAGAGGAATCACAGGGGGGCCTGTTGTGATTGACGGTGGATATACGGCTCAATAAGAAATAGGGACAGGCGATACTCTGTGTACATGAAAGAACTGTTTTTTCACTTATTTGATAATCGCAATAAAAAAATAATTAAGAAAAACATGAAGGATTTTACTTTGTTAAAGAAGAAAAATATCCAATACCGTTTAGTTATATCCAGGTAACAGCATGAAGGGATCGGCTTTGTGAGTAACTGAAGACAGTTGTACGCAAGATCATCGGCCCAAAAACAGATTTCCCTCTATTTTGTTGAAAACTGATATTTCCGGCGGCGGCCTTTTGAGGAGGGGTTTTATGCAATCATTTGCAGAATTTCGCATTCCGTCCGTAATTCTTTACGGATGTGATTCGTTTGCGAAAATAGGTGAACAGGTTTCGCTTCTGGGTAAAAAGGCTCTTTTGATCAGTGACGGGATAATGGAAAAGATCGGAAATACCAGCCGGTGTCAAAAGTTTTTGGAGCAGGCAGGCTTGACTCATGTGTCCTACCTGGGAGTTCATTCAGAGCCGACCGACCTCTATGTAGAGGAGGCTCTTGAGATTTTCATTCAGGAAAAATGTGATGTGATTGTGGGACTTGGCGGCGGAAGTTGCCTTGATGCAGCGAAGGCAGTAGCTGTGCTGGCTGCCAATGAAGGGTATATTGGTGACTACACGGGAGGAAGAAAGCCGATAAAAAGAAAGCCTGTCCCACTCATTGCAGTTCCGACAACGGCGGGAACGGGCTCCGAAGTAACCAGTGTCACCGTGATCACCAATACCAAAGAAGACGTTAAAATGATGATCAAAGATCCGGCGTTTATTCCAACAGTTGCGATTGTAGATCCGGTGCTTACTCTTACCTCTCCTCCCCAGGTAACAGCGGCAACCGGGCTGGATGCCCTTTGCCATGCAGTGGAGGCCTATATTTCGCGCCGTGCCCAGCCAATGACTGACATGTTGGCCCTGTCGGCAATTGAATTGATCAGCCAACACCTTCACAGAGCGTATAAAAACGGACAGGACATGGAAGCCAGGGAATCGATGGCTTTAGCGGCGATGAAAGCAGGAATGGCCTTTACCAATGCTTCTGTTTGCCTGGTTCACGGGATGTCACGCCCGATTGGAGCCGTCTTTCATGTTCCGCATGGTATATCAAATGCCATGTTGCTTCCCGCTGTATTGGAATTTAGCAAAAATTCCTGTATGGAGCGGTTGGCGGTCATCGGGCGAATTTTTAACGACGATCTGGAAGCGGTTTCAGACGAGAAGGCGGCGACAGAGGCGATTGTAGAGATCAAAAAGCTTTGTTTGCATCTGAACATTCCAAATATAAAAAAATGGGGGATTGACCCCGGTATATTTGCCCGCGCAGTGGAAAAGATGGCGGCGGATGCCATTGACAGCGGCAGTCCCGCCAATAACCCCAGGGTTCCTGCTCAAGAAGAAATTGCAGCTCTTTATGATATTTGCTATGACTACGATTTTTCCAATTTGAACGTGCAGTAAATGGATAATATGCACACATGGGGAGGGAATCGTTGAATGCTGAGTATGATTGGCCTGTTTGCCGGTTTGATATTACTAATATACATGACGATGCGCGGGATCAATATTATTATTGCCGCTCTTGCCAGTGCTGTGGTTGTTGCCGCAGCCGGGGGACTGAATCTGGAAGAAGCCCTGACCAAACACTATATGACCGGATTTACCGGATATTTTGCCTCCTGGTTTTTAATTTTCCTGTTTGGCGCCATTTTTGGAAAAGTAATGGAGGATACCGGGGCAGCCGATGCCATTGCCGACTGGGTAAAACGGAGACTCGGGGCTTCAAGGGCTGTTCTCGCCGTAGTGGCGGCATGTGCCATTATGACATACGGGGGAGTCAGCCTGTTTGTCGTCGGATTTTCGGTTTATCCGATTGCAGTGGCCTTATTCCGCGATGCCAACCTTCCGCACCGGTTTATTCCTGCGGCCATGGTTTTTGGCTCCGTTTCCTTTACCATGACTTCGCCCGGTTCCCCCGAGATTCAGAATCTGATTCCGACAAAATTTTTCGGCACCGATCCGACTGCCGGAGGGTTCATCGGAATCATGATCGGGATTTTGATTATGGTTTCCGGCGGTTTCTATCTAAAACGGGCGGTACAAAAAGCGGTCGCTAACGGAGAAACCTTCTCTCTTCCCAATCAACAGACATCTGCTCCCCAAAATACTCACGGCAAGTCCGCGGAGGAATCGGCTTCGGCCCTTGAGAGCGGGGAGAAATCAGGGAAAACGATCAGAAATCTTCCCCATATTGTATTTGCACTACTGCCGTTGGTTTCAGTTATCGCAATTCTGAATATACTGGCAAAATTTATGTCATCGACCGGGGCAGCGCTAATCTCTCTTGTCACAGGTATTGGCCTGGGCTGGATTCTGATGTGGAAACATGTCCAAAAGTTCTGGGGTTCGCTGGCAACAGGATCTCAGGACGCACTGATTGCCGCCGCCAACACATGTGCTGTAGTGGGATTTGGCAGTGTAGCGGCCAAAGTGCCCGCTTTTAACTCTGTCGTCGACTCTCTGGTCAACATCCCGGGTTCAGAATTGCTCGGCCTCGGAATTGCGGTCACATTAATTTGCGGAATGACCGGATCAGCTTCCGGCGGATTGGGGATTGCCCTTCCGATTCTGGCACCGATTTATATGGCAAAAGGGATTGATCCGAACGCGATGCACCGGGTTGCTACCCTGGCATCAGGGGGATTGGACTCTCTTCCGCACAACGGATATATCGTCACCACCATTCGCGCGATTTGTAATGAATCCCATAAACGGGCCTATGGGCCAATCTTTATTCTCAGCGTTGTCATTCCGCTGACTGCGATGTTCCTGGCCATTATTTTGTTTTCCATCTGAATCAAGCCCAAAAATTCCCCGCCAATGAGAGACGGGGAGTTTTTGGGCCTTGCTTTTAAAAAAGAGTGAGAAACCCTCTAGTTTTTTGGATGGTTCTGAAAGAAATTCCACATCATCTTGCTGGCCTCAGGACCTGTTGGATCTGTATAGGTGCCCGTGTAAGTGCCACCGGACCAGGCATGCCCCATCCCGTTTACTATAATCTTTTCCATCACAATGTTGCCAGCCTGGTCTTTGTAAACAGACCGCGTGTAAGACCTTCCGCCTGTCACTTGCCCGTTTTCAACCTGGTCTGCGTGATCATCAATATTGTTGTTGTCACTCCCGTCAGAAACACGGTCATTGGTCTGTGCCCACTGGGAAATGACCTGGTGTCCATTGACCGGATAAACGGTATAGTCACTGGTGCCGTGGAAGGCGATGACTGGAACCACACGTGCGTAGCTTCCCATGGCTTGATAGGCACGATTCCCCTGCTGGACCGGATCGGGACCTCCATTCATCATCACTGTCCAGGCAGTCAGAGAGCTGGTTGCCGCTTTATATTCGAGTCCTGAACTCACTCCGACGGCGGCAAACATGTCCGGATAAGCAGCCCCCATGATGACGCTCATGGCTCCGCCGGCTGATAATCCTCCCACATAGACACGGTCGCTGTCGACAGAATAGCTTTCTTTAATATGATTGACAACCCGGGCAATAGAGGCAGGTTCCCCGCTCCCGCGTGACTGGTGCAGCGGGTCAAACCAGTTCCAGCACTTACTCAGGTTGGCTGAATAAGGCTGGTCGGGATAAGCCACCAGGAAGTGATACTGCTCAGCATATTGGTTCATTTCGGTGCCGGCCGCAAAATTGTCGGGATTCTGTGCACATCCGTGCAGCATCACCACGAGTGGCAAAGGAGTCTCTGGAGTGTACCCACTTGGAATATATAATTTATAGGTGCGTCCGTCGGTTGAGGTTTTAGTGAGAAAGCTGGAAGCATGTGCTTGATGAAAGGTGGGTATGACGCTGAGAACCAAACTCAAGGAGATGACGATGGAAGAAAATGTAATCCAACGAGCCATTTTCACAACTCTCCACCTCTTCTGGTATTGTTTGAATCATTTCAATGATAACAGGGATTGGAAACAAAACAGTTACAGACAAGTTGCAGCCAATCGGGGATTGTAACCTGTTTGCAACCTCTTCCTTTTATGTTGAATGAAAAAGACGAAGATCTTTACTGGGAGAGATGAAAGATGAGTTGGGTGGTAGATTGGTTGGAGAGCAGAGCCCGTTTAACGCCGGATCGTATCGCCATCGTTGATGCCCAGACGGGGAAGCGATGGAGCTATGGCCAGTTAAACCACCGGGCGATTCGGTTGGCTTCTGCTTTGGATGCACAAGGGGTTCGATTTGGAGATCGTGTTGCGATTCTTTCTCCCAACCATGTTGCTTACTTTGATCTGTTGTTTGCCTGTGCCAAGACCGGGGCTATTTTTGTTCCGCTCAACTGGCGCCTTTCCTTACCGGAACTGAAGGAGATTGTGCTGGATTGTACACCGAAGTCGATCCTCTACCATTCTCAATTTAAAAAAGAGGTGAAATGTCTCCCCATTTCTTTTCGAAGCAGTCTGGATGAACTGGAACTGGAATATACACAAACACAACCAAAAACCGTTCAAATACCGGTAAAACAAAAGATGACAGATCCGTGGATGATCCTCTATACCGGGGGAACGACAGGCAAACCCAAAGGGGTTGTGATCACTCATAAGGCGGCTTTCTGGAATGCGATGAATACGCAACTCAGCTGGGGCCTCACAGCCGAAGATACGACTCCGGTTTATCTGCCTATGTTCCATTCCGGCGGATTAAATGCGCTTTCGCTCCCGCTTTTATACATTGGAGGAACGATAGTGATTGGCGGAAAGTTTGAGGTTGAAAAGGCAATCGACGTGATCGAGAAGGAGCGGTGTACGATTGCTTTAATGGTGCCGACCATGTATCATCTTATGGTTCAATCCTCGCATTTTACTGCCTCCCGCTTTCCGGCGATGCGGGTCTTTCTCTCCGGGGGAGCTCCGTGTCCGCTTTCTGTTTATCAAGCGTTTGCGCAAAAAGGGATTCCTTTTAAGGAAGGGTATGGCCTGACCGAAGCAGGCCCCAATAATTTTCAGATTGACCCTGAAACCGCCGCAACCAAGAGGGGTTCGGTGGGGGTACCGATGTTTTTTAACCAGATTCAGCTGGTCTCGGAAGGCCAAATCGTCAATCAAACCGGAGAGGTGGGGGAAATCTGGATTCGGGGCGGTCATTTGTTTGCATATTACTGGAATAACCCGGAGGCGACCGGGGATGCCTGGGTGGATGGCTGGTTCCGCACCGGAGACTTGGGCAAACGGGATCTTGACGGTTATTATTATATTGTAGGGAGAAAAAAAGATATGATCGTCACTGGCGGAGAAAATGTATATCCTCTGGAAGTAGAGCAAGTGTTGGGAGACCATCCCGATGTGAGTGAAGTTAGTGTAGTAGGGTTGCCGGATGACCATTGGGGAGAAGTGGTCGCCGCCGTTGTGGTGGCCTGTGCCGGGAAAACGCTGACACCGGCACAATTACAGGCATACTGTGCCACCCGCCTGGGACGATATAAAGTCCCCAAGAAAATCTATCTGGCGGATGAACTGCCGAAGACGCCGGTAGGCAAAATTGATAAGAAAGGAATCGTGCAAAAGTATGGTTAAGAGTGCGGGAGTTATCTTTACCAAAATCGTTTGCCCTGTCATCAATTCCCGCGTTCTGCGGCGTGCCTCGCTGGTGAAAAATCTGAAGAGCGGGATCAGTCATCCTGTACTCCTGGTTCATGCACCCACCGGTTATGGGAAGACGACGGCTGTCGCTTCTTTTTTGCAGGATGAACAGATAGAAGCATGCTGGTATCGCCTGACAGAGGAAGATGTGGAATGGACCCGCTTTTGCCGTTATCTTGTCTGTTCATTGCGCAGACGTTTTCCTTCGTTTGGTGACGAGTTATTGCAATACCTGGAATGCTGTGCTCCCGATGATCAAACGCAACTGGAACTCTTTTATGAGATGTGGGTGAATCATCTTGCTGATCTGCACCAAGAGGTGTTATTAATCCTTGACGATTATCACCTCGCCCCGCATTCCTCGCTCATTCAAAGCTGGATGGAGCGTTTCTTGCAGACCATGCCCTCGGGATTTCATCTGGTAATCATCACCCGGGATATTCCCGGATGGGATGAACTCGTAACAATGAAAGTAAAAGGAAGACTGGTTGAGATCACACAAAGAGATCTTTCCTGGTCAGAAGAAGAGATTCATGTTTATTTCACAGACTATTGTCAAACCGAACCTTCGCAACACGATCTGCAAACGATTTGCCGTGCCACGCTCGGCTGGCCCGTCGCCGTTCGCCTGATGGCTGAGGCAGTTTCACAACAAAGGGGGCTTAACCCCCTTTTGGACAGCCATTCTCCCTTCATTCAGGATTTGTTTGCTTATCTGAGGGTGGAAGTATGGAACAAGCTACCTTTGCGAGTTCAGCGGTTGCTGGAAGAAATATGTATGCTGGGGACTTTTTCAAAACAGCTATACAGAGAGGTTTTTGGAGCAGATCCTGAACCGGGGTGGTGGCTCGAGATCGAGCGGAGAAACCTTTTTCTGCTTCGGAAACAGGGGGAGAAAGAGGAGTTTCATCCTTTGTTCCGGCAGTTTGTAAAAGGCCAATTAAGACAGAGAGCCGAGGAGTTCATCCGCATGCAACGGTTGCTGGTTAAGCATGATTGCCGCACCGGAGCTTATGAGCAGGCAATTCAACGATTGCAAGAAGACGGGGATAATGAAATGCTGGCAGAGGCTCTTGTTGGGGGAGGGCGCCAATGGCTGGAACAAGGGCAGCTGGAAAAGTTGGAAAAAGAACTGAAGCGATTGCCGGATGAATGGAAAGACCGCTATTACAAACTATGGATTTATGAGGGAGAAATGAATCGTTACCGCTGTCACTATGACAGGGCGATCGTCTGTTACCGGAGGGCCGAACGACTTGCCCGGCAAAAGGATGACCCGCTTGGCCAAAGTTTGGGATTAGAAGGACAGGCACGAATATACCTGGATACCATCCAACCGGGTAAAGCGGAATATTTTCTGCAGTGTGCCATCCAATTGTTGGATGGTTTGGAGCCCTATGAAGAAGATAAGGAACGTTTGCAAAGTTTAATTGCGGAAAATTTTGTTAACATTGGCCGGGTCGAGGATGCGGACCGCTGGCTGGAGCAAAGACGGGAAATCAATTCCAAATATATTGAAAAGGAACTGGAGGTGCGCCTTCTGTTGCGGACCGGCCGGTTACAGCGGGCCAAACAGATTCTGGAGAAAAAGAAACGCGAAGAATATTCGGAAAGATCCCAATTGTTGCCCCGCTCGCATCGTGAAACCAATTTGTTGTTGTCTTTGGTCGACTGCTTGATGGGGGAACCTGATCAGGCGAAAAAATTGGCGGAAGCCGGGATTATGCAGGGAGTCGGATGCCAGGTTCCCTTTGTGGAGGCGTGTGGATGGATGCGCATGGGGCATGCGGTGCAACTGATCTCCAACTATGAGCGCAGACTGGCCGCGGAATGTTACCAGACGGCGCTGGAATTGATGGAAGATTTGCGGTTGGGGCGGGGAAAGGCTGAACCATTGATGGGGTTGTCGCTTTTGTACGGACGTGAAGGTGCTGTTGATCTGGCTGCTTTTTATGGACAGCAGGCGCTGACGGAAACAGAAAGTGTCAAAGACCGGTGGTTGTCAACGATGATTCGGCTCGGACTGGGGATTGCGGCTTATTATGGTGAACAATGGCGGGAAGCAGCACGTTTCTTTTCCGAATGCCACGAGGGTTTTGTCCGCTGTGGGGACCGTTATTTTATGACAGTCACTCTGTTATGGCAAGCTTTAACGGCATTTGAGACGGAGGATGAATCCACTTTTTTGAAGAGTATGGAACAACTGATCAAGATGATGCAAACAGGGGGGTATGAATACCTCGTACAAAAGCGCACCCTGTTTGGTCCCCGGGATATCCAGAAGTGGGCTCAGCTTCTTCTGTTTGCCCAAACGAAGGGAATCGAAGATCATTATGTTTCTTTCTTATTGTCGGAGATGGGATTTCACAACGTTTCGTCCCATCCTGGCTATACGTTGCGAATTCAGACACTGGGAGATTTTCGCGTCTGGTTGGGCGACGATGAAGTAGGAATGAAAGACTGGCAAAGGGGAAAGGCGAAAGAACTGTTTCAATTGCTTTTAACAAGAAGGCAATCGATGCTGACCAAAGAAGAGATCTGTACTCTGTTATGGTCGGACGCGGATCCTAAATCCGCTGCGCGCGATTTCAAAGTAGCCCTCAATGCGTTGAACAATGCTTTAGAACCGAAGCGTTCGGCCCGATCTGCCTCTTTTTTCATACAGCGGCAAGGCTCCCTGTATGGATTTAATCTGACATCAGGATTTGAGATGGATGCGGTGGAGTTTGAACGCCTCATCCAGGATGGGCTCAAAGAGAAGGATATCACCAAACTGCAGAGCGGGTTAGAGTTATACCGGGGAAGTTATCTGCCCGAGCGAAGATATGAAGATTGGTGTTTTGAGGAAAGAGAACGGCTGCAATCTCTATTTATCCGGGGAGCGGAGCAGCTGGCACAAATTCAGGTAGAGCAAAAAGAGATTGATTCCGCGATTCACTGGTGTGAGCGAATTTTACAGGAGGATGCTTGCTGGGAAGAGGCATACCGGTTGCTGATGTACTGTTTTTATCAGAAAAACAACCGGCCCCAGGCAATCAAGCAGTATCAGAAGTGCCGCGATATGCTGCAGAAAGAGCTCGGGGTTGCGCCCATGCCAAAAACAGAAGAACTTTTTCTGCAAATGATGCAAGGAAACATGATTGTGTAACTATTCTGTAACCCTTTCAGATTAAAATAGGCTGAACATGAGGGAAGGGGGATTTCAAACGTGAAGCAAGGGTGGATGCGAACTTTTCTTCTGATTCTTTCAGCTTTTGCCGTCATCCTCGTGCCTGCCTGTTCGGGCGATAAAGGAAATAGTGCCGGAGATCCGATTAAGATCGGGGTATTAGCCTCTATGACGGGGTCCCTGGAATCGTATGGAAAACAGACGGTGAATGGATTTCAATTAGGTCTGGATTACGCCACTCAAGGGACAAGAGAGGTACATGGCCGCAAAGTCGAAGTGATTATAGAAGATACGGAGACAAAAGCGGAGGTGGCCATTAAAAAGGCGACAAAACTTTTGGAAGAAGATCAAGTAGATATCCTGGTTGGCTCAAGCAGTTCGGCAGATACATTGGCTGTGTTGCCTTTGGCGGAAGAGTACCAAAAAGTAATGATTGTGGAACCGGCAGTGGCGGACAGCATTACCGGAGCTGAATGGAATCGGTATATCTTTCGCACGGCCCGCAACTCTTACCAGGATGCGATTGCCGGAGCGGCGGCTATTGCCAAACCGGGAGTGAAAATTGCAACCCTGGCCCCGGACTATGCGTTTGGGCGGGATGGAGTAAAAGCTTTTAAACAGGCAGCGGAAAAATTGGGGGGCCGGGTGATACACCAGGAATACGCCGATCCCAAGGCAACCGATTTTACCTCGCATTTGCAGAAGATTATCAATGCGAAGCCCGATTATCTGTTTGTCGTCTGGGCAGGGGCAAATACTCCCTGGAATCAGATTGCCGAGATGAAATTACAAGAACGCGGAATTAAAATATCTACGGGTGTCCCTGACCTTCCCGCATTAAAAACGATGGCGGGGCTCGTCGGAATGGAAGGATTTACAGTATATTTCCATACTCTGCCCAAGAACAAAGTAAATGACTGGCTGATCTCTGAACATAAGAAGCGATTTAACGGTCAAGTTCCCGACCTGTTTACTCCCGGTGGCATGTCAGCGGCGATCGCAGCCGTAGAGGCATTGAAAAAAACAGAGGGGGATGCAAGTGCGGATGCGCTTATTCCGGTGATGGAAGGGATGTCCTTTGAAACACCTAAGGGTACGATGATGTTCCGCAAAGAGGATCATCAAGCGTTACAAACTCTCTACGCCATTAAGCTTGAGAAGGGGACAGAATATCCCAATCCTGTCCTGATTCGTGAGCTGACCCCCGAGGAAACCGCACCGCCCGTTCTCAACAAAAAGTGATCGAAAGGATGAGAGTATGGAGCCTATTCTCAGTACCAAAGACTTGTCCATCCAATTTGGCGGTCATCTCGCGGTCAATGGCGTGAATGCAACTTTTCCTGAGAGGCGGTTCACTTCGGTGATCGGACCGAACGGGGCGGGAAAAACCACCTTTTTCAACCTTCTCAGCGGGCAAATCAAACCAACCCGGGGGAAGATTTTCTTTAAGGGAATGGATGTAACCGGTCTGTCCTCTTATAAGCGTACCCGGATGGGAATTGGACGTTCCTTTCAAATTACCGATGTATTTCCTGAACTAACTGTTTTGGAAAATGTGCGCTTAGCTGTCCAGGCCCGGGAAAAGGTTTACTACCGGATGTTTTTTTATGGGCGGAAGTACAGGCAACTGGAAGAAAAAGCGGTTTACTGGCTGAAAAAAGTGTTTCTCGATCAGAAACAGGATTTTTTAGCCAGGTACTTAACCCATGGCGAGAAGCGGAAACTGGAGATTGCCATGCTACTGGCGTTGGAAACCGATATTCTGCTTCTGGACGAGCCGACTGCGGGGATGTCGATGGAGGAAGTTCCGGTGATTCTCGACTTGATTCGCCGTTTGAAAGAGGAACAGGAAAGAACGATCATTCTGATTGAACACAAGATGGACATGGTTCTCGATTTATCTGACCGAGTGATTGTGTTAATGAACGGAAAGATGCTGGCAGACGGTACCCCCGAAGAGATTTTGCAAAATGAGCTTGTCCAGTCTGCATACCTGGGAGGAAACCGGCATGATTCTCGAATTGGAACAGATTGAAACATTTATCGGCCAGCACCACATCTTGCAGGGGGTTACGCTCGGCGTTCCAGAGGGGGAAATCTCGGTTCTGCTCGGGAGAAACGGGGCTGGCAAGACGACTACCTTACGTTCAATCATGGGGATGACACCACCTGCGAAAGGGCGCGTGATCTATCGCGGAGAAGAAATTCAGACACGGCCTCCCTATCAGATTGCCCGTAAAGGAATTGGCTATGTTCCGGAAGACCAGGGGATTTTTGGCGATCTGACCGTAGCGGAAAACTTTAAGGTGGCGATGAGCAGAAAGGATCAAGGGGCACAGGAACGTTTGGAGTGGATGCTGGAACTCTTTCCCGATCTCAAAATGTTCTGGGACCGAAAAGGAGGGAACCTGAGTGGCGGGCAAAAGCAAATGTTGGCGATAGCCCGTGCTCTGGTTCAGGATCTTTCCCTGCTTTTAATTGATGAACCGAGCAAGGGGCTGTCACCTGTGTTTGTGGATAAAGTAGCCGAATCACTGGAAAAGATTAAACATCGTACCACGATCGTGCTGGTAGAACAAAACTTCCACATGGCCAGTGCGGTAGGGGATCGATTTACGATTCTGGACGATGGACAAAATGTGGCGAGCGGCAGGATGGAAGAGTTGAATAATGACGAGCAACTGAAACGGAAATATTTGGGGATCGCATAGTACAGGCAGAAGGGAGGACGGCGTGTGGAAGTTCTCATCAACTTGACAGTCAACGGGCTGGCGACAGGGATGCTTATTTTTTTGCTTGCGGCTGGCCTGACCCTTATTTTTGGCTTGATGGACGTTCTTAATTTTGCACATGGAGGTTTGTTTGTCTGGGGTGCCTTTACCGGAATCTGGGCCTATGGACAAACAGGCAGTTTTGTGATGGGGATTGTCGCTGCCATCACCATCGGATTGGCTTTGGGCTGGCTGATGGAGCGCTGGATTGTACGGCCGGTATACGGAAACCATATGCAACAAATTTTGATCACCCTCGGGGCGATGCTGGTCCTGAGTGAAATGATCAAAGTGGTATGGGGTCCTAACCAGATCAGCGCAAAAGCCCCCGCATGGCTGGAAGGGAGCTGGAACCTGGACGGCGTGATTCTCATTAAGTACCGTTTATTTATCATTTTAGTGGGATTATTGGTACTCGCCGGATCACAGTTTCTCCTGAAACGGACCAAATGGGGACTGATCGTGCGGGCTGGCGTGGCCAACCCGGAAATGGTTCAGGCTCTTGGGATTCATATTCGCCTTGTGTTTATGTGTGTGTTTATGTTTGGATCGGCTCTGGCAGCACTCGGCGGAGTGTTGATGGGGCCTTACTCAGGTGTGATTTATGCGGAAATGGGGATGGAGTATGCCATTCTGGCATTTATTGTGGTGATCATCGGCGGCATGGGAAGTATCACAGGATCGGCGGTTGCCGCCATCTTCGTCGGACTGGCCAATGGATGGATCAGCTATTATTTTCCTGATTTTGCGCTGGCAGTCAATATGATCTTTATGCTGCTCGTATTATTGTTGAAGCCGGAAGGAATATTTGGAGTGAAAGAGGTGAAGGGATGATCAAGAGCAGACGGGATCAGATCAAGGCTGGTTTACTGTTGATCACAGGGCTTTTTCTTGTCCTCTTTCCCTGGATCAATGATTCCCGCAGTTCCCTGATTTTGATGACGCAAATATTTATATTTGCCGTTTTTGCCATGAGTTACGATCTGCTATTGGGATATACGGGAATCATCTCCTTCGGGCATGCGATGTTCTTTGGGATTGGGGCATACAGCACGGGAATATGGCTTGTTCGAACGGATGCCACCCTGGAGGCGCTTGTCTTCGCAATGTTGACGACCCTTATCCTGTGTATGGTTTTGAGTTATGTGGTCGGCATTTTATCTCTCCGCTTAAAGAGCCACTATTACGCGATGCTCACGCTGGCTTTTGCCGGTTTATTTCAAGTGGGGGCAGAGAAATGGCGCAGTTTGACCAAAGGGAATGACGGTTTTACTTTTCGCATTCCGGAAGAGCTGATGAATCGGGAATCGTTCTATTTGATTTCTCTCCTGTTTATGGTCATTATATTCCTTCTCTTGAGAAGATTTACACAATCGCCGATGGGCAAGGTGTTGCAGTCGATCCGTGAAAATGAGCGGCGAGCGAAGTCGCTGGGTTATCAGGTGATGCACTATAAAGTGGCGGCCAGCATGATTGCCGGAGTAATTGCGGGTCTCAGCGGCATGATGTACGCACTCAGTTTACGTTTTGTCAATACGGCGGTTTTTGCGGTGGATGTAACACTGGATGTTTTGCTCATGACGATTATCGGTGGAGTCGGCACTTTATACGGCGCGGTGATTGGGGCGGGGATCATTGAGCTTGCCCATGATGTTCTGGCTGACCTTGCGGATGTCCACTGGTTGTTTGAACGGTGGATCATTCTGTTCGGATTGATCTATATCCTTGCGGTCATATTTTTTCCCAAGGGAATCGTTGGTTCTGTCAATCGGAGGCTGGGAAATGAAAAGTGGCAAAGAAAAGGCAAACAATCACCTGCCGCTGAGCTGAGGAAATGAGAGGGCGAAAAGCATGAAAAAAGATCAACAGAGCATCGGCCTCATCAGCACCGGTTTATACCTTCCGGAAAAAAGGATGACTGGTCGGGAAATCGCACAGGCTGCCGGATTGCCACTGGACGTAGTCGAGAAAAAAATGGGCATTGTGGAGAAGCCGATCCCCGGGGAAGGAGACCATCCCTGCGAGATGGGAGTGCGAGCGGCAAAACAGGCAATTGAAAGGGCCGGGGTTGATCCGGCAGAGATTGATCTCGTGATCTACATTGGCGAAGAGTATAAAGAATATCCTGTTTGGACGGCGGGAATTAAGCTGCAACAAGGAGTAGGAGCCGTTAATGCCTGGGCATTTGATACAGCACTTCGCTGTGGAACTGCCGTGTTAGGGTTCAAGCTGGCAAAGAGTCTGATGCTGGCGGATCATTCACTTCATACGGTACTTTTAGCCGGGGGATACCGCAATGTGGACCTGGTCAATTATCAAAACCCGCGCACCCGATTTCTCTTTAATCTGTCTGCCGGAGGGGGAGCCGTTCTCTTGCGGAAAGGCTGGAACCGGAACGAAGTGCTTGCTTCCCACATTATTACTGATGGTTCTTTTTCTGAAGATGTGATTGTACCTGCCGGGGGGACCAAACTGCCTGCTTCCGCAGAAACAGTGCGGAAGGGGTTGCATAGCCTGGATGTCTGTGATCCGCAGGGAATGAAAGAGCGATTAGAGAAAAAATCTTTGCACAATTTTTTTCAGGTCATACGCCAATCATTGCAGAAAAGCGGCCTATCCGAAAGGGACATCGATTACCTGGGAATTTTGCATATGAAGCGCTCTGCGCACGATGCCATTTTGCATGAACTGGGGTTATCCAGAGAACAAACCGTGTATCTGGACCATTATGGGCATATGGGCCAAATCGATCAAATTCTGTCCCTGGAACTGGGGTTGCGGAAAGGAAAAATTAAAGCAGGAGACATTGTGGTCCTGGTAAGTGCGGGAATCGGATATGCCTGGGGGGCCACAACGATTCGCTGGGGGTGACAGGGGGATGGAACATAGAATCCATTTAAAAACGGTCGGGCTGGGCAATGGCGAGACACTGGGGTATCGGGAGCGTGAAGGCGGAAATGAGACTTTGTTGCTTATTCACGGGAATATGACCTCATCCAGGCACTGGGATGTCCTGTTGGAACAAATGGATGAGAAGTATCATATTATAGCTGTTGATTTGCGGGGGTTTGGTTTGTCCACTTACCATCGTCCGATTGATTCCATGAAGGACTTTGCCGATGATCTGAAACTGGTTGTCAATGCCCTGGACTTGCCATCCTTTTACCTGATGGGATGGTCGATGGGAGGAGCGGTGGCCATGCAATTTGCCGCAGACCATCCCGGATCTGTCCGGAAATTGATTTTGCTGGCACCGGCTTCAACCAGGGGTTACCCGTTTTATCGTCTGGACGCGCAGGGCAAGCCGGTTGATCGCCTGAAAACAAAGGCAGAAATCGTCAACGATCCGGGCAAAACGATCCCGGTTTTACAGGCTTATGCTGAAAAGAATAAGGATTTTCTGCGGATGATGTGGAATTCATTGATCTATACCCGGCGCCAACCGTCAGACGAACGATATGAAGCATATCTGGAAGATATGTGTACCCAGCGCAATCTGGCAGATGTGTATCATGCGTTAAACACATTTAATATCAGCTCTGAAAATAATGGTTTAGAGCCGGGTTCCGGTGCGGCACGCCGTATTCAAGTGCCGACGCTGGTGTTGTGGGGAGAGAATGACCGGATTGTAACTGAACAGATGGTGCAGGAAATCATTCAGGATATCGGCACTCATGCCCAATTGGTTTATCTGAAAAATTGCGGCCACTCTCCTCTCATTGATGATTGCAGTCAGCTGATTCAACAGGTTACCCGCTTTTTAAACACAGAGTCCGGAGGGAATTCCAACGATGAGATTAGGTAATCGGGTTGCGATCATTACAGGGGGAGCCAATGGAATTGGAAGAGAGACGGCGTTTACATTTGCCAGAGAAGGTGCCCAATTAATGATTGCCGACTATGACACTGCCGCAGGACAAGAAATTTGCGCCCAGTTAAGAGAGAAGGGAGCAGAAGCCGCTTTCCATCAGGTTGATGTATCCAGCCGTGAAAGTGTTCAGAAAATGGTCGAAGCAACTGTGGAACATTTTCAAAAGATCGATATCCTTATCAACAATGCCGGGATTACCCATGACGGCATGCTGGTTACATTGACAGAGGAGCAGTGGCGGAGGGTGATTGAAGTGAATTTGAACGGTGTCTTCTTCTGCACCCAGGCCGTTGTACCTCATATGATCAAACAGGGCCGGGGCAGAATCATCAGTGCTTCTTCGGTATCCGGTGTCTATGGAAATATAGGGCAGACCAACTACGCAGCGACAAAAGCAGGTGTGGTAGGGATGACAAAATCCTGGGCGAAAGAGCTAGCCCGTCACGGGCTCCGGGTAAATGCCATTGCTCCCGGCTTTGTTCAAACAAGAATGGTAGAAACCGTTCCACAAACTGTGCTGGAGCAGGTTCAAAAACAAATCCCCGTCGGACGGTTGGGCAAACCTTCCGATATCGCCCACGCGTATCTATTTCTGGCTTCCGATGAAGCCGATTATATTAATGGAACCGTATTGCATGTGGATGGCGGTATAATTATGTAAAAAGAGAAACCTTGTCAAAAAGAGGTGACTGGAGAACAGTTCCTTTGAGTGAAAAGGTCATCTTCCAATTCGCTGATTCCTTATGGATAGATGAAAATGGTTTTGTTATACTGTTTTCCAAACTCACTTTATGAATTGCGAGCGAGAAGCTCGCCATTTCGATGGCAATGCAGTTCACTCCCGGCTCGTTGGTAGCGGCAAAGACCAACGAGCTTTCTTATTTCCCTCCGGCCAGAGATGATGAGGAGAAGGGGGAGGAAATATGAAAGAGAAAATTCTTCTCGTGGATGATGAAGCGGGCCTTTTAGAAATGATCAAAACATTTCTGATAAGAGAAGGCTATGAACAGATTGAGTGCGCGACTACCGGTGCAGAAGCGATCAGGCTTGTCAAACAGGAGTTGTTTGATTTGATTTTGCTTGATGTTATGTTGCCGGACATGAATGGATTTGATGTTTGCCAGGAGATGCGCAAGTTTACCTGCCGAAGATCTTTTTCGCGGCGCGAGTGGTTGGCTTAAGCAACAAGAGCCCTGGTTTTGGGGCTCTTGTTGTTGGTTTCCAAAGGATATATATTTGAAAAAATTGAGGACCCCGGGCTTTTTAATATTGCCCGGGGAATGACAGATATTTTTGAATTGTGGTTTCCGTGCGGAAGCCTTGACAAGGAACAATTCCACACTTTTATAATGACACATAAGAACGATCATTGGCGAGGAAAAGTGAATGGACAAATATATATCCATCCCGGTCATTCTTATCTTCTTTTTGGTTATTGTGATCGCCAAACTGTTAAAAATAGGGTTTATCCTGTTGATTTGGTTGTTGGCACTCTTATTTGTCTTCTTTATCCGGAGAAGATTAAAGCAGCGCCGCAACCGGAATTGAGGAGACAGTGAAAGGTTATGGCCCTTCAGCGGGCGGGTGCAGGATGTGAGCAGCAAAGTCTTCTGCCATGGGTACTCCTGATCTCCGAATTCGTTCAGCTGCCGCCACACAGTCGTACTCTGTGACACGCAGTTCTATGTCAGGGCCGATCAGAGCCCAGCATGCTCCTTTTGTACCGCTGGGCAATCCGACACTGCCCGGATTTAGGATTCGTTTGCCGGCAACCGTCCGGTCAAACTGAATATGGGTATGCCCACAGACAATCATGTTTGGTGAAACATCCTTTACCATCGGCATAATCTCAACTTCCGGTGTGTCCGCACGAATGGATTCTTCATCACTGCGGGGAGATCCATGAACAAATAATACATTTCCTAATCCGTCCATATTGAGCACTTTTTGTTCCGGCAAGCGGCCCAGAAAATCCATATGGGATGCAGACAGCTGGCCGGCACACCAGAGATTGATATCAGCCACCCAGGGTTCCAGTCCCTGTCCAACTCCGTATCGCCCGGCAACTTCCCGATCGGCGTTCCCCCTGATAAAATGAATCTTACCTGTAAGGCTCATCAGCCGCTCCATCACAGCAACGGGTTCCGGCCCCCATGCCAGATCCCCCCCGATCACAATCTCATCCGGAGCAAATTTTTTCATATCGGCAAGTACCGCTTCCAGTGCAAGAAAATTACCGTGAATATCATATAAAGCAGCGACCCGCTTTGGCATATTTGAATCCCTCCTGGTCGTAAATGGTGGCCGAGGTGATTGGTTTTACGGATATATTTACAGAGAACCCTTAGCGATCCAGATCTCTTTTTCCTTTATGACCGGATTTTCTCTGATCAGCAAACAGTTGAATGATCCAATGGACGGATGGCTTAATCACCTGGCGGATGACCCGTGCAGCGGGAGTTTGAATCAGGTGGACCCAGACCCAATGAGCAGGATGTTTGATCAGATAGAGGCCAGCCCAGCGCACCATCGGGAATATGGCCTCCTTCCAAACCCACATGAACATGTTTATGATAAAAAGAAACACGTTTTTTGCCCATTTTGCCGCAACTAGGAGCACAAGTCGGTATATCCGGACAGAGATCGGAACGATGATATGATTCCATACCCAGACCAGGAGAAGTAGAATCAGATTTTTCCATACCCAGGTACAGAAGTGAGCCACAGGGAGAATGATATATTTCCAGAGCCAGCGAAGCGGAATATAGATGAGATAGAACAAGACAAAACGAATCGGATGATAAATGAGATATTTGCAGATCCATACAGTTACTGGTACAAGAACCCGGTTCCACAGCCAGGAAAAGGGAATATAGATCAAATAGACAAAGATAAAGCGCAGCACCGGCCGTAAAATGGTTTTCCAGATCCACAAAGTAACGGGTACAATCACCCGTTTCCAGAGCCAGCGAAGCGGCAGGTCCAATAAGTAAATGTATATAAAGCGGATGGGTAACGCAATGAGATATTCCCAAATCCGGGAGAGAACAGGAACGATTACTTGTTTCCATAGCCAACTCACAAAATGACTGATTTGTTGAGCGAGCCAGCCAAAGCATTTATAAAGAATATAAAGAGGAAAATAGCAGATAAAAAATGCCACTTTGCCAAGTGACTTTACAAACTCCTCAAAAAACAGAAACAAACTTTTACTCCAATTCCATTGATCCTTACTTTTACGATTCCATTGTATGATGGTCAAAATAAGCACTGCAGCCAGATAGACGATGACCAATAAATAAGTGAGCATAGCTGTACTCCTTTTTCTAATTCAATAAATATTATACATTCTTTTCAACTGTCATCAATCATCGGACCTCGGCTCTTGTTTGCAGGGGTGAGAATCTTTCAGGAAGAGATATTAGGATAAGGAGGGCCAGAGACATGTCCGAAAGGAAGAGTACAAAGAATCTTGCACCGGAGAGTGAGATTTATACTGATTTTCAAAGCCGGATGACGTACGGGGAATATCTGCAACTGGACCGACCAGCTGTTATCCAGCTTGTCTGATCACCATGATGAGATGTTGTTTATCATTATTCATCAAACGAGTGAGTTATGGATGAAGCTGATTTTGCATGAATTGAAGGCTGCTATTGCCAATATTAAAAAAGGTGATCTATCTGGCGCCTTTAAGATGCTGGCCCGTGTTTCCAAAATTCAATCGCAGATCATTTCGGCCTGGGATGTCCTGTCCACGTTGACACCGGCGGAGTATATGCAGTTTCGCGGCAAACTTGGACAGGCGTCCGGATTTCAATCGTATCAATACCGATTGATCGAATTTTATCTGGGAAGCAAGAGTTCTCATATTTTGGAAATTTATAAAAAAGATCAAAAGTTGCATGACCAGCTGAAGCAAGCGCTCAACCAGCCAAGTTTGTATGATGTCTCAATTCAGGCACTGGCTAAGGCAGGTTTTCTGATTCTTCCCGATCTTTTACTGCGTGACTGGAGTCAGGCTTATCAACCTGATCCGTAAGTGGAGGCAGCATGGCTGGCTGTTTACCGGGATGTTGAGACCTACTGGGATCTCTATGAACTGGCAGAAAAACTGGTCGATCTCGAAGACTGGCTGCAACAATGGCGTTTTCGCCACATGAAAACAGTTGAAAGAATTATCGGATACAAACGCGGAACCGGTGGCTCTTCAGGTGTTCCTTATTTAAAAAAAGTACTGGACCATCATTTCTTCCCGGAGCTATGGAGCCTGCGCACAAAATTGTAACGCATTTTCCCCGCAAGGCTGTCATCCGATGGGTGGGCCTGCCGACCTGCCGTGATTGGTGTAAAACACTTTAATGTATCATACGATTATTTTCCGAATCTCAGATCAATCCCTTATTTTCGCTGCTGTTCAAGTCCGCAAAAAAATCCGTCATTCCTGATCACAATCAGGGGGTGACGGATTTTTTCTTTTTCCTTAGTTTTGATTTAACCTTTCTCCGGTTTCTGTTTCAACGATAAATTTCATCTTTTTTGGGTCGATGGCCCCTTTGTCCAGCTCAGCATATCGCCTTGCTGCTTCTCCTTCTGTCGAACTGGAAGTAGTACCTTTGTTCAGCTTCACCACAATCCGGATCACATCAGGCTTGATCACTTGCAGGGCTGTGATTTCCATCTTGTAGCCGTAATATTTCTTTTCCTTAATCTGGACGAGCAGCATATCTTTTTTTTCCCAGTCATGCGATGAGTTATCAAGCGACCCCGGATGCTCTTCTTTTGTATAGATCCATACTCCGCCCTGTGGTTGGCGGTCCGGGGCGCCCATAACCCAATTGATCGGTGTAAAAGGAATTTCCTTATAGGTTTGGTTGGCAGCCTGGGCTCCTTCTACATCGCTGCCCTCATTGGAACTTTTTGCATCTGCTTCATTTTTACCCGCTTCTTTTTGTATTTGATCGAGAAGCTGGTTACAACCGGTCAGGGCAACCAGGGAAAAGATGGATACTACAATAAGCGATTTTTTCCATACTAAGAACTGATACAAGATAATACCCCCAAACATAAAATAAACGTTTTTATCATAATCGTATGATCTAAACAATGTCAAGATTATCTTTTGAATAATGAAGGGAAAGATTCAATCTCTTCCGTTATATAGAAAATTAGGTTATATGGGGATATTTACTTTCAGTTTTGACACGTAAATCTCCCCCCACTTAAGCGTTTGCTGAGAAGTGGGGGGAGCTCCTGGTTAAAAATGCTCATTGATCAATGTCACTTTTCCAATCGCCTGACCAGACTCCAAGCGTTTATGAGCCAGAGCTGCTTCGCAAAAACGGTAAGAGTTTGCGTCCAGGAGGGGGCGCAATTTTCCTTCATCTACCAGTTGCGAGATTTGCCTGAGCACATTTCCGTGATGAGCTAAACCTTCTCCTGTCAGGAGGGGCAAGATCATAAAAACAGCATGCAATGTTAATCCTTTGTTGTGCATGGGGGTTAAATCATTGGTGGACCGGGCGGCGATCGTAACCACTGTCCCTTTTACTTTCACCGCCTCCAACGAGCGGTCAATATTGTCGCCTCCAACGGTGTCAAAAACAATATCAAACCCTTTGCCATCCGTATATTTGTCAACATACTGCTGCACCGAACATTCTTTATAATGAATGCCCACATCTGCTCCAAGCTCCCGGGCAATCTTCAGCTTCTCCTTTGAAGATCCTGTGGTGTAGACTTGTGCACCTTTCTCTTTTGCGATCTGAATAGCGACATGTCCCACACCGCCCGTGGCTCCGTGAATCAACACTTTTTGCCCCGGTAGGATTTGCGCCCGGTCAATCAGGGCTTCCCATGCCGTAATGCAGACAAGAGGAAGCGCTGCTGCTTCCGTAAAGGAAAGAGATTTTGGCTTATGGGCAACCAGTTCGGCATTTGCCAGCATATAGTCAGCCAACGCCCCGCCGTATCCTTTGACACCACCCGCACAGGCATACACTTCATCACCAGACTGAAAAGTAGTAACTCCCTCGCCTACTTCCTCGATCACACCTGCCACATCACCGTGTAATACGGCCGGAAAGGCAGGGGCGAGTGCCGGTACAAATCCGCTGCGAATTTTGTTGTCAATGGGATTGACACTGGTAGCGGCAACGCGGATGAGTACATGCCCCGGTTGAACTTTGGGGCGCTCCATCTCCATTGTTTCAAATACTTCCGGACCGCCAAATTGTTTAATGGCTTGAACGCGCAAACATCTCACTCCATTTCTATGGAAGGGAATAGATAGACTATTTATATAGTTTATCAGTTTTTACACATGCGCTGCCAGACAAGACAGCTTGTATCAACTAAAAAAGAGGAACGGTAACCCGAGTGGACCGTTCCTCTCTTATAATTGATCGGTTAAGGGGCACTGCAATATTGTCCCGATTTTCCGATGGTACGATAGGGGCAATCAGCTTGCTCAGCAATATACAGGACGGATTCTTTGTTTCTTGCGGTTTCTCTTGAGATCACCTCATCGGGCGGGTAGAAGCCGGGATTCGAACTGCGGGGATACATTTCAAAGGTATAAGCGAAAATTTTGTGTGTACCGTAGGCCCAGTCTGTCATGTCGCCATCCGTGATATATAGATCACTGGCTTGTTGGGGTGTGTAGTTATTGGTTCTGGCCATTGCTTGTCCCATCGTTTTAAAAACCTGGTAATCGTCCACACTCATATCAGCGGGAGTATCTGCATAGGTGTAGCCATATGGCCAAAGGATCAATTCGCTGTAGGTGTGGAAAGTAATCGCAGTTTTAATCTGCTGTTTGCCTCCGATGACACGGCTGTTGACAAAGTCGCGCAGACGTGCCGTTTCAGGGGCGGAGAAGGGGGCAGATCCGCGATAGGTCTCACTGGAAGGGCTTCCGCTGGAGCCGCCGCAGCATCCCCATTTGTACCCGTAGTTCCGGTTTAAATCGGTGCCAATATAGCCGGAGTTGCTGTTGGGCTGGCGATTTTTGCGCCAATATTTGTAGGAGCCTGACGATATATCATATTCACCGCCGTCAGGGTTGAGGTTAAAGACAATATAAATTTCACGGCTGTTGACGAGATTGGTAATCCGGGAATCTGAACCGTAATTGTCAGCAAAAAGGTGAAGGATGTAAAGAGCCATCTCAACTGTCAGATGTTCGCGGGCGTGATGGAGAGAGACATAAAGGACTTCCGGTTCATTTTCATCTGACTGGACGTTGTCACTGATTTTCACTGCCCATAACTCCCGGCCCTGATATGATTTCCCGATGCTGAATTTTTTTACAATATTGGGATGGGCTGCGGCCACTTGATTAATTTCGGCATCCATCTCCTGATAATTATGATAAGCTGAGTCAGAAGGAGGGAAATCTTCGGTTCCGAAAGATAATTCTGTTTTCATTTGAAAGCCTGACTTTTTCAATTTTTGTACTTCTGCGGGAGTAGCGATAATCACCACATATCCGTCCCCGATTTCTTCAATGGATGCCCCTGTACGAGCGATCGCAGTCCTGGCTTCCTTGGTGTGGACATTGGTAACTTTATACATTCCGATTCTGTTTTTGACAGCGGACTCTTCCGCAGCAGGTTTGCCCGGCTGCCCAAAAGCCACTGCCGGGACACAAGTAATCAGCAAAAGGCAGACGAGCATAACGGAAAGCCATTTTTTCCGTTTCATAAGCAGTTTGCTCCTTTCTCTTATCAATGGAAGGCAGAATGAAAATAAGACTCCCCTTTCTTGAAAAATTTAATAAACGCCTTGTATCTGGAAATGGTGCTTTGAATGGAATAATGGCAAAGCAAAGAAGTTATATGGGGATGGAGAAAAAGAAAGTCAAGGATAGAAAAGCTTTCTAGTGGTTGTTCGCTTTAACGGATAATGAATAAAAGAGGCGCAATATCTGTTTTCTACAAATCAAACAGAAATCCTTCTGAAAAAATGAAAAAAAGGTGAAGATTTAACCTTCACCTTTATCAACGATACCCCCGTAGCCGAACCGGATAATAGTCAACTTCAGGCACTTTATCCATCTCACAAAAACTCCGCCTTCAGATGTGTAAAATCATCCGGGCAATGGTAAAGTAAATAATCAAACCGGTTCCGTCTACGAGAGTGGTAATCAAAGGGCCGGATACGACGGCAGGATCTATTTTGAGACGGTGGAGGAGCAGCGGAAGGACAGCGGATACAACAGATGCCCACAAGACAATAAAAAGAGCCGAGATAGCCACAACATATCCGATGTTTATTTCAACACCCATGAGTATCGCGCGAACATAGGCAACCAGGCCAAGGGACAAACCCAGCAGCACCCCTGTTATTAATTCTTTGTGGATCACCCGGAAAACATCCTTAAACTTCACTTCACCCACTCCCAGCGCACGTACCAGGGTAGTGACAATCTGTGATCCGGTGTTTCCCCCGGTTCCGATTAACAGGGGGATAAAAAAGGAAAGGGCGACAACTTTATCGACGGCACTCTGAAACATTTCCAGGACATTGGCGGTATAGGCCCCACCGATAAACAGAACGAGCAGCCAGATGATCCGCTTGCTGAATAAGCTCCAGATTGAAGTTTTAAAATAGGGTTCCGACAGGGGCTGGCTCCCCCCCAGCTTTTGAAAGTCTTCGGTTGCTTCTTCCTGAATCACCTCAACCACATCGTCATAGGTAATAATCCCGATGAGCCTGTTTCGGTTGTCTACGACAGGAAGGGCATAAAAACTATAGCGGGCCAGAATGCCTGCCACTTCTTCTTGTTCCATCTCAGCGGGTACCGAGATCACATCGGTGGTGGCAATTTCCGAAAGCCGCGTATGGGGGCTGGCTAAAATAATTTCTTTCAATGAGACAATTCCCACCAGCTCGCCGCGAATGCTGGTTACATAAATATAAGAGATAATTTCTGCTTCCAGACCTACTTTACGGATGTGCCGGAGGGTTTGTTCCCCGGACCAGTGGGCCCGGGCAGAGATATAGTCTACGGTCATCAAACTGCCGGCCGTGTATTCCGGATAGGTCATCAAATTATTAATTTTAATGCGGTAATCCTCAGGCAGTAGACGAAGCATCTTTTCTGCCTGAAGAGGATGAACGGCCAGCAGCATATCAACCACTGTATCGCTGGACATCTGTTTCAGGAGGGGAGAGGCGGCAGAATCATGCAAATGGTTCAGAATCTGATACTGCAACTCCGGCTCCAGGTATTCGAGCGCTTCAGCGGCTTCGGCGACAGGCAGGTTGGAGATCAGACCTATTCGTTCCCGCTCCTCCATCTCCCGCAGAATTTCAGACAGATCATAAGGTTGTAGTTGTTGGAGAAGATCCAAAAGCTTCTCCGGACCAGTTGAAGATAATTTGAGTGCTGAGGCAATTTCCTGTTGGACCATCGCGTAATTCATGCGTTTCCCCTCCTTCTTTTTTAATATTAAAAAAACCCACTCATGTGAGAGAGGGTTCCATAGCCAAATAGGCCCAGTTGTTGAGCCGATTTACCTTATCTCCCTCATTGAGCTTTGGCACTGAACGGCATAGGTCGGGGGACCAGCTACATTAGAAAAGACCTTCTGTCCGATCTTTCCTGCTGACCCATTGGCGTCTCTCGACATTTTTGGGCAGTAGCGTCTCTCCGATCAGGAACCTCACCTAATAGAGATAGTTGAAAAATATGTTGTTTTGACAGTGACAGTATAAACGCTGGTGTCAGCGATTGTCAATTAAAATTTGATTAAAAATCAGGTTGGAATATGAGTGGCAATAATATATTGTATGCAATCGAAATGAAAAGGGACTAAGTGAGCTTAAAATATACTATAAAAACCGGCTGATTCCATATACATGGGGGCCCTCTCGTGCACCTTAATGATAAACATGACCAGCTGTCTGCAGTGTTAAAATAAAGGGATCAAGTCATGATGATGGAAGAGGTTGAAACATGTTTACCATTATGATGATTGAAGATGACCCCAAGATCTCCCGGCTGCTTCGGGACCATATCGAAAAATAGGGTTACCGGGCAAATACTTTATCTCCATTCTCGGAGTCGCATATTACAGCGGCTCTTTTTTTACATTCCTGCTGGATTTCTGCTTAAAAAACAACCATGTCCCTTCATAAAGAATATAAAAATAAGATATAATCATTTACGGAGGGGTAAAGGATAACAACAGATAAGAAAAAGAGGTAAAACAAATTGGGGGGATCTCTATTGGAAACGGTGGCACCTGAATTTGAAAAGGTGGAGCATAAAAAATTAACCAAAGGAAGACTCCTTAAAAATGGAACTTTTATCTTGTTGGGAGCAGTGCTGGTAGCAGTCGGACTTGAAATTTTTTTGGTTCCCAACCAGGTGATTGACGGGGGAATCGTAGGAATCTCCATTATGCTGTCCCATTTGACAGGCCTGAATCTGGGGCTTTTATTATTTGTTTTGAACCTTCCTTTCTTCTTTCTGGGATATAAACAGATCGGAAAGACCTTCGCACTTTCAACTCTGTTTGGTGTCGTAATGATGTCTATTGGCACAAACGTGCTCCATCCGGTACCGGGACTGACCAGAGATCCGCTGTTGGCTGCTGTTTTTGGCGGAATCATTCTGGGGATCGGAGTCGGCATGGTGATCCGATACGGCGGCTCTTTGGACGGAACGGAAATTTTGGCGATTCTTTTCAACAAGAAACTCCCCTTCTCGGTGGGACAAATCGTATTGTTTTTAAACCTGTTCATTCTGGGAAGTGCCGGGTTGGTGTTTGAAAACTGGGATCGGGCGATGTACTCTCTGATTGCCTATTTTATTGCTTTCAAGATGATTGATACCACCATAGAAGGGTTTGATGAAACGAAGTCGGTGTGGATCATTAGTGACAGACCGGAAAAGCTGGGAGAATGCATCCTGAACCGGTTGGGACGGGGAGTTACATATTTGCGGGGAGAAGGAGCCTATACCGGTGAATATAAAAAGGTACTTTTCTGTGTCATCACCCGGCTGGAGGAGGCAAAACTGAAATCGATCGTCGAGGATGTGGACCCTCATGCCTTTTTGGCAATCGGAAATATTCACGATGTGAAAGGCGGAAGGTTTAAAAAGCGGGATATTCATTAAAGTTTTCCGTATCGTAATATACCATAAAGAATACAGCAAAAAAAAGGGCAACGTAAGTCATTGATCTTTCGTTACCCTTTTTTGATTTCTAAACAGGATTACGCTGGCTCCCCTGTAGTTTTGCCATTAATTGTGCAAACTGCCGCTGGTGTTGTTGAATCGTACTGTGATGTTGAAGCAACATCTGCCTCAGTTCCTCACTTCCGCAATCAGCAGCCAGTACGGAGAAAGAAGAAGCAGTTGCTTTTTCAAATTCCGCAGCGTCAAACAACATGTCCAGATCGTTCATAAGGGCTATCTCCTTTCTATTGCGGGAATTGATTCATCATTTGCTGAAATTTTTGAGCTGTTTGCTGTTGAACCTGGCTAATTTGAGTGAACAGTTGCTTCGCTTCTGGACTGGTACAGTTTTGGGCATAAAAGGCATATTTTCTTGCTGCTAAATCCTCTTGTTTGTAAGCATCACGGGCAATGTAATAATCTTTGGCCACGAAAGTCGCCTCCCTTATATTGGAAGTCACCCTTATTTTAGCCGGAAGATTGATAGAATATGCAGGTATCATTCGGTTTGCAGAGTATTCTCATTGACTGATTTTCACTGTTTAATAGCTTAACGCCTGACTCAGCCGCCGAACTCCTGGGAAAAACACAGCCAGGAAGCACCCGATCCCCGTTATTTATACTGGTTTGATCGCTTAGGTGTACTGGTTTGGGGGTGATACGATAACATTATTGATGTGTGATAATTGTAATCACTTTAAAAGCCGGGGATTCCAGCTTTTTTTGAATCAATCTCTAAAAAGGGTCATCCTTTCCTGAGATTTTTTCACTAATGTCCCTTAAGTTTAATTGTGACAACAACGCGAATGACAAAATAGCATTTAGTTTAAATTGATAGAACTATGAAACCGCTTTACTATAAAAGTACAGGGGGGAGTGCATAGTAGGAATGGAAAGGAGTTATATATAGATGTCGAATGAAAATAGTTCCGGTTTACGTGTGAAGATTCAGCGATTCGGCAGTTATTTAAGCGGCATGATTATGCCCAATATCGGTGCCTTTATAGCCTGGGGAATGATCACTGCTTTATTTATTCCCGCCGGATGGGCTCCTAACAAAGGTCTGGCGGAGCTGGTTAGCCCAATGATTACGTATTTACTGCCACTCTTGATTGGTTATACAGGCGGTAAAATTGTCTATGAAGGAAGGGGCGGAGTTGTTGGTGCGACTGCAACCATCGGGGTGATTGTCGGATCTGACATTCCTATGTTTCTAGGTGCCATGATTATGGGGCCTCTTGCCGGATACTTGATGAAGAAGGTTGACCAATATATTCAGCCAAAAGTAAAACAGGGCTTTGAAATGTTGGTAAATAACTTTTCAGCAGGTATTTTGGCAGGTATTTTAACAATTATTGCTTATCAAACAGTCGGACCTGTTGTTTTAGGATTAAATAAGGGTTTAGCCGCAGGAGTAGAACTGATTGTGAATGCAGGTTTACTGCCATTAGCCAATATTTTCATCGAGCCTGCAAAAGTATTATTCCTGAACAATGCAATTAACCATGGGATCTTAAGTCCGCTTGGAGCAGAACAATCAGCAGAAACAGGTAAGTCCATTTTATTCCTGTTAGAAGCAAATCCCGGGCCCGGTCTGGGAATACTGCTCGCATTTATGTTTTTCGGTAAAGGAAGTGCGAGACAAACATCACCGGGTGCAGCCATTATTCATTTCTTTGGAGGAATTCATGAGATTTATTTCCCGTACATTCTGATGAAGCCGCTGCTTATTTTAGCAGCCATTGCCGGTGGAGTCAGTGGTGTGTTTACATTAAGCCTTTTAAATGTCGGTTTAGTAGCCCCTCCTTCACCGGGAAGTATCATTGCTGTACTTGGAATGACCCCTAAAGGCGGTAATCACCTCGGTGTCCTCCTGGGCGTACTTGCCGCAGCAGCGGTTTCGTTTGTGATCGCCTCCCTGATCCTGAAAACAAGTAAAGATAAAGACGGGGATATTTCGGAAGCGGCGGAAAAAATGCAACAAATGAAAGGCAAGAAAAGCTCCGTAGCAGATTCGTTTGAAACGGGCGAAACTTCAGCACCAAAAGATTTTGATGCCAAAAATGTAAAAAAAATCATTTTCGCGTGTGATGCAGGGATGGGTTCCAGTGCAATGGGAGCATCCGTATTAAAAAACAAAGTGAAAAAAGCCGAGATTAAAGGAGTAGAGGTAACGAACACTTCCATCAGTAATATTCCTTCTGATGCAGATATTGTTATTACGCATAAAGACTTAACACCCCGCGCGAAAGAAACGCTTCCACAAGCTCATCACATCTCAGTTGACAACTTCTTGAACAGCCCTAAATACGATGAATTGATCAAGGATCTGAAGTCTAAATAAATGGCAGGGAGTCTGGTTTTGTACCAGGCTCTTTTTTTGTCTCTAATTTAAAATTGTCAACAATGGGCATGACGAAAGTGCAATAAGTCATTGTTGTTATAAGGGGTAAATCGTTTTATTCTTATATTAGCAGGGTTTTTAATTTAAAATTGGCAGCAAGTCAAACAAGGATAGGATGTCATTCATTGGTGGTGTAAAGCAGATGTATATTTCTGCAAGGGAAAGAAAAATATTAGAAGTTTTGCTTCTAAAAGAAGACCTGACAACCATTAATGACCTGGCGAAAGAATTGGCGGTCAGTCCGAGGACTGTCCACAGGGACTTAAAAGGGATCGAAGAAATACTGAAGGAATACAAGTTGCGCTTATATAAAAAATCAGGAATTGGGATCGGAATTATAGGTGATGAAAAATACAAAAGCAGGCTGCAAACATTTCTTTTTAATCTTTCCCATGTTGAATACACTCCGGAAGAAAGAAAGACGATTATTTTATCCGCTTTGCTGGATGCATCGGAGCCTGTCAAACTAGTCTCCCTGGCGAATGACTTGAATGTTACGATTGCCACGATAAGTAATGACTTAAATAAAGTGGAAGACAGAATTTCACCTTTTGGGCTTTCTCTGATCAGAAAAAGAGGTTATGGGGTAGAAATAAAAGGATCGGAAACATCCAAAAGAAAAGTGATGAGTAATCTAATTCTTGATCATCTTGACGAATTTGAATTTTTAGCCCTTATCAAGGAACGCATTCAAAAAAAATCTTCCGGGGACATAAAGACAATCACAGACAAATTATTAGGATTAGTAGATAAGAAAAAACTATTGATCATTGAGCAGAAAGTGGAAAGGATCAAAGAAGAACTGCCTTATTCCGTCGCTGACAGCGCTTATATGGGACTAGTCGTTCATCTGGCTTTGGCGGTCGAAAGAATTCAGCAGGGGGAAGAAATTGACTTTGACCAACAATACCTGGAGTCAATGAAGGGGACCAGGGAATATCAGGCAGCTGCAAAAATTGTTTCCGAACTCGAAGAGGCATTTAATATTTCAATTTCAAACGGGGAAATTGGATATATTGCCATGCACTTGATGGGAGCTAAATTGCGCAGTGACCATGAAGTTCTGCTTGAGGATACAAGTTTTCGGATTGGGATTAAGGCACAAGAGCTGATTTGCGCTGTAAGCAAAAGAATAAAGAAAAATTTGACAAAAAATGCGGAACTTTTTCAAGGATTGGTAGCTCATCTGAGACCTGCCGTTTACCGAATGAGACAAAACATGTATATCCATAATCCGTTATTACCAAGGATAGAAGCGGAATATAATGAGCTTTTTACCATAGTTGAGAAAGAAGCCAAAAGAATCTTTCCCGACTTACATGTTCCAAAAGAAGAAACGGGCTACTTGGTTATGCATTTTGTCTCCGCTCTGCTTAAAAGGGAAGAGATGACGGAAAAACAAGCGTTAGTAGTCTGTTCAAGCGGGATTGGCACATCAAAGATGTTATCAGCTAAACTTCAGCGGGAATTACCCGGCTTAAAGCCAGTCAATGTGTCCCTGTTTGAATTGGATCATATGAATCCGGACGAATATGATGTGATGATATCGACGGTTCCTTTAAAAGGTTACGAAGGAGACTATATTTTGGCCAGTCCTTTCTTATCTGATGAGGATATAGAGAAGGTAAAAAAAATGATCCAAATCGGGATGAACAGGGGGCGGATTGAACAAACTCAGACATCCACAAGGGATGGACAAATGGAAAGCAATCACTTTATGCAAGAAATTGAATCAGTAAAAAAAATCTCCACATCTATCTTTCTATTATTAAATAATTTTGTAGTAAAAGAGAGAAGTGCCTCATCAATAGAAAAATTGTTACAGAAGGCCTGTGAAGAATTGGAAGACAAAGGACTGATAAAAGAAGCAGACAATGTGAAAAACCGTTTGCTTGAACGGGAAAAAACCGGCGGACTGGGAATTCCCGGGACATCGTTGGCGTTATACCATACAAAAAGTGATGATGTCCTTTCCCCATCCTTTACTGTTTATCGTCTGCATGATCATCTGAAAACTTGTGGCATGGATGGGTCAGCAATGGAAATAACCACTATATTACTTATGCTTTGTCCTGAAAAAGCAGATGATGAAACACTGGAAATTTTAAGTTATATAAGTACGCTGATCATTCGTGACCAGGAATCGATCCGTCTTTTTGAACAAGATGACCATCGGTCCGTCATGAACTATTTAACACGGCAGCTAAAAGAATTCTTTTTAAATAAAGTGAAGGAGAAGAAGCAATGAAAAACATGCCTGTACAAATATTGACTAAAGAAAATATCCAATTAAATGCCAGTATTGCAAGCAAGGAAGATGCAATTAGAAAAGCAGGGCAAATATTGGTTGACCGGGGATATGTGGATGCTGGTTATATTGAAAAAATGCTGGAAAGAGAAAATCTTGCTTCCACTTTCATGGGGAATTTTGTTGCAATTCCTCATGGAACGGAAGCTGCGAAGGAATTAGTAAAAAAATCAGGCATTGCTATCATTCAGGTGCCGGGAGGCGTTGACTTCGGAGATGGCAATCTTGTAAAAGTTCTAATTGGTATTGCCGGCAAGAATAACGAACATTTAGATATCCTTTCTCAAATCGCGATTGTCTGCTCAGAAGAAGAAAACATTGAAAAAATTGTTAAAGCAAAAGATCCGGAAACAATTTTAAACTTATTTGAAGAGGTGAACTAATTTGTTAGCTGTACACTTTGGTGCCGGAAATATTGGAAGAGGTTTTATTGGCGAGATCCTTCACGATGCCGGATATGATATTTCTTTTGTGGATATTAATGCTGAAATGGTGGACCTGCTAAATTCCAAGAAAAAATATAAGATAGTGTTTGCTGATCAAGGCAAGAACGAACAGTTTATTACAGGAATATCGGCAATAAATAGTAAGGTTGAGCCCGATAAAGTGATCGAAAGTATTGTCCGGGCGGATCTGGTCACAACAGCTGTAGGTCCGGACATATTGGTGAACATATCTGATTTACTGGCAAAGAGTCTTAAAAGGCGTTCAGAAATAACAGACAAACCGTTAAACATTATCGCTTGTGAAAATATGATTGGCGGCAGCACTTTTTTAAAAGAGAAAGTGTATGAAAAATTATCGGATGAAGAAAAAACATTATTTAACCGGTTATATGCATTCCCTGATGCTGCGGTAGACCGGATTGTTCCCAGTCAGATAAATGATGACAGGCTGATGGTTGAAGTTGAACCATATTATGAGTGGGTTGTGGATCAATCTGCTATAAAAGGAGAACTTCCGGCTATTAGCGGGATTAAATTTGTCCCTGAGCTTGCTCCATATATCGTAAGAAAACTTTTTACAGTTAATACCGGCCATGCTGCCATTGCCTATTTTGGCTATATGAAAGGCTTTGCCAGAATAGATGAAGCAATTAAAGATAAAGAAGTGTATCACGCAGTTTCCGGTGCTTTAAAGGAAACGGGGAGAGTCATTGTATCTAAATATGATTTCGATTGGGACAGCCATCAGGACTATATAAATAAAATTCTGTTGAGATTCAAAAATCCTTACATTATAGATAGTGTAACAAGGGTTGGGCGCTCTCCTCTTAGAAAGCTTGGCAAGAATGACCGCTTGCTTGGACCGGCCTTAAGTTACTATCAGTTATTTGGGAAAGTACCGGAGAATCTTTCAAAAATCATCGCAGCTGTTTTACTTTTTGATGCAGAAGACGATCAGGAAGCGCGAGCATTAAAACATTTGATCAGGAACCAAGGCGTTGAAAAAGCCCTTAGTGAAACAGTTGAGTTGGAAGAGCAACATCCGATCATTCAAAAATCAATAGAGTATTATAAACTCCACTTGAAAGAGAAGGAGATAACCATCCGGGATTCTTCAAAGAGGCTATGAAATTTTGCTCCAAACAGAGAGTGATTATATCGTAATCATTACTGTTTATAAATAGTGATGATTACGATTTTTTATTTTTTATTAATGTCCATTCTTCCTATAATTTGATATAATTAGGAATCATTCTTAAATTCCTCTGGGTGGAAAATATGCAGGCAGGCCTGTTATGTGGAGGAATATGTTTAATCTTTTTATAAGGAGCCACCAAAACGTATGAAACAAACTGTTATCAGCCGGACGGCTGCCGATTTAATTGAAATGATTCTGAAAGCCCATCAGGTATTGCACCGGGAGCAGGATTTGTCTCCCGGAAATCCGCTGATCAATGAGACATTAACGCAACTGGTTTCCAAAGTTTGTACACCGTATACAGAGACAGACATTGCTTATGTGCTGAATCACCCCAAGCGCTGTCACGTTCAGTCAAGTTTGTATGAAAAGCTGGGCGAAGCGGAAGGGGAGATGGAGCGGTACTACGCACAGCTGTTATCAGCCATTCCGCAACCCGGGTGGCATCATCTGCGGCAGTTTCTCTACTGGGACAATTATGTAGCGCTTGTGAACAAGGAAGTGGAGAAAATAGTGACATGCCACAGCGAAATGTTAAATCACCCGGATGGTGAGGTGGCATTTGTGGGTGCCGGTTCACTTCCCTTAAGTGCCATCCTGCTTTCCCGGCAAACACAGCGAAAAGTTATTTGCATCGATCTTGATCCTGACGCTTGCATGCGGGCGGAAACACTGATTCGGAATTATCAGTTGAGTCACCATATATCTGTGATACAGGCAGATGGACGGGAGATTTCGTACCAGCCGTATTCAATCATTTTTTTGGCAAGCCTGGTATTCAAAAAAGCGGACGTGATCAGGCGGATTCAAAAAACAGCTCCCCGCGCGTTGATCGCCGTCCGTTCGGCTGACGGTTTGCACCAGATTCTCTATGAACAGGTAAATGTACGGGAACTTGAAGCACTTGGCCTTTCTCTCACCGCCCGCACTGAATCTGATCATAAGGTGATCAATTCTACCCTGTTTTTTGAAAGTTGAACGGCTTATCATAGATGTGAATCGGAATCGTGTGATAAAATGTATTACTAAGTTGATATGGCAAGTCCGACGTCTAAATATCCGGTCCATGTTCCTGGCATAATTAGTAAGTTATTGGCAATGGGTGATTCAATCTGTGGTGTCCGTTCAGCGATTTGAGGGAGGGGGGAGCCGAGAATGAAGAAGATCGGAAATGTAGTCACACCGATGTTTAACAAAAGAATCAACCCCAATGCAATGGAAACACAGTTAAAACTTTTTTATAAACATCCTTTGGTCCAAACGTTTATGCAAAATCACCCGGAAGTAACTCCTGATGTATACCGGCGTTCATTCTCGCAATTGCGGCAGTTTGTGACAGAAAGGGAAAGCTGTGAAGGTTGCCGCGAACTGGATCAATGCCCGAACATGGTGAAGGGGCATTATCCCACGCTGTATGCGTACGGTGGATATTTAGACTTGCAGATGAACGAATGCAGCAAGCTGCGGGCTTATAAAGAGGAACAGCAACGGAAAAAGCTGATTCGCTGCCATCAGATTCCCAGGGAAATTCAAACAGCAACGTTTGAAACCATTGACTATGACGAAAACCGGGACGAGGCTCTTAATCATGCGCTCGACTTTTGCTTAAAAATAGCCAATAATGAGCCGGTCAAAGGGCTATATCTATACGGGCCTTTTGGAGTCGGTAAAAGTTATATCGCCGGTGCGGTTGTAAATAAACTGGCCAGCCACGGGATCGGGTCTTTGATGATCCATATGTCGGCTTTGGCAGTAGAGATGCGGGATTCTATTTCCGGCAAAATGGTGAGCAGCAAAATAGAAACACTCAGCAATGTCCCGATTTTAGTTTTGGATGATATCGGTTCGGAAAATATTTCTCCCTGGCTGCGGGATGATGTGTTAAGTATTGTTTTCCATAATCGGATGTCAAATCAGTTGCCTACCATTTTCACCTCTAATTTAACTCTGGATGAGTTGCAAGAATACTTTTCTTACACACAAAAGAGCGGGCAAGAGCCGATAAAAGCTGCGCGCATCATGGAACGAATACGCCCGTTTGTCTATCCGATCTGTGTTGAAGGCAAAAATCGCAGATATGAAAAGTAAACTCTTTTGTGTCAAGAGATGCTACACAAATATAGTATCTCTTATTTTATCCTGTTTGTTTTTTGATTCTTCCATTAATTTATGGACGGATTGCATTTATTAAAGAAAGACTTTAGTTTTGAATGAAAAAAGCAGCTCCCGACAGGTCGGTTTATGCGGATTCGACAGGTTTATTGTTTTTTTGTAAATAACAAAAACTTTGCGAAAAAGGAAGCAACAAGAAAAGGGGACGTTGATTTCTAAAAAAATTAAAGAAAATCATAGAAGAATATGGGTTGTCAATGGAAGATATAAGAGGTATTAAATAATAAAGGGACATTTATAACTATTTTAAAAAGGAAAAATAGGGAAATTTGTCTTCATTTATGATCTTTTAGAGGAGTTAAAGAGATGAGAAATCTGAAAACATTGCTGAAAAGTGCGATTGCCAATCCTATTAATAAGTCGGAAAAGGAAAAAGTGCTGATGGTTGTGCAGACGCAAAACGATTGGCTCAAAGAGATGACGGAACGTTATTCGGACTTATATCTGGTTTCTTTTGAATGTCCCAATTGTGGTCACGTACAGACCATTGCCGACTTTAACAACCTAAAAATTTACCCCGGCAGAGCTTATAAAGATTGCATCGGAAAATATGTGAAAGATAAGGGGTGCAATTGGTCGATTGATAATAACAACCCGAAGACGACAAAGATGTTAAGCAAATGCCGGATTGTTATCACTGAAGACGGAAAGGAATATAGAGTGTTTGATTTTGCCGGGTAAAAATGCAAGTGATGTTTATTGAATTCATTTTACAAATAAAAAACCCGCCTGAATAAGGCTTTTGACACAAATCCCTTGTTGGGAATGGGGGTGTCACAAGCCTTAACACAGCGGGTTTTTTATTTTAAAGTTGCCCTGCCAAAAGCCGGAGGCCGGGTAAACGATCTCGTTAGCCGGGCGGAGATAATAGAGGAAAGATGATGAATTTACTTGAATTTTATAAGAAAATTCTGTATAATTATACTACCTCCTTTTCTGTACTTACCAAGATACTCAGCAATCAACCGTTACCATTTTCTCTAACATTGCATTATATGAATCATAGACATGGATTCACCGCTGCTGACGAATATACATCACCCGTGTTCACGTTGTTGGCTTTCTGTGCCTTGGGTGACAAGCATCCTTTTCTCCTTCGTCTCATCCGATGAACTTTACTTCAAGAAGCCCAAGGGAAAAATTCCGGGTAAGGAAGGGATGCCATATGACGGACGAAATGAAAGCGCTGGAACGCGCTATTGACGAGATAACGGAGATCGCTGTCGGTTTCGGGCTTGACTTTTATCCCATGCGTTACGAAATTTGTCCGGCAGATATTATCTATACATTTGGGGCTTACGGAATGCCCACCCGATTTTCACACTGGAGTTTTGGAAAGACGTTTCACAAAATGAAGCTGCAATATGATCTGAATTTAAGCAAGATTTATGAGTTGGTGATTAACTCCAACCCCTGTTATGCTTTTCTCTTAAAAGGAAACAGTTTAATCCAAAACAAATTGATTGTTGCCCACGTACTGGCGCATTGTGATTTCTTTAAGAATAATGTGCGCTTTTCCAATACTTCCCGTGATATGGTAGAGAGTATGGCGGCGAGTGCCGAGCGGATTCGCCGTTATGAAATCGCCTATGGAAAAGATTTGGTTGAAGAGTTTCTGGACCATGTGCTGGCGATTCAGGAACATATTAACCCCAGTTTGCTTGATGCGAGAAGCAGTAACAAACCACACAAACAAAAAGAGGTTCCGGCTCACAAAAAGCGGAAGAGCCCCTATGACGACCTGTGGGATCTGGACGGTCCGAAAGAAAGGTCCGCAGAAAAGACGCAGAAGCGCCGCTTCCCGGAACGGCCCGAAAAAGACCTTCTCCTTTTCATCATGCATCATAGCAGGGTTCTGGAAGATTGGCATCAGGACATATTGACTATTTTGCGTGATGAGATGTTTTATTTCTGGCCGCAATTGGAAACCAAGATTATGAATGAGGGATGGGCTTCCTACTGGCATATTCGCATCTTAAGGGAGCTTGACCTGACGGAAGCGGAAACAGTTGAATTTGCCAAGCTGAATGCCTTTGTTTTGCAGCCATCTACAACCTCAGTCAATCCTTATCACCTGGGTTTGAAAATATTTGAAGATATTGAGCACCGTTGGGATCATCCGACGGAACAAGAGAGGAGAGAACTGGGGCGTATTCCCGGTAAAGGGCGGGAAAAGATCTTTGAGGTACGGGAGCTGGATTCAGATATTTCCTTTATCCGCAACTATTTAACCAAGCAATTGGTAGAGGATTTAGATTTATACATTTTCCAGCGTCAGGGAACTGACTGGAATGTGACTGATAAAAACTGGGAGAATGTGCGGGATCAATTAGTGGCGAGCCGGGTTAACGGCGGGCATCCGGTTATCGTGGTCAAAGACGGGGACTATCTGCAAAACGGAGAACTGTATTTAAGGCATCAATATGAGGGAACCGAGCTGGATTTAAAATATTTGGAGCGAACCCTGCCTCATGTCTACGCCTTATGGGGGCGATCTGTCTACTTGGAAACGGTGATTGAGAACCGGCCGGTTGTATTTTGTTTTAACGGAAAGAAATGCACTCGCAGGTTTTTGTGAAAAACAGGAAAACTCCCGGGTATCAGATCCCGGGAGTTTTTTAATCCCATAAAGGTTTTGATTGATCTGCCTCCGTTTCATCCTCATTGGAAGGTGAAGTGCCGGGCTCTTCATTTGAGGGGACAGAGGAAGATTGCGGCTCGGTTTCTGGTTGAGTGGTGATCTCTTGTGTGGAGTGAACATCACCAGATGTTGTATCAGTTTGTTCAGCAGGGGAAGAGTCACATTCCTCTTCACGGCCAACGGGCGAATCCGGGTGTTCTTCAGTCGCTTCAACTGCGTCTGTATTGACTTTCGAGGAAGATACAAGAATCTCTTCCTGTACTGATTCAGCGGGTGGCAATATCTCAGGTTGTGCCGGGAGCACAGGTGACTGGGAAGTCGCGATCCAGAAAAGAGTGCCTTGAATCGATTCTGTGCTATGATCGGCTCTCTGGATGCGAATGGTAAAGCTGTTGTCGGAACGGTTAAACAAGCTGGCAAAACAGTCGGGGTGGTCGGTCATGGCTACCACGATATAAGAAGATTGGGTCGGTTGAATAAAAAAGCGCATCAGCTGCTCTTTTTCGCCCGCTTTCAGCTGGAACGAATGGGCTCCCGAAAATACTGAAGGTTGAGAAGACCATAGGAATGGGTTGAAATTCAGCTTCTCGATGCCGATCGATTTATCGGCAAGCTTTTCTCCGGTAACAGAACCGCTTTGCAAGTGGTGGGATTGAATTGCCGCATCGGATATATGAGCCGAGTGAATTTGTTGTTCTTGAATATGATGAGCCTGGATGCTCCCGCTCCGCAGTTTGGAAGAAACAACCGCTTCATCAGCCAATTTTTCAGCTGTTACGGTCCTGTCATGCAGGTGATCAGTTTGAATTGCGTTTCCGGAAATTTTAGGTGCGGTAATGATCCCGTCTGCCAGATGGTGTTCCCCGATTTGTTCAGTTCGGATGTGCCGGGAAAGGACCGATTCACTGGCCAGTTGTTGGCTGTGGACCGCTTCATCGGCTAATTTGCCGGATGTAACTGCTTTGTCTGCCAGATGGCGCTCTTCGATTTGCTCATTTTGGATATGGTGAGAAAGTACTGCTTGATCAGCCAGATGTTCATGGTGAATCGATTCACTCGCAATTTTTCGTGCGGTTACTGATTTATCCTTCAAATGATGGCTGTAAATAGATTCATCTGACAACTTGCCGGCGGTTACGGAATGATCCCCCAGATGGCGCTCCGCAATTTGTTCGTTTTGGATATGCCGGGAAAGAACGGCCTGATCGGTCAGATGCTCAGATTGAACGGATTCTGTCGCCAATTTGCCCGCCGTTACAGATTGGTCAGCCAGATGGCGCTCTCCGATTTGTTCATTCTGGATATGCCGGGAAAAAATTGCCTGATCGGAAAGATGTTCAGATTGGACGGATCCTTTTGTCAGTTTGCCGGCAGTTACAGATTGATCTGCCAGGTGGCGCTCTTCGATTTGCCCATCTTGGATATGCCGGGAAAAAATTGCCTGATTGGCCAGATGTTCAGGTTGGACGGATCCTTTTGTCAGTTTGCCGGCAGTTACAGATTGATCTGCCAGGTGACGCTCTTCGATTTGCCCATCTTGGATATGCCGGGAAAGTACAGAATGGTCGGCTATATTTTCAGTGCGAACAGATTCCTGCGCCAGTTTGCCGGCGGTTACAGATTGATCTGTCAGGTGGCGCTCTTCGATTTGCCCATCTTGGATATGCCGGGAAAGTACAGAATGGTCGGCTATATTTTCAGTGCGAACGGATTCCCGCGCCAGTTTGCCGGCGGTTACAGATTGATCTGTCAGGTGGCGGGTTTCTACCTGCCCTTGGGCGATCTGCTGAGAGTGGACGGAACCTTCGCAGAGATGCTCACGATGAACCGACTCTTTTGCCAATTTGCCGGCAGTCACAGATTGGTCTGCCAAATGCCAGTTTTGTATCTGTTCCGCTTCAATATGTTTGGAGAGAATGGCTCCTTGATTGAGATGTTGGCTCAAAATACTGTAGGAAGCGATTTTGCTGGATGATACAGCTCCTTCAGATAATTTGTTGGAGGTTACAGCAAAATCAATAATTTTATCAGTCGAGATGGATTCGGGTGAAAGTTTGGATGTTGTGATTGAATGATCGGCCAGTTTAGAGCCAGGGATTGAATTGTTGGGTATATGGTTTTCATATATACTTTCATCCTGGATATGGGACCTGCCCACGGAACCTTCTTTCAGATGATGTTCCTCGACAGACCGGGAACTTAGGTGTTTTGCCTGAATCACTTGATCCTGAATCATCTCTGATTGAATGGATTGGGGAGCGATTTTTGATTGAGTGACGGAAGCATCGGCAAGATGCTCTTCACCAATAATCTGTTTTCCGAGATGGGACCTCTCAATCGAATGCTCCTGCAGGTGTTCTCTGCCGACTGAATGAGGCGAAAGCTTGCCTGCCGTAACAGCTCCCTCAGCCAGATGCTCTTCGCCGATAATCTGTTTTCCGAGATGAGATCTCTCAATTGCGTGCTCCTGCAGGTGTTCTCTGCCGACTGAATGAGGTGAAAGCTTGCCTGCCGTAACAGCCCCTTCAGCCAGATGCTCTTCACCAATAATCTGTTTTCCGAGATGAGACCTCTCAATCGAATGCTCCTGCAGGTGTTCTCTGCCGACTGAATGAGGTGAAAGCTTGCTTGACGTGACAGATCCATTTTGAAAGTGTTGTGTTTGAATAGATTCAGCACACAGGTGGCGGGAATGAACTGCTCCTGGAGCGATTTTATCCTGGGTTACTGCCTCTTTACTCAATTTTTCTGCGGTGATCGCTCCATTCTGGACCTTGGAAGCGGAAACGGAATTAGCAGTGAGCTGGTCTGTGTCGACGGAATGCTTTCTCAAGTGTGCAGTCATAATGGAGTCATTTTGTATTTTGGTGCCGCTGATTGATTCATCAGCTAAATGTTCACCCTGAATGGAACCGGGAGACATTTTTGCGGCAGTGATGGAGCGGTCTTTCAGTTTGGCACCTGTGACGGACTGGTCCCGCAGGTGATCGTTTCCAACCGCTTGTGGCGAAAGTTTGTCAGAAGTGACAGCTCCGTTTGACAGGTGCTGACCTTGAACAGATTCTGTTTTTAAATGGCGGGAATGAATTACACCGGAAGCGATTTTTTCCTGTGTTACCGCTTCATCTTCCAATTTTTCTGAAGAGACAGCCCTGTCCTGGATTTTGGAAGTAGAGATGCAAAAATCGTCTAACTTGGCATTGTTGATAACATTATTAGCTAAATGAACCGTCTCAATGGAACCGCTGATTAATTTTGATCCGCTGATGGATTGATCAGACAGATGCTCGTTCTGAATATGCCCCACTCCCAAATGATTCCCGAGGATGGATCGCTCCTTTATTTTAGCCCCGTCAATGCTCTGATCGGCGATGTGGTCTCCGGTAATGCTACTTTCTTTCAAATGCTTTCCCTGAACTGCTTCTCTCTGAATTTTTTCACTGCTGATACAACCCGCATCCAGGTGACGACCTTTGATTGCATGTTCGGCAATCTTGGAAGAGGTGACGGAGTCTTTGGCCAGTTTGGATTCGTGGATCAGTTCATCAGTAAGATTTTCAGTGGTGATTGACCCCTTTTTTATTTTTGTTCCATCTACCGCATTGCTGGCAATTTTTTCACTTGTGATGATTGCATCTGTCAAATCGCTGGTGTAAATAAAGGGTTGAGAAGTTCCTGTTGGATTGCGCATTTTTTTGACCCTGGTCACTTTGCTTTGTGAGCTGACTGAGTTTGCCTCCGGTTCCGGTGAAACTTGTTTCTTTTCTATCGTTGTTGGACTTGTTTGGGGGATTTCTCTGGATTGTTTTAATTCTTTCTGTTTTTCTTCAAGCTTGATCAGTTCTTCCAGGATGATCTCGTCCTGCATGTTATGATAAGGTGTTTTTTTGCGGTAAGAGGTCGGTTTCTTTTTTTTCAAGATGTTCCCATCCTTTCTCTGCACATACTTCTTCATATATAGGTATATTCATCAACGCTAAACGTGGAAACTGAATAACCTAAAAATGGGTTTTTCGTAACAGTTTAGTAATCATAGGGGATTTAAGAGATTGGTATCTTTTACATAATCATAATGGGCGGATTTATGTTACTATGGTGACAGCTGGGACGAGCAGCCCAGCAAAAATCGGAAGACGCAGAGGAGGATTTGATGCTTAACACCAAAAAACTGAAGAAAGTAACTGTTACTCTGGCTGCTTCATTAATTGTTACCTTTTCGATTCCAGCCGGGATCAGCCATGCTGCAACAATAACCCCTGAAAGTCAGGCGGTAAGTTCTTCTGGTTTGTTGCAGTCGATCTTTGAACGAGTCGGACTTCAATTGGATGGAAAAGCCAGCGATGTTGAAAAAATAAAGGCAAAACCAATATCTAATTATTCTGAAGATTCGGTTAATATAACACCAGTTTCTAATCCTTCTGAAAATTCAACTAATTTAACGCCGGTTTCTAATCCAACCACAACCCCGACAACATCCCCGACCGCAGATGAATCGAACAAGGAACAGACAACAAACCTTGCCCTCGCTGACCAGATTATTAAAACCGGGGAAAAATACCTGGGGACTCCGTACAAATTTGGGGCTCCATCGGGCCAGACGAATGTGTTTGATTGTTCTTCCTTTGTTCAATATGTATACGGCAAACATGGAATTGACCTTCCGCGGACTTCCCGCCAACAATCCAAAGTGGGAACCACAGTTCCGAGATCTCAACTGCAAAAAGGTGATCTCATGTTCTTTAAAACCAGTTCTTCTGGCGGAGAAGTAGGACATGTGGGAATCTATGCAGGCGATAACAAGATTCTTCACACCTGGGGTCCGGGTGGAGTACGCTATGACAGTCTGTCTACTCCATGGTTGAAGGAAGGATTTCTGGTTGCAAAACGCGTGATCAAGTAAGGAATCAAAATTGGAAACCCTTTGCTTTCTAGGCAAAGGGTTTTTTTCTTTTTCTGGTAAGTTCAACCTCTTTAGGGTTCCAGTTTCCGCCGGCCAGCCACAATGTCGGTTTGCCCGTGGGGCCTTTAAACAATCGAAAAGCAACCAGTCCACAGGAGAAGCAAAGTTTAAGGCTGCCAACATTATCACAGGCCACACGGGTGTATACTTTGTCTAAATGTCCGATCGCATGTTTAAGAAGAGCTTCCCCCACTCCTTGCTTGCGAAATCCAGGATGGACAGCAATAAATGATTCATCAATTCCATAATTGCCAAATACAATGATTCCCGTGATTTTCTTTCCTTCAAGTGCAGCAGCGACGAATGATCCGGGCGTCGACTCATCCGGATTGAATTGCCCGAACCAGCGCAGTGCGTGATGTGTAATACGTCCATCCCCGTACTTGCGCATAAAGCGGATGATGGTCGATCGTACGTGGTCCAATTCGCGGGGTGAGAGAATGCGGATATTCATGAGACGGCACCTCCGGACGATTGCTTATATCCGCTTAGATAGAGGCAGTACTGGATCAGTCTGCGCAGAGAACATGAACGAATCTCCGGCTCATCAAATTTCATCGGTTTAGCATTGGCCTCAAAGAACCACATCCGCCCATTCTTCTCCACTCCGAGGTCGATTGACATTTCCCCTAACTTTGATAACTGTTTTGCCTCAATAAACCTGGCTATGGCAAGGCCGATTTCCTCAATTCGGCCATAAACCTCATCCTTTTGTGCGCCAAAAACCTCTGTCAATACAACGTGAATATTTTCAATCCGGCCACCCATGGGAACATGAGTTGAAATCGCTGATTTTCCTGCCACCCGTATTCCTGCCCCCGTAAAGGTCCATACACCCTCTCCATTTTTCTGTAATAACATGCGGACGTCAAAAGGGCTTCCCCTGTAAAGAGCGAGTGGAATTCCCTGTTGAATAACATAGGACCTCTTTTGACATAAGGTTTGGATTTTTGGCCACAGTGAGGCTAAAGAGAGATTGGTAAGCTTCTTTTTCCCCCGCATGGATTGATAAATCAGTTCATACCCCTGTTTTCGGCCAGTGATGCGCATCATGCCAATTCCTGCTTTGCCGGCAACAGGCTTTAGATAGAGAATCGGGTACTTCGCACTCATTTGTTGCAGCGTTCTCAGATTGTCGAGCCGCGTTGAATCAGGGACAATGGATTTAAACTCTTCTGAGGCTAACAGGTGCTTATAGAGAGTCCATTTGTCGAAAAAGGAAGGATTGAAAAGGTGGACTCCCGGAGTTTTTTGTAACTTGCGGATCGCTTCCTGAACTTCTTTGCGCTGCTCCGACTTTCGATTGGGAATCCGATTATAGATAACATTTGGCATCGGCATTTTCGCCGGAATCCAACGTGTCTTTGAAGAACGGTGATCGAGCAGGTAGCCATGCACCATCGATTCTCCTGATTTTAATCCCCCGGGTGTCAGGACAAAAACAGTAACCCCCATTGTACGGCCGGTGCGAATCAGATCGGCAAAATTGTACTGATTCCCGTGAAAAGGATGACCGCCATCCGTGGTCAAGATCGCAATAAACGGCCCTACTTTATATTGTTGCTCAGCAACCTGTTTAATTCTGGCGGGTGTATACAGAGGTGATGATTCTTTGGATGACTCGTTCCGAACAGCCATCTTCAAAGGGGTGTCAACTCCGAGGACAACAGGCAGCATCCCCGGATAGCGATGCTTCTGATAACGTTTTAACGGGACGAACACCAGAGGCTTCTCATTGCGGCCAAGCGACAGCCAACCTGCTTTCGGTACTTTCACTGAAATGCCCCCTTTAGATGAAATTTGCCAATTTCATGCTGTAATCAGTAATATATTTGGCAGATTGGCGTCCTGCTTCGCGTAAACTGGGATGCAGAAAGATATGGCGGCCCGGTTTGGCATTAATCTCAAACAACCAGACATGACCGTTGCGATCTACTCCCATATCCATGCCCAGCTCTCCGAGAGGACCGTTCACCTGCTGTTCCAATACCTTGGCGATCAGGATGGCTGTAGATTTGATTGACTCTTCCACATTTTTGGCATTTTCCTTGAATACTTTTTTTAGTAACACATCGGTGGGAATGACGAACCCGCCCGTTCGGACATGAGTGGTCACACTGCCGGACCCGGCTGCTTTAGAGCCAATGGCCACCACTTTCCACTGATCAGAACCATCTTTATGCATATGAACCCGGAAGTCTACCGGCCGGTTTTCATGTTTGATTAAACGAATCCCTTGCTGCACAAGATATTTTTTGAAACGTCCGGAATGGTTGCTGCCGAAATAATACTTTATAAGTTTTTCCAGCGAGTAGAAGCGGTGAAGTACATTTTTCGCCCCCTGGTGAAAACGGCAGAAATACCCCTCTTTGGGATGGCGGGTGATGCGAAAAATGCCTAATCCCAGACTGCCGCCACTGGGCTTGAGATAAACCATCTGGTGTTTCTCCAGCATCTTTTGCAGCGTTTGAATGGAAGGAGACAGATAGGTTTCCGGAGTAAATGAGGATGTAACTGGGTGGTTGCTCAGCCATAAGTGGACCGACCATTTATTGAAAAAGCCCTGGTTGAAAATTTGACAGTGACTCATTTCCTTTAGTCTCGTTAAGCAGGCCTGAACATAAGACAATGATTCCGCTTTACGGTTGGGAACCCGTTCGTAAACAACATCAGGGAATGGTGAAGTGCGGCGGAACCATCGCATGCCTCCGCTGGCATCCGTTTTAAAATACCAGCCGGAAACTGTTTTATTTTGCCAATCCACCATTTCGGGAGTAAAAACATAGATGAATGGTTTTTCACTGGCCCCCGCCTGTATGAAATTGCGAAACAACAGGGAACGGGACCCGAAAGGGCTGGATGGATTGCCTGTGTACCCGGTTGTGAGGATCCCGATCACGGGGCCCAGCTTTAACCGTTTGTTATAAAAGGTAGTCCTGGTTAATCCTGCATAAGGAAGATGGAGTTGGCGGGCCATATTAGGCGAAAAAATAATCCAATTTTTTTTGCTTTTGATTCGGACTACGCGGGTGATCAGCGATTTATTTCCAATTTCTACCTTGATGGATTGTCCGTTTGCGCAACCCCATTGCTCCATCAGAGGTTGACTGAGAATGATTGCTTTTGCCGGAGTTTTAGCATTGAGTTGTGTTTGGCAAATGATTGAACTCATACTGACCCTCCTAGATGACCCTTGAGTAGGGAATGGGCATAAAACATTGGAAGCTGGACCGCGCGCTGACGGATTTTCATTTCACCTGTTTTGAGAAAGATGGTTCGCCCCGGTTTGGAGTTAACCTCTAACAGCCAGACCCGTCCCTGGAGATCAATGCCCACATCAAGGCCCAATTCCAATAAAGGGCCATGATGAACCTCGATAAACGGCGGTACGGCTGAACTGACTTTTTCTATCTTTTCTAAAATGGGCGGCACTTGTTTTGCCGGATAGTGTTGGTCCAGAAAAGGACGGAGGGATGTGGCCTGGCCCCCTCCGTGAAGATTGGAGGTAACGGTGCCGGCTTTCCCGATCCGCACTGCTGTCCCGGTTGTTTCCCATTCTTTCCGCTCATTCTTCTGAACGAGAATGCGAAGGTCAAAGGGACGGCGGTCAGGGGTGAAGAGGGACAGAAATGGTTGGATAATATACCGGGTATCTTGAATAAATTGTTGTGCCCACATCTGCAATTTTTCTTCATTTTGGACCGAATGCTGAAATGGTTCGTTCGCCCGGGACCGCCCCCGCACTTCATAATGGCCACGGGGGTGGAGCGTGATGGCTGCCACCCCGCGGCCGTGGCTTCCTCCATTGGGTTTGATGAGCAGAGAACCATGACGTTTTAAAAGCCGAATGAGATCTTGCGGCGTTTGATACCGCGTTGTCGGGGGTAAGAAAGGCTTGATCACAGGACTTTGTTTGAGAATCTCATAGGTCTGGTGTTTACCGCCCAGTGCGCGTCCCAAAAGGCGAATATGCGGATCCTGGGCGATACGCTGGACGTATGGCTTATAAGCCATGTAGTGCCGGGTATCCAGATAAAAACAACGGTCGTAAATCAAAGAGGGAAGAGGTTTGATACCTGTCCCCCAACCACTGTTTGCCTCAACAAACCATGCCGGAACCGTGCGTGTTTTCCAGTCGATGTGTCTGGGGCTGAAAACGATCACCTGGATGCCCAGACCTTTCCCCACCTGGGTTAATTGTTGAAAAAAAGCAGCTTCAGAGAAAGGAGGGCGCCTGTTTTTATTTCCATAACAAACGATGATCCCCAGAGTGAGAGGGGATTCAAGCACCGTTTTCATAGCGGCTTCCTCCTACGGGGCTTTTTAGAATGTGAATACGGTGAGGATTTTTTGTGATTCAGTCCGGCTAAGAAGCAAATGTAATCAATCAGCCTGTTGACAGACGGCCGTGTGGTCAGAGTAGGGTTGGTAACGGTATCATCAGTTTTGGACGGCTTGGAATTAATCTCAATCAGCCACACTTTTCCGTTTTTATCCAGCGCCAGATCAATTCCCAATTCAGCAAAATGTCCCTCAGCTAACCGTTCAAAAGCGTTGCTGATCTCCAACGCGATTCTTCGCAGTTCAGTAATGGTTGGCTTATTGGCCACATGCCTGAGGTCGGCCAAAACATCTGCCGCTTTTCTGATTGTTCCTCCCCGGGCCAGGTTGGATACAATGTGCTGGTCATTGGCAATGCGTCCAACGGAGGAAGTGACTTGCCATTTTCCCTGCTCGTTTTTTTGTGCCAGTACCCGAAAATCAACCTGGCGGTTTTCAAATGTAACAAGATTTAAACCTTGCTGAATGAGATAGGTTTGCCGGCCGATTCTTCTGGAAAGCAGCTTTGCCATTTCTGCCAGTGTTTTGGTGCTTCGGGTCAATGTGCCGTTGGGGGTGGCCGACTGATAAACCCAGTTTCCCGCCCCTTTGATCACGCGGATAATCCCGCTGCCTAAACTGCCATTGTTCGGTTTTAGGTATAAAACGGGATACCGTTGAAACATCTCTTTTAATCGATTAACATGAAAAGGAACCGTTTCTGGAAGCATACTGCGGATGCGGTCATCTTTGATGAGAATTTGGTGCACTTGATACTTATTCAGGAATTTCTCATTAAAAATGGGAATCCGATACCGGGTTCTTAAGTATTCCAGTTTCTTTTGCAAAGATTGTTGCTGTTCCACTTTTCTGGATGTGATCCGGTTATAGATCACATCAGGAAGGGGTAAAGGTGCACGGACCCATTTCCCTTTTTCTCTGATCCATCCCTGGATCGATTTACTCTCAATCCGAACATGTTCCGGAGGAAAGACAGCGACCCGTACGCCACGGGTTTGCCCTGTTGCTGCACATTCATCTAAAAACTTGGAGATGGCACCAAACGCTTGCTCATGTTTCTCCTGCGGATGGGCGTTGATCAAGATCCCGAACAAAGGACCAAAGCGCAAGCGGAGATAGTGGGGGTCAAATTGGGCATTGATCAAAGACTGATTGGTCATCCGCAACTGTGAAGCCAGTCTGGAGCTCATCCGAATGAGATTGCTGTGGATCGGACTCAGGGCGATCATTCCGGATTCGGCGGCCGAGCCGTAGGTAACCCAGAACGGTTGCGTCTTAATTTCCAGTTTTTGTGCCAGTGAACGGCTCATTACCATGTTCACATTCCTGGGAAATTGGCGTTCAGGTAGAATTTGTATTTGTACTCGTGACAGCCCCATGACAATCCCCTTCCGCCTGAAATGACTAATTTATGGTATGTAGGCATGTATATTTGGGTGAAAAAAAAAGGCTTGCCCCCCGTTTAATTAAGGCAGGTAGAAGGAAGGTTTACGGGCTTACATAAGATGCGGTTCCGGAAGTGAGGTTGAAAAAAGTGGCTAATCCATACGATCATGCTCATGAGCTGGCAAGAAGCATCCGTGCTTCAGATGTTTATCAGCAGTTGAAAGAGATTCAGACAGAAATAAAAAACAACCCCACCCATCAAGAAATGCTAGACACTTTCCGCCGGAAACAGCAGGAGTATCAGGCTTATATGATGCAAGGTAAAGAACCCACAGCTGAGATGACAGAGCAATTGCAAACACTGATGACAGCGATTCAAGGCATTCCCGCTCTGACCAAATATTTGCAGGCCGAAGAAAGATTAGGTGTCTTGCTGAACGACATTCAGCGGATTCTCATGGAACCGGTGGATGAACTGCTGGGAAAACGGGAGGAATCATGATCGGAACGCTCTGTCTGAAGACTTACTTTCACAGAAAAATCTCTGAGGAGGGAAAGAGAAGATGAAAATTACTTTTCACGGACAATCCTGTTTTGAAATTGAGCACGAAAACCATCGTTTGGTCATTGATCCGTTCCTTACCGGAAATCCGGTGGCAAAAGCGAAGCCCGGGGATATCAAAGCTGACTATATTTTACTCACCCACGGGCACGGAGATCATGTGGGCGACACAGTGGGTATTGCCAAAAACAACAATGCTACCGTTATCGCTCCGTTTGAACTGGCCACCTGGCTGGAATGGCAGGGAGTGAAAGCATACGGAATGTCAACCGGAGGCGGCTATTCGTTTGACTTTGGCCATGTTAAATATACCCAGGCTTTTCACGGAAGCGGCTTTGTCACTGAAGACAGGGAGATCCTCTACCTGGGACCCGCGTCGGGGATTCTTCTCACTCTTGGAGATAAAACGATTTACCATGCCGGAGATACCGCCCTTTTTTCTGACATGAAACTGATTGGTATGAATAAAAAGATTGACCTCGCCTGTTTGCCGATTGGGGACAATTTTACCATGGGGCCGGAAGATGCCTTAATAGCCGCCGAATGGGTGGGGGCCAAACAGGTCATTCCCATGCATTACAATACGTTTCCCGTTATTGCACAAGACGGGCATGCCTTTGCAAAAGAGCTTGAGGAAAAAGGGATCAAGGGAACCGTACTTGAAGCTGGGGAAAGCATCACCTTATAAGAAAACTATTTGTAAATTTGCTGTAACCCGATTGTAATGTACGTCTTTTAAAATGAAATCAGGATGAAAACCCCCTTTGGTAGAGACGGCCCCGGAAACCGTCTCTCTTTTTTTTGCATAAATCGTCGGTTAAAGCCGGAAATTACAACGGTTTTTGAAAGTCATTAGACCGTCAGAAAGTACGTTAATTTATACGTAGTCCGTCTCCGTTGCTTTACGGTGTCCGTTTCCGTTTAAACCGTATGTGAAGCGGAGAAAGGCAGGTACTTATGTCAATATCGGAGAAAAGGACAGGTAAAAACGTCGTTCGTAAACGGGGTAAATCCCACGTAAGAAACCGGCACATAGAGAAGGTTTCAGACGGTTCCCACGCGCTTAAATTAACGTTTCGAGAAGCGCTAGACATATTTGTACAGGCGAAGAAGTCCGAAGGGGTGAGACCGCGAACATTAAGCGATTACCGGCAACATATGAAGTACTTAGCGGAGTTTTTGACGGAGTTTTACCCGGAGATAAACGTTATACAGGATTTAACGACGGAGATTATACACGATTATATCATTTATTTAAAAGACCGTCGTACACCATATAGCGGCATTGAAAACCGGGAGCGAGCGCAAAAGGGATTATCCGCAAATACGATTAACATAAGGTTGCGTACGCTTCGGACAATGAGCCGGACAGTCAGACAGACAATAAGGAGCAATCGGACAGCGAGCCGGACACTATGCCGGACAAGGCGGACAAGCAGACGGACAACACGGACAGCGGCGGACAGGATAACGGACAACCGCTACACAGGGAAATCGCGCCGGACAATACCCAGACAACGGAAAGCCCGCTTGCTGACCACAAGGAAAGCCCGCTAGAAGTGGCTGAACGTTTAATGAGGGAAACCGGGAAAGTACCGAGTATCAGACGGTTAGCAAAGGAAGCAGGAATAACACGACACCAGGCGGATAAGATTTTAGCACCGATGAGAAAGCGGGCAGGTTAAGGACCGGGGAAACCCGGTTATTTTTATTCCTTTAGCTTATCTCGCTGTAACAGGATATGGACGATGTAGTTACTTAGCGTTCTGGAGTCGTTTTCTGCTTCCTTTTCTAACGCTTCCCTTAACGTTTTAGGCATCGTTACTTGTACCCGTGTGTTTTCTTTGGATACCGTCATAACTAAATTCCTCCAATCCATGAAATGTTTATAAATTTCAAAATTTAACATTGCATTTAGTGTATCAGGGTGGTACACTATAATCAAGAAGCGGAAATAAATAGAAATAACGTTTTCCGCTTCAAATGTCGGAGCAAAAAGGCGGTGAAGACCGTGGGTAAATTTAAACAGCTTTCATCCGTTTTGAGTGTTGGAACTGCGGTAGCGATGACATCGTAAAAACGGATAGCGGCGAATATATTTGCCGTGATTGCGACACTATACAGTAGTTTTTGACTGTGATACTATTTAGGAAGGTTCTGCGGAGCCTTCCGCTTTTTTTATAAAAAGTCTTACTTTCGTAAGAGACAAGGAGGGTTTATATGAACGTACGATGTAAAGGCATGAATGAAATCGAAGCGTTTTTAAACGGAATTAAACCTACGTTATTACTCGCAGAACAGCAAAAGCCATTTACTACTATGTTAGCATATCCAAACGCTGAAATACATCTAATACCGAATCGCCGTCAATGTCTGTTTTTTCCGACAGAAGAAAAAATGCGGGAATGGCAGGAACGAACAGCAGGAATAACGCATACTACGCCGGAATTTCACCGGGAACTAGGGTTAACTTTAGGGTACCCGCCGAAAGCCGTTGATTTTTACGTTAGGCGGGTAAAATGCGAGCAGGAAGGCAGATTAAATGAGTTAAAACGCCTAAAATTAAAAGTTGTTGGGATGCACTATGCCGGAATATCGTGTAATGGCAGTGGGGACGATATTATACATAACGTAAGATGGTTATGGGATAGATACCGGTTAGCGGAACCGTTAAAGGTTCGGATTGATACGAGTTTTATAACGGTTGATTACCGGGACGAAAAGGTATTAACGGGGATAGCGGAAGAAACCACAGTAACGTTAGTATCGTAAATAGAGCAGTAACGAGATGAGGACGGTTAAATACCGTCTTTTTTTGTGTTTAAATCGTCCGTTAACTGTGCGGTTTCCGGTTTCTATCGGTATAGTATATTGACGGAATTAAACGAAAGGGGAAACGGCAGATATGGAAAAACAATGCGGGGTAATATGGTTAGGGGATAGAAACCGCCGCAACGCACAGCCGATAAAATACGAAGTTTTACACAGTGGGTGCTATAAAGTCGTAGGGCGTGAATTAGATAGTAGAGGGTGTTATCAAGTCCGCGCCAATGGTAGTCAAAAAATCGCGCACCGCGCAGTATGGAAGCATTTTAACGGTGAAATACCTGACGGTTTAATAATATGTCATAAATGTGATTTTGGCGGATGCGTGAATATTCAGCGCATGGAATTAGGTACGATAGCGGATAATAACCGGCAACGGTACGAACGGGGGAGACACCGGGTAATACGATACTTTGAACGGAAATAGAACGGACAGAAAACGTTATAATTTAGCGCGTTTTGACGTGTCGTGACCGATAGAAATAACGCATAAGAACCCGGAAACCGTCTCTCTTTTTTTTTGCATAAATCGTCCGGCGATGTGATAAAACGGTGCGGAAATGGAATTAAAGGGGAACATTAAATGCCAGTGATCAGGGATCAACAATTGATTAAAACAAGACGTAGAGATTCATACACTGACCACCTCTAATACAAAGGAAAAAGCAATCGGTGGAGTTACCAGAGGCTTATTAGAGGAAGGTAGTTACCTGGAAGCTGTCATTTTGGAGTTAAACAAAGAGCTAACAAGTTAACGGGTATAAGTTAAAGAATTAGTTAGCCTGACAGGACGTTTGAATAAAGCAAATTGGATTCCAATAACTGCATAAAACCCTGTGCCCTGGGTATCATAATCCTGAAAAAATTGCACAGGAGGTCTTGTCATATGGCATTAATTCCTTACGAACCCTTCCGCCATCTTGAAAACATGCGGCGGGAGCTAGACCGTTTTTTTACCGCAGATTTTCCTGCTCTAAGGACAGTTTTTGGGCAGAATTTCGGGACACCAAGTATTGATATTCATGAAACGGAAAATGAAGTTGTTGCAAGGTGTGACATCCCCGGAGTCGAAAATAAGGAGGACATAAATATCGATATTGATAACAATGTTCTTACGGTTAGCGGAACAATTAACCGAATCAATGAGGTTAAGCAAGAAAACATGTACAGACAAGAACGATTTGCCGGGCGTTTTCAGCGATCCGTGCCCCTGCCGGCCCGTGTTTCGTCAGAAGGAACAACTGCATCCTACAGGAATGGGGTCCTTGAAATTCGTATGCCAAAGTTAATAGGTGAGAATAAGAGAAGAATTGATGTTGAGTTCCATTGAAAAATGACCAGGTTGACAGATATTCTCTTAAACAAAATAGGGCGGGAAAGTTCCCGCTCTTTATGTTTTGGCCTTTATTATAATACTATGGAACTAAAGATATTTCTTCTGCTTTCATAAGATTAATGGAAACATAAATCTCCTTTTCACTTTGTACATGTAATACGCGTTGAAAAACACAGGAATTTGTTGAAGCGTATGACTCCCATCTTTTTTGCATGAACAAGCCCCCTTGAACGTAGATATGGAAATAGAAAGGAATGGGTTAAGGAGGGAGAGCAAATGTTACAGAATAAGCACAGAGTAAGAGCCATCTTCGGAATGGGCCTTTTATTCGCAGGTCTTCCGCAGCTTTCGATGGAATTAAGCGGGGAAATGGAGGCTGTTTTTTCATTTTCGTGGCTTACGGTTAGTATTCTTGCCGTTGCTGCAAACTGGCGCCGCATGCAGTACCTCAATCTGATCCGGCGGCGACGGGAAGAGGCGTTGCGCCGTATAAAGTGGCTGGAAGGCGAGCGGCAGTTGCGGAGGAGACGGGGGAGAGTATTGCGTGAACAAAAGCGGGGAATTCAAACTGTTTAGATTAAAAATGAATATCTGTTCAAAAAGGAAAAGAGGAGGTTCTATGGGGAGGAGCTTCCTTTTCTTTTTTCTGTACCTCTTTTTGTTATATAATGTTATATAACAGAAGTCGTGCAGAAAGAAGGGAAACCTGTTGCCAACGAAACATGAACAAATACTTCAATATATTGAAGGGTTAGAAGTGGGGCACAAAATTTCTGTCCGCCAGATATCCAAAGCGCTGGGTGTCAGTGATGGAACGGCCTATCGGGCGATCAAGGAAGCGGAAATGAAAGGACTGGTGAACACCATTGAGCGGGTGGGAACAGTCCGCATTGAAAAAAAGCAGCGTTCAGACATTGAGCGGCTTACTTTCGCAGAAGTGGTCAATATTATTGACGGAACGGTATTGGGCGGAAAAGGGGGCCTTCACAAGACCTTAAACCGGTTTGTGATTGGGGCGATGAAATTAGAAGCGATGATGCGCTACGTCGAACCGGGTAACCTGCTGATTGTGGGGAACCGTGATAATGTCCATCGCATCTCTCTGGAACGGGGAGCCGCAGTGCTGATCACCGGCGGGTTTGACGCGACGGATAAAGTGAAGCAACTCGCAGATGAATTAAAGCTCCCGGTGATCTCCAGCAGCTATGATACGTTTACCGTTGCTGCGATGATCAATCGGGCGATCTATGACCGGCTGATTAAGAAGGAGATTCTGTTGGTTGAAGATATGCTGGCTAAAAAACATACCCCCGCCTATCTTCGTGCGGGTGAAACCATCGCCCGTTTTCATGAGCTGGTCCGGGAAACGGCCCACAGCCGCTATCCGGTGATCGATGAATCAGAACGGGTCGTGGGAATGGTAACAGCTAAAGATGTGATGGGCTTCGCTCCGGAAGAACGGATTGAAAAAGCGATGACTAAAAATCCGATCATGGTTACTCCCAAAACTTCCCTTGCCTCTGCCGCACATGAAATGGTTTGGGAAGGCATTGAATTGTTGCCGGTTGTAAGTGATCAGCGCCGGCTGCTCGGGGTTATCAGCCGCCAGGATGTCATTAAATCACTGCAATATATGCAAAAGCAGCCGCAAGTGGGGGAGACGATCCAGGAACTAAGTTTCCGCGGCTTTGAGGAAACAGTTGACCGCCACGGGCAGACCGTTTTTCGCGGACAGGTTACTCCACAGATGACCGACTCGCTCGGAACCCTCTCTACAGGTGTCTGTACCTCTTTGATCACCGAAGCGGCTCTTCGTATGTTACGCCGTCTTCGCCGTGGGGATCTGGCCGTTCAGAACATGACCCTGTATACACTAAAGCCGATTCAACTGGAAAGTGTAGTGGAGATAAGACCGCGCATTCTTGATTTAGGAAGAAAACAGGCCAAGATGGATATAGAGATGACCTTTGACAACCAGGTGGTGGCGAAAGCCCTGTTGACGGCACATACGATTGACAGGTAGTTTTGGCCGCATAAAATGCGGTATACGCCAGCATTTCAAGGACCAAACAGATATTCAGGTTGCGAGACTGTTGACAAAGTCAAAATCAGCAGTCTTTTTTGTTCAAGAAAAATAATAAAAAGGGAAACTCTTGCAGGCAGTGGAATAAGCGGTTTTCTTAAAAGTAATAAGAAAAACAGAGTTGGTTTGCACTTTGCGAACCCCGAATTTATGGGGTTTTAAGTGATATTAAGCTTGAATTTTAAATAAAAATATAAAAAAGTGGTTTGATCCCTCTAGTGTGCGGGAATAGATATGTTTGTATACTAACTGGAGGGGTTTTTCTTGAATAAATTAAAAGTAAAAAACCTGACGAAAGTGTTTGGCCGAACGCCCAAACGGGGGATCAAACTGCTTCGTCAAGGGAAAAGCAAAGACGAAATCTTTAAGGAAACAGGTTTAACCGTTGGTGTGAATCAAGCCTCTTTTCATGTGAAAAGCGGGGAAATTTTTGTCATCATGGGTTTGTCGGGCAGCGGAAAATCGACGTTGCTTCGCATGTTGAACAGATTGATTGAACCGACGGAGGGCGAAATATTGCTGGGTGGTGAAGATCAGGAGAACATCACCACTATGTCAAAAGCAGAACTGAGAAACATGCGCAGGGAAAGGATGGGGATGGTTTTCCAAAAATTCGCTCTTTTTCCTCATCGTACAGTGCTGGAAAATGTGGAGTACGGGTTGGAGATTCAGGGAGTAGACAAAAAGTTACGCCGGGAACAAGCGTTAAAATCGCTGGAACTTGTCGGCCTGGGAGATTGGGCGGAGACCATGCCTGATCAATTGAGCGGCGGGATGCAGCAACGGGTGGGAATCGCCCGGGCATTAGCCAATTCACCGGATATTTTGCTGATGGACGAAGCGTTTGGCGCCCTGGACCCGCTGATCCGCAAAGATATGCAGGATGAGCTGTTGGAACTGCAACGAACAATGAAAAAAACGATCATTTTTATTACTCATGATCTGGATGAAGCTCTGCGGATCGGTGACCGGATTGCCCTGATGAAAGATGGCTCCATTGTACAGACAGGGACACCCGAAGAAATTCTCACCCGGCCGGCCAATGAATATGTAGAGCGTTTCACGGAGGATGTAAATCTGACCAGAGTATTAACTGCGGAAGCGATTATGCGCAAGGGTGAAACGATTATTATTGATAAAGACGGGCCTGCTGTCGCATTAAAAAAAATGCGCGAAAAAGGGGTACCCACACTGATCGTCATCGACCGGGACAAGCAGTTTAAAGGATTGATAACTGCAGAAGGAGCCAGAACAGCCACCCGCTCCGGCAAAACGCTGGAGGAAGTTTTGATCCCCGACGCAATCCGGGTGGATAAAGATATGCTGCTGAGTGATTTGCTACCATTGATGGCAGAGCAGGATTTTATTTTTCCGGCCGCGGTTATTGATAAGTCGGGAAAATATGTTGGCATGGTGGGGCGCGGCGCAATCTTTGCTGCACTGGCCGGCAACGGGGGGGATTTGTCATGAATATAGAGAAATTACCCCTCGCTGATTGGATCGATGCGTTGATTGAATGGATGCAGATTTATTTTAAACCCTTATTTTCCGTGATTAGTGGCACGATTGAGCCGACTGTTGATTATTTTCAACGATTGTTAACCCTTTTGCCGCCGATTGGAACGATTGTACTCATCACGCTCCTTACCTGGTGGATCACTCGTTTCCGCGTGGCTCTCTTCTCGTTAGCCGGACTTTTACTTATTTATAATCTGGGATATTGGGAAGAGAGTGTTGAGACAATCGCGCTGGTCTTAACATCCACCATCATTTCCATCGTGATCGGGATTCCATTCGGTCTGTGGACGGGGCGAAGCCAGCGAGTCCAGCAGGGGGTCAATCCCTTGCTCGATTTTATGCAAACCATGCCTTCGTTTGTTTATCTTATCCCCGCCGTGTTCTTTTTCTCGCTGGGCACCGTCCCCGGAGTGATTGCATCGGTTATTTTCTCTATGCCTCCGACGATCCGGCTTACCGCTCTGGGTTTGCGCCAGGTTTCCCGGGAACTGAAAGAAGCGGCTGATGCTTTTGGTTCGACATCGCTGCAAAAATTGCTGAAAGTGGAGATCCCCCTGGCAAAGCCGACGATCATGGCCGGGGTTAATCAGACCATTATGCTTTCCCTGTCGATGGTTGTGACAGCTTCGATGATTGGAGCGGGCGGATTGGGCAGTATCGTGCTTGAATCCATTACCCGTTTGAAAGTAGGAAAAGGGTTTGAGAGCGGACTGGCAATCGTCATTATTGCTATTATCCTCGACCGCCTGACGCAGAACATGGGAAAAAGGAAAGAGAATGGTTCCCGCAAGTCACGAAAGTGGATCGGCGGAATGGTTCTCGTAGCCGTCATCTCTTTAATCACAGCAAGTTTTTTCCAAACAACCGGAGTTGAGCAGAAGAAGAAAATCACTCTCACTTATGTAAACTGGGTGTCTGAAGAAGCAAGTACTCATGTGGTCAAAAAAGTGCTGGAAGATCAAGGGTATAAAGTGGAGTTACAAGAGGTGGAGCCCGGACCGATGTGGGACGGAGTTGCCAAAGGTTCGGCAGATGCGATGGTTGCAGCCTGGCTTCCCACTGCTTCCAAACAATATTACGACCGCTACAAAGACGAAGTGGTCAACCTGGGCCCCAATTTAAAAGGGACCAAACAGGGTCTGGTCGTTCCGGATTATGTAACGATAAATTCATATGAACAGCTAAATGCTTATAAAGAAAAATTTGATAACAAGATTATTGGCATCGATCCCGGTACGGGTACCATGCTGTTTGCCAAAAACACGATTAAACAGTACGGCCTGGATATGGAACTGGTTGAAGGATCTGATGCGGCAATGACGGCGGCCCTGGACCAAGCGATCAAACAGAAAAAGTGGATCGTGGTGACCGGTTGGACTCCCCACTGGATGTTTGTCAAGTACGATCTGAAATATCTGGAAGATCCAAAAGGGACTTTCGGGCCGGAAGAAGCAATTTACACCATTGTCCGTAAAGGGCTGAAAGAAGATATGCCTGAAGCCTATCAAATTTTAGACCGTTTCTACTGGACTGCCAAAGATATGGAAGAAGTTATGGTTCAGGTTGAAGAAGGAAAAACACCGGATGAGGCGGCAGCAAACTGGGTGGCTGAACACCAGGATCAGGTCAAACAGTGGACCGCCGGACTGAAACAGAACCAATAGCTGACAAAAACCAGGCACAATGCTTTCTTTTCATCCTGCATATTGTCCCGGACATCAATCCGGGCTTTTCTTTTGCCCAAAAGATTCTCTCTTCTTCACCGGCATTGGCGTTTCCGGGCTTGTCTGATATATTTTTACATAAAAAATGGGCTTCGCAGGTGATTCTGTTGAAAAACACAAACATTCTTATGATCGAAGATGATCCGGAGATTAATAGACTGATCAGCAAATATTTAGCAAAAGAAGGATATACGTTAGTTCAGGCTTTTGACGGTAAAGAAGCTTTAGAGAAGTTTGCACAGAGCCATTTCAGTTTAATCATTTTAGACCTGATGCTTCCTGTGATAGACGGATTAGAGGTGATGAGGAGAATAAGGGAAGTAAGCACCGTTCCTATTCTGCTTTTGACTGCGAAAAGAGAGGATACGGATAAAGTGATTGGCCTGGGGGCCGGAGCAGATGATTATATTGTAAAGCCTTTTTCTGTATTTGAGCTGGTTGCCAGAGTGAAAGCACATCTACGCCGCTATATCTACTTTAATCACCATGGAAGCATTCCCGGGGGAGGCAAAAACATAATTGTTCATGGAGATTTAAAGCTGGATACGGAAAACTGCACCTTAACCAGGCGGGGTGAGCCAGTGGATTTGACTGCAAAGGAATATCACATTTTAAAGCTGTTTTTAAGTTATCCCCAGCGGGTGTTTACCAAAGAACAGCTATTCAATCAGGTCTGGGGAGAAGAATTTATGGGGGACGAAAATACGGTCATGGTTCACATCAGCCGTTTGCGGTCCAAAATTGAAGATTCTCCCGACAAACCGAAGTATATCAAAACGGTATGGGGATTCGGTTATAAATTGGGTGACGGGAAATGAGTATTTGGAGTTTGGGACTGATCGGCATGATCTTTTTAACTTTCGTTGCTCTCTATATGAAGATGAGAACAGATCTCAGTGAAATCACATCCACTGTAAAAAAGATCATTCATGGCAACATCAATCATCGGATTCGTCTGCAAACGGGAAATAAGTCGATTCAGCGTTTGGCCCGGCATCTAAATGATTTATTAGACCAATATCAACATGTACTGGTAAAGAGCAAAACAAACGAAGAAATGAGGAAAAAATTCATTTCCAATATGTCCCATGATTTGATCACACCCCTCACCTCCCTCCTGGGATATATTGAAGTGTTAAAGAAGGACCCGGATCTCAGTGAGCAGGAAAAGCGGGAGTATATAGATATTATTGACAAGAAAGTTCATTTCTTGTATGAATTCATGGAACAATTTTTCCAACTATCCAAACTGGAAGCAAAGGATGTAGCTCTCCGGATAGAAAAGATCAATCTTTCACAGATTGTCAGACAGACTCTGCTTTTTTACTATGATGAGTTTGTAAAGATGGAAACAGAACCGGTGATTTTGATTCCGGAACAAGATCTGTTTGTTTTAGGGGATCTGCAGGCAACCAAACGGATTTTAAACAACTTAATTTCCAATCACTTAAAATACGGGGCGGATGGGGAGCAATTTGGAATCCAACTGCGGGAAGAGGACAGGCAAGTATGGGTGGATCTTTGGGACAATGGGCGTGGGATCCCGGAACATGAATTGGAACATATTTTTGAGCGCCTTTATACTCTTGAACGCTCACGCAACAAAAAACTTCAGGGAAGCGGTCTGGGGCTGACAATTGTGAAACAGCTGGTTGAATATCAAAATGGAAAAATCATGGTTAACAGTATTCCATATGAAAAAACGATTTTTTCTTTCAGCTTGCCCAAACCGTCTTAAGGTTTTTGTAAGATTTGTTTAAATGAAATGAAAGGAGTATGCCTTATGATTTGGACATACTCCTTTTTGCTTGAAAAATTTGAAGGATAGGGTGAGGTCATGTGGAAACAGTGCTGCAAACCCGTCATTTAACCAAGCAATACCAGGGAACGACGGTTGTCGAAAACTTAAATATGAGTATAAACAGAGGGGAGATTTACGGCTTTTTAGGTCCAAACGGGGCGGGAAAAACGACAACCATCCGCATGATAATGAGTTTAGTGAAGCCGACAGGCGGAGAGGTTTATCTGTTTGGTGAAAAGATAACAAGCAATAACATTTCTTTGTTTCAGCGGATTGGGGCCATGATCGAGTATCCCGGGTTTTATATGAATTTAACCGCAGTTGAAAACCTGGATATCCATCGCCGAATGATGGGGATTTATGATCATAGAAGCGTGTACGAGCATTTGAAACTGGTCGGGCTTCAAGAAGCAGGTGATAAAAAAGTAAAGCAATATTCATTGGGAATGAAACAACGTCTTGGAATTGCAAGGGCATTATTGCATCATCCTGAATTTCTCATCCTGGATGAGCCGAGCAACGGATTGGATCCCAACGGTATTGTGGAGATCAGGGAACTGTTGCTGGAATTAAGCCGTAAACGGGAGATCAGCATTTTAGTTTCCAGCCACATATTGAGCGAAGTTCAACATCTGGCATCAAAAATTGGCATATTACACAAAGGAAAATTAGTTGAACAGTTGGATTTTAAGGAATTGCAAAGCCGCAACCGCAACTACATCTTTTTAAGAGTAACTGATAGCAGGAAAACAGCTTATCTATTGGAACAGAAAATGAATATTCATGATTACACAATCATAGAAAACGGGGTTTTTCGGGTGTATGAACGGCTGGATGAGACGGAGGTTGTGAACCAAATCCTGGTTAGCCACGGGGTTGGGGTAAAGGAAATGAAATTATCTGTCGATTCGTTAGAAGATTATTATTTAAAGCTGACAGGGGGAAACAAGCATGGTGAATCTGTTGCGATGTGAGATGTTAAAGCTGAAAAAATCTTATTTTCTTCTCATCGTAGTGGCCGGAGGACTGATTATGCCGGGACTTATGCTGCTTGGCCGCCTGGCGGCAAATGAAGGGCCGCGAGAGTGGAGGGAGTATTTTGGCAACATTGAAATGGCGATGTTTCTATTCCTGGGAACTATTTTGTTCGCGTTGGTTTCAAGCTTTGTTTTTACAAGGGAATATACAGAGAAAACGGTTAATTTTTTGTTTACGTATCCCATCCATCGCATGAAGATTTTCTTTGGAAAATTAATCATCATTTATATTGTGATCACTTCCATCTATTGTATCCAATTTTTAGCCACTCTGGCTACCGGGGCCTTTCTCATGGAAGATACGCTTACCTCTCAAATATTGAGATCACAGATCAAGGCAAATGTGTATTCTCTTTTGTTTCAATTTGCCCTTGTCCCGATCTTTACCCTGTTGGGTTCAGTTTACAAAAATTTAATTATACCGATTGTGACCGCCTGTATTTTCACAGCGACTAATTTATTATTAATTTCTTCAAGTTACAAGGAGTATTCTTCCTTTTTTGCGCCCGGTCTTCCAGTGCTTGCCTTAAAAAATACCACGATTAGCTTTACGCCAATCGTGATCATATCTTCAAGTATCTTCTTCTTCTTTTTAGCCGCGAATTTCATTTATCTTACAAAAGCAGATATACATCAATAGTTCCGGCAATAATCGTTACCCGAAAGCCGATTGGGCGGTCATGGAGTTCATCGGCTATGCTTATATTGCCGGCTTTTCTTCCAGAAAATGCCGGATTATTTTCCTCTTTACTGTGAAAGTGTGTGTCTAAGGGCTCCCGATCGGCGCCTGGCGAGGAAGTAAAAGTGGCCGCTCCAAAAACTGCACAAGGGGCTCGGCAAAAGAGGCAGGGAAGGGAATTCAAAGAAGAATTGCGTTGCTTTTTTCCTTGTTCCGTTTTTTCCATTCGGTCGGTCGCCAAAAGGTCGCTCCCCAGAGTTCTGCTTCCCCAGCATGATGAAAACTTTCATCCCAGGGTTGTGTCGCCCCGGTCATTAGGGTTTTCTGTGCGTAAGCTGCAGGAAATAACGGCGATGTTTTACCCCATAATACAAGTTGATCACACCAAGGGCAAAAATAAGGAAAATGAAAGTATATCGAAGCCAGGAGCCCCCTGGAGTTGTCAGCTGAAGGATGGCGATGGAGACAAACATGATGCCCATGCTGATGTTCATGCGCGCTTGATAGATCCGCCTGGAAATCCCCTTTGTGCGGCGGGACATCATGCTGTGAAAAAATGTGCCGAAAATGGTGATACAGATGACGGACACCAGTAAAATCGTGACGGCCTGCATGAGAAACCTCCTAATAGATAAGCGCCTGCATCTTTAAAAAGACGAAGGCGCAACATGTACCGTTAAGATTGATGATGTTCTGAATTTTGCTCCTCGGGGATAAACCAACATCCCATGGATGTTCGGTCGATGTGGACCGCCATGTTTCGTTCTGCGATTTCTTTCTCGATCAGGCTGGCAACTTCTTGCGTTTCCGCGAAGGCAGAGTAACCGTTTATCAATTTTTCTATCTTAGCGCGGGCGATGGCCTTGCGGTTAATAATCATGGTGGTTCCCCCTTTCTATACTCATGATACCCTAAAGAAACCCGGGATGCGACTATTTGTCTGAATCTGACACACCTTCGTCAGAAATCTCCTCTGCTTTGACCCAGATTTTCAGGTTGGAACGGTAAAAAGAAAGGTATTTGACGTGAATTTGAAACTTTACCTTTTCCTCTTCATCGATGGGAATCGGCTGTTTCTCCAGGACAAGTGCCACCAGGTCGGGGTTGCTGCTCATCCATTCCATTGATTTTTCAAGAAATGGTTCCATCATTTCTTCCACTTTTGCTTTGATGGCTTCGGCCCCAACCGCCCGTTCGCTGTCAACCTCTACTTGAATCTTTTTGATTTTCTCGTTCTCTTTCTGTCGATAAGTTCCTTTTTCTGTCATATTTGCTAATTCTTCATGCAGTTTCATAATCTCTTTATGTTTCTGGTTGTTGGCATAATAAATGGCATCTCGTTCACGATACAGGCTGTCGATTTTTTTGGCGTACAGAAAAAGCATAAACCCGCCCCCAACGAAGATCCCCAGCAAAAACATGACCAGTGCGCGGCTGTTTTTTTTCAATCCCCGGATGACTCCGCTCGCCATGTTAGATTTCCCCTTGAATAAGCCAGCGGACTAAGATGGTTCCGGTGTGGGCTCCGATAAAAGCACTCACGATAAAGATTAATTGTTGGAAAGCCTGGTCCAGTTGACCGCCCAAAATATTAACTTCAAACGTCTTAATCGTATCAAAGGTTCCACCGATTGCAGCCACCATTGCCCAGATTTTTAGTTGTTCGGCCAGGCGCAGCATTCGCCACATCGGGTAGTCATCAGTGATAAATGCGCCAATTCCGCCCAGTACGACTCCCCCAAGTACAACTCCCAATGCGATCAAAAAGTCTAAAATGGTTGTCGCCCAGAATTGCTGCTCCATCGTACAACCCGCCTTTTTACTTATCTGCTTCTATCATTATGACAGCCCGTATGGAAATATGTGGACATGTTGGGACTGAGAAGATATGTTCGCTTTCCCGTGAATCCGTTATAATAGGAAGGAGAAGAGGGAGGCTCGGACGGATGGGTGACAAATCGTTTGTGCATCTTCATGTACATAGTGAATACAGCTTGCTTGACGGTGCTGCCCGGATTGAAGAATTGGTGCAAGCAGCAAAAGAGCAGGGGATGAAGGCATTAGCGATCACTGACCACGGAGCCATGTACGGAGTGGTTCCTTTTTATAAAGCATGCCTTAATGAAGGGATCCAACCGATTATCGGCTGTGAAGTTTACTTGACCGGCGGAGACTATCGGGAGAGACCTTCCTTGCGTGAACAGAAAATTTATCATCTGCTTCTCCTGGCTGAAACAGATGAAGGATATAAAAACCTGATGCGCCTGACCAGCGAGGCACACTTGCACGGATTTCACTACAAACCCCGTATTGACAAAAGTCTGCTTCGCCGGTATTCACGGGGGCTGATAGCCACCAGTTCCTGTCTGGCCGGAGAGATCCCCCAGGCGATTCTCAATGATCAAATCAGCCATGCGAAACGGCTGGCGGAAGAATATAGGGATATTTTTGGGGCAGAGAATTTCTTTTTTGAGTTGCAGGATCATCAGATGCGGGAGCAGCAAAAAGTGAACCGCCAGTTAATCGCTTTGTCCAAAGAGATGGGCATTCCCCTGATCGCAACCAATGATGTCCACTATACCGCCAGGGAAGACCATGAGGTGCATGATTGCCTTCTTTGCATCGGTACGGGAAGAAAACTGGCTGATGAAGACAGGATGCGCTTTCCGTCTGATCAGTTTTATCTGAAATCACCGGAAGAGATGGGGCAACTTTTTTCCTGCGTTCCGGAAGCACTGCACAATACGGTGAAAATTGCTGAGCGATGCCGGGTGCAAATTCCGCTGGGGAGGCGTTTGTTGCCGGAGTTTCCCGTTCCCTCGGGGATGACAGCCAAAACCCATTTGCGCGCCAAGTGTTATGAAGGTGCCGAACAACGGTACGGAACTCTTTCGGAAACGGTTAAACAACGCCTTGAATATGAGCTTTCCATCATCGACCGGATGGGATTTAACGATTACTTTTTAGTGGTCTGGGACTTTGTCCGGTTTGCTCATGAACAGGGGATTGCAGTGGGGCCGGGCCGGGGATCAGCGTCCGGAAGCCTGGTTTCCTATGTGCTGAAAATTACCGATGTTGATCCGATCCGTTATCATTTATTGTTTGAGCGTTTTTTAAATCCCGAGCGGATCAGTATGCCGGATATTGATATTGATTTTAACTATGAGCGGCGGGATGAAGTGATCCGGTATGTCATGGAGAAGTACGGGAAGGATCGCGTTGCCCAGATCATTACCTTTGGAACAATGGCTCCGCGTGCTGCTGTGCGCGATGTGGGACGGGTGATGGGAGTCCCGTACAGGGAAGTTGATCAAGCGGCCAAAATGATTCCCGGCAGCCCCGGCATGACTCTGGACCGTGCCATCCAAATGGAACCGCGCCTCAAGCAACTGTATAACAATCCCCGGACAGGCCGGTTGCTGCATACAGTCAGCAAAGTAGAAGGAATGCCGCGCCATGCTTCCACCCACGCGGCCGGAGTTGTTATTTCACAGGCTCCCCTTACTGAATATGTCCCCTTGCAGGAAGGAAGCGGAGGAGTGGCTTTAACCCAGTATCCGATGGAAGTGCTGGAAGAGATCGGCCTGTTGAAAGCAGATTTCCTGGGTCTGCGCAATTTGACGGTCATCGAACGTGCACTTGAGTTGATCCGGGAGCATCACGGGGTGCATATTTCTTTTGAGGGCTCCAATTATGACGATCCGGCCACTTATGAACTGTTATCCGCCGGGGATACCACTGGTGTGTTTCAGCTGGAGTCGGCGGGAATGCGGAAGGTATTGCGGGAATTGAAACCGTCTACGTTTGAGGATATTATTGCCGTTCTGGCTTTATACCGTCCCGGCCCGATGGAGCAAATTCCCCGCTTTATCCGGGCTAAGCACGGACTGGAAAAAGTAACGTTTCCCCATCCTGATCTGAGGGAGATTTTACAAAATACGTACGGGATTATTGTTTATCAGGAACAAATCATGCAGATCGCTGCAAAAATGGCCGGTTTTTCTTTAGGGCAAGCGGATCTGTTGCGCCGGGCCGTCGGAAAAAAGAAGAAAGATTTGTTGTTGGAGCAGAGAAATGCCTTTGTCGAAGGATGCCTGAAAAAGGGTTACGATGAGGAAACAGGCCGGCAGGTATATGATCTGATTGTACGGTTTGCCGACTATGGATTTAACCGCAGCCACTCAGCCGCATACGGAGTACTCGCTTACCAGACAGCCTTTTTAAAGGCCAACTACCCGCTGGCTTTTATGTCTGCACTGCTCACAACTGTAGTGGGAAGCCAGACAAAGCTGGCCGAGTATATTGATGAGGCCCGCCGGATGGGGATTCAAGTTCTTCCGCCTGATGTGCAGAAGAGCGGTTACACGTTTACAGTGGAAAAAGATTCGATCCGCTTTGGCCTGGCTGCTGTGAAAAATGTGGGCACTCTCGCGATCCAATCCATTTTGCAAGCACGGGCAGAAAGGCCGTTTAAAGATTTGATGGATCTCTGCGGGCGGATTGATCTTCGCGTTTGCAACCGCCGGGTGCTGGAATCGCTGATTCAATGTGGGGCGATGGATTCTTTGTCGGGCCATCGCGCCCAGAATCTGGCCATCCTGGATGAAGTGATGGAAAAAGCCTCCAACGGGCGGAAGGCTCGTTCCAAACATCAGTTAAGTTTATTTGCAGACGGGGAAGAGGCGGATCAAAGTACACTGTCAGATGTGAGGATATCTCCTTATACGCAAAAAGAAAAGCTGGAATATGAACGGGAACTGCTGGGGCTTTATCTGTCCGGGCATCCGCTGGATGACTTTCTCGATGTGATCGAGCGCGAGACCACACACCGCATCAGCCGGCTGGCAGAGTGTGCCGACCAGGAACAAGTGGTGATTGCCGGGCTTGTTACAGGTGTAAAAACGATTCAAACAAAAAAAGGGGAACCGATGGCGTTTGTCATGGTGGAAGATCCGGGCAGCCAATTGGAAGTTATCGTGTTTCCGCGTGTCTTTCAGCAGGCCCGCACCCTTTTGCAGACAGACTGTATGCTGTGGATTAAAGGCACAGTGAATACCCATGAAGAGGGGCCAAAGCTGATCGCGAATTTCATTCGGGACCTCTCCGCTCTTCCGAAGCGGCCGGAAGTGAAGATTGAGAAGCAGCCATCACCGCTCCGGTCAGCCGCTTATATTCGCATTGCACCCGGACATGAACAACCGGAAACTCTGGTTGCGTTGAAAAAAGTGTTGCTTTCCCACCGGGGATCAACACCTGTGCATTTGTTTTATGAAAGGAGCAAAAAAGTGCTGGCCCTGCCCGTTGAAAAATACGGGATTTCACCTTCGGCAGAATGTATTCGGCAGATTGAGGCAATCTTAGGATATCGGACCTTTCGCTTGAAAAAGATGTGACATGTCCATTAATTACTCGCATATAATCAGGAAAATGGGCTTCCAACCATAAGAAGGTGAGAATCAGTGTTTTACCAGCATTCCGTTGAACTTCTGGAGCAGCGCGGTGTGAAAATTGAAGACATTGCCTCGATTGTTCTTCAATTGCAGCTTCCATACAACAAAGAATTGACCATTGATGACTGCACGGACAGTGTTCATGCGGTTTTGAAAAAGAGAGAAGTGCAGCATGCGATTATCACCGGAGTTTCTCTGGACATATTGGCGGAAAAAAAACTGCTTCCCCAGCCGTTTCAAACCATTATGGAAATCGATGAGCCGCTCTATGGCGTCGACGAAATCGTGGCTCTAAGCATCACCAATGTTTATGGAACGATTGGGCTTACCAGCTTTGGTTATCTGGATAAAAATAAGATTGGCATCTTAAAAAAACTGAATAATCATGAGCAGGAGATCCACGTTTTTCTGGATGATATTGTTGCAGGCATTGCTGCGGCTGCTTCAGCGCGAATTGCCCACCAGCATCCCGATCTTGACCGGTATGTGGCAGATCGCAAGCAATCCTGCAAAACGTGAACTGAAAAGCTTACCAACTTCGGTAAGCTTTTTCAGTGACTTGAATCGCCACTGTTGATCTTATCGCCTGTCAATTCTATTCCGAAAAGTATAAAAAGGGGAAACATATCCTTCCTTCTTTGGATGATAAGGTTTATACTCACTAATAGCGGAACTTCATTTTACCGTTATGAACTTATTTTTTCTGAACAGGACGGAAGGGGAGTTAACCATGAAAAAAATATTTGCCGCTTTAGTGCGGCATAGTGATTCCCGGCACATCTATGATCCCGTTTATGAGGAAAGTTATCTGGTACAGGGGGAAAATAACCGGCTTACCATTACCAGAGGATATAAATTGGAGAGCACCCTCCTTCTTTCAACAGAAGATCTTGATCAGGCTGTACAAGTTTTGAGACCCGTTTTTGAACGGTTCAGGTTGAACATTGAGGTCTATTTAAATAAGGTAAAAGAAAATACATACTGGCGTTTTTATGAAGTTTCGTATGGTGTGGATATTAAAGTAATTTACACCTCTGCTGTTGACGGGACAAGTGCTGCGGCTGAATCCTGCCGGTGGGAAGTATGGATGGGGGATGATTTAAGTTTTCACACAAACGACAAAGCTGAAGCCGGATTGTATATCAAAGGGCTGATATCGGAATATGAACCCTGGTGGGAGAGGGAGTTTCGTAAGCTGTATGAACAAATAAAATCGGAAGAACATAAAAAATAGTTTTTTTCCGGAAAAATATTGCAAGGATGTTTTAATTTTTTGCTACAGGGAATATTTCTATAGAGCTTTAAAGCGCCATGGGCTGTCCTATAGTGAGAAAATAGTTGCAATATCAAATTAACTGTAAAAAAGGTGTGATGGAGATGGACATCTTTTTGGGGATTGTAGTATTAATTGCCGTGTTCATCATTGCCATCATTGGAATTGTCATACCGGATACGAGGAAAAAGAAAACGGAAGGAGAACACCATCATCACATTATTAAACATGCTGAGGGTGGTGGCGGTGAGAGCAACTGACAGAAGAAAAAGGGGGGATCCTCTGGAATCTCCCTTTTTCTTCTGTCAGTTTGATGGATCTTTTTTCAAGGGGACAAATCCAGAAATCTGCTTCGGATTTCTTTGGTGGGAATCATGCAACTGTCTTGCTTTCCAAAAAATTGATACCGATGTTTGGCGACCCATCGATATACGATATTACGCAGCGGGCGGGGGACGATGATAAAAAAGTAGAGGAACTTCCACCATCCATCCAGCTTTCTGCAAATGCGAAGGACCGCAGTTGAATGAGTAAAGCACCCATCTTTATCAATAAGGACGATGGAATCCAGGTCGGCAGATTGAAGACCGTTGGCAGACAGCAAGGATTGCCCCGTTTCAGATTGCAAAGAAGCAAAATGAAACTCCCCGTGTGGATCATGGCGAATCACAAGATTTACCCATTTATTGCAAAAATTACACACACCGTCAAAGAGAATGACTGCTCTGTCTGTGTCCAACTGATGAGGTTGCATTGGCTTCGCCCCTCTTCATCTGATCATTGTATTTGGAGGCAGCTAACGAATCGCTACCTTCAGCATACCTCTTTTTCTCCCTGATAACAATTAACCTGACCTTAAATAAATAAGAAGCGGTGCACTCCGCTGTTTTGGGTTTTCGGCGAGACGGCCCGGAAGACAGTTGGAACCCGCTCGCGAATCATCTATAATATTTCCGTAGAAGAAATGAAAACCGAAGGTGATTGAATTGTCTTTTGGACAAATTGAGAGTCAGCCCCAGGCCATACATTTTTTGCAAATGGCTTTAGCTGAAGATAAAATCGCTCATGCTTACTGTTTTTACGGACCCGGCGGGTCAGACAAAAAACAGGCGGCCCTCGAACTGGCAAAAGCTCTTAACTGCGAAACGAAGAAAAATGACGCCTGTGACCAATGCCGCTCCTGCAGACAGATTGAACATGGAAATCATCCTGATGTGATTACCATCGTACCGGACGGGGCTTTTATCAAAATTGATCAAGTTCGCTCCTTGCAACAACATTTCCGCTACAGTGCCCCTCAAAAGGTAACCAGGGTTGTGATCCTTGAGCAAGCGGAAAAAATGAGGCTGGAAGCGGCCAACAGCCTGCTCAAGTTTTTGGAGGAACCTGTTTCTCCGATGGTTGCGATATTGATCTCCGAAAATATTCAAGTAATTCTGCCCACCATTTTATCCCGCTGTCAAAAAGTCCGCTTTGTGGAAAGTTCTCCGTCATTAAAAGCTAAGAGATTGGAATACCGGGGAGTTCCGGCAAATACGGCACGTATACTGGCCCATTTGCCTGTTGAAACGGCAGATCTGCCGCAATGGCATCCGGAAGAAATCCAGGCCCTTTTCAGACAGGTGATTGAGTGGAGCAAACAGATCCTGACCGGCCGGCCGGTGGCCCTCACTGCCATACAAAGTGACTGGCTTCGGGCAGAAGCGGAGAAGCAACGTCTTCCCGTTGTATTAGATCTCTTACTCCTGTGGTTAAGGGATTTGGCTCAATACAGCTTAAACCGTACGGACTATGTATTTCAGGATTGGCGTCAGGATATAGAGGAACAGGCACTGAAGTGGAAGATCTCACGTTTGTTGCTGGGGATGGATAATGTAATGATCGCCCGGCGATTGCTCGTGAAAGGCAACCTTCAGCCCCAGGCCGTATTGGAACAAATGGTACTGGCGATGCAGGAGGAGAAATTAAGCACGGAAAATGGCTGGCAGCTTATTTAGGCCGGCCATTTTTTTGTGAGAAAGTCCGAATCTCCGGGCAGGTTATTGTCAACCAGACAGGGAATTTCGTAATACAAAAGTTTCTTTTCATGACTTAAATCCTTTTGGTATAATATTTTTTATTAGTGGTCAGACCACTTGGAAAAGAGGCGATCTTACTTGTCCAGCTTGCGGGAAGAATCTTTGAAGCTACATCGGGAGTATCAGGGAAAATTATCGGTACAAGCAAAAGTCCCTGTGAATAATGCACATGATCTTAGCTTGGCTTACTCTCCGGGAGTTGCCGAGCCGTGCCGTGACATTCATACTGATCAGGAAAAAATTTATGATTATACCATGAAAGGTAATTTGGTGGCTGTTGTCTCAGATGGAACAGCTGTACTGGGGCTGGGAAATATCGGCCCGCATGCCGCTATGCCGGTGATGGAAGGAAAAGCCGTTTTATTTAAGTCATTTGCAGGAGTCGACGCCTTTCCGCTTTGTTTAAATACAACAGAAATTGACAAAATCGTGGAAACCGTGAAATGTTTATCACCAACTTTTGGTGGTGTGAATTTGGAAGATATAGCCGCCCCCAATTGCTTTATCATTGAGGAAAGGCTGAAGAAAGAACTGGATATTCCGGTTTTTCATGATGATCAGCACGGAACTGCAATTGTAACACTGGCAGGCCTCATCAATGCTCTTAAAGTTGTCGGGAAAAAAATGGACCAGATTCGTGTCGTTGCCAGCGGTGCGGGAGCGGCAGGAATTGCTATTATTAAGCTGCTCCTCAGCATGGGTGTGCGCGATGTGATTATGTGCGACAGCCGTGGTGCCATCTATGAAGGGCGGCCCTACGGCATGAATGCAGTGAAGGAAAAGATTGCACAAGTAACCAATCGTGATCGGTTACAGGGAGATTTAGCGGAAGTGATAAAGGATACGGATGTATTTATCGGCGTGTCGGTTGCGGGTGCCGTTACTCCGGAGATGGTACGTTCGATGAATTCTGATCCAATTATCTTTGCTATGGCAAATCCGGTTCCGGAAATTATGCCGGAAGAAGCGTTTGCGGCAGGGGCGAAGGTGGTTGGTACAGGCCGTTCCGATTATCCCAATCAAGTCAACAATGTGCTGGCATTCCCGGGAATTTTCCGGGGGGCTCTGGACGTTCGTGCCCGCGGAATCAATGAGCAGATGAAAATTGCTGCCGCTTATGCGATTGCCGATCTCATTGAGGAGCGTGAACTGCGGCCCGATTATGTCATTCCTGCTCCTTTTAATCCAAGAGTAGCCCCGCGGGTAGCAGCCGAGGTCGCGCGTGTGGCGATGGAGACGGGTGAAGCCCGAATTCAGGTAAACCCGCAGCAAATATATGAGAAAACGATACAACAGACGGCAACATATACACGTTGATTGTTTCAAATAAAGGTGGCACATGGACAGTATGGTTTCTGACACTGGCTCAAGTAAATTTGCAACCATTTTAAAAAGAATTAACCAGCTTATCGAAGCGGATGGATTGGGCCCCGGCGACCGTCTGCCCTCAGAAAGGGAGCTATCTGAGCGGCTTCAAGCGGGTCGTTCTTCTATTCGTGAAGTGTTACGCTCACTGGAGTTGCTGGGATTGATCCGGACCAGAAGGGGAGAAGGGACTTTTTTAGAGCCTTATCACTCTCATCATCTGGTTGATCTCCTGGCAGGTTATATTCTGCGTGATTTAAAATCACGACAAGACCTTGCAGAGATGCGGGCGCTATTGGAAATGGGGGCTGTCCGGCTGGCTGTGAAACGGGCAAAAAAGAAGGATGTGGACGAGCTGGAAAAGAAGGTTGTCCGCATGAAGCAGCTGGTCGAACAAGAGAAGGACCCGGGAGCAGAAATGAAAGCATTTCACGAACGGATTATCAAAATGGCCGACAATTATTTATTAACGAGGACCTGGTATCCGATTGTTCACTATGGCGAAACCCTTGGAATCACCGAACATCTAAACAAATGCATTATGCTTGAAAAAGCGTTACAATATTACTTGGAAATTATTCATGCAGTTAAACATCGCCATGAACAGCAAGCGGTCTCATTGATGGAAAGAATTTGGCAGTATGTGCAAGCAAAGCAGGAAGAGTAGCCGATTCTGTAAAGTTACATTGCAGGAGAAGATGAAATTAAGCTATAATGTCTGCGAGTTGAGCAAATATTTATAGATGAAGTTTTACCGGTAAACTTGTCCTTATGATGTATAGATCTTAAACGGCCACAGATATCAAGTCCATTTGCCCAGTTTACACTCAGATGAGGTGTTATTGTGTTAAAGGATCTGTTTCGCAAACAGCGTAAGTATGCAACGATTCCTTCAGAACAGGCAAAAAAAGAGATTCCGGAAGGAATTATGCAAAAATGTCCCCGATGCGGGACGATTATGATTACAAAAGAGTTGGAGAAAAATTTAAAGGTATGCAAGTCATGCGGCTATCATTATTCCTTGTCTGCCCCGGAGAGAATCCAATCATTGGTAGATGAGGGGCGTTTTTTTGAATATGATGCAGACATGCTGTCCGAAGATCCGCTTCATTTTCCTGATTATAAGAAGAAACTGAAGTCGGATATAGAAAAAACAAATTTAAAGGAAGCAGTGGTTACCGGAGAGGGAACCATCGGCGGTTTCCCTGCGGTAATAGGCGTGATGGATTCCCGTTTTCGTATGGGAAGCATGGGTTCCGTGGTAGGAGAAAAAATTGCCCGTGCTGCTGAAAAAGCGGCGACTAAAGGGTATCCGTTTATCCTGTTTTCTGCCTCGGGTGGAGCCCGGATGCAGGAAGGGGTCCTTTCCTTGATGCAGATGGCAAAAACAAGTGCCGCTCTGGAGAAATTGCACCGCGCTAAAGTGTTGTTTGTCTCTGTGCTTACCAACCCGACAACTGGCGGTGTTTCAGCCAGCTTCTCTTCTCTCGGGGATATTAATATTGCTGAACCCGGTGCGTTAATCGGCTTTGCCGGAAGACGGGTGATTGAGCAAACCGTGCGCCAAAAGCTTCCCGAGGATTTCCAGACGTCGGAGTTTTTATTGAAACACGGACAGCTGGATCAAGTTGTTCCGCGCCATGAATTGCGTGAGACATTGATCAGGATTTTGGAGTTTCACGCATATGGGAGGGAACCACAATGAAGAGCAGTTACTTGCCTTTTGAAAAGCCGCTGGAGGAATTAAAGGATAAAATTACAGAGCTTAAAAAGTTTTCTCAGGAAAAAGGCATTGATTTATCTGAGGAAATCGTTACGCTGGAAACGAAAGCCGCCCGGCTGGAAGAAGAAATTTACGGCAATCTCACCACCTGGCAAAAAGTGCAGATTGCCCGCCATGCAGGCCGTCCAACTACTTTGCACTATATTCATACGATTTTTACCGATTTTATGGAGTTGCATGGAGACCGGCTGTACGGAGATGATCCTGCGATCGTTGCGGGAATTGCCAATTTGGATGGCCGTCCGGTCACAGTAATCGGACATGAGCGGGGTACGGATACCAAGGATAAAATTGCGCGCAACTTTGGCCTTCCTCATCCGGAAGGATACCGAAAAGCGTTGCGTCTCATGCAACAGGCGAATAAATTTGGCCGTCCGATCATTTGCTTTATCGACACCCAGGGGGCGCACCCCGGCGTTGAAGCGGAGGAACGCGGACAGAGTGAGGCGATTGCCCGCAATTTGCGAGAGATGGCCGGGTTTACTGTTCCGATCATCTGTATTGTTACAGGTGAAGGAGGCAGTGGCGGTGCGTTGGCGATCGGTGTGGGAAACCGGTTGCTCATGCTGGAACATGCCTACTACTCAGTGATTTCTCCCGAGGGCGCTGCCGCCATTCTGTGGAGAGATGCGGGTAAGGCTCAGGAAGCAGCCGATGCTTTAAAAATTACTTCCGCCGACCTTAAAGAGCTTGGAGTTGTGGATCAAATTATCCCTGAACCGAAGGGTGGTGCTCATAGAGACCCCCGGCAACAATCGAAAAACATCAAGGAAGCGATTCTGGAAAACCTACATTCACTTTTAAACATGACACCTGAAGAATTAAGGGAAGACAGATACCGAAAGTTTGCCAACATCGGCCAATATACGACAGTTGTGCCATCATAGAAACCGCATTTGTCGGTTTCTCTTTTTGTCCCGTATGGACGTTTTTTGTCCCTGTGGGTTAGCATAATTTACAACAGAGGTGATTCAATGATGAAACGGATTGCGGTATTGACAAGCGGCGGTGATGCCCCGGGAATGAATGCAGCGGTGCGTGCAGTCGTGCGAAGCGGGCATTATCACGGTTTGGAGGTTTTTGGTGTTTATCGGGGATATAACGGTCTGATTCAAGGTGATTTTAAAAGTTTAACTCTGGGATCGGTTGGAGATATTATCCACCGAGGTGGTACGATTTTGCATAGTGCCCGTTGTGAAGAGTTTCGCACAGAGGAAGGGCGGCAAAAAGCGATTCAACAATTGCACAAATTTCAGATTGAAGGGTTAGTCGTGATCGGTGGGGACGGCTCCTTCCGGGGAGCGAAAAAGTTATCCGCATCGGGATTTCCGGCGATTGGAATTCCGGGAACAATTGATAATGATATCCCCGGAACCGATTTTACCATCGGCTTTGATACGGCAGTAAATACGGTAATTGAATGTATTGACAGAATCCGTGATACGGCCAGCTCTCATGAACGCACCTATGTAGTGGAGGTAATGGGCAGAGATGCAGGTGATATTGCCCTCTGGGCCGGTGTTGCCGAGGGAGCTGAGTCCATCCTGATTCCGGAAGCCCCCTATGAATTGAGCGAGATTATCGAGCGGTTAGAGCGATCCAGACACCGTGATAAGAAGCACAGTATTATTATTGTTGCTGAGGGTGTTGGCAGTGGTGTTGAAATCGGAGAGCAAATCAAGCAGAGAACGGGCTGGGAGACAAGGGTGACTGTTTTGGGGCATATTCAGCGCGGGGGTTCACCGACCGCGTTTGACCGTGTACTCGCCAGCCGAATGGGAGTGAAAGCGGTTGAACTCCTTCTGGCCGGAGAACGTGATAAAATGGTAGCAATTAAGGACAACGAGGTGATAGGCATCGACTTTGATGAAGCATTTTCCCAAAAGCACCAGCCGAATCTGGCACTGTATGACCTGGCGAAGATCTTATCTATTTAATTTTGGTTTGAAGGGATGAAAAGAGGATGTTGCGCAAAACCAAAATCGTTTGTACCATTGGTCCGGCAAGTGAAGATGTAGAGACATTAAAACAGCTGATCGAACATGGAATGAATGTAGCGCGGCTCAATTTCTCACACGGTTCCCATCAAGAGCATGGAGCCAGGATTCAAAATATCCGGCAAGCGGCCTGGGAAACAGGAAAAACCATCTCTATTTTGTTGGACACCAAGGGCCCGGAGATTCGTACCGGCGACTTAAAAGATCCTTCCGTCGATCTGGTCGCCGGTCAGCAGATTACGCTGACTACTGAACAGATCTTGGGAGATGCCGGGCGCATTTCCGTTTCGTATACCGGGTTGCCAGGGGATGTTTATCCTGGTGCTACCATTTTGATTGACGATGGCTTGATCGGCTTAACTGTAGAGCGGATCGAGGGCACGGAGATCATTTGTAAGATTGCCAACGGGGGGACGCTGAAGAGCCGCAAAGGAGTAAATATCCCCGGAGTACAAATTAATTTGCCGGGAATTACGGAAAAAGATGCCCAGGATATTCTGTTTGGGATTGAGCAGGGAGTCGATTTTATCGCCGCTTCCTTTGTGCGAAAACCACAGGATGTATTGGAAATTCGTAAGCTTTTAGAAGAACATCAGTCCGACATTCAAATCATATCGAAAATTGAGAATGAGGAAGGGATCGATAATTTAGAGGCGATCCTGGAAGTATCGGATGGCTTAATGGTGGCCCGGGGGGATTTGGGGGTGGAGATCCCGGCGGAAGAGGTACCACTGGTACAAAAAGAAACAATTAAAAAATGTAATCGCCTCGGAAAACCCGTCATCACGGCAACGCAAATGTTGGACTCCATGCAGCGAAACCCCCGCCCCACACGTGCGGAAGCCAGTGATGTCGCAAACGCGATTTTTGACGGCACAGATGCAATTATGTTATCGGGCGAAACAGCTGCCGGTAAATACCCGGTTGAAGCGGTCAGTACGATGGCCCGGATCGCTTTGCATACGGAAACAGCTCTTGGCTATCATGAATTACTAAAGCAGCGCGCCCGTGAAATCGGTAACAGCATCACAGACTCCATCAGCCAGGCAGTTGTACATACGGCTCATCATCTGGATTGTACTGCAATCCTGACGGCAACGGAACGCGGCTATACGGCACGCATGGTTTCTAAATACCGGCCCAAAGCACCCATCGTAGCAGTAACACCCAATGAACGGGTTTTGCGAAAACTGACACTGGTCTGGGGGGTATACCCGGTGATGGGGGGGCGTGCGGTGACAACGGACGAGATGTTTCAAACTGCGATTTCCGCATCTCTGGCCAATCAGTTTGTCAGTCAGGGAGATCTGGTTATTATTACTGCCGGAGTGCCGGTTGGGGAATCCGGAACAACAAACTTGATGAAGGTGCATGTGATCGGCGGGGTTTTAGCCCAGGGACAAGGGATTGGAAAGCAGGTGGTCACCGGACCCGTTGTTGTCGGGTTTACCGCTGAAGAAATACGTGACAAAATGGTTGATGGAGCGATCATTGTCACACGCAGCACAGATAAAGATATGATTGACAGCTTTGAGAAGGCAGGGGCTGTGATCACGGAAGAGGGGGGACTTACGTCACACGCGGCTGTCGTTGGGGTAAGCCTGGGGATTCCTGTAGTGGTCGGAGTAGAGAAGGCTACCAGCTTATTGGCGAATGAAACCATGGTTACAGTGGATGCCGACCGGGGACATATTTATTCGGGACGAGCCAATATTTTATGAATTGGCGGTGCAGTTCACGAGCAGGTAACGGGAAAAGCGCCGGAAGATGCCGGCGCTTGCATTTTAGCAGGAATGTTTGAAGACCCTTATAATAAACCGAGACGGGGATAAATCCACCAACGCAATTTTTTGCGTCTTTGTTTTCTTTTTCTCAGCTTCACTTTTACTGGCACTCCTTTCTTTGATGATTCCGCTGTTTTACCATATCCGAGAACAGGTTTTGCTTTTATTTTACCCCGACAATGAAAGTTTGGCTATTCTCATTATGTGAGAAGGAACTCTAAAATATGTGTCTGAACCGCCTCTGCACCACAAAAGCTTTTGTTATAATAAGAATAAATTTGTTTTCAAGGTAATAAGCAGTCATTTTCGTTTTGTCTGCAGCAAAGAGCGGTGGAGGTATAATGATGACGACAACAAACCATACGAATTATACCACAGAAACACATTTGCGGGTACGTTATCAGGAAACGGACCAGATGGGTGTGGTTTATCATACGAATTATCTTGTTTGGTTTGAAGTGGGCCGGTCAGATTTTATCCGCGAACAAGGATACTCTTATCAAGAGCTGGAAGAAAAGGGAATCCTGTTGCCTGTTGTTGAAATTAACTGCAAATATTTATCTCCCGCCAGATATGACCAGGAGGTTGTGGTTACCACCCGGCTGGCTGATTTTTCCGGCGGGAAAATTATTTTTGAATATGAAGCAAGAAAAAAAGAGGATAATCAATTGCTGGTAACCGGTGTAACCAAACATTTATGGGTAAACAAAGAAATGAAATGGGTAAATATTAAACGCCTGTTTCCCGATTTGTTTGCCAAACTGAATGCAGTCTGTACAAAGAAAGAAGCTGAGACACATTGTTCTGGTTAATCGTAAGCGTGATCATTGTGATCCCTGTCATTGAACTGTGGGGGCTCATTACAGTCGGTTCCTGGATTGGAGCCTTTCCAACGATCCTGCTCGTCATCGCTACAGGTGTGATCGGGGGATATTTAGCGCGCAGGGAAGGGATCCATACCTATCGCTTATTTATGATTCAGCTCAGAAACGGGGAATTGCCGGGGGATACACTACTGGACGGCGCCTGTGTTCTCGTTGGCGGGGTGTTTCTGTTAACACCCGGTTTCTTTACAGATATTATCGGATTCCTCTTGTTGTTCCCCTATTCAAGAGGAATCATAAAATTATTTCTCAAGCGATGGTTTAATAAAAAGATTCGCAATGGAAATTTTATCTGGAATCGGAGACGATAAAAAAAGATCTCTCCATCCCGGAAAGATCTCCTGTGCTCACCTGTTCTTAAACGGACGGGTGTTTTTGTTTGGGGTAATCCTTTTTGCCGACAATAAATTTCCAGATATCCCGAAGTACATTGGCACGGTGTAAAGCGAGCAAAATAACTACAGTGACCGGACCGATGATTAACCCCAAAAAGCCAAACAGTTTCAGCCCCACAAACAGGGAAATTAGGGTGAGGAGCGGGTCTAATCCGACATTGCTGGCAACCAGTTTCGGTTCCAAAAACTGGCGAACGACGATGATCACTCCATATACAATCGACAGACCGATTCCCAACTGGACATTACCGGTCAGGAATAAATAAATGATCCATGGGACGAGTACGGCTCCCACTCCCAGATAAGGAAGTAAATCGACTAAACCGATGACAAAGGCGAGGGTAAAAGCATAGCGCACATTTAAAACAAGCAATCCTAAAAACATGATTACTGCGGTAATCGAAATCAAAGTAAGCTGTGCCCGGATAAAGCCAAACAATGCTTTTTTCATATCCCTGATCACAAGCCCGCCTGTCACCCGCACTCGTTCCGGAATCACTTGTAACAGGTTTTGCCGGAAGCGCGGCCAATCCAGTCCGATAAAAAATGCGGCAAGTGTAATAAAGATGAGTACTGTCAAGAAGTAGGGCAAATCGCCCAAAAATGCCCCGATTCCGGACAGAATGCCGGTGATCTGTTCGGTTCCTTTATTGGCGATAATTCCGATATTCTCCTGAATACTTGCTGAGATTCGTTGCTGATGTTCCGGATTTTTCTCCAGATAGGCTTGAACAGTATCAATTATCCGCTTAATGTCGGTATTTTCCTTGGTAAAATCAATGAAGATCTGGCCGGCCTGGCCCAGAAATGATGGTAAAAACTCCGCTAAACGGGTCAGTTCCACAACAATTTCCGCGACCAGAAAGATGACTAAAGAAAAAATAAGCGTGAGCAACAAAAAAAGTATGATTGTAACTCCCGCCCAGCGCGGAAGCCGAAATCGCTTTTCCAGCCACTGTACCAGAGGTTCAATCAACATGGCGATTGCCCAGCCCAGGATAAACGGATACAGGAGGGGTAGCGTAAAGTCGATGAGAAAGTAGGCAGCAACTACAATGAGAATGACAGTAAATGCCCGGGTAGTTGGCCCAACCCAGTGACTGTTGAACATTCGCTTAAGACCTCCCAAGAGTTATTTACAAGGATTATTATACCATTTTTCACGAAGCGGGTTTATGTTTATCCTTTCACATGTTAATATTGTTTTTCTATCATAAATTAATAAAATCATCTGGGATGCGAATTTACTTTAATTATGATAAAATAAAACAAAACATTTATAGAGGCAAAAATATGGCTGAACATTGTTTTTATATGAAAAACTGTTTTTATTATATAAGGCCATGTAAATATACAATAGAATGAGGTTACAACTTTTTAAAATTTGTGTAAATACGAACAAGCACTGCCTTTTTAGTAAAGTTGCTTTATAATAAAGATAGAGAATGATGATTCATTCATCAGCCATGGCCTTTAGATATAAAATTCTATAGAGCTTTCTCTTGCTCAGAGTATCCCTCTTCATACAGAGCTTGTTGCACTGATCCGGCTGTATTGAGGTCCAACCGTTTGTGGGCAACCGCCTGCAAGCTGCATGGACAAAATGCCAGCTTTTACATTGATGCAACAGGTTCGTTTATACAGACTTGATGTAAAGGAGCGATCATATGACAGTGGCAAAAGGTTTAGAGGGTGTTGTAGCCCTTACATCCGAAATCAGCTCGATTGTGGATGGGGTCCTGACTTACCGGGGTTATAATATCGATGATCTTGCCGATCAATCTACGTTTGAGGAAGTTGCTTTTCTTTTATGGTTTGGGCGCCTTCCCTCCAAAGCTGAATTGGATCAATTACATCAAGAATTGGATCAACATGCAGCTTTGCCAGATGTTTTGCTCCAGCAAATGAAAGCGTATCCTAAAAATGTCCATCCGATGTCCGTTCTCCGTACAGCTGTTTCGTCTCTAGCTTTATATGATGAAGAGGCAGATGATCAAAGCAGCGAGGCAAATCGCAGAAAGGCCGTGAAGCTGACGGCGAAAATTCCAACTATTATTACCGCTTTTGCACGTATTAGACAGGGGCTGGAACCGGTGCAACCGAAAGCGGGACTGGGATTTGCCGGAAACTTCCTCTATATGCTTAACGGTGAGGAGCCGAGTGAAGTCGCTGTAAAAGCACTTGATAAAGCACTGGTTTTACATGCCGACCATGAATTAAATGCATCTACCTTTGCGGCCCGGGTGACCACCGGCACACTGGCAGACATGTATTCTGCGATCACGGCAGCGATCGGTGCGTTAAAAGGTCCTCTTCATGGGGGAGCCAATGAGCAAGTGATGGCAACTCTGGAACAAATCGGTTCTATCGACCGCATCGAATCGACGATTCAAGCGAAACTGGATAACAAGGAAAAAATTATGGGTTTTGGACACCGCGTTTACAAAGATGGAGATCCCAGGGCCAAACATTTGCGTGAAATGTCCCGTCAGCTGTCCCAGCAAAAAGGAGATACCCTGTGGTATGACATGTCAGTGAAAATCGATAAACTGGTTTATGAGAAAAAAGGTTTAAAACCGAATGTCGACTTCTATTCCGCCTCTGTGTACACCTACCTGGGTATCCCGAGGGATTTGTTTACTCCCATCTTTGCGATGAGCCGGATCACCGGCTGGACTGCCCATGTTATGGAACAATATGCAAATAACCGTCTCATCCGGCCGCGTGCTGAATATACCGGATTGACCAATCAGTCATATATTCCAATCGACCAGCGTTAAACAATCGTTTAGAATAAAATGGGACGGGGTACTCCCTGTCCCTTGTTTTAAAGAGCAGTTGAACTGCTGGCATGTTGCATCAAATCGTACCTGTCTCTAACTACTACTACTAGCAAATGGGGTGTTTCTGTGGCACGTTTTGAAAAGCTTGAACAACCAACTTTTGGAGAAAAAATTAGATTAGAAAACGGAACCCTGCAAGTTCCTGATCAGCCGGTAATTCCTTTTATCGAGGGAGATGGTATCGGACCGGATATCTGGGCGGCCGCCAGAAGAGTTCTTGATGCGGCTGTGGAAAAGGCGTATAGCGGACAGAAGAAAATTGCCTGGTTTGAAGTGTATGCAGGTGAAAAAGCGAACGAAAAATATGGTGAGTGGCTCCCCGAAGATACCTTGAATGCGGTGCGCGAGTATTTGGTCGCGATCAAAGGCCCGCTCACAACTCCTGTCGGCGGCGGCATTCGTTCCCTGAACGTTGCACTGCGCCAGGAGCTGGATCTTTATGTCTGCCTGCGCCCGGTACGATATTTTGAGGGAGTGCCTTCCCCGGTTAAACGCCCACAAGATGTTGACATGGCTATCTTCCGTGAAAACTCGGAAGATATTTATGCCGGCATTGAGTGGGAAGCCGATTCGGAAGAAGTGAAGAAAGTGATTCGCTTCTTACAAGAGGAAATGGGTGTGAAAAAGATCCGCTTCCCGGAAACCTCGGGCATCGGCATTAAACCGGTATCCAAGGAAGGAACGGAACGCCTTGTCAAAGCGGCGATTGAGTATGCGCTCACCCACGGCCGTAAAAGTGTGACCTTGGTACATAAGGGAAATATCATGAAATTTACCGAAGGTGCTTTTAAAAACTGGGGTTACGCTGTAGCAGAACGGGATTATGCAGACAAAGTATTTACATGGGCACAATATGACCGCATCAAAGCGGAAAAAGGAACCGCAGCTGCCAACGAAGCCCAGGCACAGGCTGAAGCGGAGGGCAAAATTATCGTCAAAGATGTGATCGCAGATGCCTTCCTGCAACAGATTTTAACCCGTCCCGCCGAGTATGATGTTATTGCCACCCTGAACCTCAACGGGGATTATATCTCCGATGCCCTGGCAGCTCAGGTAGGAGGTATCGGAATCGCACCGGGAGCAAACATCAACTACAAAACGGGACATGCCATCTTTGAAGCGACTCATGGAACAGCTCCCAAATACGCCGGGCTTGACAAAGTAAATCCGGGCTCCGTCATCCTGTCCGGTGTACTGATGTTAGAGCACCTGGGCTGGCAGGAAGCCGCTGATCTCGTCTACGGGGCAATGGGCAAAACCATCAGCCAAAAAACAGTAACCTATGACTTCGCCCGTTTGATGGACGGCGCCACCGAAGTGAAATGCTCCGAATTTGCCGACCATCTGATTCAAAACTTGTGATCTGAAAGAGGAGGAAAAAGCATGGCGATCCGTCGCAGAAAAATATCCGTAATCGGTGCCGGATTTACCGGGGCTACAACAGCACTGATGCTGGCACAAAAAGAGTTGGGGGATGTGGTGCTTGTCGACATTCCCCAGGCAGAAGGCCCAACCAAAGGAAAAGCTCTCGATATGCTGGAGGCCAGCCCGGTTCAAGGGTTTGACTCTGTCATCACCGGAACCAGCAGCTATGAAGAGACGGCCAACTCTGACGTGGTGATTATCACAGCCGGGATCGCACGCAAACCGGGAATGAGCCGGGATGACCTGGTCAGCACCAACGCCAAAATTATGCGTTCCGTTACCGAGCAAGTGGTGAAATATTCACCCGACTGTATCATCATCGTACTCACCAATCCGGTTGATGCTATGACCTATGAAGTATATCGCACCTCCGGTTTCCCGAAACACCGCGTCATCGGCCAATCAGGAGTGCTGGATACCGCCCGTTTCCGCACCTTTGTGGCACGGGAACTGAATGTCTCCGTTGAAGACGTAACCGGCTTCGTACTGGGCGGCCACGGAGATGACATGGTACCCCTGATCCGCTACTCCTACGCCGGCGGAATCCCGCTCGAAAAACTGATCCCTCAAGACCGCCTCGATGCGATTGTCGAGCGCACCCGCAAAGGCGGCGGTGAGATCGTCAACCTGCTCGGCAACGGCAGTGCCTACTATGCACCAGCCGCAGCCCTGGTACAAATGACAGAGGCCATCCTCAAAGACAAAAAACGCATTCTCCCGGCCATCGCTTACCTTGAAGGAGAATACGGCTATGAGGATATGTTCCTCGGGGTCCCTGTCATCCTCGGCGGTGAAGGTCTCGAAAAAGTGATAGAACTCGAATTAACAGCCGAAGAAAAACAAGCACTGGACCGTTCCGCCGATTCTGTGCGCAAAGTGATGCAAGTATTGAACTAAGAAACGGAAGAACCGCAAACCCGGCAGTCCAACATTGTTTGTTGGATGCCGGGTTTGTTTTTGTTTTGAACGGGTATCCCGGAGTTTATTTATGACCCAGCAATTTGTTCACTCTTGCAATCGTCTCTTCATAGTAAGGACGATTGGCTAGCATAAGCCTGCTTACTTCATGACTGGGACCATAACGATCTACAACATCCTGTATTCTTTTTAGGTAAGTAATGAATTGACCGCTTGAGGAAGTATGCAGATCGCAATAAGTCACAAGGTCAATAAAACATTTATCTTGTTCGTCTAACAAAGTATGATTTTCTTGATAAATGTTATTCAAGTCGTGCCGAGTTTGTTGAACTTGTTCAAATGAGCATGAGTGAAAAAGGATCGCTGCGACGACCGACTTTGAAAATCCTTGATGATATGCAAAAATTGCACCATCCAGAGGGTGAAAGTTATATTTGTTTAGCTGTGGGCTGTATCCAATGTCATGAAGATAACAAGCTTGCAAAAGGGAGGGTTTCCAATCATTTGGTATATTTAGCTGTGGAAGAAGGCTTTCCATGCTATGAACTACCCCGAGAATATGTTGATAACGAGGGGAGTTGTCCGGAATGTATTGAGACAGCCATTTACGATCTACCAAAATTGAATTGGATTGAGAACTGGTCAGCAATTTCATAAAGTTATTCCTTTAAACAAAGCAATCCCCGTTTGAGATACGAGGGATTGCTTGATTTTGTCACAGATATACATATGAATCGAACATGGGTCACTGATTTTTTGCCAGCAATTTTAGGGCTTGTTCGGTTTATTTGTTTAAATTTATTTTTCAATGTCATAAGTGTACTCAAATTCGTGTAAGGAAGCATTACAGATGAAGCGACTATATTCATATAGAACTTCCTTTTCTTCGCCTTTGTATTTCCCCCATACCCAGCGGTGCATTTCTACAACAGGTTGATTTCTGGCAATATTCAGGATAGATGCTTCTTCAGCGGTTGGCATTCTACATTTTAAGCGTTCCAATGTACGGGAAGGATAGAAGGTGACATGATTGGGATCTGTATAAATTCCGGTGCATCTTAGAACTTCTACATCAAATCCTGTTTCTTCTTTAACCTCACGGACAATTGTTTTTTCAATAGATTCCCCGAGTTCCATACCTCCACCAGGTAATGACCACCAATGAATTTGGCTTGGGAGTGTTGGGCTCATGGTAATAATCTATTCTAGCCAAGGACAAAACCTCATTTTTTAAAAGGCACGTGCATATCACAATATTATCATAAATCGAGTGGATCTTCATTGACTTGATATTGGTACCTACCAATGATAAATTGAATATAGCGAAAATAACCAAATTGGCGAAGGATATGAATAGGTGAACCAAATTTTAAGAAAGAGTTTAATAATACTCCAAATATCAACACCAAAGAGAAAACCAAAAAAGTTGTTGTCAATAGTAGTTCCATTCACTTTACTGTCTAAGAAGAACGACAACTTAAAAGATCACTTTGTGTTTTTAAGCCTTCAAATGGTAAACAAATTATACTTCGGTTAGTTAATGTACATGTAGCAATTGTAAACAAAGAGGTTATCATCCGGGGAAAAGCGACGACTAATCGAGAATTGAAGGAAAAAGGTTGAGTCCAAAAGAAGGTTTCGGAAAGAGGCGAGGCAGTAATGAAACAAAAGGATGATCTAGTCGGACAAGTTATCTATGTTTTAGCAAAACTGGGCTATTCCAGACCTGAAATTGAAAAAGTAACCAAAGAGCTGAGAAACATTTTTCAGGTAAAGTGTGGCAGCTGAACATTCGACATGAGTCTTATTTCTGGCAGGGTAGACCGCAAAAGTTTATTACCAACTATCGACAGGCAAGCCGAAAAAGATAGAAATGAATAAAGGCAAGCTTCTAGATGGGGCGTAGCCGGGGGAGTTAAAACAAACATAAGTTCACAAAAAAAGAATCTCAAAAAGAGGTTCAAAAAAATCGCGTTAGTTCATTATAGCTTTATTTTGTAAAAGGGAGAACAACTTTATGGGATACATGCAAGGGATTCGCAATTGGATCGGTCATCGTCCACATCTCCTTGTTGGAGCCCATGTACTCATCATCAACGATAAAGAACAACTTCTTCTGCAAAAGTGTACGAAAGCTTCATGGGGATTGCCGGGCGGGCTTTTGATACGCGGGGAGACATAAGAGGATACCGCACGCCGCCAGGTTTATGAGCAAACCGGATTGGTTATTGGTGAACTTGAACTGGTACGTGTTTTTTCGGGCGAGGAATATCGAAATGATATTGAGGATGAAAAGTGGATTGTTGCTACTGTTTTCGAGACACACGACATTCGTGGTAGAGCAAAAACAAATGCACGAATGCAACACCCGGTAAGATTTTTTGATCTCTCAAAACTTCCTGAAAACATTGATTTGAGATTTCAGGATTATATTAAAGCATATCTGACACGAACGCTTCCAAGTGTTTGTTCAATGAATATATTGTGCGAAAAATAAAAGGATTAACATTAATACTACAGTTGTACTTATGAAAAGCGTAGCCGTTTCTGATAATGATAATACATGGCTACCGCTTGGTGTTTTCGACGCCAAGCGGACCATGCCAAGATAAGAGAAATAGAAAATTTGTTGTTATTTACCAACTTGCTAAACATACGTCTTATTTCTCTCACAGTAAGAGAAATCATAGTCCCCGGCCCCGTTTGAATTTGGTTAAGCTGTTCATCTTTGGAAATGTGGGTTCCCTTTTTTGCGGGTCCACAAGGACTCCTTTTGAACGCATCACGCTA
>NZ_JAECVR010000014.1 GCF_016055185.1 Paenactinomyces guangxiensis
GATCCACTCGTTCCCATCCCGAACACGACCGTTAAGCCCTCCAGCGCCGATGGTACTTGGGGCGAAGGCCCCCGGGAGAGTAGGACGTTGCCAGGCAGTCACAAGGGCTAACCCATGCGGGTTAGCTCTTTTTTTCATATCTAAAGATAAAAATAGGTGATGGGTACATGATCATAGAACTTACTTCAATTTGAATGAAACAACGATCCTTAATATATTTTTTATAGCGAGTGATCGGTTTTTAGAAAACAGATATTTGTAAACGGTCCCGTCAATTGTGAGATGAAAACGTGCCATGCCCGGTAACCGCTTATAAGGATGCCCGGGGCAAACGTTTACCTATAAAAAGAAAATGTAAGGAGCAACTTTAATTTCCCAAAAGTCAGCGATTTTGTTCCTCATATTAGATAAAATCCATCCCGCTTGACATGTAGCCCCTACGATCATGATTTTTTGCGAAACCATCACACCACAAAAGTTTCGCAATTGCCACAACAGCCTATCTTGCCTGCCACTCTATGTAAAATGAAATTCAATTGCTGAGAAAGGAGAATTTGTGATTGATTTTTTTGTGGAATTTTCAACTGCTGTTGACAAAAAGAGATATTGTCGAATTCATTCACTTTGGTGACTGTAGTCCCTGATCCTCTATAGTATGTGGAGAAGTGTAAGAGTGGTTAGAAAAGGTTTTTTATATTAGGATGAACAGCATAATAACATTCAACTAAAAAATTATTTAAATATGATTATTATTGACATTATTGATTACTCATATTAGCCTAAAATTGATATGATTATGAATAGATTCATAAGAGATTTATTTCTTAATGTGTAACCGGTTACTTAGTATCTTTAATTAAGTGTTTCACGAAAGGAAATAACCAAATACTGGTGTCATACTTATCATATCACGATCAAGTTTAATTATGTTTTATAGGGGGAATCATACACGATTCCCATCTGCCTTAGACTCCTCCAATTATAAGGGGTTAAGGAGACAAAAAGGCTGAAAACGCCCCGGAAATATATGTGATGAGTAGCAAATGCTAAGAAGTTAGGTTTCTGCAAAGAGGCTGTTTTGAATTAGTTTGCTGAAAAGGAGAATGGTCGATGGGCGCCAAATCTAAGATCGTGGTTGTTGGAAGCCTGAATATGGATGTAGTGGTCAAAGCAAAACGCCCCCCGCGGATGGGTGAAACTATTTTGGGAGACGAAGTCCACTTTGTACCTGGGGGAAAAGGAGCCAATCAGGCGGTGGCGGCTGCTAAGCTGGGATCGGAAGTAACGATGATTGGATCTGTGGGGCAAGATCCGTTTGGTCATTCACTTTTAAGGTCTTTGCAGGAACAGGGGATTCGCAGCCAAACGGTGAGAGTATTGCCGGGTGTACCAACAGGAGTGGCTTCCATTATCCTGGCACAGGAGGATAACTGTATCATTGTCGTATCAGGAGCTAATTCACATTGTCAGCCCGAACATGTGGCGGAATATCAAGAGTATATAAAAATGGCTGATGTCGTGTTGCTGCAACTGGAAATACCCCTGGATACGGTACAGTATGCCGCCCAACTGGCCAAAGAGCTTGGGAAAACAGTTATTCTCAATCCGGCTCCGGCACAAAACTTGCCTGATACGTTGCTTCGGAATGTGGATTATATTACGCCAAATCAGTCTGAACTAGAGCTTTTAACAGGTATATCTCCGGAAAAAGAAGGCCTGGAGGCCGGCATGAACCAATTGCTGAAGCGTGGTGTCAGACATGTCATCACAACGTTGGGCAGAGAAGGAGCGGCAGTATTGTCATCAGGGGAGCCTTTGGTGAGGGTTGCAGGATATCGAGTGCCGGTGGTGGACACGACCGGGGCTGGTGATGCTTTTAATGCAGGTCTCGCTTGTGCGCTGGCCGAACAAAAAAGAGTCAAGGCTGCCATTGATTTTGCGGGAAAAGTGGCTGCGCTGGCAGTGACCAAGCTGGGCGCACAACCCGGGATGCCGACCCGTGCAGAGGTAAACTGTACCTTTTTTGAACGAGGAGCAGATGCTACATGAAAAAAAACGGAATTTTAAACAGCAGAATCTCCGGAGTGGTAAGCGAACTGGGCCATACGGACCAAATTATTATCTGTGATTCCGGGCTGCCCATACCATACGGGGTTGAACGGATTGATTTAGCATTAAAGCGCGGAGTACCTTCATTTATTGAAACTCTGGAAACAGTATTAACCGAGATGCAGGTGGAAAAAGCTTATATAGCCCGGGAGCTGGCAGTCAAAAGCCCGGAGATGCATGCCAAGTTGAAAATCACTTTGCACCAGGCAGAGATCATTACCATTTCTCATGAACAATTAAAGGAAAGGTCAAACAATGTGAAAGCGATTATCCGCACCGGGGAATGCACTCCCTATGCAAATGTGGTTCTGCAAGCCGGAGTGATCTTTTAAAGGGAAGGGAAATCCATCATGACACTTCTGCTAGACATGAAAGGAATCAATAAATCTTTTAACGGGGTTCAAGTGCTGAAAAACATTGAACTAACCCTTCATTCAGGTGAAGTTCTTGCATTGCTGGGGGAAAATGGAGCAGGAAAATCAACATTGATGAAGATTTTGGGTGGTGTCTATCCAAAGGACAGCGGCCAAATCATGATCTCGCAAGAAGAACAGGAAATTCGGTCACCGCGGGATGCTTCGCGGTTAGGCATTGCCATGATCCATCAAGAATTAAATTTGATTCCCAACTTAACTGTGATGGAGAACATCTTTCTCGGCCGCGAATTTACATATAACAAATGGAAATGGCTGAACTGGAAGATGATGCGGAAGGAGACGGAGCGGTTACTATCCCGATTGGGTGTGAGGATTGATCCGGCGGCTAAAATAGAAAATCTTTCCGTTGGGCAACAACAGATGATAGAAATTGCCAAGGCTCTTTCTATCCGGGCGAAGATTTTGGTATTGGATGAACCTACTGCGGCACTGACTGATCGCGAGACAAAAACATTGTTTCAAGTGATTCAATCACTCAAACAAGAAGGTGTGGGAATGATCTATATTTCTCATCGCCTGGAGGAAATTTTTCAAATTTGTGACCGGATCACAGTATTACGGGACGGTAGCACTGTTGCTACACGGGAAACGAACCGGACAGATATGGAAGAATTGATTCGCTTGATGGTGGGACGGGAACTTGAAGAACGTTTTCCGGAAAAAAAGGCAGACTTTGGTTCTGAACGGTTACGGGTTGAGGGAGTGTCGCGAAAGGGAAAGGTAAGGGACATTAGCTTTGCGATTCACAGCGGGGAGATTGTCGGAATTGCAGGTTTGATGGGGTCAGGCAGGACGGAGGTCGCCCGCCTGTTATTCGGAGCAGATCGGATGGACAGGGGCAAAATTTATATTGACGGTGAAAAGGTCCGCTTGAAGCATCCTGGTGATGCAATTCAAAAAGGGATTGCCTATGTAACTGAAGATCGTAAAAAAGAGGGACTGGTCTTATCTCTGTCAGTGAGAAAAAATCTATCCCTTCCCAGCTTATCTAACCTCTCGTCCTTTGGCTGGATACAAAAAAAGAAAGAAAAACATCTTACTTATTCCTTAATCAACCAATTATCCATTCGTTCCAATGTTGATGATCAGGAAGTGCGCTTCCTGAGCGGGGGGAATCAGCAAAAAGTTGTAATTGGAAAATGGCTGGCCACCTCTCCGAAGATCTTGATCATGGATGAGCCCACGCGGGGGGTTGATATTGGCGCGAAACAGGAGATCTACCAATTAATGAATCGGTTTGCCGAACAGGGTTTAGCTGTTTTGCTTATCTCGTCCGATATGGAGGAAGTATTGGGGATGAGCGATCGGATTCTTGTTATGCATGAAGGCCGAATCAGTGGTGAATTTACCAGGGAAGAGGCAAACCAGGAAAAAGTAATGGCAGCAGCATCCGGAGGTGGAAAGAATCATGCAGTCTAATTTAGCGACGACGACAAGATTTAAAATCAGCATGGTGCAAAAGATTGGTCCCTTTGTGGGATTGTTGTTGATCATTTTTGTCCTGTCCGTGATCAGTCCAGACTTCCTTACCGTTCATAACATCTTTAACGTGTTGCGGCAGATCTCGATCAATGCTCTTATCGCATTTGGAATGACTTTTGTCATTTTAACAGGGGGGATTGATTTATCGGTTGGTTCCATTCTGGCACTGTCCGGCGCTCTGTGCGCAGGGATGTTAAGCGGCGGGGCGGACCCGTGGCTGGCAGTATGCATTGCATGTATCGCAGGGACATTGATGGGTACAGTGAATGGTGTGTTTATCACAGAGGGAAAAGTAGCCCCGTTTATCGCTACTCTGGCAACCATGACGGTCTATCGCGGAATCACCCTGGTCTACACCGAAGGGAAACCCATTTCCTTTGATAATGAGCAATTTGCTTTGCTGGGTAAAGGCTATTTTTTGGAGATTCCAATCCCGGTTTTGTGGATGACCATCTCTTTTATTCTTTTGTTTCTGATTTTGAAAAATACAACCTTTGGCCGTCATGTATATGCGCTGGGGGGAAATGAAGTAGCCGCGGCACTCTCCGGTTTGCGCATTAAACGATTAAAAATTTATGTATACTCGATCAGCGGTTTGTTTGCGGCGATCAGCGGCATCATTCTGACCGCCAGGTTGAACTCTGCCCAGCCTACAGCCGGAACCAGTTATGAGCTAGATGCCATCGCAGCAGTTGTTTTGGGCGGAACCAGCCTGACAGGAGGGAAAGGATGGATTACCGGGACATTAATCGGTGCCATGATTATCGGCGTTTTAGATAATGGACTAAATTTATTAAATGTATCCTCTTTTTACCAGCTTGTTGTAAAAGGAGGCGTAATTTTGCTGGCAGTTTTAATTGATCGGAGAAATTAATGTAGCAAACATTTCAATTATTATATATTATTTTAAATAGAATACATACTAAGGAGGGTTTGCATTGAGAAAGTATTTAAGCTTGTTGCTCGTTTTGCTGTTAGGGATTTCCGTCTTAACCGCATGCTCTACAGAGTCCGGTTTGGAGGCGGAAAGTAAAAAAGCGGATAAGAGTGTGAAAATCGGCTTTTCCATTTCAACTCTTAACAATCCATTCTTTGTCAGTTTGAAAGAAGGAGCCGAAAAAGTCGCTAAACAAGAAGGAATAGAGCTGATCGTAACCGATGCTCAGGATGATACTGCCAAACAGGTCAGTGACGTGGAAGACTTGATTCAAAAAAATGTAGATATTATCTTAATCAATCCGACCGATGGAAAAGCAGTTGTGACTGCCGTTGAATCAGCCAACAAAGCAAAAATTCCTGTGATCACTGTGGACCGTGAGGCTGAAGGCGGGGAGGTGTTATCCCATATTGCTTCGGATAATGTATCCGGAGGAAAGATGGCCGGGGAATTTATCTTGAATCAAATAGGAAATAAAGGAAAGCTGGTTGAATTGCAAGGAATCCCTGGAACCTCTGCCGCCCGGGACCGGGGGAAAGGTTTCCATCTGGCGGTGGACGGCGAGGATGGTGTTGAAGTCGTTGCCAGCCAACCTGCTGACTTTGCACGTGATAAGGGACTCACCGTAATGGAAAACATCCTGCAAAGCCAGCCGGATATCCAGGCTGTTTTTGCTCACAATGATGAAATGGCACTAGGGGCATTGAAAGCGATCCAGGAAGCGAAGAAACAGATTCTGGTTGTCGGCTTTGATGCTACCGATGATGCGATGGCAGCAGTAAAAAAAGGAGAATTGGGAGCCACGATCGCACAAAAACCTGGCAAAATGGGCGAAATAGCAGTAAGTACAGCGATCCAGGCGGCACAAGGAAACAAGGTGGAGAAGTTTCATCCGGTTGAATTGGAATTAATAAAGAAACAATAAGAGAAATTCTCTTTTTGGATGGAAATATGGACAAAATCATTTACATATAGAGCCCAGCGAATAAAACGTGAGTTTGTCGCTGGGCTTTTTCTTTTAGCAAAGATTTAATAAAAAACGATTCAAAAAAACGAACACTAACAGTCATGTTCCGATTAAATGTTCGTTTTTATGTTTGACTTCGTACATCTTCCTTGTTAAACTGAAACTGAAATGGATCTTTCTCATATATGCTTAGAAATACGGTCTAAGCGTTTCTACCAGGAAACCGTAAATTTCCCGTCTATGAGAAAAATCCCATTTAGGTGCGACTTTTAGGCCTGGATGGTAGATTTTTCCTCCTATGCTGGATTGGGAATCTGCTGTTTGGGCTTTTTTCTGTGTATGACGGCTCTTAAATGACGAATACTGGATGAGGGGTTTTTGAGTCATGAATCAGCCAAAAATCGGAATCATTATGGGGAGCACATCTGACTGGTCAACCATGAAAAAAGCTTGTGAAGTGTTGGACGAGCTGGGAATTGACTATGAAGCAAAAGTGGTCTCGGCCCACCGAACCCCGGATGAAATGTTTCGCTACGCGGAGGAAGTGGAGGGACGAGGCATCAAGGTGATTATTGCCGGGGCAGGGGGAGCTGCCCATTTGCCGGGCATAGTAGCAGCCAAAACGGTCTGTCCGGTCATCGGAGTGCCCATTCAATCATCTGCATTGAACGGCTTAGACTCTTTGTTGTCCATCGTGCAGATGCCGGGGGGAGTTCCCGTTGCCACCGTTGCGATCGGTGATGCCGGTGCTGTCAATGCGGGGCTGCTGGCGGCTGAAATTCTGGCCATTCAAGAAGCAGAAATCAAGAAACGTCTCAACATCCGCCGGGAAGAGATTCGCCGGCGAGTGATAAAGGAAAGTGAGCTTTCATGAGAGAGAAACAAAAGATCCTTCTGCCGGGGCAAACGATTGGTATTCTCGGAGGCGGACAGTTGGGAAGAATGGTTATTCTGGAAGGGCGCAAGATGGGATATCGTTTTGTCACTCTGGATCCGGCCGTCGATTGTCCGGGCGGTCAGGTGGCGGATGAGCATATTGTGGGAGCATATGACGATCTTCTGGCCGTGGAACGGCTGGCAGAGCTGTCTGATGTGATCATCTATGAATTTGAAAACCTGGATCCGGAGTTGGTCCGGCGTCTGGAACAGAAAAAACGGGTTCCACAGGGCAGCCGGCTGCTGGAGATCTGCCGCCATCGCCTGAAGGAAAAAAGAACACTGGAACATGCGGGAGCTCCTGTTGCCCGGTACACAGCAGTGGAAACAAAGGACGATGTAATATCAGCCATCGGAGAAGTAGGTTTTCCTTCTGTTCTGAAAACAACCACAGGGGGTTATGACGGTAAAGGGCAATGGATGTTGAAATCCTCAGCGGATGTAAAACGCCTGCCGCCGGAGATGTTTACACAAGGACGTTCATACATTCTAGAACAATTTGTTCCGTTTAGCAAAGAATTATCTGTGGTTGTGGCAAGAAGCAGCACGGGGGAAACATCCGCTTTTCCGCCGGTTGTCAATCTCCATCGCCATCATATTTTACACATGTCGGTCGCACCCGCACCGGTTTCCGCGGAAATTGCCGCACAAGCGGAAAAACTGGCGATCAGGATCGCGGAACATTTACAAGTGGTCGGCTTGATTGCAGTAGAAATGTTTTTGCTTGAAAATGGGAATTTGCTGGTAAACGAGCTGGCTCCCAGACCTCATAATTCCGGGCATTATACTTATGATGCCTGTTATACTTCTCAGTTTGAGCAGTTGATCCGGGCCGTCCTCGGTATGCCGCTGGGCCCTTCTGATTCATTCTCTCCGGCGGTAATGGTGAACGTCCTGGGGGAACATACGGAAAGCTTTATGCGGGAAAGGCACTGTTTCCCCAGTGAAGTAAAAGTTCACTGGTACGGCAAAAAAGAGGTAAAAACGGCGCGGAAAATGGGGCATGTAACGATCGTAGCCGACACTGCCGAAAAAGCGTTAGAGATTGTCCGGGAGATTTCCATTTGGCCTCCTTTGACAGATCAAGAGGAAAATGTAATAAAAGCTGAAACAAGGAAACTTCAAGAAGTGGGGAGAAGCGAATGATTGAACGTTACTCGAGACCGGAGATGGCCGCAATTTGGACAGAGGAAAACAAATTTCGTGCCTGGTTGGAAGTGGAGATTTTAGCCTGTGAAGCGTGGGCAGAGTTAGGTGTTATTCCAAAAGAAGATGTAGACAAAATCAGGCAAAATGCCCAAATCAATGTGGAACGGATCCACGAAATTGAATTGGATACCCGCCACGACGTCGTTGCCTTTACCCGTGCAGTCGCTGAAACACTGGGAGCAGAGTCCAAATGGGTTCATTATGGTCTTACTTCAACTGATGTTGTGGATACTGCGCTGTCGTACCTGTTAAAACAAGCCAATGACATCTTGCTTAAAGATGTGGATCATCTCATTGAGGTACTCAAGGAAAAAGCGGAAGAACATAAATATACCGTTATGATGGGACGGACTCACGGAGTTCATGCCGAACCGACTACTTTTGGGTTGAAAATGGCCCTCTGGTACGCAGAAATGAAACGAAACCGTGAACGGCTGATCCGGGCTACGGAAACGGTACGTGTCGGGAAAATTTCCGGTGCGGTCGGAACCTATGCCAACATTGATCCTTTTGTTGAAAAATATGTCTGTGAAAAATTAGGCTTAGAGGCTGCTCCGATTTCCACGCAGACTTTACAACGCGACCGCCACGCTGAGTATATGGCTACGCTGGCCTTGATTGCCACCTCGTTAGATAAGTTTGCCACTGAAATCCGCGGTTTACAGAAGAGCGAAGTTCGGGAAGTGGAAGAGCCTTTCCGGAAAGGGCAAAAAGGCTCTTCGGCAATGCCGCATAAACGAAATCCGGTTGGCTGTGAGAATATCAGCGGATTAGCGCGTGTGCTTCGGGGCCATATGGTCTCCGCTTATGAAAACGTTCCTCTCTGGCACGAACGGGATATCTCCCACTCCTCCGTGGAACGGGTGATCCTCCCCGATGCCACTATTTTGCTCAACTATCTGTTGCGCCGCTTTGCCAATATCGTGAAAGAATGTACCGTTTTTCCGGATAACATGAAGCGAAATATGGAACGGACCTTTGGTCTTATCTATTCACAGCGAGTCCTCCTCAGCCTGATTAATAAAGGGTTGAAAAGAGAAGAGGCCTATGACCGTGTTCAAAAATTGGCGATGCAGGCCTGGGAAGAACAGCGGCCGTTTAAGCCTTTGGTAGAAGAAGATGAAGTGATCTCCCGTACTTTATCCCCGGAAGAAATCAACGATTGTTTCAACTATAACTATCACTTATCTCATGTGGACACGATTTTCAAACGTTTAGGCTTAAGCTGAGCGGAAGTCATTGATAACCGGATAAATCAGGGGCTAAAGGGGAGGTTCCCTTTGCCTCCTGCTTTGTCCGGCAGAAAACCTTCATGACTTGAAGACACAATCCTGGAATGAAAGTGTGAATCATCCCGGGGAAGCAGAATTCTGTCTTCCCTCCCTTAGTTACACACACTTTCACAGAAACAATGGGAAGGAGCCGGCAAAAGTGAAGGCTGGAGAAATGTTGTATGAAGGCAAGGCAAAGCAGCTGTTCCTAACTGAAGACCCAAATGTCGTCCGTGTCAAATACAAGGATTCGGCAACGGCTTTTAACGGGGAAAAGAGAGCCACCCTCGAAGGGAAAGGGGAATTGAACAATCGCATCAGCACCATTTTCTTTCAATATCTGAAAGACAACGGAATTCGCAATCATTTTATTGAACCTATTTCGCCGCTGGAGCAACTGGTGCGAAAAGTTGAGATCATTTCGTTGGAGGTGGTGGTTCGCAATATTGTGGCCGGAACGCTTTGCAAACGAATCGGCCTCTCAGAGGGAACAGCTCTCCCCCGGCCTGTTGTCGAGTTTTACTATAAAGACGACGCACTGGGTGATCCGTTGGTTAACCGGGATCATATTTCAGCCCTCAACCTGGCAACTCCGGATCAGGTGGCGCAAATGAGGGAGATCGCTCTAAAAGTAAATGAGTTGCTCAAAAAATTGCTGGCAGAATTACAGATCATTTTGGTCGACTTTAAGTTGGAGTTTGGGCTGGACGGGGAAGGAAAGTTGTTGCTGGCGGATGAGATTTCACCAGATACATGCCGGTTCTGGGACGCCGGAACGGGTGAGAAGCTGGATAAAGACCGGTTCCGCCGTGATTTAGGGCAAGTGGTGGAAGCTTATCAGGATATTTTGAATCGCCTGGGGGGAAAGAAACATGTTTAAAGCTACCATTTTTGTAACGTTGAGAGAAAGTGTGCTGGACCCACAAGGAGTTGCAGTTAAAGGATCTCTTCATTCTCTGGGTTATAACGGGGTGAAGGATGTCCGTATCGGCAAAAAGATGGAAGTGTTGCTTGATTGTTCAGAAAAGGCGGAAGCTGAAGCCCAGATCCGGGAGATTTGTGAAAAAGTACTGGCCAACCCGGTAATTGAAAACTTCACTTTTGAGTTGGAGGAGGTAGCTTAATGCGTTTTGCGGTTCCAGTGTTTCCGGGCTCTAACTGTGATCTGGATTGCCTGCACGCAGTTGAGGATGTTTTAGGTGAACCTGCTTCCCCTGTCTGGCATCATGAAGATGATCTCTCCATGTATGATGCAATTATTTTACCCGGCGGCTTTTCATATGGAGATTACCTGAGAACAGGGGTATTGGCCAGCTTCTCCCCGGTGATGGAAGGGGTGCGCAAAGCGGCAGAAGAAGGAAAGCTGGTTATCGGAATTTGCAACGGTTTCCAAATCCTTCTGGAAGCCGGACTTTTACCGGGGGCTATGATGCGTAACGATCATCTGAAATTCCGGTGTGACCTGCAAACTCTTCGCGTTGAAAATACCAACACTCCATTTACGAAGGAATACCAGCCCGGCGAGCTGATCCGGATCCCGATCGCCCATGTTGAAGGTAACTATTATTGTGATCCGTCCACTCTGGCGGAATTAGAGCGAAATAACCAAATTATTTTCCGTTATGAGGGCAGCAATCCAAACGGATCTGTGGACAATATTGCCGGAATTTGCAATCGGCATGGGAATGTTCTCGGCATGATGCCTCATCCGGAGCGGGCTATTTTTGACTGGATGGGGTCGGCAGACGGAACCCGGCTTTTTACGTCAATGCTTCAATACTGGAAGGAGAATTGCGGTGCAGCTTGAACAAACGGTAGTGAAAGGTCTGGCAAACGAACCGACTCCGGAGATCATTCGCGATCAAAAACTTTACCGGGAGACGGGGCTGACTTCGACTGAGTATGAGCAGGTGATTGGCCATTTGGGACGTTTACCCAATTGGACTGAAGTAGGCATCTACAGTGTGATGTGGTCAGAACACTGCAGTTATAAAAACTCCAAACCGCTCCTGCGCCGATTTCCTACTGACGGACCCAGGGTATTGCAGGGACCGGGAGAAGGTGCGGGTGTAATTGATATCGGTGATGATCAGGCCGTTGTGTTCAAGATCGAAAGCCATAACCACCCGTCGGCGGTGGAACCTTTTCAGGGAGCGGCAACAGGTGTTGGCGGAATCATCCGCGATGTATTTTCCATGGGCGCTCGGCCGGTTGCCCTGCTGAATTCCCTCCGCTTTGGAGATTTAAAATCTCCGCGCGTTAGATATTTGTTTGAACAAGTGGTAGCAGGAATTGCCCATTACGGAAACTGTATCGGAATCCCGACTGTTGGCGGAGAAGTTGTATTTGACTCCTCATATGAGGGGAATCCGCTGGTCAATGCCATGTGTATAGGGGTGCTCAACCATGATGAATTGCAAAAAGGGATTGCGACAGGTGTAGGAAATCCGGTGATCTATGTAGGTGCAAGCACAGGACGTGATGGCATTCACGGGGCCACCTTTGCTTCCGAAGAGCTGAATGACTCTTCCGAAGAAAAACGGCCGGCAGTACAAGTTGGCGACCCTTTTATGGAGAAGCTGCTGTTGGAAGCATGTATGGAGATGGTGAAGCAAGGCATTCTCATCGGAATTCAGGATATGGGTGCCGCCGGTCTCACCTGTTCCAGTGCCGAGATGGCTGCCAAAGGCGGGCAGGGATTAGATTTAAATCTCGATCTGGTACCGCAGCGTGAAGTCGGGATGACGCCGTATGAGATTATGCTGTCTGAATCCCAGGAACGGATGCTGCTCGTGGTCGAAAAAGGGCGCGAACAGGAAATTAAACAAATTTGTGATAAATGGGGCTTGCAATCTGCAGTAGTGGGCCGGGTAACCGAAGGCAACCGTTACCGCATATATCACCAGGGTGATCTGGTGGCAGATATTCCGGTCAACACTTTAGTTGATGATGCCCCTGTATATAACCGCGACGCCAGAGTGCCTGCTTACTATGAAGCATATAAAGATGTTCATCCAGAAGAACAACTCCGGGATCTCAATGCGGAAGAGGCATTGATCCGGGTTCTTTCTTCAGCCAATATGGGCAGTAAGCGCTGGGTTTATCAGCAATATGACCATATGGTCCGGACAAGCACTGCTGTTTGTCCCGGTTCTGATGCCGCTGTGGTGGTAATCCGTGGCACAGAAAAAGCACTGGCGATGAGTACTGATGGAAACGGGCGCTATGTTTATCTCGACCCGGAGCAAGGCGGGCGGATTGCCGTAGCAGAGTCAGCCCGAAATGTGGTTTGTTCCGGTGCTGAACCGCTGGGGATTACTGACTGTTTAAACTTCGGGAGTCCGGAGAAGCCGGAAGTTTACTGGCAGTTGTCCAAAGCGATTGACGGAATGGCCGAAGCCTGCCGGATGTTAAACACTCCCGTCGTCGGCGGAAATGTCAGCCTCTATAACGAAACCAAAGGGGTCCCGATTTACCCGACACCGGTCGTGGGAATGGTTGGTTTGATCGAAAAACGGGAGCATATCACAACTCAGGCATTTAAAAACACCGGAGATGTCATCCTGCTTCTGGGAGAAACATATGCAGAATTAGGCGGAAGTGAACTGCAACAGGCGGTCACCGGAAGCGTCAGCGGCCGTCCGCCCGTACTGGACCTGGAGAAAGAACGCACTCTGCAGCAAACTGTACTCAAAGCGATTCGCGCTGGGCTTATCTCATCAGCCCATGATTTATCGGAGGGTGGTTTGGCACTTGGATTGGCAGAGTCGTGCATCAGCGGCCAAAAAGGAGCAAAAGTAAAAGTGACAACCGGGCTAACCGCGCTTGCCCACCTGTTTAGTGAAAGCCAGTCCCGTATCATCTTAACCGTTGCCCCGGAGAATACAGACAAAGTAATCTCCTTAACAAAGGAAAATGGCGTTCCCTGCACTCTGATCGGTGAAGTCACTGATGAATTGAAACTGCATGTAGAGGTAAATGGCAAGCCGGCCATCAGCCAGTCGGTCAAAACGTTGACCAAACTGTGGGAGGAGGCCATCCCGTGTGCGATGAATCCATCCTCGACCTCGACGAACTAAATGAAGAGTGTGGTGTGTTTGGGATCTATGGCCATCCGGATGCTTCGCAATTCACTTATTACGGGCTTCATGCTCTTCAGCATCGCGGTCAGGAAAGTGCGGGAATTGTTTCCACGAATCGCGATAAATTTCATGTACATCGCGGAACCGGATTGGTCACGGAAGTGTTTGACAATGAACGGATCCGCAAATTGAAAGGCAATATTGCCATCGGCCACGTCCGCTACTCTACCGCCGGGGGAACCGGCATAGCCAACGCACAACCCCTTGTCTTTAACTTTGCCAAGGGGGAATTGGCGATTGCGACTAACGGGAATCTGGTCAACGCAAACCGACTGCGCAAAGAATTGGAGGAGACCGGCTCCATTTTTCAAACCACCACCGACACAGAAGTGATCGCACACCTGATCGCCCGTTCCCAGGCTCCTACCCTGGAAGAAGCGGTGAAAGAAGCACTCGGCCGGGTGGTTGGCGCTTATGCCCTGCTTATCTTGACCAACGACCAATTGATTGCAGCTGAGGACCCCCTCGGTTTAAGGCCATTCTCAATGGGGGTTCTGGGAGAGGCCCATGTCTTCTCTTCAGAAACATGCGCATTTGATATTATTGGTGCCGATTTTTGGCGCGAAGTAGAACCGGGTGAAATGATTATCATCGACCAAGACGGCCTGAGAACAAGCCGTTTTGCACCACGGGCGGAGGGTAAGATCTGTTCGTTTGAGTATGTTTATTTTGCCCGGCCTGACAGCAATATCGGCGGGATTAATGTTCACGCAGCCAGAAAACGCATGGGACGCGTGCTTGCGGAGGAGTCTCCTGTTGAAGCAGATGTAGTAACGGGTGTCCCTGATTCCAGCACCTCGGCAGCAATCGGGTTTGCGGAAGCCACTGGCATCCCGTATGAATTAGGACTGATAAAAAATCGTTATGTAGGCCGTACCTTTATTCAGCCGAGCCAGGAACTGCGGGAACAAGGAGTTAAAATGAAGCTGAGTGCCGTGCGCGGCGTAGTGGAAGGGAAGCGGGTCGTTATGGTAGATGACTCAATCGTCCGCGGAACAACGAGCCGTCGCATTGTCAATCTGTTGCGGGAAGCGGGGGCGACTGAAGTACATGTGCGCATCAGCTCGCCACCGGTTAAAAATCCTTGTTTCTATGGGATTGATACTCCTACCCGAGACCAGCTGGTTGCCTCCAGTATGACAGTTGCAGAGATTTGTGAGGAAATAGGAGCGGATTCGCTGTCCTTTATCAGCACGGAAGGAATGGTAGAAGCCATTAGCGGTGCTGCGGGAGGAACAAAGAGGGGGTACTGCCTGGCATGCTTTACCGGTCATTACCCGACAGCGATTGAAGATGAAATGGCGATAGGGGGAAAACGATGAGTGAAGCGTATAAGGCGGCTGGTGTAAATATCGATGCAGGGAATGAGACAGTTGAGCGCATCCGCGCACATGTAAGACGCACGGCCCGCCCTGAGGTGCTGGGGGATATTGGCGGCTTTGGCGGTCTGTTTGCCCTGAAGGATTATCAAAACCCGGTGCTGGTTTCTGCTACAGACGGAGTTGGTACCAAGCTGAAAGTGGCTTTTGCCCTTGATCGCCATGATACGATTGGCATCGATTGTGTCGCAATGTGCGTGAATGACATCGTGGTTCAAGGTGCCGAACCGCTCTTTTTCCTCGACTATCTTGCCACTGGCCAATTGTCTCCCATACAGGCGGAGGCAGTTGTGAAAGGGATTGCTGACGGCTGTGAACAGGCGGGATGCGCCCTGGTCGGCGGAGAAACAGCAGAAATGCCGGGCATGTATGCTGCCGGTGAATATGATGTCGCCGGGTTTTGTGTAGGTGTAGTGGAACGGGACCGCTTGTTAAACGGTGCCGGTATTGAACCTGGTGATGTATTAATCGGACTCGCTTCAAACGGGCTACACAGTAACGGATTTTCCCTGGCTCGCCGGGTGTTGCTGGACAGTCGAGAAGCTGATTTCTCTGAACAGGTTCCGGAAAGTGACCAAACCCTGGCAGAAGCGCTGCTTGCTCCTACACGTATCTATGTGCGTACGTTTCTGGAACTGATGAACCGTTTTACTGTCAAAGGCGGCGCCCACATCACCGGAGGCGGGCTGATTGAAAACGTTCCGCGGATGCTTCCCGAAGGATGCCGCGCGGAAGTAGATGCCACGGCCTGGGAAACACCGGCGATCTTTAAGTGGATCGCAAGGTTGGGAAATGTTTCAGCTGAAGATATGTTTCATACCTTTAATATGGGGATCGGAATGGTAATCGCCGTTCCCGCGGCACAGGCGAAAGATGTAGTAAAGGCAGCCGAGGAATTGGGGGAAAGGGCTACCGTGATCGGCAAAGTGATTGCCGGAGAGAAAGAGTTTTCCTGGGCAGGGGGATTGCAAGAGTGAGTATCGCTGTATTTGCTTCAGGAAACGGAAGTAACTTTCAGGTTCTGGCAGAGCGCTCCAGAAGCCAACAATGGCCAGAACCGGTTTCTTTACTCATCTGTGACAGGCCGGGAGCGAAAGTGCTGGAGCGGGCGGAACAACTGGATGTCCCCTCTGCCAGCTTTATTCCGAAACATTATTCCGGCAAAGCGGAGTATGAACAGGAGATACTTGAGCTATTGCTCCGGAAACAGATTAAGTGGATCGTTTTGGCCGGATACATGAGGCTGATCGGACCGACATTATTAACGGCGTACAGCGGGAGGATTGTCAATATACACCCGTCTTTGCTGCCGGCATTTCCGGGCAAAAATGCCATTAAGCAGGCATTTCATTATCCGGTCAAAGTATCCGGAGTTACGGTTCACTTTGTAGATGAAGGAATTGATACCGGACCGATCATTGCTCAAGTTCCGGTGCAGATTGATGAAACAGATACACTGGAATCGTTTGCGGCCAAAATTCACCGTGCCGAGCATCAACTTTATCCAAAAGTTGTGCGTGATTTGATCACCGGGAAAATCCGTACTCAGGAATGAAAGGTGTTTAACGCGGGGGAGACAGAATTCTGCCTTCCTCTCTCAGACACACACATTTGAACCAGAAGCACCCAATGAGCAAGGAGGAAAAGAGTTGAACCGTATTCGACGTGCCCTGATCAGCGTATCAGATAAAAATGGAATTGTGGAACTGGCACAAGAGCTGGCCCGACTGGATGTTGAAATTATTTCTACGGGTGGAACCTGCCGTCTGTTACAAGAAGCGGGAGTACCGGTAACCGGCATTACTGAAGTGACTCAGTTCCCGGAAATTATGGATGGCCGTGTCAAAACACTTCATCCCAAAGTTCATGGTGGGCTTCTCGCTATCCGTGATAAGGAAACCCATCAGAAGCAGATGAAACAAAATGGGATAGAAGCCATCGATCTGGTGGTTGTCAATTTGTATCCGTTCCAGCAGACTATTGCCAAACCGGATCACACTTATGAGCAAGCAATCGAAAATATAGATATCGGTGGTCCCTCCATGGTTCGCTCTGCTGCGAAAAATCACCGCTTTGTTACAGTGGTTGTAGACCCTGCTGATTATTCCGCAGTCATTGAACAGATCAAGACGAGCGGAGCTACCGATGAATCCACGAGAAGGCGTTTAGCGGCTAAAGCGTTCAGCCATACCGCAGCCTATGATGCCCTAATCTCCGGTTATCTCAATCAGCAAACGGGTCAACTCTTCCCTGATCAGCTGACGGTCACCTTTAACAAACAACAAACTTTGCGTTACGGTGAAAACCCTCACCAACGGGCAGCTTTCTACCGCCAGCCCCTCACAGAACCCGGTCAGATCGCCTCAGCGGAACAACTGCATGGAAAAGAATTGTCTTATAACAATATCAATGATGCCAACGCTGCTCTGGAATTGGCGGCAGAATTTGACGAACCGGTTGTCGTTGCAGTTAAGCATATGAATCCGTGCGGAGTGGGAATCGGCCAAACGGTTGAGGAAGCATTCCAGAAAGCTTATGAAGCTGATCCGGTATCCATCTTTGGGGGAATTATTGCCACCAACCAACCGGTTAATGCCGCAACGGCAGAGAAGATGAAAGAGATTTTCCTGGAAATTATCATCGCCCCCTCATTTGAGGAAGAAGCTCTTTCAATCCTCAAAACAAAGAAAAATCTGCGTCTGTTACAGCTAGGGGATGTATTTGGAACCCGGACGAAACCGTCGCTCAAGCTGCAAACCGTCGGCGAAGGTGTATTAGTACAGGAATCGGATATCACCTCTCTGCAGCCGGATGATTGCAAAGTGGTAACAGAGCGGGAACCAAATGAGGAAGAGTGGACACAGCTTTTGTTCGCATGGAAAGTGGTTAAGCACGTTAAATCAAATGCAATTGTACTGGCGAAAGACTCCCGTACTCTGGGAGTAGGAGCCGGACAGATGAATCGCGTTGGTTCTGCTGCAATTGCAATTGAACAAGCAGGTGAAAACTCCCGCGGCGCAGTGATGGCTTCTGATGCCTTTTTTCCTATGAAAGATACAGTGGAAAAAGCGGCGGCCGCAGGAGTTACGGCGATTATTCAGCCCGGGGGCTCCATCAGGGACCAGGAGTCGATCGATGAAGCCAACAAACACGGGATTGCCATGGTGTTTACGGGGATTCGTCATTTTAAACACTGACGGCAATGTTAGACACCGAACGTATCGGGGATGGCTCCTTCTGCGTATACTAAGAAAAAAAGCGAGGGAGGGTCCCCATGCGCCTTTTAGGATGGTCGGTCATTTGGATTGCCACGGCCATATTAATCACGGGATTGATTTCTTATATCTCAGCAGATCTGAACGTACTTGTATGGCAGGCTCATCTTCGTGTGGCAGGGGGTATCTTTTTTATGATTGCCCTCATTGTCGGAGGAGTTCTAACGACTGATTCTGCATACCGCAATCGCAAGCGGGATTTTTACAGAGAAGACTGGTCTTTTATTTGCATTTTGGTCACAGTCACTTTATTTGGCATCAGTTTTATCCTTTCGTAAACCATCGTCCGGTGCTGGCTGGGCGATGTCCTTTAAATAGACAAGCCCGGTACTCAGGGGGAGGGGACATGTTTTGCGTATTTTAGTTATTGGGAATGGTGGACGTGAGCATGCGCTCGTGTGGAAGTTGGCTCAGAGTGAGAAAGTAACCAAAATTTATTGTGTTCCCGGGAATGGCGGGATCGAGTCATTAGCTGCCTGTGTATCCCTGTCAGTGACAGACCTTGATGGACTTGTTCGCTTCGCCAAAGAAGCCGGAATCGATCTGACAGTGGTGGGGCCGGAAGTTCCTTTGCTTGAAGGCATTGTGGATCGCTTTGAAGCAGAAGGGCTTAGAATTTTTGGACCTCGCAAAGCAGCGGCGCAGATTGAAGGCAGCAAACGATTCGCGAAAGAACTGATGGTTCAATATGGAATCCCAACGGCGCGGTTTCGCTCCTTTACTGATGCTGAACAAGCGAAAAAATACGTACGTGAACAAGGGGCACCTATCGTTGTTAAAGCGGATGGTTTGGCAGCCGGGAAAGGGGTTGTTGTCGCTCACAGTGTTGAACAAGCGGAACAAGCGATTGCGCAAGCGATGGAGAAGCAGGTTTTTGGGGATGCGGGAAAAGAAGTGGTGATCGAAGAGTTTTTAAACGGACAGGAGATCTCCTTAATGGCTTTTCTCGACGGGAAAACCTTACAGCCCATGGTTGCTGCCCAGGATCATAAACCGGTCTATGATCATGATCAAGGCCCCAACACAGGGGGAATGGGTGCTTGCTCACCCGTGCCCCAAATTCCGCAACACGTGATTGATCAGGCGATTCAAACGATTCTCCTGCCGACGGCGGAAGCATTTCGAGAAGAAGGAATTGAATATCGCGGGGTTCTGTATGCCGGACTGATGGTTACTCCGGAGGGGCCGAAAGTGATTGAGTTTAACGCCCGCTTCGGAGATCCGGAAACACAAGTGGTCCTTCCCCGCTTGAAAACGGATCTGATAGACATCCTGCTCTCCGTGATTGGGGGGCGACTCGCAGATCAAAAGATTGAATGGAACGAGGAAGCAGCGGTCTGTGTTGTAATGGCTGCCGGAGGATATCCGGGCTCTTACGAAAAAGGGAAGGTTATTGTTGGGTTGCCCCGCGATACAAGAGATCAAGTTGTTTTTCATGCCGGGACGAAAAAGGCTGACGGACAAATCACCACAGCAGGTGGCCGGGTTCTCGGTGTCACGGCGCTGGGCTCCGGCATTGCCGAAGCAAGAGAAAAAGCATATCAATTAGTTCAACAAATTTCATTTGCTCAGGCACATTACCGTACTGATATTGCAGCTAAAGCATTAAAGTAATCCCATAACAGATAAAAAAGCGACACCTTACTATTTCCATAGTAAAGTGTCGCTTTTTGTATCCAATGTTTCTTTTGTAACAGAATTTTTCATCAAAAACAAACAGAAGCAACCTGATGCTGCGGTTGTTACTGTTTGTAATCCAAACGAAGGTGATCTTTAGCCGATCTTCGTTGTATCCTTTTCACCTTGGATGGAGATTCCCTCAACCGGGATTTTAAACCACCAGCCCCCCTGGGACTTTTTGACTGGCTTATAACCAGCTTTTTTTAGAGAGCGAGCGACTGTCCAACTGGCCGTATAAACGGTGGCGAGGTTGGTGGATTCATCAAACTGGATGACTGTTTCCCTTTCCATTTCGCTAAGAGACATAAAAATCCCACACTCCTTAACCGGTTTGATATTAGAAAAAACCGATCACATGTTCTCACCTGTAATCCCATTTTACCACGTTGCCCTCAATTTGCCACCTTCAAAATCTTAAAAAATCGATTTACCCATTTTTTTCGACGTGAGGTTACAGGATGCCTTCTTTTTTCGATAAAAAATGACTAAATTCGTTTCTGCCTCTCCAACATTCTTTTTTTATCGAATGGTTGATGGTAAACTTAAAATGATTTGACATTTTCGACGGGTAAAATCAACCAGTTCAATAGATTAGGATAGGGTTGCCAGTCGTGCAAATAAGGTTTAAACCCGCCCTGATAAGTATAAAAGGGTCTCAGGTACAGAGTAAGTAATTTTTTAACCTTAATCTTAAAGCATAATCCCGATATAATCAATATGAAATTTTGAAAGTTGCCTGATTTTTCGGTTCGTAACGACAAAATACTTGCATTTTATACAAAAAACTTAAAAGCATTGTCGACTGCTTCATTCTCGGTTATTTTACCTTGCCGCTGTAATTCGCAACACCTGACCGGTGTTATTTTCTCTGTTTTGATTGGGAGCTAAGACTTGTAGACCCGGGGTCAGCAGGAGTCCAAACAGACATAATACTCAGAAAAAGGCATTTGCCAATGTAGAACCCTCCTCTACTCATCTTGGAAACTATTATACAAAAAAGTCTGAATACAGACAAGGGGGTTGATTTCACTTTTTTATATTTTTATGTTTCAGTGGCTGCAAAATATAAGTTTGTTGTTTTTTGTCTGCTGCCCCCTGATTTACCCGATTTATGTCGAGGTTGTTTCAGGTATTTCGCTGAGGCGGCAGAGCTTCTCGTTTCATCTCATAAATAAAAAACTCCTCCTTCATCTGTTGAGGAAGGAGGAGAAAAAAACGGTTAAGGGTGTGGGAAAATTTACTTTCTGCGTCTTTGTTACAATGAATCAGACCAAACTGTTTTTGGCGATTTACAGAGAAGTATGATCCTGATGGGCCATCGAATTCCCAAGGATCTGATGATCAGTATGATCTTTGGGCTTTTCACCCGTAGACTTGCCTAACAAAGCTAACATGGGACAAAAGCGGGTAATGCCTTCTGCTACTTTCATTGCGGAAAGGGTAGCGATCATGAAAGGAAAATCTCTACGCCCACGAGAAGCACTCCATGCCAATCCTACCAGACCACAACTGATTCGCATGATGGCATCCCAAGTTCCAACGTTTTTGCGCATGGATACAGCTCCTTTCCTTAACCGATAAAAATATTATTTGCACTTGAAGGCCACTTATGCGAATGATCCGGGTTTTCCACTGGCAAAACCATGCACTGACAGAAGGAGGGGCTTTTTATGTATTTTCGACAATCGGCGGAAGAACAGCAATTCCTCATGGATGTGGCGATGGGCAGAAAAGCGCCCACCCTGGTTATTGTCGGGGGGCAAATTCTCAATGTGTACACAGGGCGCCTGGAGCAAAAAGACATTGTTGTCGCCGGACGGCGTATCGCCTTCGTCGGGAGGTCGGAACAGAGCGGGGTCCGGACGGATGCGTCGACAAAGATCTTTAATGCAAGTGGAAAAATACTGGTTCCGGGCTATATTGAGCCACATGCCCATCCGTTTCAGCTATATCAGCCGGTAAGCCTGGCGGAAAAAGTTCTTCCTCTGGGGACAACAACACTGATTCATGATAATCTGTTCTTTTTTGCACAACTTGAAGACGAAAAGATGCTATCTATCTTGAAACAGTTGGACAACGCAGCAGTTAAACATTTCTGGTGGGCGAGACTGGACCCCCAGACTCATCTTGCGCAGGAGAAACAGCACCTGTTTTCCTATGAGCGCGTCCGTGAGTTTTTATCCCACCCGCTGGTTCTGCAAGCGGGTGAACTGACTGATTGGCTTCCCCTTCTGCAAGAAGACCCAACGATGAGCACCTGGATATCAGATGCAAAAAAATATGGCAAACGAGTAGAGGGGCATGCTCCAGGAGCCTCTTATCGCACCTTATCCCGGCTTGCAGCCGCCGGAGTGACCGGCGACCATGAAAGTATATCGGTCGAAGAGGTATGGAACCGGCTGGAATTGGGTTATATGGTAACACTGCGTCATAGTTCCATTCGCCCTGATCTCCCGCAATTGATCAAAGGATTGTTGGAAAAACAACGGGTTCCCTGGCACCGTTTGATGATGACCACCGATGGGGTAACGCCGCTTTACTTAAAGCCGGGATTTACTGATTATCTCATTCATACGGCCATCGAAAGCGGTTGTGATCCCATTCATGCTTATCAAATGGTGACAATCAATCCTGCTGTTTATTATCATCTGGATGAGCACCTGGGAGGGATTGCCCCCGGACGTTTGGCTGATATCAACCTTTTAGCTTCTTTGGAAAGTCCAACTCCCGTCACAGTATTTGCGGAAGGAGAAAAAGTAGCGGACAAAGGAAAATGTTTAACTCAGCTGCCACAGCTTGATGGGGAACTATTTGCAAAACTGAGATGGCGTCCGGATTTCCGCCTGTCAACGGCTGATTTTTCCATCCCCTGTGAACAAGGGCGGAAATTTCCGGTGATTCAGATGGTCAACGCCGTGATCACCAAAATGACGGAGGAGACGCTGGTACAGCACAACGGTCAAATCCAATGGGCAGAGGATGATGACCGATTGCTTGCATTCCTTGTGGACCGCCACGGCAAATGGATTACACCGGGAGTGATTCACGGATTTGCTAAGGGGATTGACGGATTGGCCTCCAGTTATACCGGTTCCCATGATCTGTTGGTGATCGGAAGAGACCCGGAAATGATGGCTGAAGCGGCAAACCGTGTGCTGGAACAGGGGGGCGGAATCGTTTGGATTCAAGATCAATCTGTTTATATGAATCTTTCTCTTCCCATTGCCGGATGGATTAGCCGTGACCCGATTGACCAACTGATCACCCAATTGGAACCGTTTGTTGACAGGCTGCGCGCGTTTGGGTATCCATACTCTGATCCGCTTTATTCATTTCTGTTCCTCTCCTCAACCCATTTGCCCCAGGTGCGGTTAACGGCCAATGGGCTGATGAGAGTGAAGGATAAAAAGATTTTATACCCGGCGGTACAAAGAGGCTGAGATACCGTGGGCAATGGAAGCATAAACGAAGGCAGGGCTTTGTTTATGAAAGTATATATAGCGATAAAATATTTTGCAGATTTGAGGAATCGGGACCTGATTGAAGAATTGTCAGCGATGTTCGAGAAAAACGGGCATCAGACCGTTTGTGTAATACGCGATGTGGAAAAGTGGGGAGTATTACATTTTTCCCCTCAGGAACTGATGAAGTTATCTTTGCAAGAAATTGATTCCTGTGATCTGGTTCTGGTCGACTTATCTTTTAAAGGTGTAGGTCTGGGGATCGAAGCAGGTTATGCTTACGCAAAAGGAAAGCCGATTATCACGATTGCAAAGAAAAATAGGGATATTTCAGCCACATTAACAGGAATATCTGAAAAAATATGCTTTTACCGTAATATAACAGACTTGGATGTTCATTTCCTGTTGGATCCTTTTATGGAAAATAGGCAGCAGATGTAAAGGAGGGGGAACATGCGGCAAATTATCGCGATGGGCGGGGGCGGTTTTTCGATGGAGCCGGAAAATCTATTATTGGATCAATATATCCTGGATCAGGTTGGGAAAGACCGCCCAAAAATTTGTTTTATTCCCACTGCCATCTCAGGATTATGTGGATCGTTTTTACCGTTTTTTTGAAAAGCTTCGCTGTATCCCTTCACATGTAACCCTGTTTTTACCGGAAGTAAAGGAGATTGAGGACTTTTTGCTCTCACAGGATATTCTCTATGTAGGCGGGGGAAGTACACGAAATTTGCTGGCTTTATGGCGGGAATGGGGGATTGATCAAACGGTGCGGCGTGCCTGGGAAAAAGGGATCGTTCTGGCGGGGATCAGTGCGGGTGGCATCTGCTGGTTTGAAGAAGGAGTAACCTCTTCCAATCCCGGCGCTTTTACCGGAATTCAGGCGTTGAGAATGTTGCCGGGCAGTTTTTGCCCGCATTATGACGGAGAAAGGGACAGAAGGCCTTCCTTTCACCGGTTATTATTGTCCGGTCAAAGCAAAAGCGGAATCGCCTGTGATGATGGAGCTGCAGTACATTTTGCGGGTACAAAGGTGCTAAGGGCAGTCAGTTCCAGAAGAGAGGCAAAAGCATACCAGGTTTACTGCCATCAGGGCAGGGTGGAGGAAATAGAATTTAATATGCAGTTTCTCGGATCAGAAACAAATTAAGCAAATGAAACACTGACAATAAGAAAACCGCTACCGGGAAGTGCCCAACTCCCTTAGCGGTTTTCTCTCCGGAGTTTTGCCCGGAGAGATGTTACTTGATAACCCCGCACGCAATCCGGGAGCCTGAGTTTCCGGAAGGATCTGTTCGGTAATCATCTGCACTCTCATGAATAACCAATGCGGTGCCTCCGTCTTTACGCAGGGAATTTTTCTGCCCCGGGTCCAGGCTGACATTTTTTACAATAAACTCTGCTTTCCCCTTACCTTCTTTACTCACTTCAAGATTTGGCAAGTCGCCGGCATGGGGGCCGTGCGAACTTTCTGAACCATGTTTTTTCATGTCCGGATTGAAGTGACCGCCTGCAGATTTAAAATCCGGTGCAGTGCAGTTGCCATTTTCGTGAATATGAAATCCGTGCTTTCCGGGAGTCAGATTGGAGACTTCAACATTGAGTTTGACGCCGTTTTCCACTTCGCTGAGCATGGCCATGCCTATTTTTTCGCTTTTTGCATTCATTAGATCTACGTGGATCATTTCAGTTTTTGTGGTACTTTCTTTGGTTACCGGTTTGTCTTCATTACAAGCGGCACAGAAAAGAGTGAGTACTGCCGTCAACCATATACTCAGACTTTTTTTCATCTTCATCCTCCTGTTTTTCTGCGATGATATATAAGATTCAATAAGTTCTATTTTTTTCCTTCCACTTTTTAGTGTTCACGAAAAAACCGCTATGAGGAAGTGAATTAACTTCCCATAGCGGTTAAAGGCTGTTCGCTGAGTTGCCTCCCTTTTCCGTGCGGGATGCATAAAGGTGTTCCAAAGAAAGGATCGACAATTACCTGGGCTTGCAGATGAAAAACATCTTTGACCATCTGTTTTGTGACGATAAGTTCCGGTGGGCCCTGGTTGTAAACTTTTTGCTCATGGATCGCCACCATGTGATGGGCATATCTGCAAGCCAAGTTTACATCATGCAAAACCATGACAATCGTGCGGCCTTCCCGTTCGTTTAATTCATACAACAGATCCAGGATTTCAATTTGATGGGTTAAATCAAGGTAAGTCGTAGGCTCGTCCAACAGGATGATATCCGTATCCTGGGCGAGGGTCATCGCAATCCAGCAACGTTGACGTTGTCCCCCTGACAGTGCATCGACCGGATGCTCTGCGAGAGAGGTCAACCCGGTTACTTCCAGTGCCCAATTCACTTTGGCCTCATCTTCCTTGGACCACTGTTTGGTCCATGACTGATAAGGGTAACGACCCTGTTTGACCAATTGAATTACACTCAGCCCCTCCGGAGCATCGGGCCCCTGGGGTAGAATGGCTAACTGTTTGGCAACTTCTCTTGTCGACTGTTTAGCAATCTCTTTTCCATTTAACAGAACACTTCCGGTTCGCGGCTTGAGTAACCGTGCAAGGGACCGGAGCAAGGTGGATTTTCCGCAACCGTTGCTGCCAACTAAAACAGTTATTTTGCCCTGGGGAATGAGGAGGTCCAGCTCACGGATAATGGGTGATGAACCGTAAGAAAGAGTCAGGTTTTTCGTTTTCAGCCCTTTTGACAAGGAAATCGCCCTCCAATATCTTGATCTGGGAAAACTGTCACCAGAGGCGCTTGTTAACCTTTCTCCGTGCATCTTTATAGGATAAATATATAACAATGTCCGAACAGCATAGTCTTCTATCTGTTCCCATTTTATGAGAAACATTATCAATCGTCAATGGGAATGATAATAATTTTCAATAAAATTTTTTGTCCTTCATTTGTTGTATAATTATTGGAATGAACATCTATTTTACACCTTTTTTTACATTTGATAGCAATAAAGAAAATGGATTATAATGAAAATATTAGGCGCTAAAAAAGTAAAACTTTAGGATTGATTGAAACGATTGTCTCTAAAAAATCGTTAGCTTTATTAGTGGTGTATGAAACGGGTTGGTTAAACAGGATACCGGCAGGTCTAATAAGGAATAAACATCTCTTTTTGGTAAAAAATAATCAAAACTTGCCGGGGGCTTTTGGTTTCATTTTTAAAACACAGGAAAAATCAGGTTCCTTCCGCCGGCCGGACCGGGATATATGTTTCATGAATGCACGGATGATCATTTGTTAACTTGCTCTTTTAAAACTGCATGGCTATAATACAATAGGCACTTGTATTAGTTTGAAAAAGGGAGATTTTCTTCTTGAAACCCGATATAAACAAAGCTTGGATCATGCGGATCACTCAATTTCTATACTTTTCGATCCTAATTTCTCCATTTTTACCTCCAGTTGCGTTAGTAATGGTGGGAGTGGTGACTCTCTTAATTTATAGAGGTAAATGGAAATTCAAAGGCTGGCCGGAGGGAATTTTCGTCGCCTTTTTCTTTTTGACACTGGTCAGCTGGTTTTTTAACCCGGCCTGGTTTTACTGGATTCCTGTCGGTGTCATCCCGCTCATTACCTTTTCGCTCTTTTTCCTTTTAACTTATTGGATCAGGAACATAGTGGGCTGGTCATGGCAGGAAGTGCAAAAGATTTATCTCCAATTTTGGTTGGGCGGCATTTACGTTGCGGCTATTGTGATTATCCAGCAGGTTGACTGGCCGGTAATCAACGACTCCTGGATTGGAAGTATCATTCATTTTTATAATGAATTCCGCTGGCAAGCTGAAAGTTCTGTTCGAAGCGTGGGAACATCGGGAAACTCAAACTTGGCTGCGGCATTATTAATTTGTTTTGCCCTGTTAAGCATATACTCATTGTCCGTTCTGACACAAGTCTGGCAAAGAATTGCCGCTCTTGGTGCCTTTCTTCTGTATTGTACCGCTATTTGGTGTACAGGGTCCCGGGGGGCCTGGGTCGGATTGGTGATGGGCTTAATCGTTCAGGTTTGGATGACAGGGCACCGCAAGCGAACAGTGGCTCTCGTCTCGCTTTTTATCATTCTGGTTACCTTTTTTCCCGAAGCGATTCCCAGAAAAGATACACTGGCAAATACGATTGAAGTCCGGTTTAAAGTGTGGTCCACATCACTGGATATTTTTCGGGAACACTGGCTATTGGGAACATTGCCGCTCCATTTTGGGCAGATTTTTTCCAAGAAGGCCGGTGTGTATGTTTATCACGCGCATAATGTGTTTTTAGGGATTGCCACAGAATTTGGGGTAGTTGGTTTAGCTCTGTTTTTGGCCCTGGTTATTACAACGGTCCGCAGAGCACGCCGCTGGAGAAAAACGGCCAATTGCAAAAAGGAGAAGAGGTTGGCGGGGATGCTGATTTCACAGACGATTGCCCTGTTAGGCCACAGTATGTATGATTATCCGATCGTATCACCCCAGGTAGGCCTTCTCTTTATGTTGAGTGTTATTGTGATCCATACCCAGTATGAACGCCGGTGCTTGAGCAGACCCAAATGGAGTGAACAGGAAAACGGAGAACCGGGTAATATTCCATACTCCTCTGTCTCATCCCTTTTCTTTTTCATGAAGAACTATGTGCGCAATACGATTTCACAGTGGTTGTTAACCTATAAAAAACGGGCTTAGGTACAGAACGGACACTGATTAAAAAACTTGGTATCAACGTCCGCAAAAGAGCGGTTGGTGTGGGCCTGGATGAGTAATCCGGGCTCCTTTGCTGTATAAAAGGCTTCTTTTCTGACCATGCTGTTACCAACTCTATCAATCTATGAAACATGGGGTGGTAACTGATGCCGACACACCGTTGGTTTCTTATGGCGGCTGCCGGCCTGATAATGTTTGGTACGGTCTCGATATATGGACAACCCTTTCACTCAACCGTACGGGCAGAAGAAAACGGATATCTGTCAGTAACCGTGAAAAAAGGGGATACTGTTTACGGAATTGCCCGTAAATACGATACTACAGTGAAAGCGATTGTCAGGGTGAATCAACTGCGCAACCCTTCTTTTATTCATGTCGGACAGCTACTGCGTGTACCGATTGAAGTTTATTCCCGGCAGAAACAATATCACAGGACATCAGTGCCCGTCCCGGCTGCTTCAGCGGTTCGTGCGATGTCACGGGGCCAGATGCTGGGCGGGTTTACTTTAACTGCATACACGGCGGGCCCGGAATCAACCGGCAAGAGGCCAGGAGACCCGGGTTACGGTATCACATCCAGTGGGGAGAAAGTGAGTGAGGGCCTGACGATTGCAGTAGACCCTGAAGTTATTCCGATCGGATCACGCGTTTATATCGAAGGAATCGGCTATCGTGTTGCTCAGGACACCGGTTCAGCCATTAAAGGAAAAAGAATCGATCTGTATATCAATGATGTTCAAGAAGCCAGGCAGTTTGGAGTAAAGAAAAACGTGAAAGTGGAATTGCTTGATAATTTTTGATTGAGGAGCCCGCTAAAGGCTCTTTTTTTTGGTGTAATCAGATACAATAAAAGGGATAGAGGGAGGTGAATCAGCTCCGTGATCCTGGAATTAGAACTTAAGTACCCGTATTCATTTGAAAAGACCACACACCGTCTTCGTTTTTTTGAGAAGAGCAGTTATATTTACAGGGAAGGTGTATTTACCAGAACACTCATGGGAAAGCGGGGACCGCTGATTATCTCAATTTCGCGCCACCCGGCAAAACCGGCTCTTTGCGTTAAAGTGGAAGGAGAGACAGATCCCGGTGAGGTTGAACATTTGAGCGAAAGGCTGCGCCGCATGTTTTCCACAGAAGTTGATCTGACTCCTTTCTACCGGCAGATGAGGGAAGATTCCCGGATGGGTGAGGTGGTCCGGCAGCGTGAGGGGATGCATATTGTACTGGATCCCTCCGTATACGAATGTTTGGTAAAAACGATTATTGGCCAGCAGTTGAATATTTCTTTTGCCGCTACCCTGCTCAAACGATTTATCCAATTGGCGGGGGAGAAAGTTGAGTTTGCCGGAGAGATTTTGTCCGTTTTCCCTTCACCTGAACAGGTGGCCCGCTTAGCCTATGAGGATTTGCAACAATTGCAGTTTAACCGCCGGAAAGCGGAATATATTATTGACATTTCCCGGCAAGTCGCCGATGGGAAACTGGATTTGGAGTGTATGTACGACCAATCTGATCAGGAAGTAGCAGAAACCTTATTGCCCATTCGCGGAGTGGGCCGCTGGACAGTTGAATGTGTGATGTTGTTTGGTTTGGGGCGGCCAGACTTGCTCCCTGCGGCGGATATCGGGCTGAGGAATGCGGTTCGCAAGGTGTATGATCTCGCGGAACAGCCGATCGAGGATAAAGTGAGGGAATTAGGAGAGCCCTGGTCTCCTTTTCGCAGTTATGCGACGTTTTATCTCTGGGATACATTAAGCGCAACCTCCTCATAAAGGTGAAAATATGAGTTCCCTCTGGATGAAGCGGCTCCCTGTTCATGTTGTGAAAGATCAAAATATGTTATTATTTGTTCAGGTTGCAATTGGAGTGGTGAAAGGGGGCGGAGGCAACTTGGCAAAGAAGAAGAAAAAAGAACCCCGTGTGGCGGCTGTAGACCCTGTAGGGATATTGATCCGCGATCTAAAAAGCACCGCTTTGTGGGTCGGAGTGGCTGTTGGTGTAACAGTTGCGCTTGCTGTGATACAAAGAATCATTTTTTAATAGAAAAGCAGGTCGGAATGAGGTTCCAACCTGCTTTTATTACTGGCTGACCGTTTCCTTGGATTGCAAGGCCCGAATCTGCTCGGAATGATAAACGACACTTCTCGGATAGGCAATTTCGATTCCGCGCCTGTGAAGAGTCAGAACAGCTTCTTTGCGCATCTCTCTTTCCAGTGACCAGTATTCATCCGGTTCGCTCAGAGCGGTGATGGTAAACTGGACCCCCGTCTGGTCAATATTGGTGACCCCCATCACTTCCGGTTTTTCTACAAGATAAGGAGCGTATTTTTTGCCGATGCTTTCACATACTTCATCCAGTGCCTTACTTACCACATCGAGATCTGATTCGTAGGGGACGGTTACAGCGACGATGGCTCTCATCTTTTCACGGTTATAGTTGGTTACCTGGGTGATGTTTCCGTTGGCGAGATAGTGAAGACGTTGGTTAAATTCACGTATCTTGGTCACGCGAAGTCCGACTTCTTCTACAGTTCCATTAATTTGCCCATTGATTTGCACAATATCTCCCACTTCAAGTTGGCCTTCAAAGATGAGAAAGAAACCGGTGATAATATCTCTAACCAGATTTTGGGCGCCAAAACCAATTGCTAATCCTAAAATCCCCGCACCGGCCAATACAGGCATAGGATTAAAGCCCATATTGATCAGGATGGTAAGAACGGAGATGAAATAGATTACATAATGGGAAATGGATTTAATTAATTTCCTTAACGTCTGGGCTTTTTTGCTTTCCATTCGGCTTAATGTAAATACCTTATCAATAATACGATCAATCAAGCGCAGCACGATCATGGTTAAGACAATGATCAGCAGGATTTCGCCAACCGGGATTAAAAGATGGGACACAGGGTCCTCAACGATTTTTCCCACAAAGGATTTTGTCTTTACCGCCAGTTCCCCAATCGGGGTCTCTGTATCTGTTGAAGTCTGGTTATTAAGCACAGGAAACAAACTGTTTCACCTCCGACGGCCGATTAGTACAGGATGTTGGATGATCCTCCGGCCATTACCCGTTATTTTACATGTATGTTTGTTGGAGCATGGCTTGCCAGATCATGTTGCCCCATCTACACAACAACTCTATGATAGCAAATGTTGCACTTTTTTTTCTAACTGATCTTCGCTCATCCAACCGACAAAAGAGTGAAAAGGTGTATATTCACTGTCGAGCAATGCGACGGCTACAAAGGGAAAATGCTTTTTATAATGATAGCGAACGTCCAACCATCTGACCTCATAGCCATAAGGGCGGGAAAAAACTTGTGGATACCCGTAAGAGGTAAAGGAAAGAAAGGCGTCAATCGAATCAGCCTTTTTGGAGTGAATTACAGCCGGGTGATCCAAGTCCTTGGTAGATAGCTGACCTGTCCAAAAAAGTTGACCGCCGCGAATTTCTCCCATTTTTACCCTGTGTGGCTGTTCAACAATCACATTCCACACATTCCAGTGGACGGTTGGTGTTACGGTGTAACGACCGGGTTCATTGAGCTCTTGTTTCAGACGGGAGACAAGCCTGTAGCGGATCCAACTGCGCCATCCGATATAGGCGATCAGGAAGAGATAGATTAAACTAAATGTATAGCCGGGATTTTGCGGCAGTGCCCACCATAGCAGAAAGCCGACCAGGTGCAAAGCAAAAATAAAAGGGTCAAAAATATTGATCACATTCCAGGAAACCCAGCGGGAAGAGAGCGGACGAAGCGCCTGTGTCCCGTACGTATTAAACAGATCAATAAAGATATGGATGAAGACGGCAACAAAAGTCCAAAACCAGAGTTGCTTCCAGTCGGTATTCGTGAAAAACATGGAAAGAACCCAGGTGATTAAAGTTGGCCAGGCAAACAGCATAGGGAGGGAGTGGCTCCAACCGCGATGGTTGCGGATATATGCCGCGTTTCCTCCAAAGCGGTACAGTGTGTCTGCATCCGGAATTTGCGAGCCGACAACAGTGGCTATTAAAAAGGCTTGTGATGCTTCTTGATGGGCAGTTACAGCTGGGTCAAGGTGAGCTAAGCCAAACAGTCCCAATCCCATCACAAAATGTGTGCCTGTATCCATAACGATCCTCCTAAACTGATGCCTATTGTTAACATTTATAACCTGATGCCAAAAGTCCGAGCGATGAAAGTTATAATCATGACGCCGAGCGGGAGCGAAGACAGAACTCTGCCTTCCCCCACGGGTAGAAAAAATTCTGCACAGATCTGGCAAAAGTGCGGAATTTTGCTTAACGATGAAGGTACCATCTGATAAGATAAAAGCTAGGAGTTGAGTGAATGAACCAGTTGATCTATACAGTCTTTGTTGAATATCGCGTCGAACAGGAGCACTGGGACAAGTTTATAGAGAACATTCCATTGATCCGTCAGAAGACACAAGCGGCCGGCCGTGTGATATCACATTTGTTTTTGACAGGATCGGAACAACCCGGTCTTGTGGTGGAAAACATCCAGGTAGCTGATTGGGAAACATACGAACGGATTCGGGCTATGCGCACTTGCGAAACGGACAGACCTCTGTCTCAATTGGATCTCTTCATTAAAGGTGGAAGGTCTAAGATTCATATTTGGGCATTTAAACCTATTTCAGAGCAATCCCAGTTATAAAGAAGGTTGTGGTTGGGAACGTGGTCAGGGACAGGAAAAACCATTGGGTGATACCAGTTAGCTGGCTGGCATTTATCCTGCTGTTCATCATATTGACTCTCTTTATCACAAACTCGAATCACCCCTCAAACGCCACTTTGCTTCCCTCTCATTTACCTGAAATCCGTTTCGACCGGTTTACACCTGTCTTGATTCACGATCGGCAAATATTCTTCCTCACTACCCGGTGGAAGAAACAATCCCTTTGGTCGTTTCATCTGGAAACGGGAGAAATCAAGTTAATCCGTTCTTTTACCAGTAATGATAGTGAACAGGCGGTCAAACAGACTGTATTTTCACTTCTGCTGAAACAGGCGGCTAAAGGAACTGAGCTTAAAAATAAACGGGTAGCGGATGTGTCGCCACAGGGCGGAGATTTTGTTTTTGTTACCGGAAATTCACAGAAAGGCCTTGCTCTTCATCTGTACAAAACCAGTCAAGAAAAAGATATACTGTTGCAGGATAAAGTGCAACCCGAAAAAATATTGTCGAACTCATTGATTAAATGGTCTCCTGATCATCAATATCTATTATTTGACGACCGGCGGCTCATTCGTTTGTCAGACGGAACGACAGTGCTTCACCTGCAAGGATCCCATGGTTCGTGGGCCCCAAAAAAGCCTGCTTTACTCTATGTTGATCAAGAAGGAGATCTGCAGCAAGTTGATGTCCGGTCGGGAAAAGCAGAAACATTATACACGACCGAAGAAGGGGAACATATTTTGGATAATCCAGTCTGGGACCCGGACGGACTTTACATTGCCTTCGCGACTGGCAAGATTCATCAGGAGAAAAGCATGCTTGAGAAGGTCCATGTGATAGATACTCATCTCTTTCATTATGCTGAACAAGAACAAAATGACATTCCGGCACATTTCAAACAACTGCAATTGAGCCGGGATGGAAAGGTTCTGGCTTATACCGTCAATGGAATTTTAAAAATTGTTAACTTACAATCCCAGGAGAATAAGGTGTATGATGTATATACCCAGGAACAATACGGACTTCCGTATGTAAGGACAGGTTCTGAAGGAGTTTGGCTGGCTCAAAACCATCAACTTCTGTTCCTGAATGAACGATGGGAGGAACGTGAAGTATACCGGACCCCTCATCAGTTGCTCGGTTTTTATCTTACGAATGATGAAAAAAAAATGTTAGTATTTGAATCTACCGCACAAGGGAAACAGATGAAGCTGGTTCAACTCTCACGCGGCTCATCCCTGTTATCATCTGAGCAGTACAGGAGGCTTTTCAATTGGCAAGTAGATTAACCGCAATAACGACTACCCCCTTGCCGTCCGAGGAAACCGTGGAAGTGATCCAGCGGGAGCTGCTTGACTGGTACCGGGAGCATCGCCGAGATTTACCCTGGAGAAAAGATAAGGACCCTTACCGGATCTGGGTTTCAGAAATTATGCTGCAACAAACGCGTGTTGATACCGTTATTCCTTATTATGAGAGGTTTCTTAATCAATTCCCCACCCTGAATGATTTAGCCAATGCAACTGATGACCAGGTGATTAAAGCGTGGGAGGGCCTTGGCTATTATTCTCGTGCCCGCAATTTACATTCTGCGGTGAAGGAAGTAGCAGCAAATTATGGCGGCAAAGTTCCCGATGAACTTAAGACCATCTCAAAATTAAAAGGAATAGGTCTCTATACAGCCGGGGCTATCCTCAGTATCGCCTATGATAAAAAGGCACCCGCAGTAGATGGAAATGTGATGCGCGTATTTTCGCGGCTCTTTGCGATCCCGGATGATATTGCCCGGCAATCCACACGAAAAAAAATGGAGTTGATCGCCGAGCATCTTATACCCGCACATGCTCCCGGTGATTTTAATCAGGCACTGATGGAGCTGGGGGCGATGATATGCACTCCGCAATCTCCCCATTGTTTATTTTGCCCTGTTCAGACCGTTTGTCATGCATTTCATGAGGGTTTACAAGATGAACTGCCTCGCAAGAAAAAGGCAAAACCCCCTGTGCAAGTAAATGTTCTCTTCGCCTGGTTTCTCCAGGGTGACAAAGTATTAATCGAAAAGCGCCCTGATACCGGTTTGCTGGCCGGCATGTGGGCCCTCCCGACGGTAGAGCAACAAGCGGGAGAATCCCCTCTGCGAACAATGGAAAAATTCTGTGACAAAAAAACAATCCCTGCAACGAATTATATAGTTAAAAGCCAACTTGAACACATCTTTAGCCATCTGCACTGGAAGATCGTACTGGTACAGGCGGAAGTGACGGACTCAACATTCCCTCTCCCGGAAGGATGGGAATGGTCAGAGCTGGATGATCTTCATACAAAAGCTTTTGCCAATGTCTATCGGAAAGCATTAAAAAATCTTTTATAATAGATGAAGAATGTTTCATTTTCATGATTGTTTTACATCTGCGTCAGAAGTTTTTTCTTCGCTGGTATAAGTTATTTCCTGTGTACAATTCTGTCCGGACAGGATTTGGCCGCGGATGGAATCCTGCAAACGGGCGGAATGGACAAACCTTTCATTTTTACGATTTTTAACCAAGAGGAGAGAGACGGTTGGAAGAAAAAAAATTACCTGCAGGGGGCCAATCACCTGAAGAACATGAGCAATCCAGGGAGTTAAGAGAAGAAAGGAAATTAAGTGAAGAAAAAGAGTCTGTAGTAGAGAGCAAATATTCCCAAAAAGAGGAGCAGGCAGCGGAAAATAAAGAAAAAGATATGGCTGCCGATGTAGAAAATAGTGAATCCGCCTCATCCCCGGCAGATGAACAAATTGTTAACAACATGAAATTCAAGGCTGATGACCGTGTCTTTAATACCACGGAGTTCAAGGCTCTGGATCAATGGTATACCGATGGAGAACAGAAACCTGACGTGGTTTCAAAGGAGCAGACGGAAGCGAACAAGGAGACCCAAGAGGAATCTGTACCTAAAGCACCGGCCGCCAAAGAACTCCTTACTCCGGTTGACGAAGGTTCTTCCCAACCCGTTCAAAGCATTGAGCTGAAAAAAGCGGAGAACTCGCCCGGGACTCCGAAAGTAAAGGGAAAGCCTGATCCGGATGCTCTGGCACTCAAACGAAAAAAAATCGTCGTAAGTGCCATTGTCGCTTCCATGATTATGGCGGGTTCCCTCGGTGCAGCCGCATATGCGTTTGATGCCTTCAATGCAAAAGCAAACGCTAAGGTGGCAGCGGCACAGCAGAAGCCAAAACCGGCCATGTTTCAACTTTACCTGGAAGACAAAAAGTTTGATCTTGATTTAAGAACAATTGGCTATAACGGAAAAGATACCTCCACGATTGATGAACAAAAATTGCGCGCCTGGTTGGAAAAAGTGAATAAAGAGGTGTATCAACCGGCCCAAAATGCCAGGATGAAAAAGGTGGGTTACAAGATTACACCGGAAAAACAGGGGCGTAAAATGGATGTGGAAACAGTTGAATCCTGGCTGACTGATATAAAGCCACTTATCAATAAACCCCGGGAAATTCCGATGATTCCTATTGAACCGCTTGTAACCACTGAAGATTTGCGGAATGTGGACAAAAAATTAATTGGAGACTACCGGACCCGATTTGACGGTTCCAATGTGAATCGTACCACCAATATTCGTTTAGCGTCCAAGGAGATTAACGGATTGGTGCTCATGCCGGGTGAAAAATTCTCATTTAATAAAACGGTTGGTGAACGTACTGCGGCCAGAGGATATAAAAAGGCGGGTGTCATTGTTAAAGGTGAATTCAGCGAAGGGATCGGCGGAGGAATCTGCCAGGTATCGTCCACTCTCTTCAACAGTGTGGACGAGGCGGGTCTGAGGATTGTAGCCCGTTATCATCACAGCGCGGAAGTAACTTATGTTCCGCCGGGGCGTGACGCAACTGTATCCTGGGGCGGACCCGATTTTAAATTCAGAAACAATTTGAATAAACCGGTTATGATTAAAATCAAAGTAGGCAGCAATTCCATTACGGTTTATACTTACACCGTTCCCGGAGCAAAAGTACACAAGAAAAAGGTTCAAGACGCCCCCGAAACCTTTACAACCATTAAGGTAGATCCCGATAAACCAACAGAAAAACTACCAAAAACGGATACAAATAACTAAACAAAAAAATCGTCCAGCTCGTCTGGACGATTTTTTATTGATTACGAGAAGTGCTATGTCAGGAAAGGGAGTGCTCCTCGTCCAGAGCGGCAAGCCCGCCTCTTCTTTCAATTTCTTTGATCAGCTTATGGTGCAGGCTAATTCCCTGCTGGTTCATTAAGGGTGACATTTGTGCCATTACAAAATGGTAGTAGGATAGTTCGTCTATCTCCCACTTGGATAACGGTATCATACTTAATTCTTCTAAATCTCGGCCCGTGTACATTTTTTTCACCTCTGCCTTCAGTATGATACAAAGTGTTGAAAACATACCCGGAGGCGGATGAAAAAGGGTTACAAAGAGAGCGTTTGTGAAAAATAGAATAGGTTATAATATATTTAAAGACCGAATATTCATAGACTTTTGGGCCGTGAGGAAAGCAATAGCGGGGATAGCGGAGAGGAGAAGGGAGTTATGATGGATGTTACAAGCGGAGTGAGGAAAGGGTGGTTTTCATGGGTCTTCAGAGGCTCTGCCTTTCTTCATATCTTGGCTGCCGTTTTTATGTTGTGTGTTCTTGCCCAAACCACCAAAGGTTCTCTGATCGTCCGCTCCACGTACATTTCGGCCAACCAGACGTTGGTCGTCATTTCCTGGTTTGCTTCTTCACTGGCAATTCTTTCGGTGATCGTAACCTTTACCGTATTAACTTTCGCGCTGGATAAAACATATCGCCCGTTGTTACAATGGGCCTGGATGATCAGTGTTATCGGCGGGGCGGCGATCTTCCTGAATCACTTCATCCAAATGACTGTCATCTCAGCCTTGTCCGAATTGTTTATTCTCATGCCTTCCCCGGAACTAGCCAGTCATATGTATGAGTGGGACAAATTGCTGCAACAGGTAATCGGAGTGTTCAGCCCCTCCTGTTTTGCGATCAGCGGTCTCATCTATACGGCGGTTATGTTTCGTACCCGGGACTTTCCCAGTTCTTTAAGCTGGTGGTCGTTTCTGATCTGGACCATTCTGCTGACCGGTGCCATTGTGTTTCGCTGGGAGCAAGAGGCAGAACAGGTCTTGCTCGGCGTTGCCATATTTATTTATATTCCCTGGCTCTGGTATGCAGCAGATCAAGTGAAACCACATTTCACCAAGTAATTGCCATAGAACTACTAATTGAAAATAAATCTAAACTAAAGTAAAATATAAAAGCTACTATTATTTTATTTTGTGAAACTTCCCGGCGGAGGAGAAAACAATGATACGTCTACGTTCCTTTCAACTATCCGATGTACATGACGTTTCACAAATTTGGCAGATGACAGCCTCTCATGAGCAGGAGAAAGAGACACTGCAAGTCCTGTCTAAACAATTGGGTTTGGACCGGGATTTGGTCCTGGTTGCGGAAGCACCCAATGGTAAAGTTGTGGGTGCCATCGTAGGTACCCTGGACGGAAGCAGTGGCTTTTTTTATTGCCTGGCTGTTCATCCGGATTACCAGAAGCAAAGAGTGGGAACCCGGCTTGTTAATGCTCTTGAACAGCGGTTTCTGCAAAAAGGTGTGAAGAGGATTTGGATCACAGTTGACGAGGGGACGGAAAAACTTCTGCCATTTTATCAGCATCTTGGTTATACTAATAGTTGTTCCACTCGTCTGGAAAAAGACTTGCTGTTCTCTTGCCGGCGAGAGATCAACTAATTTCGTCCCCATTTTTACCTTTGTGATTTGTCTATTCTTTCACATGATGAACCTGATCATTTTAATCTGCCTTCAGCGGCGGATTATTTTTTTGATCCAAATCCTCTTCACGCTTTTTTGCGATCTGTGTGATTGCAGGTTGATACCTGTTGACATTGTCGAGAAGCAGAAGGTAAATCCGGCTAATTAAACATTATTTGATGTAACATAAGAATACTACATTTTGTATGCGCTTTCAAAGTAAAATTCTTTGAACGATTAAATTTTTTATGGTTTTTTTGGCAGTAATTGGGTGAAGAAAAATTGGCAATCTTGCCTCAATCCCATTCATCCCTTGACAACAGAAATATTGCCAAATATAATGATTAGAAATATTTTCGGCTAAAACGCGATGACGAGGACCAGTAAAACATCCCGATCTGTACAGAGAGCAAAATCCACCGGTTGAGAGGTTTTGCCATGATGGTTGTTTGAACCCATCCTCCGATGCGGCTGATGATAAATCAGACCGGGTGCATCCCGTTATCCGCAGCGACTTGATATGTCGCACCAAGCAGAGCGCCTTTTTTGCGCTAATAAAGGTGGTACCGCGGAAGAGCTTTCTTTCGTCCTTTGGACAAAAGAGGGCTCTTATTTTTTATAAAATTTAAGGAGGCAATGGCTATGTTGAAAGAGAAAAAAATCGGACTGATCGGCGCCGGTTCAATGGCGGCTTCGATTTTGGCAGGATTGACAGAAAAGGGAGAAATATTGCCACAAAACATTGCCTTGATCAACCGTTGTAACCAAAAGAGATTGCAAGAGTTAACCCAACTTTACGGACTTAATGAAGAGAATAATAAACCGGAGCGGATTTTGGAAGCAGATATCGTCATTCTGGCGGTTAAACCCAAAGATGTCGCCGAGGTACTAAAATGTTGGGGGAACCGCTTTCGACAGGGACAATTGATTATCTCGGTCATTGCAGGGATCTCTACCTCCTTTCTGGAGAGCGGCCTCAAGGAAAAGCTGGCGGTCATTCGAGTGATGCCCAACACGTCCTGTGCCGTTGGTTTATCGGCAACGGCGGTTTGCAGCGGGAAGTGGGTGCGGCCTGAAGATATGGAAATTGCCTGTCACATCTTTTCGGCGATTGGTTCTGTTTTTGTAGTACAGGAGGAGATGATGGATGCCGTCACCGGCTTGTCGGGAAGTGGGCCTGCTTATTTTTACTATATGGTTGAAGCGTTGGAATCGGCGGGAGTCCATGCCGGACTCTCAGCAGCAGCGGCCAGGGACCTGACTGTACAAACACTTCTCGGAGCGGCTCAGATGCTTGTAAAAACAGGTAAGGAAGCGTCACAGTTACGCCGTGAAGTTACTTCCCCCGGCGGAACCACCATGGCCGGACTGGAAGTGTTAAGCCGGTATCGCTTTGATGAAGCGGTGATTCAGGCTGTGCTAAGGGCTAAGGAACGCTCCAGGGAGATGGGACGGGATTTTGCTTCGAGCAGATAAATAACGAGTCAAAATCTGAATCGGACCCCAGGGTCTGGTTTTTTTCTGTGAAAGTGCATGTCATAGCAGAAAAAGCAGGTTTCCTGTTTGTAATTTATATGAAAAAATAAATTCTGAGTTTTAGGTGTTTTATATTCTCTACATTTTGGAAATAAATGAAAATAGAGTTGATGAGGTGATCAAATTTGCCTTTCCGGAAAGGAGATACCATTCGCATTGAAAGCTGGAAGCACGGGAATAAGGTACACAAGATCTGGAAAGAATCAATCATTCTAAAGAATAGTGATCCTTTGATTCTCGCCAATTACAATGCGCAGGTGACAGAAGGAGATGGAAAAAAATGGATTTCACCAGGTTTAGCCATTGCCCATTTCTCCGGCCAACGTTGGTTTCATACGGTTCTTCTCTATGATGAACATTTTCGGCTGCAAAGCTACTATTGCAACATTGCTTCACCTTATCAATACGATTCTGACAAAAAGACACTTACATATATCGATTATGACCTTGACCTCATCGTGAAGCCCAGCCTGGATTATCGTTGGGTCGACCAGGAGGAGTTTGCTGAAAACAGCGTGCGAAATCGATATCCGGTGAGTGTCATCACAAAAGTTAAACAGGCTCAACAGGAGTTAGTCACTCTGATTCACAGTCGAGAGGAACCGTTTTCCCCCGGTTTTGCAGAAACCTGGTATCATCAATATCTTTCTCTTACAAATGAGAGTGGATAATGGAGTGAAGATAAAGGTGAAAGTTATGCAAGTTCGATTTAAAAGATGGGGTCTGATGCTCATCTTTGCGACTCTGTTTGCGATTGCCTTCAATCAATACGGGTTTGCCCTGTCTGAGGTAAACGGGACTTCCATGCAGCCGACTCTTCACAACGGCGACCGCTTGCTGATCAACAAATTCAAGTTTTTCATGAAACAGCCGTCTGTGGGAGAAGTCATTACCTTTAAGGACCCGACTGAAAAAGATCGCTATCTGGTCAAACGAGTAGTCGGGATTCCGGGTGACAGGATTGAAATCAAAAATGGCGCTTTGTATCGCAACGGATTAAAAGTTGATGAGAGGTACATCAATTCCCCTATTGAAGACGGGGATTACGGACCGGTTTCAGTTCAGCCCGGAACTGTGTTTGTCATGGGCGATAATCGCCATCGATCCGCAAGCAGAGACAGTCGCTATCAAAGTGTTGGTCTGGTTCCATTCAATCTGATTGATGGAAAAGTAGAGCTCATTTTGTGGCGCCCTTCACTGGCTGCATCGCTTTAGCCGGGCGACACGAGGGAACAATTTAAAAAAGGTATAAAAGTCAAAAACTGTTCACAAAATTGAAATTGCGTCCTTGCTTAAATATCGCATAATAGGAAAAGTACTTAAGTAGTTCCTTCCCCCGTGTCAATCCTAAAAAGATCCGTCCAATCCCATCTGCCGGTCGTACTTTTGGACGGGCCCATTAAACATACAATTCATTGTTTTAGGAGGATTTTGCTATGGATTTGCTAAACAAAACACGTCGTATTTCCAAGATATTGCAAAAAAATGTCGGACATCACCTGGTTGATTTTGACGAAGTGGCACAAGCTCTCTGTGATGTCATCTCCGCCAACATATATGTTGTCGGCCCGGATGGTAAACTGTTGGGGATGGCTATCAACCATGAATTTGAAAGTGAACGTATGCAACAGTATCTGCGTAACCGCGAATTTCCGGCGGAATATGCGAAACTTTTGATGGATGTGGATCAAACCATGCCAAACGTCGGTGTGGAAAGTCCGTACACGGCTTATCCAACCGAAATGAAAGAAATATTCCGCACCGGTTACACCACTCTGGTTCCTGTCATCGGCGGCGGGGATCACCTTGGTACTCTGGTACTTTCCCGTCTGAACGATGAGTTCCAGGAGGATGATCTCATCCTTGCTGAATACGGGGCAACGGTTGTTGGTATGGAGATTTTGCGCGAACGTGCCGGACAGGTGGAAGAAGAAGCCCGCAGCCGTGCAGTGGTGCAACTGGCAATTAATTCACTCTCTTTCAGTGAATTAGAAGCTGCCGAACATATTTTCAATGAACTGGACGGTCTGGAAGGCTTGCTCGTGGCCAGCAAAATCGCAGACCGTGTGGGAATTACCCGCTCTGTGATTGTTAACGCTCTTCGGAAACTGGAAAGTGCGGGAGTTGTTGAATCCCGCTCCCTGGGGATGAAAGGGACCTACATCAAAATTTTAAATCCCAAACTCTTACCGGCACTTGAAAAAGCCCGCCATTAAGAGAGAGAAAGCCCCGGAACCTCATCGTTGAGGTCCGGGGCTGTTTATTTGTGCAAAGGAAGTTTTACCAGTACAATAGGAAAAGGCCGTAGGATTTTGGTTCAGAAGCTGCTGCCGGGAAGTTCCGCGACAGACTTTGATATAAAAATACCACCATGGCAAATGTTTTATCGAGGTGAAAAAATGCGGTTACCTGTTCGTTGGTTTTCGCTTGCCTTAGGGATCTTTCTTCTGTTAAGCGGGATGATCAGTATTCTGGTTTTGTCAAAGGGGAAATCGGGTTCACCCTCCCTCAGGCATGAAGACCCGAAAGGTTTAAAAATGGAAGGGAATCAATTGAAGTATATTGACAAAATTATGGAAGATGCGATCAGGGATGGGGTTTTTTCCGGGGGAACTGTACTGGTCAGCCGCAAAGAAGCGATTGTTTATGAAAAAGCATTTGGATTTGCTGTCCGTTATAAGGATCATCAAAAAACGCCGGCGGACAAGCTGATTCGTGCTTCAACCCGTACGATTTACGATATTGCCTCTATCAGTAAAATTTTTACCGCTACGGCGGTGATGCAGTTAGCAGAAAAAAAGAAAATTTCTCTGGATGAGCCTGTTTCCCGTCATTTGCCTGCTTTTGCAGCCAACGGGAAAGAGAAGATCACAATCAGGCAATTGCTTACCCATACCGGGGGTCTTCCGGCCACGCTTCCTCTTTATGAAGTTCAGGGAGGACGGGGAGACAGAATAAAAGCAGCCCTTTCATGTAAACTGGTAGCGAAGCCGGGAAGTAAAATGATATACAGTGACATCAGTTATATCGCTTTAGGGCAGCTGGTAGAGAAAGTGAGCGGCATGCCGCTTCAGCGTTATATGAAAACATACATATTTCAACCCCTTGATATGTCAACCGGATATCAGCCTCCTCCATTTTTGAAAAAGCGGATTGCCGCTACTGAATATCAACCGGGTCTTCAGCGCGGACTGGTATGGGGGGAGGTTCATGATGAGAATGCCTGGGCCCTGGATGGTGTGGCGGGTCACGCCGGGCTGTTTTCCACGGCAGAAGATTTGGCCAAATTTGGACTCGCTATTATCAATCAAGGGCACTTAAATGGCAATCGCATCCTGAAACCATCCACAGTGGAAGAGATGACCCGTCTGCAAACAGGCTCGCTACCGGGTGCGTTTCGCGGCCTGGGATGGGAACTTAATCAGGAATGGTATATGGGATCATTCTCTGGGGATGGGGCCTACGGGCATACCGGATTTACAGGAACTTCCATCATGATCGACCCGAAACGGGATGTGATGATTATTTTGCTGACCAACCGTGTGCATCCGGGACGAACGGGCCCAAATGTGTCAGAAATCAGAAAACAAATTGCGGAAACGGTTTATTCATCATTCCGTGAAAAATAAAGTGAACCTTTTTTCTTGTGATTCTCGTTACAAAAATTAGAGATGCAAATGGTTTTGCAAGCTGTAAACAACCTTTTTTCCCAGTTCTGCTATAATGGTAATGGTTTGTGAAACCAATTAGCAGGGGCTGAAGATAAATGGAGAGTGTGCGTAGGTATCTCCGGTTTGTAAAGCCATACTGGAAAGAGATCTTCTTAACGATGGTTGTGGGAGTAATCAAATTTGGAATCCCTCTCCTGCTGCCTCTATTGTTGAAATACGTTGTGGATGATTTGCTGCTGTCTTCCTTGTCTGCGCAGGAGAAATTAGAGAGATTAGCCTGGGCAATCGCCGGGGCTTTCTTTATTTTTACAGTAATCAGAATTCCCGTTGAATATTACAGGCAGTATTTTGCCCAGTGGGCTGCAAGCAGGGTGCTGTTTGATATTAGAAACCGGTTGTTTGACCATATTCAAAAATTATCTCTTCGCTATTACCATAATCAAAAAGCGGGCCAGATCATCTCCCGGGTCATCAATGATGTGGAGCAGACGAAGGAATTTGTGATCACAGGAATGATGAACATCTGGCTTGACTTATCCACCCTGTTGATCGCGATTGGCCTGATGCTCTGGCTCGATCCGTGGATGACTCTTGTGTCGCTGGCGATTTTCCCGCTCTATGCGGTTTCGGTGAAATATTTCTTTCAAAATATGCGAAAATTTACCAAAGAGCGGTCACAGGCGCTAGCCGAGTTGCAGGGCCATCTGCATGAACGCGTGCAAGGCATTACTGTTATTCGTGCTTTTCATCTGGAAAAGAGTGAACAGGAGCATTTTACGCGCCGCAATGAAAACTTCTTAAATAAAGCGCTCACCCATTCAAAATGGGTGGCAAAAACGTTTTCGGCGATCAATACGATTACTGATCTGGCCCCCATTCTCGTAATTACAGTGTCTGCTTACATGGTGATCAGGGGAAGTTTGACTGTCGGCGAGATGACGGCATTCTATGGATATATGGGCCTTATTTACAACCCGGTCCGGCGTTTAGTCAACTCGTCCACCACTTTAACCCAGGCCCATGCATCCATGGATCGTGTGTTTGAATTTATGGACGAAGCTTATGATATTACCGATCTTCCACACGCCAGATCTGTTGAACGGGTTCAAGGGCAGATCGAATTTGAGCATGTGCGTTTTCGCTATAATGAAAATCAAGACTGGATCTTAAATGATATTCATTTAAGCATTGCACCCGGCCAGACCATCGCGCTTGTCGGTCCGAGCGGTGGAGGGAAATCCTCGATCATTTCGTTAATTCCCCGCTTTTATGACGTTGCAGATGGACGGGTGCGGATTGACGGACATGATATCCGTGATCTTACTCTTCACAGCTTGAGAAAGCAGATTGGAATCGTATTGCAAGAAAATATCCTTTTTAGCGGGACGGTGGAAGAAAATATTCGCATGGGGAAGATTGATGCTTCTCCGGAAGAAGTGGTTCAGGCGGCTATTGCGGCTAATGCACATCAGTTTATCATGGAACTTCCCAATGGTTATCAGACGGAAATTGGAGAGCGGGGCGTAAAGCTGTCAGGTGGTCAAAAGCAACGAATCGGACTGGCACGGGTATTTCTCAAAGATCCGGCCATCCTCGTTCTTGATGAGGCCACTTCTGCCCTGGATTTGCAATCAGAGCATCTGGTACAGGAATCATTGGAACAGCTGGCAAAAAATCGAACAACGATAATTGTGGCCCATCGACTATCCACCATCACCCATGCAGATCAAATTTATGTGATTGATCATGGAAAAGTGAAGGAGCAGGGAACCCATGATGAGCTTATGGCTCAAGCAGGCATGTATGCCGAATTGTTTAATGTACAAAACCTGGCTGTACCGTCGGAACTGGATTTTCAAAAGATAAAAGTGGATGCTCGTTGATGGACGGAGGGGAAGGCGATGCGTAAAACATTCCAACTTCGGTTTGAATGGGATATTGTTAACATCCGCAGCGAAGTTCGCGAAATCGCAAAAGAGGTCGGTTTTAACGAACTGGATCAAGCCCGGATTGTTCAATCGATCTCGGAACTGGCCCGCAACGTGATCCACCATGCGGAAAAAGGGTATATCACAATATATACAGTCGAAGAAGAGGAACGAAAAGGACTGCGCATTCAAGTACAGGATTCCGGGCCGGGGATTCCCAACTTTGAAGAACTGATGACGAGAGGGCAATCCCAAAACATTGGTGAAACCTCCGGATTGCAACAAGTAGAAATGCTGATGGATGAACTAACGAGTATCCCGGTGGAGGAAGGAACCTGTGTGGAAGTGACCAAATGGTTAAAGCCAAGTCAGATGCTTGAATGATATGCCTGGACAAAAAGCCGCCCTCTTTTGCGATAAAAGGGTGGCTTTTTTGCACTTTAAGAAAGTGCCATTAAGGACCGGGCGGTCAGCCAGTTTTTTTGAGATGGAACCTGATACGGCAAACGCTTGATTCAGGCCTGTGTTTCAGTCAAGTTTCCAATATTTTGCCCCATATGATCAAGAAATGTTCACATATATGACACCTGAAATTAGAATCATTCCATTAGACTATGAAGTAAGAGGGGAAGTATGGGAAGCTTGAAGCCGGTTCTTCACTGATGTATCTATATTTTGAACCTTTTTATCACGCCCTTGCATGAACCATGGCGATCATCTAAAATGATTTTGGTAAAAGGCGCGGCAGTTGACATTTCTCATTCCCAATATTTGAGAAATGGAAATGTAAAATCATAGGTAATCCTACCTGTGATATTACATTTTTTGTATGTTTTAACCAATTTTTACGCATCCTTTGTGGAGAGCGGGAAAACATATGTATTTTTCAGGAGAGTGAAAACGGTTTAGCTTTGAGTTTGTTTACTCCTGGTTCTTTGGAAAGGAGGTTTGTATGGTGGATCGATCCGTATCCCAGCAAACCGCGGCAGATCAGAACATCGCTATCGAATCGTTTACAGGGGAAAATAAGACCACATGGCGTGATTATATAGAGATCACGAAACCGGGTATTAATAAAAGCAACCTGTTTGCCACCTTTGCCGGCTACTGGCTCGCAACAGGCTTTACTTCTTTTGATTTTGTGACTTTGTTATTCGCGATGTTAGGATCAGGATTGACGATCGCCGGCAGCTGTACCCTGAATAACTTCTACGACCGTGACATTGATCCTCTGATGGAACGGACTCGAAGCAGACCGGTGCCGGACGGAAGAATTAAGCCATCCGTTGCCTTGTGGTATGGAATTTTTCTCACAACATTGGGGATTATTGTTCTCACAGCAGGAGTTAATCCGCTTTCTGCATTTCTCGGATTTATTGGCTTTTTCGTCTATGTTTTCATATACACAATGTGGTTAAAAAGAACAAGTACCTTAAATACAGTGATTGGCGGGATCTGCGGTTCCGTACCGCCGATGATCGGCTGGGTTGCCGGCACCGGCTCGCTGGACCTGACTGCCTGGGCTCTTTTCCTGATTCTCTTTATGTGGCAGCCTCCCCACTTTTTCGCTCTTGCCATGATGAAAGCAGATGATTACAGGGCGGCTGGTATTCCAATGTTACCAATCGTGAAAGGTTTTAAAGAAACCAAGAAACAAACCCTGATTTTTACGCTGTTGCTTCTGCCTTCATCGTACTTGCTCTTTTATACAGGAGCTGTCGGTTGGTTCTACCTGGTGATTGCTCTGATTCTGGGTGGAGTTTACATCGCTCTTGCTATCAAAGGATTCAATACCAAAGAAGATGACCGGTGGGCGAGACAGATGTTCTTTTATTCCCTGATCTACCTGACTGTGATTCTTCTTGCTATGATTATTGATGTGGCAATTACCGAGGCGCTTCAATTCTAATCATCCCGGAAACAGTGCTTGCAAGAGTTTAAAATAGATTTTACTTTCGCACTGTAAATATATAGGATCCGGCTGGGTTTCTTGAGTCCGGCCGGATCGATGCAACAGAAAGTGAGGTTTGATCTAGGTGACTCGACAACGTATGTGGCGGGCCATGCTTGTATTCGCACTAGCGGTTTTTGCCCTTTCAGGCTGTAGCGGTCATCCCAGCATGGACGCCCTTCAACCGAAAGGAACTGCCGGGGAGATCCAGCTTGATTTGATCAAGTGGAGCTTCATTATGATGCTTGGCGTCTTTACAGTTGTAATCACGATTTTTGTGTATGTCCTCATTCGCTTCAGAAAGCGTAAAGGCAAAGACATCATGCCGGAACAAGTGCACGGGAATAATTGGCTTGAGCTTGCCTGGACTGTTATTCCGATTATCTTACTGGCAATTCTGGCTGTCCCCACTGTGAAATACACATTTCAACTGTCTGATACAAAACCGGGTCCGGATACCCTTGAGGTAAAAGTGACAGGGCATCAGTACTGGTGGGAGTTTGAGTATCCGGAATTAGGGATCAAAACAGCGCAAGAATTGTACATCCCTGTGAACACAAAAGTTCATCTGGAAATTGAGGGGAGAGATGTACTGCACTCCTTCTGGGTCCCGGCACTTGGAGGTAAGACGGACGTTATTCCCGGCCGGACCAACACGATGTGGTTAGATGCGAAGAAGCCCGGTCCATATCAGGGGAAATGCGCAGAACTGTGCGGGGCAGGACATGCTCTGATGGACTTTAAGGTGGTCGCACAAACGGAGGATGACTTTGATAAATGGGTGGCCCAGATGAAGAATCCACCGCAGCCGATAACTACAAGTGCCCAAAAAGAGGGCGAAGAGATTTTCAGGCAAAACTGTATCGGTTGCCACGCAGGTGCAAATGCCAAAATCCTGGGACCGGATTTATCGAAGTTTGGTACCCGCGATACCATTGCCGGTATTCTCCCGCATAATAAAGAAAGCTTAAAACAATGGCTGAAAAATCCGGAGGCCGTTAAACCGGGCGCCAAAATGCCCAAAATTGATTACTTAGAAGATAAAGAGTTAGACGCTCTGATGGATTACCTGATGAGCAGGAAATAACATACTCAACTTAGCTTACGATTGAAAGACTAAAGAAGGAGGGATCACCTTGGGGACGCTTATAATACTAATCGTCTTTGCCTTGTTCCTGGCAGCGATCTTTACCGGGGGGTATAATAAAGACTTCCTGACCCGGGTAAAAAAGAGCAAGGTATGGGACTGGCTCACCACGGTGGACCATAAAAAGATCGGTATTCTCTATTTCATGTCTGGATTCTTTTTCTTCCTTGTCGGCGGACTTGAGGCGATCTTTATGCGTTTGCAATTGGCCGTTCCGGGTAACGATCTGTTCGTTGGCGATACCTTTAACGAACTGCTTACGATGCACGGAACAACGATGATTTTCCTGGCCGCGATGCCGATGATCTTTGGTTTGATGAACGCCGTTGTTCCGCTGCAAATCGGAGCGCGCGACGTTGCCTTCCCGTTTGTGAACGCATTGGGATTCTGGTTGTTCACTGCCGGTGGAGTGTTACTGAACCTCAGCTGGATTTTCGGAGGAGCGCCGGACGCCGGATGGACTTCCTATACGTCGCTGGCATTGAATCAGTACAGTCCGGGCCCCGGAATTGACTACTATGTCCTGGGTCTGCAGATTTCCGGGATTGGTACATTAATTGGTGGTTTAAACTTTTTGGTCACGATCATTAACTTGCGCGCTCCCGGCATGACTTTCTTGAGAATGCCCCTCTTTACCTGGACATCATTTGTTACATCTGCTCTGATTTTGTTCGCATTTCCGGCCTTAACGGTAGCGCTTTTGCTTCTCATGTTTGACCGTCTGTTCGGGGCAAACTTCTTCGATTACACGATGGGTGGAAGTACGGTGATCTGGGAACACTTATTCTGGATCTTCGGTCACCCGGAAGTATACATCGTTATTTTGCCGGCGTTTGGTGTCATGTCAGAAGTGATCAGCACCTTCTCCAAAAAACGTTTGTTTGGTTATACTTCGATGGTTTTCGCCACCGTATTGATCGGTTTCTTAGGGTTTATGGTGTGGGTTCACCATATGTTTACCGTAGGATTGGGTCCTGTTGCTAACTCGGTGTTTGCGATTGCGACTATGACGATTGCGGTACCGACCGGTATTAAGGTCTTTAACTGGCTCTTCACAATGTGGGGCGGGGAAATCCGTTTCAAAACGGCGATGTTGTTTGCCGTCGGCTTTATCCCTACCTTTGTGATGGGAGGTATGACCGGGGTTATGCTTGCCTTGCCGCCGGCTGACTTCCAGTATCAGGATACCTACTTCGTTGTGGCGCACTTCCACTATGTACTTGTCGGTGGTACCGTAATGGGGATGTTTGCTGGCGCTTACTACTGGTGGCCGAAAATGTTCGGTAAAATACTGGATGAAAAGTGGGGCAAATTCCATTTCTGGACATTTATCATCGGCTTCCACCTGACTTTCTTCCCGCAACACTTCCTGGGCTTGTGGGGAATGCCGCGCCGTGTATTTACCTATCAGGCCAATGTAGGACTGGATACAATCAACCTGATCAGCACCATTGGAGTTGTGGGAATGACAGCGGGTACACTGGCATTTATCTACAACATCTACAAAACACATAAAAAGGGTGTACCGGCACCTGCCGACCCCTGGAATGGACGCACGCTTGAATGGGCGATCGCTTCACCTCCGCCGGAGTACAACTTCGCACAGTTACCTCGTGTACGTGGTTTAGATGCATTCTGGCTGGAGAAACAGGCCGGAAACAAAGGAATGACGCCTGCCGAACCGCTGGGTTCAATTCATATGCCGTCACCCTCATACATTCCGATTCTGATGTCAGTCGGTTTCTTTATCGCAGGTTTCGGGTTTATCGCCCGCGACAACTATCTAGTCGGGATTCTCGGTCTGGTTGTCGTCATCATTTCCATGTTCATGCGTTCGTTTGAACAGGATCATGGATATCACATTGAACCGGAACAAATTGAAGATGCACATAAGGGGGTTAAGGCATAATGGCGGCACATACAAACGTGGATACGAGTTCCAATATGCCTGGCCATCTGGAAACGGCAACGCTTGATGGGAAAAACAAAGTGCTGGGCTTCTGGCTCTTCCTGGGAGCAGAGACGGTTTTATTTGCCTGTTTGTTTGGTACCTTTTTGGCTTTGCGCAACCAAACGATGGGCGGCCCGACCGGGCAAGAGCTGTTTGATCTCAGACTGGTTGCCGTGGCGACGGTGATTCTTCTTACCAGCAGCTTGACAAGCGTGCTCGCCATGCACGCGATGAACCAGCTTAAAAAGGGTGCAATGCAATTCTGGTTAGGGGTTACCGTATTGCTCGGTTTAGCCTTCCTGGTTCTGGAAATATATGAGTTTATCCATTATGTTCATGAAGGGCATACTTTTATGAGCAGTGCATTTGGTTCATCCTTCTATGCACTGGTTGGAACCCACGGGGCCCACGTTACCTTCGGGATTGTCTGGATCTCAACCCTGATGCTCCAGGCCGCAAGACGAGGCATCAACACCGAGACAGCGCCTAAACTGTTCGTCTCCAGCTTGTATTGGCACTTTATCGACGTCGTCTGGGTATTTATCTTCTCGCTTGTATATCTTCTGGGAAAGGTGGGTTAAGCAGTGGCCGGTCAAAAACAATCTACCGCCAATCAACCAGCGTCTCAGAAATCCGGGGGGATCATGAAACATATCATTTCATTCGCCCTCATGATTGCTTTAACCGCAGCAGCTTTTTATCTCGTTATCACGGATGTCGTTGCTGAAAATATGATCTTGCCGCTTATCCTCGTATTTGCGGCGATCCAGGTGTTTTTGCAGCTTTTTACCTTTATGCACCTGGATCAGAAAGGATCTTCTTTCTATACGTTCTTCATTATGACGGGGATCTTGATCGCTGTGGTTTCTGCGGTTGGAATTATTCTTATGTAAAGTCAGGAGCCCTCTGCCATCCATTGGTTAGAGGGCTCTGCATTTAAAAACGGAAAGGTGAAAAAGAATATGGAGGGTAGTACAGTCGCTCTGATGAGTACGTCGTGTACGGTTACCAGCGCGATCTGCATGGCCATTGGCTGGAGGATGATTCGGCGGGGCAAAGTAGATGCACATCGCCGTCTGATGATCGCGTCAGTGGCTTTTGCAGCGCTATTCTTTATCTTATATATGGCCCGTACCATTTTTATTGGCAATACTGATTTTGGCGGACCGGAATCTTTTCGCCCTTATTACACCGCTTTTCTGGTTTTTCACATTATCCTGACCATCATCGCCCCGGTGCTTGCTGTCATTACGTTATACTTCGCTGCCAAAAAACGATTTGATAAACATAAAAAAGTAGGTCCATGGACCGCCAGAGTCTGGTTTGTTACTGCTGCCACAGGCCTGATTGTTTACCTTCTGTTATTTCAAATCTTTCCTCAGGGTGAGACAACCAATACTTTTCGGGCCATTTGGGGCTTTTAACTTTAAATATGATTCCGCTTTTGATCCAAGTCATGAGAGTTCCTCAGGATTTGGATTTTTTGTTTTCATTGCCCCTTTAAATCATGTCGTTCTGTTAACAAGATCTTGATAAGTTGTTGAAATGATATGGAGATCACCTCTTTAAGATATTTCTTAAGCATAAGAGACAAAGAGCAGAGGTGAATATAAGAAATGATTCATGCCAAAGGAATATGGAAAGTATTTGGACAGGGGGAAAACAGAGTTGAAGCTTTGCGGGGCGTTTCATTAACCATTCACAAAGGTGAAATCCTGGCGGTCATGGGGCCGTCCGGTTGTGGAAAAACCAGCCTTTTAAACTGCTTATCCGGGATTGACCACATCAGCAAAGGGACGGTGGAAATAGAGGGGCAAAATATCCACCAGATGAAAGAAAAAGAGAAAGACCGTTACCGCGCTGAAAAAATGGGCTTTGTTTTTCAATTGTATAATCTTATCCCTGTTTTGTCGGCAGTGGAAAATGTGGAACTGCCCCTTCTGTCACAGGGAGTTCGGGCAAAAACGGCACGAGAGCGCGCAGAGGAAGTTTTAACACGGGTCGGCTTAAGAGAACGCTGCCATCACCGGCCGGGTGAAATGTCAGGGGGACAGGCACAACGGGTCGCCCTGGCAAGAGCGATGGTCAATCAACCCGGTGTGATTTGGGCAGATGAACCGACTGGTGCCCTGGACCGGGAAACAAGCAAAATGATCCTGGATTTATTTGAACATTTTAATCGCGTGGACGAGACAACGGTTGTCATTGTTACTCATGATCCTGCTGTGGCTGAACGGGCGGATCGGATTATTTATATGGACAGCGGCCGGATCGTGCAGGAACGGGACACACGGCGGAAGGTAAATTCACCTGTCTGCATGAGGGGGAGCAACGAATGAGCATGTTATCCATCTTGCTGGGTTCAATTTCGTTGCTCCTGATCCTTTACTCTTTTTTGACGGCTTGGCGTCATCCTCACTTGTGGAAAATGGCTTTCAGGAATATACGTTTGCATAAAACGACAACTTTCCTGACCATCATCGGTTCGATGGTTGGAACATCTTTAATCACTTCCGCTTTATTACTGCAAACTTCCATCGTTCACAGTATGGATCTCTTTTTTGAAGAGCAGTATGGCAACATCTATAGTGACATACCGTCAGCGGGACAACCCAAGCTGGAACATCCCTATTTTGTGAGGGAGGACCTGCCAAGGCTGCAGGCTGATGCGGATTCTGCCTCCGGCCCGGCTGAATTTGTTCCGACAGTGGGTTTCTACGGGAACTTAGCAAAGTTAAATGACAGTGGAAAGCCACTGATCATTCAACCGCATGTCTATATCCACGCTTTTGATTTTAAAGATGCGAAACAGTTTGATGCCAAAGCGGTAAAATCAATTCCCAAAAGCTTGGATGGGGATGAGATTATTTTGTCCAAACGGGCCGCTGTGCATCTGGAAGTAAAAGAGGGGGATGAGGTCCAACTGGTTCTGCCCAAGCAAAACCCCCTTACACTCACTGTGAAAAAAGTAGTTGCAGAGCAGGGATTAACCGGTTATCGCGGGGAGAAAAGGGGAACGGCTACTGCTCTGTTGTCATTGAACACAGCCCGGTCTCTGCTGGGGATGAAAGAGGGATATACCAACGTCCTGTCTTCCTCTAACCTCCCCTTTGACGGCTGGAAACAGTCTTATGTGCGCAATGACGTGAAATATGAGCTGGACGGAATTTTAAAGTTTACCCCATTTTTTCTGATTGCCAGTTTAAATGCAATTATTATCGGGGTCGCACTGGTGCTCAATATCTTTAAAATGATTGCTGATGAGAGGAAACAAGAACTTGGCATCTTGCGGGCAGTGGGAATGAACCGTCAGGATTTGGCGCGGATTTTACGTTTGGAAGGAATGTTATATGCCATCGGGTCAAGCCTTGTTGGCGTTGCGGCAGGGGCGGGCTTGGCTTATGCGGTTTTCTGGCGTTTAGCGGATATATTTAACCTCTCGTCTCAGTACTCAACCCAGGTTGTGGTCACGTACCACTTTTATATCGATGCAATCTCTTTACTCGCAGGGCTTACGATTGGCATTTTGCTCATCTGCCTGTGTATGGAATGGGTTGCCCGGAGAGTGGCAAAAGTTGCGATCGTTGAATTGTTGAACGAACGGGATAGTGAAAAACAAGAAGCCGGACAGAAGAGAAAACAAACAGGTTTCAGGAGCCTGGCGGCACTTCTTACGGGACTTCTTTTTACAGCGCTTGTTACCATTACGCCCCAGTATTGGTTTCAAAAGTGGCTGGCCCAGTATCAAGGAATAACCACTTTTGTTAATGTAGGATTAGGGATTGCGGCGATCGCTACATCTATCGCTTTTGCCATTCTGTGCCTGCCTTTTATCTACTTGGGAATTCAAAAGTTTTTTGCCTTTATGCCCCGAATGTACGGGGTGCTGGGAGTTGCTTTTCGCTACCCGGAGTTGAATAAGAAACGGACGGGATTGCTCCTGTTTATGTTTACCATGGTGTTGTTTTTGACAGGCTTTTCGGGAATTATCAATGCAACGTTCGGTGCTGTTTTTGGCGGTTGGGATGGAAGGACTGCTACCGGAGGATATGATCTGACCGCCCGCACAAACCGGGTCCTGTCAACTGCCGAGTTGGAGCAGATGATTTACCGGTCCGCTTATATAGACCACAATCAGATTCAGTCTCTTGCCACGGTTGTCCAACTTCCTTTTAAAGACTATAATGACCGGTATGTGAATGGAATCGATGCCAGCTTTGCGCAAAATAACAGCTTGCAGCTGCAAAAAAGAGACCCTGCTTTTAGCGATGACCGGGCCGTTTGGAAAGAAGTTGCGCGCAACCCGGATGTGATGGTATTGGGGGAAGAGGAAGTCGACGGGAAGAGGTATCAAATTGGAGAATTCTTTCCCCTGCAACCGGGAGTGGAGAAAAAAATTATCGGTATTTCCCGGCACCAAAAAGAAAGCTATGGATTTTATAATTTTTCTTCCATATGGATTAAACAGAGTGAAATGAAGACATTAGCCGGAGATTCGCGTCAATTGGAAAGTACTCTTTTGATACAGGTAAAAAACCCGAAACAACTGGGGCAGGTTGCCAAGTCGATCGAGAAAGCGTTCACTTTGCAGGGAATTTATCCTCTGCAAAATCCACAGCAATATTTTGTTGCCAATCAATCTTTCAGCCGTACGATCCTCTCTTTACTGGAAGGATTCAGTGCACTGGCTACGGTGGTTGGGATCGTGGGTCTAATGGTGGTAATGTTTCGCGCGGTTCGTGAACGGCGCCAGCAGATGGGAATGATGAGAGCAATTGGAATGGGAAAAGGGTTTATATTCTGGAGTATCCTGATCGAGGGGGCAGTCATTGCCATTACAGGAATCCTTTTAGGGGTTGGTCTGGGGTGTTTTGTGGGATTGTTAATCATCAACGCTGTTTTTAGTGAGGGTACTCCTGATACAATTACCGTGATCTTTCCGTATGGAAAAATACTGATGTACTTTGTGGGAGCATTGCTGTTCACTCTGATTTGTTCTTCCATTCCTGCACGCCAGACATTCCAACTGTCTCCGGTGGAAGCGACCCGGTATGTAAGTTGATTTGCTGTGATTAAGGGAGAAAAGAAACTTGTTTTCTCCCCGTTTTTTCATTTTATTTGCTGGTGAAAGGGAGGGGATGCAATGAAAAAACGAATCCTGATTGTAGATGACGAAGAAAAAATTGTTTCCACCATTTGCGATACACTGGCGCAAGAAGATTTCGAACCGCTTCCGGAGCTGAACGGAGAAAACGCCATTCACCGTTTAAAGAGCGGGGAGAAGATTCATCTGGTTCTGCTTGACTGGATGATGCCGGGTATAAGCGGATTGGAAGTATGCAAGCAGATCCGCTCCTTTTCCGATGTTCCGATCATATTTTTAACCGCAAAATCGGATGAGTATGATAAATTGCTCGGCCTGGAGCTGGGGGCTGATGATTATATTACCAAACCCTTTTCCATGAGGGAACTGGTCACGCGAATCCGGGTTGTGTTGCGGAGGTTTCCGGTTTCGTCGGTGAACGGGGCGGCGGACGAGGAACGAATCGTATATAAGGATTTAATCGTCGATCCGGCGCAATATAAGGTGTGGCTGCAAGGAAATGAGGTGGTTTGTACCCACACCGAATTTAAAATATTAAGCACGCTCGCCGCCCACCCCGGACGGGTCTACAGCCGTTCACAATTGCTTGAAATTGCCCTTGGTGAGGAATACATCGGCTATGAACGCTCCATTGACACACATATCCACAACCTGCGCAAGAAAATGAAAGCCGCTTGTCCCCTGTTTGCAGGGATTCGCACCGTGTTTGGCGTGGGCTATACACTGGGGGATGCATCGTGAAGCGAATCCGGCGAAGTCCGTCTCTTATCTTATCTCTGGCTTTGCTCCCGGGAATGGGATTGGCGTTTCTATTGGGTGAAAACTGGAGATTATCCGTTATAGAGGGAGGCTTTCCTTTCATATGGTGGTCGCTGCTTCTGCTGCTGTTGCTATTTGGCCTGGGACTCATTTTTTGGGTGGAACGGGAGCAAAAGAGACGATTATCCGCCTTGATACAAATGGCGGAACAGATGGTTCCTTCAGCTGAAGAAGAAAAAGAGAACCCCGATGACGATGAGATCGGGAGACTGGCCCGATTGATCAGCCGTTTAGAATCCCGTCTTACCAGAGAGGAGCAATTTAGAAATCAACTTATTGCGGATGCCGCCCATGAACTGCGGACACCGATCACCATCTTGCGCGGGCAGCTGGAATCTTTTTCTGCGAAAGAGCAAGTACATCCGGCACAGCTGCTGCCGCTGGTAGACGAAACCATGCGCATGTCAAGGCTGATTCAGGATTTGCAACAGTTAAGCCTGGCAGAAGCACGGAAACTCAGCTTACATAAAAGCTGGCTTCAGCTCCCTTTATGGTTGAATGAAATATTTGAAGTGCTGAAAACAGAAGCTGAAGAGAAGCAAATTGCACTGGAAATAACACAAACAGCCAATGGTGAAGTGTACTGGGATTCTTCCCGCATGAAGCAGGTTTTGCTCAATTTGATCGGAAACGCTCTTCAATACACGCCCCGAAACGGGAAGGTTTTAATCTCTGCTCAAGAGTATGCAGGAAAGATTGAAATCAAAATCCGAGATAACGGACCCGGAATTCCCCCCGAAAAGCTGCCATATATTTTTCAGCGCTTTTACCGTGTGGAGGGGTCGCGCAATCGCTTGTCCGGCGGTAGCGGACTCGGGCTGGCGATTGCCAAAGAATTTGTCGAAATCCATGAGGGAAAGATCCGGGTGGAAAGCGAACTGGGGGAGGGAACCACCTTTACGCTTGAAGTACCGGTTTTTCCCGAAACGGATTCATTGAGGTGAACCCATGATGGATCGTCATGCATGATCATTCACCTGGGAAAGATAAAATAGAAGAGGTTATGTCAAAAATGCACCCTCTGGGCCAAGCAAAGAAAATGACTCAGGTTTCAATTCCTGAGTCATTCTTTATGGATGTCGGCTAATTATCAAACCAAAAAACGATTCGAACATCACTAAGATCACCGCTATCAGATAGCTCTGTTAACTTTTTCATAGCGTATATAAAATTAGAGCATTTGCTAGCATGAGACTCCATCCAAGTCATTTCAACGGAATATTCTACTTCTGGATTACGTTCGGTTTTTCCGTCCAAAATATCATTCATTTGATCCATTGACAAAAGGACATCATTATGGACGCCTTCAACCCACCGATAGAAATAAGAAGGGATCAAGCAGCCGGATTCTCTTAAATCACGGTAAGTATCTTCACACACCACCCCTTTGTGAATGACTTCTTTATCCCATTCAAACTCCAATAGTTCCTTTAGAGTAAACCAGGATGCACTATGGACTTCACCTTCACAACATTCATCTTTAAAAGTTTGATACTCCTCTCTAATTAAGGAACTTACATCACTTGGAAGACCTCTTGGGTAATCAATTGGCTCAATTCCAGCCTCATTTCTAACATCGGCCAATACAGCAAACACAGAGTAGCTTCTATTATTAAAAGCCCAATAAAGAGCCTTCCTTTGCTTCTTTCAACCGTTCTTCATAGTATGCTCTGTAGTCATATGTTTTACCCTCAGATTCTTTTAATTTCTTCTCATAATAATTTACCTCTTCCTGAATAACTCTTTTTACTGCTTCCCATTCTCCAGATTTATTTATTTTTTCTACACAGAGATGAATATCTGCACCCACTTTGACCACTCCTGTGTTGTTGTTAGTCAACGAAGAAATCGAGGCATGATGTGGTTCTACTTGAAATACAGTTTGCTAATTTAAGCATATCATTCTATTCTATTTAAAAAGTGAAATGAATTTACTAACTATTTATTATGTTGTCAAAGGCAGGTATTTCACTGAGCATTAGTAGTATTTCATTCTCTTAAAATGTGTTCAAAAAACCGATCTAAATGAGGGTCACCAGTAAAACAGGAGGAAACTAAAGATGCTCTTCAATTTAGGATTGGTATTTGGCTCTCCAAGAAAACAGCTCTACTCAAATAAGACTGTCGGATGTTATCTGATTGAGGGTAGAGGAAGGGGACTGATGTAGCCGCGATTTCTAATAATTGCAGACTATCTCTTTTTCTTTACTAATTCTCCCTCTTATTTCATGTTGTTTTTTAATAGTATAATTCCCAACATGGGATGTCGGGTAGGGCAGGCTCCTTTCGAAGCCGTTCCCCCCTAAGAACCGTGCATACGAGTTTCCCCGTACACGGCTCAAGCCTCTTCAAACGCCCCGTGAGGGACGCGGTTTTTCAACGGTTAATCCTAAGCTGTGGACTTGGCTGTGACAATTTGGATGCAGAAGAACGCGGTTCTCTTGCAAGTCGGAACCACCTAGAGATCGCCAGACAATGTGATGGCTGTGCCATCCCGTAAGTTTGGTGATCTTTTGTTTACAAACAGGGCAAATGCCCTTTTGTTCTTTCCAAAGTTGCAGAAGTTGGTGTTTTCCTTTGAGGTTGTCCACCATCTTAATGCCGAGACGCTTCTCAAAGTATAGTTCCCACACCGGATCAAAAGGATTGGCTTCAGCTTTCACCTTAACATGCCGTTGAATAGGAAAGCGTGATGCGCGGAGCAGTATCATTTCTTTTCTGTTGTCTTCACCGAAGAACACCCAGTGGTTTCCACCGATGGTTTTAAAATATTTCTTTTTAATCCATTGCATTGGTTTATTTGGATGTCTGCGCTTTGCCCATCTTAGCAGGGAGTGAAGCATTTCATGATCGATGCGTGCGAATGTGCTTTTGCTTGCAATATGTTGATGGTATTGTGTCCATCCACGAATTACCGGATTTAATAGTCCAATGAGTATCCCGGCTTTTGTTGTCTTGTTTTCCTTAATGATCGCTCGGACTTTTTCTAAGAATGCTTTAACATTCTTCTTGGATGGTTTGATGAGAAATTTCCCATTGTATTTACACACGTTTTGACCAAGAAAATCGAACCCATCTTCGATGTGAGTGATTTGTGTTTTCTCTTGTGAGAGTCTCAGTCCCCGTTCTTTAAGGAATCCTTCGATAAGTGGCTTTACTTCATTTTCTAGGATTTCTCTTGTGCTTCCGGTGATGACAAAGTCATCAGCGTATCTTATTAGATTTACCTTTGCTCTCTTTGTCACAGGAAACCTATCTCTTAGTCGCTTCTCTAATCCATCCAGTGTCATGTTTGCAAGCACAGGAGAGATAATTCCGCCTTGCGGCGTGCCAGCTTCCGTGGGATGGTATATCTGTTGATTCAAGTATCCAGATTTCAACCACTTATATAAAATCTTTTTATTCATAGGAATGTTCCGCAATAACCATTCGTGGCTGATCTGGTCGAAGCAGGATTGTATATCTGCTTCTAGAATCCATTGGCCATTTGATTTTCTAGCAAGTGCTATGTAGCACTGTTGGATCGCGTCGGCTGTTGATCTTTCTCTCCTAAAACCGTATGAATTTGGATCTCCTGTAGTCTCGGCAATTGGTTCCAACGTAAGTAGATAGAGCGCCTGCATGGCGCGATCTCTCATCGTCGGAATACCGAGGGGACGCTTCTTCCCATTTTTCTTCGGAATGTATATCCGTCGAAGCGGTTTGGGTTTGTAACCACGTTGCCGAAGACATTTCACTGCTTCTGCTTTCTTTGCAGGTGTTCCCATATTTCATTGTCTACGCCAGGTGTCCGTTTGCCTTGGTTTTCCGTCACTCGCCGGACGGCAAGTGCCTTACCGCTGAATGAGTGGGTTAACAGACGTTGCAAAGATTTTACCTTGCCCCATCTGCCTTCCTGAGTTGCCTTCACGATACGCGCTTGGAGCCGACGCACGTTGCGGTAGACCTTTTGCCATTCGATGGCATGCCAGTCCACTTCGTGGGAAGCCGCACCAGTAACTTTAGTTACTGTCATCTGCCTTGCCTCCTTAAATGAATATCCCTCCATACGCCGCATACACACGACCGAAGGAAGGAAATGATTGAAAGGTTGCGATGATTCCATAAAGAAATAGCGAGAACCCTCCTACAGTTCCCAAATACCAAGGCTGTTCTTCTCGTATCTAAAGCCAGACGAGATATCCTCCACCAATTTCAGCGATACTAGCGAGTAAAAACCAAATAAGTACCATGATGAAAACTCCTTCGAGTCTGAGAACAAACTGCTTTAGACATTACTCATTGTTCATGGCCTTTTTCCGAAGTAGAATTTTTCTGTACATCCCGTCAAATAGAACAGGTAAATCTGCTTCAACCGAAACGCTGTTCCGATAAGGCATGACTATGTTTTCAAACCGTCGGCCAATGTCAGTCCCAAGCACAGCCACGATCGGCCGAATCATTCGTTTGAAAATCGATAACTTCTGATTTGATGGGACAAACTTATCGAATATGATGATTTGCCCACCCTGACGGGTCACACGGATTATTTCCCCAAAACAGCGATTCGGATCGGGAACCACCGACAGAATGAGGTTGGCAATGACCGTATCAAAAGAGTTTGAGGGAAAAGCCAGGCTTTGCGCGTCCATCTCCAAAAAAGTGATGTTGGACGAACGATATTTCTGCCTGGCTTTGTTCAGCATATCCGCTGACAAGTCTATGGCGGTAATATCCATATCATGATGGATAAGAAACGAAAGGTCTGCTCCTGTTCCCGCTCCGACCAAAAGAGTTTTTTGACCTGACGTAAATTCAATATTCTCAAATACCTTTCTCCTAGCGACCAAAAAAATACCGGAATTAAAAAACAAGTCATACAGGGGCGACCAAAGCTTATAGACTACTTTATTCCAGCGGTTATCCAATGTCGTCCCTCGTTTTTAACAGACGCAACCCATTCAACGTAACGATGAGTGTCGCCCCCATATCGGCAAAGACAGCCATCCATAGGGTGAGCCACCCTGGTATGATGAGTAACAATGCCAAAGCTTTAATCGCTAAGGAGAACGTAATATTTTGTTTAATAATCCGTAACGCTTGACGGCTTAATCGGATGGTAAATGGCAGTTTTTTCAGATCGTCTGCCATGAGTGCAATATCCGCCGTTTCGAGCGCCGTATCCGTTCCGGCTCCACCCATCGCAATCCCAACTGTGGAAGCAGCCAACGCCGGAGCATCGTTCACACCATCTCCCACCATCGCCACTTTGGAACCATCGGACCGGAGTTGCTTAATAAACTCCAATTTGTCTTGAGGCAACAGTTCTGCTTGAACTTCTCCAACTCCTAATTGTTTGCCGATGGCTTCAGCAGTGGCCCGGTTATCCCCGGTCAACATAACTGTCTTCTTAATCCCTAGCTCATGCAACCGCTGGATCACTCCTTTACTGCTTTCTCTTACTTCATCCGCTACGGCAATGAGAGCCGCCATTTCGATCTCGGTTCCCAACACCATCACGGTTTTGCCTTGTTGTTGAAGATCAAGGATTTGTTTCCTCGTTTTATCTGGAATGCCGTCTGGTAATAGTTCATCAAATAAGCCAGGACTACCAATGTAATAAAGCACACCGTTGACCTTCGCTTGTACCCCTTTTCCTGTGAGTGAAGAGAAATCTTCTACTTGTTGGATTGAAACCGCTTCTTCCTCTGCTTTTCGCAGAATAGCTGAAGCCAACGGATGCTGCGAGTTCTTCTCAATTGATACCGCAATACTTAAAAATTCTTTTTCTTTGTTGGGTATGAGTGAAATAAAGTCTGTTACCACAGGAACTCCGCGTGTTAAAGTCCCTGTTTTATCAAAGGCAATAGTAGAAAGGGCTCCGGCTTCCTCTAAGTGAATCCCGCCTTTGACAAGAACCCCATTTCGTGCAGCATTTCCGATGGCCGTCACAATGGATACTGGTGTTGAAACAACCAATGCGCACGGACAACCAACGACGAGGAGAGCCAATCCACGATAGATCCAATCGCCCCAATCCGCTTGGAATAAGAGCGGCGGAATCATGGCAATCAAGAAGCCCGCAATCAGAATGGCAGGGGTATAAATTTTCGCGAAACGATCAACAAATGCTTGAGAAGGTGCTCGTTCTGCCTGAGCTTCTTCGACCAAATGAATAATCTTGGAAATCGTTGTATCTTCTACTCTTTTGGTTACTTTGACTTCCAGCAGCCCTTCCTCGTTTAATGTCCCGGCATACACTTCATCGTCAATGCTTTTTTCCACCGGGATCGATTCACCTGTAATCGGAGCCTGATTATTCGAGGAGCTTCCTTTAACCACCACTCCATCCATAGCCAGCTTTTGCCCTGGCTTCACGATCATAATGTCCCCGATCTGGATCTCATCGACCGGAACGATGATCTCTTCGTCCCCACGCCGGATCAGGGCCTGTTTTGGGGCAATATCCATGAGAGCGCGAATGGATTGACGGGCTTTATCCATTGAGTAAGTCTCCAATGCCTCACTGATAGCAAAGAGAATGACTACCGTTGCACCTTCTCCCCACTCACCAATGGCCGCCGCACCTAAAATGGCAATCGTCATCAGGGTATACATATCAAATTGGAGTCGTGTTAGATTAAGTAATCCTTTTCGGAATAAAGCGTATCCGCCAATCAACATGGAAAGGAGATAGGAAATTACAGAAGGAATACTTTTTTCTTCATAAGATTCACCCATAAACCAACCGAGAAGGAGAAATACCAGAGAAACGCCAACTTGAATGGTTTCTCGCCGCTTCCAAAACGGCTCTCTTTCCATCCGTATTTCCTGGTTTTCCGGATAAATCTTCAGATTCTCAAATGCACCGGCATTCTCCAGATCTTGTATGGAAGGCTCCCCATATACTGTGATTTTAGAGGCTCCAAAGTTTACCTGGGCATCCTTTACACCAGGGAGTTTTTTTATATTTTCTTCAAATTGAGCCGCGCAACTGGCACAGGTAAACCCTTGGACGCGGAACACTTTTTTATCTTTCACTTGTTCCATTTGTGGTCAACTCCTTACTATGAGCAAATGCCAGTTGGACGAGTTGCTTCACATGATCATCATCCAGAGAATAAAAAACGAGTTTTCCCTCTTTCCGATACTTCGCCAGGCCCATATTCCGGAGTAAGCGCAAGTGATGGGAAGCGGTAGCCAATGTGGAGTTAATAATATTAGCTACGTCACAGACACAAAGTTCGTCTTCTTGAATTAAAACATAAGCAATTTTTAAGCGCGTAGGATCGGCTAATGCTTTAAACAGTTGTGCTGTATCCATTGGTTCTACGGTTTCCAATAAAGTTTGCACTCGCTTGACCTTTTCTTCGTCATAACAATATATTTCACAGCGTTCTTCGCTCATTGAATCTCACCTCACTTCAATAATCAAATTATTATTTGATTAAAGTATAAAACGAAATGATCATATGATCAAATGATTATTTTATTATGAAATTATTATGGGGAGAATCACCTTGAAAATATACATATCTATTTTCATCGCAGAACGATTTTTGAGGAGCGAAATTCTATGCACGATACTTTTAACTCATTTTTATCTGATCTCAAAGGCAAGGGAAAACAATCCAAAACGATTTCCACTTATGAAAGTGTGCTCAGACAATTTGCACTTTGGGTGGAAGAAACAACAGGGGAAGCATTTCACCCTGAAGATGTAACTCCTATTGATGCTGCTGAGTACCGTCGGTATTCGTTGGAACGATCTAGAAGCGGCGTTACAGAATCCAGATGGAATTATAAAAGATATCCTATTTTCTGTAGTGGACACAGACACCTTAGAAAGCATCATTACAGAATTGAAATATAAGAAATCGATTTATCAAGAAAAAGTATACTGAAAAATACGAAGCTCCTATAGTAGTTCGTATCGAACAGCGGTTACAGAATTGCTGAAAACCTTAGAATAAGCTGGTGCAAAAGAAAAGAGAAATCGCGATTCAGAAGAAGAAAGCCAAACACCGGGGAAAATAAAAAACAAGGCGCTTGCCCGAAGACGCCTTTTTTTGGTTACACATACAACAGGCTTTTTTGTGAAGGCCGGGGGGTCAAAATTTCCTCCTTGACACGGAGACAGTTGATAAAAAAGGGGAGAGGCTCTTCCAGGTGCGGGGCATGGGCAGAGTTTTCAAACCAGATGATATCTTTGACCGGAGCGTCCAGGTACTCATAATATTGTTCCTGCAACTCAGAGGGAGCCAGATAATCGTAACGGCCCACAAAAAAGTAGGCGGGAACCTGTAACTCGGGAACTTGCTCAAACAAATTTACCTTCATCAGCGCTAGCTTTAAATGTTTGAGAGAAAATCTTATTCCCCGCCGGAAACGGAGCCAGTCACCCGCTGTGTATTCGGAGGAGAGAAACCCTCTGGACAGTTTTTTGATCAGGCTGCCGTTGCGAATCGAACCGCCCAATCGGGCCAGGCATTTCCAGTAAGCGCTCAGGTCTTTGCTGCTCTGATAAGGAGGGCACCCTATTTTACGGAGTGCTTTCAGGGCACTTTGTTTCCCTTTTTTCATTGCCGTAAACAAAAGAAGATGATACGAAACCATCATACTTTGTTCCCGGTGCACCATCTGACCGCTACTGATATAAGCATGAATCAATTCGGGGTAACGCTGTGCCACGAAAGCGCCGATCACACTTCCCCAGGAATGTCCGACCAGAAACAGTTTCTTTTGCCCGAACCGTTCCAACAGCTTTGAGATCAGCTCATAGGTGTCAGAAATAAATTGTTCCAGATTCATCGACGCTTTTCTGATTTTTTTGGAATAAGATTTGCCGGCCCCGCGTTGATCCCAGTTCACAACCAGAAAATGGTTTTCCAGCTCTTTCTGGTAATGCCTGGCGAATCCGATCTGTGCTATTCCCGGCCCTCCGTGCAAAAAAAGGAGAAGGGGATTACCGGTACTTTTCCCGCGCAACATAATCGCTTGCTCAATCCCGCCGATATTCACTTTTTCAATCGCGGCAATGCTGCCATCGATCTTAATTCCCATGGGATCCTCATGAGGAGGAGTCCAGTTCTTAAACATGTTACTCCCTGCCTTTTAGCGGAGAATTTGTTTGGGATGAAAAGTATTCTTCATTCTCCTCCTTTTTCCTCCAATTATCTCCTTTATTTCTTTTTTATTACAAAATAAGCCTGACCTCTTTTAATGAAAACAAACAGAGGTCAGGCTGCAAATCCCTTATTTACCTGGAGTTTGGGAGTTGAGTTTAAAACGGTAGGCGGATGGTATATTACCAAATTTTACATTCTTGTAACAATTGAATCACCTGATCTGCCGGCAGAGCATAAATGATCCGGTTAAAGCGGCCACAGGTGGTTTCTGCTGTAAACAGGGAGTTAAGAATGGCCTCTTCGGTTGTATCAATGACAGCTCTGAAGCACTCGGAGACCAGGGGACCATCTTCAGCGATGCTCCGCAGATCACGAATGTCTTTGTCGGGTGAATGGGGAACACGGTTTCCATTGCTAAACGCGATGATGATATCTCCGCTGCCATGGTGGGCGATGGCCCCGGTTTTTGCCAGGCCCAGCGCAGCTCTTTTGCAGAGACGTTGCAGTTGTCCGGCTGTCATGGGCAGATCTGTTCCGATGATGATCATAATTGACCCGTCTCTGGCCGGTGCCGGTACGTCGGGGGATGGCAGATGTTGTCCGACCGGAACACCGAGAATGGTTAAATCTTCCCGTTTGCCAAAGTTGGTTAAGACAAGTGTCCCTATATGGTACATCTGGTGATCTGTGGAGATTTGCCTGGAGGATGTTCCGATTCCGCCTTTCCAGCCAAAGCAGATCATCCCGGTTCCGGCTCCGACATTTCCTTCGATGACGTTTTCGCCGTTTTGTCCGGCCTGTTGAATCGCTTCAATTGCATGTTCAGGGCTGACATGAAGCCCGCGCATATCGTTGAGATAACTGTCATTGCATTCGCCGACCACAATGTTTACGGAACCGGCGCCATCGCCAATCCCCTCATCCCCGGCCATCAGGTAGCGCAGGGTTCCCTCTGTGACTGCGGGTACGCTAAAAGTATTGGTCAGCATAATGGGTGATTCAATGGTGCCGAGCTCGTTCACTTGAATCAGCCCGGTTGTTTTGCCAAATCCGTTGATGACATGGGTTGCGGCAACCACTTTTTCGCGGAACAGGTTGCCTGTGTGGGGCAAAATGGCGGTAACGCCTGTACATTGCCCGTTCTCCTTATGCAGGGTGACATGTCCCACCCGTACGCCAGGGATGTCGGTTATGCTGTTTTTTCGGCCCGGAGGCAGTTGTCCAACGGTAAAACCATAATCTCGCAATCGTTTTTTCGGCATAGACAGCTCCTTATTTAACCAGGTGTAACTGCATATATTCAATAAGAAAAGCGCTATTTTTGCGGCGCTTGTTGAAAAAGTTATTTATTTACTGTTTTTTACTTTATTTGTAATGGAAGTTTTAGATCCGGTATTTCAGCTTGTACATATCCTTGGCCAGGTAAGCTGTGGTTTCAGTGGTCTCCTTCAGTTCCTCCCGTAATTCAGAGACAGCTTGTCTGGTTGTTTTGATATCTTCTTTAAGTTCTTTTTGTCCTTCTTCCAATGAAGTGAGACGCTGATTAACCTGGTCAAATTTCTGGTTCATTTCAGTTTTTAGGCCGTCAACATCTTTTTTTAGGCTGTCTACTTCTCCTTTTAATCCACCAAATTCTTTTTTCAGTTCATCAAAGTCTTCTTTTAAGCTGGCACGCACTGCTTCTGCCACTTGAGCGGCAAGGGCTTGAATGTCTGTCATGGATTTCTCCTCCTGAATGAGATCTCTTAACTAAGGTTTTTTGTCGCTTCTTTTGGAACTAGTTTTGTAGTGTAATAGATTTAAAAAGTTGTGATGAAAGCGACTGTGGCTGGTTTTATTTGTAAACGGGTGTATCTTCACGGTTGTCTTGTCCAGAGGTGTTTTTAATAGTATACCATCGTCTGGCAATCAGCCAAGGATTAATTTCGCAACGAGCATTTACTTCTTCTGGTAATCATTTTTTGAGTTGAGAAATGATCTTCCTGCCTGGTGTTTGTAAAAATAAATCTACTTGATGGGTTGAGGCACTTTAATGGTTGTGATGACTTTAGCAAGCAGAAAACGCAGTATCCGCTTGATTTGGGAAACTGCGCTTGGTCTAAGATAGATGAGGGTTTCTGGTATTCTATTTTGTTGAACCACGCAAAAACAATTGTCGGGAGATTTAGTTGCTTTAAGTGATCATCTGTGAAAGTGTTTCCAAGGGGATGGCAGATTTCTGTCTCGCTCCTGATCGGCGCCCTGCGGGGAAGTATGAATGGCCGCCACGTAAACTGGTGAATGCCGCGATGTTCATCCCAGAAAGGATTCCGGTTAAAACAACAATCGCAATTGCACACAAATGGCTTCTTAATTGTTTCAATTGCTGATATGGAATCTTTAGTCCTTAGTCTTGGATGGGGAATATTTTTATTTCTCCGATCTTTTTCATTCCCTTTTCAGCGTAAAAGAAAGCAGTTTTGCCTGAGATGAAATGGAAACCTCAGCTTTAACGTTACCCCAAAGGTTTCCTGAAAATAAATACACACTGTTTTTTAATAATATTTAACTGATTTTTCGACATTAAATACAGAATAATTAAACTATAATAAAAAAGGAATTGCCTCATTTCAAAATCCGTTTAATAAAGGACCTTTAGGAAGGTGGTTCCCACAAATTTTTTATGTAAGCGTAACCAATCCTTATTGTTACCTCAAAGTAAAAATCTTTTTAAGAGGAGGGAAAGTTTGGCTAAGGGATAGTGAAAAATTATGTACTCTATCTACTCTTGTATAAAAAATCTAAGGAGAGTGATCGAAAATGTATTTAAAGAAAGCTTCACTTGTTAAAAAGGTAATAACCATCGGTTTAACGATGATCCTTCTTTTTGCAGGAATTGTAAACGTATCTGCCGCCGATGTGCAGAAAAAGACAGGTAAGGGTAAAGGTGTACAACTGGAATACCTTGACAGAGGCCTGATTGCAGTTTCTACCCCTGAAGGCGTATTCCTTAGCTGGAGACTTTTAGCTAATGAAGTTACAGGTTATTCCGAGACAGGTTTGACCGGTGCAAATTTCAACGTGTATCGCGATGGTAAGAGGATTGCGACAGTTACAGACAGCATAAACTATTTGGATAAAGACGGTACATCCACATCAAAGTATTATGTAGCTGCCGTTGTTGACGGACGGGAAGCAGAGCCAAGTTCACCGGTTAGGCCATGGGGAAATTCACATTATGATTTGCCGATCAAAAGACCTACAGATGGTGTAACACCCACGGGCGAAACTTATTCATACTCTGCAAATGATATGAGCGTTGGCGATGTTGACGGTAACGGCCAATATGAATTCTTCGTGAAATGGGACCCGTCAAACTCGAAGGACGTATCACAGAAAGGGTATACAGGTAAAACATATATTGACTGCTATCGGTTTGATGGAACCCTTCTTTACAGAATTGACCTGGGTGTGAATATCAGAGCAGGTGCTCATTATACACAATTCCTGGTTTATGACTTTGACGGAGACGGAAGGGCTGAATTAATGTTTAAAACCGCTCCGGGTACCAAGATCATCAAGTTTGATAAGAAAGGCAAAATTGCATCAGAAAAGTATATCACGATGCCGGAGGAAGATATTCGTGCCGGTTACAGCCATGATGATGACTATCGCATGAGTAGCAAGGATTACTATGAACACGTTGTTAAAATGTTTATGGACTGGCATAAGCATAAGGAAGTTTTAAATGGTCATTGGCCAAAAACCCTTGAAGAATGCTTTGGGATCGAAAAGAAATATCACTATCCGTTATCCAGAGAAGATGCTGAAAGCTTGGCAGACTACTTCATGGATGTATATGCCCCAAGCAGAAGCAGCCGCAACAATCTCAGAACATTTGAGGGCTTTAGTCTGGAAGGGCCTGAATATTTAACCGTATTTGATGGTGCAACAGGCAATGAACTGGAAACCATCCATTATAAACCCGGACGTCATGATGATGGTCTTATGTGGGGAGATTACGCGTTGCCAAGAATCGAACCGGGAAACCGGGTGGACCGTTTTCTTGCCGGCGTTGCATACCTTGACGGTAAAAAACCATTTGCCGTATTTGCCCGCGGTTATTACACAAGGTCCACCCTTGTTTCTTATAGCTGGGATGGGAAGAAGCTGAAGGAAAAATGGTTTGTCGACAGTGGCTGGACAACCATGAACAATCCCTTTAACGATAATCCACATGGCAGACCGGGAACGGATAAGAAGTTTGGGTCCATCACCACCCAGGGGGCACATTCACTGAGTGTTGCAGATGTTGACGGGGACGGACGCCATGAAATCATTTACGGCTCAGCAACGATCGATGATGACGGTTCAGTATTGTACAGTTCAATGGATACAATGCCTCCGCAAAGCGCAGACCCCGGTACAGTAGCCAGACTTGGCCATGGTGACGCACTCCATGTGGCGGATATCGATCCGGACAGGCCTGGATTGGAAATATTCATGGTTCATGAGGGTGGCGTCCAGGCTCCATACGGCTATGCATTACGTGATGCTAAAACAGGGAAAGTCATTTATGGCGGCTATACAGGTGTAGATACCGGACGAGGTATGGTGGGTGATGTTGACCCAGATCACAGAGGCCTGGAAACATGGGCGGTTGGATTGTGGACGGCGAAAGGCACTCAGATCAGCACTCGTGCTCCCGGTACCAATATGAATATCAAGTGGTCAGCAGATATGACGACACAAATTGTTAACGGTGCTTTGGAGAGCACGCCGACCATTGATGACTGGAAGAAGGGCAGGATGCTGACCGCTGCAGACACAAGAACAAATAACGGCACAAAGGGGACCCCCTCCCTGGTGGCTGATATTTTTGGTGACTGGAGAGAAGAACTCCTGGTTAGAACGACTGATAGCTCTGCGATTCGAATCTACCTCAGTACAGAGAAAACAAACCGTAAATTATACACGTTAATGCATGATATTCAGTACAGAACAGGTATAGCATGGCAAAATGTCGGATATAATCAGCCTTCATACCCAAGCTTCTATTTTGCGGCTGATATAAATTGGAAGCATGTACCGATTCCGAAATTTTGGACTCCGAGTAGTAAAAAGAAATGATAAGTTGATTTTTTGTGTTAAGGATGCCGGAAGACATCTGCGATCCGTGAAGATGCGGTCAATCGGGGGTTGAGGCCCTCTTTTTATATGAAAAAAGATCCTTATTCTATTTACTGGAAATAGTATCTCGAGTTTTTTATCTAAAAGTTAATGTGTTTCATCCAGATTAAAATCAAGCAACCAAAAGCGGTTAAGGTGATTTTATCAGATATTTGATTGATTATATAATGTATCAATAATATTTTAACATTTTTTATAAAGAATAATATATACAATAAAATTCAATAGTGGTATAATTTGAATGTATTAAAATATAAAAAAACTTAGGGGGCACGAATGATGAAAATGAAAAGAATCGGTATGCTGGTTCTTGCATTAACGTTTGCGATGGTGATTCCGTTTTCGTCGGCATTTGCTGCAAGTGAAAATGATACGAGTGAAAATGGAAAGTCTGCAGGTGTTTATATCATTCGTGCAAATGGAGATGTGGTATCTCCGGCGGGAGCAGGGGAATGGGATAATTTAGGTACACACTATACTTCTTCCAGTGAGAATCCATCTGATTACGTACATTCCGGCGGCGGAGATTTCAAGTATAAAGTAGTGTCCGGCCCAAGTGGCGGAGCTTATTATCAGTTGCGGGAATATGATCCTGACAATGGAGATGATATTATTACTGATCCTAACGGGTACAGTTGGTTTTACCTGTATCCTGGTGACGAAATCGTTTACAGGGGTATCAGTAGCGCTGTCGATGGCAGCAACAATAAGGCGGAATTTTATGTAATGGAAAGCTTTAGTGGATCGGCAAGGGTGAATTACTGGGATTGATTTGCAAAAGCCAAAAGGGATGAGGAGAGATACTTTTTCTCTCTTCATCCCTTTATTTTTGCGGTTCATTTATCTTGAATAAGAAACCTGATCACCTTATTTTTTCATAAATCGAAACAAGAAGGAGTGATGGCGCATTGTTTGTTTTATAACGGCGGCAGTCCTGGGAAGATATTCTGTCATTTGACCTAAGCACAAGGAGAATGTGGTAAAAATGCCTACAGGAATCGACTATATATAAAATTAACGTTTACATAAATGTTATGATTCAAGGATAAAAGACACCCCCTTCCTGTCAAAAAGAAGGGGGTATCAGAGATTATTCAGTAGAGATGGATGGATCGGCCTGTTGTTTATGAGGGATGATCTGAATAAAGTGTTGGTCCAGGTTTTGCAGAAGCAGATCAATCTGTTCTGATTCTTCCAGTTGGCCCGATTGAATCAGTTCCTCCTGGTATGCTCTCAGCAGTTCATTGAGGTCCTGAACTCCTTTTTCGTTCAACGGCTCTATGGACACTTTGGCTGCTTTGGCGATCCGCCGCATCAGGGCAGCTTCGTCAAGCCCCATTTCCGGCTGAAGCCGGAGATAGACGACACCACCCGTCATCCCTGAGCAAATCCAGGGACCAGGGTCTCCGAGAACGACAGCCCGTCCGTCTGTCATATATTCAAAGGCAAACCCTTTGATATTTGCGCGGTTGGCGACCAGTCCGAGCTCATCGCGAAGAGGTTCCTTGATTTGACCGGCGATGATAATATCGGCGCCGGAGAGACGAATGCCCGCGCGGGAGTCAGCATCCCCCTGCACGATGAACAGTCCTTTTTGTGCACCGTAGCAGAACCCTTTCCCTACCGAACCATTGATATACTGCCTGTTCTTGTTTGGGGATTTGAGGATGGCGACGCGGCCGCCAAATGCTGTTTTACCTACACCGTCCTGGGCTCCTCCCCTTACGGTGACACGGATGCCGTCAGCATGAAAGGCGGCGAAACCGTTCCCCGGAACAGATCCGTCTTCAAAGTTGAAGTTAACCTCGGGCAGGGTACGGTAACTTCCATCAAGACGATTGCGCACCCGCGCCCCGGATACGTCACTCACCATGACCCGGTTGGCACTGTTGATACCGGAGTAAGAGCGGAAGACCGGCTGGTCAAAGGTGAATTCCTCCCCTGTAGAGAGATGTTCTGCTCCGGCCGCGACCAGCACGGGGGAAGAAGACAGCTCACGTTCATCGCGGGCGGTAGTTTCTCCCTGGTTGAGGGAAGAGACTTCCAGAAGATCGGATAGATCTAATTTATCCAGTTCACGCATTTGCACCAGCAAATCAGACCGTCCCACCAGGTCCTGAGTGCGTTTGAAGCCGAGCGAGGCGGTCAGGCATTGAATCTCTTGGCCAAAGGTGGTAAAGAGCCGCATCAGCCCTTCGACAGACTGCTCGTAAACACGGGGTACAAAACGGCGCAACCCGTGTTCTTCCGCTTCCTCTACCGTTTCGATCTGGGTGGCGATGCCGACGTGACAGGTATCGAGATGGCAGCCCCGGCAGCTGGTACAGCCGATTGCCAGCATAGCCAGTGTACCGAAGCCGATCCGGTTGGCTCCGAGCAACATAAGTTTAATGACATCAAGAGCACTTTTCAGTCCGCCGTCGGCCCATATTTCTACCTGATCGCGAATACCGGCTTCAATCAGGGCGTTGTGAGCTGCTTTTACCCCGATTTCGGCAGGCAATCCGACATGCTGCAGGGCGTGGATCCGTGCAGCACCCGTTCCGCCGTCAAATCCGCTCAAGGTGATAATATCGGCCCCTGCTTTGGCAATTCCGACCGCAATTGTTCCGATATTGGGTACAATCGGCACTTTGACGATCACTTTGGCCCGGTTGTTTGCCGTTTTTAACTCTGTGATAATCTGTGCCAAATCTTCAATGGAGTAAATATCATGGTTGTTGGACGGTGAGATCAGATCACTGCCGGGGGTTGCATTACGGGCAGCGGCCACTTTGGCGGATACTTTTTTGCCGGGCAGGTGGCCCCCTTCTCCCGGTTTTGCCCCCTGGCCGATTTTGATTTCCAGAATATTGGCTGAGTTGGCAAGTTCAACATTGACTCCGAACCGTCCGGAGGCGACCTGGTGGCCGCGGGTGCGCGGATATTTTCCGAGCATATCCTTGATTTCGCCGCCTTCGCCGTTGATGCTGACCATATTCAACCGGTCAGCCGCCTCTGCATAAGCCCGAAACGCCACTTCTCCCTGGGACCCGAATGACATGGAGCTGATCACCATCGGCAAATCGTGGTCCCCCACACTCAAGTCAACTTCGGACGGTTCAATATCTGCATGTTCAACATGGCGGAGATCAGCCACATGGCGAATGCTGATCGGATTGGCCCGCTCAAGATCATCCAGCTTTTGTTTGAACTCTTCATAACTGATCGATCCTGAAGCCAACTGCCCGATCGATTTCCAGACACGCGGCCACAGGTGAAAGAGGCGTGCCGGTTTCGCTTTGGCATTGGCAAAGTCCTCGTAGCGCTCTTCAGCATCTTTTTCCAGATCTGCCCATGAGAGTCCGGCTGTTTTCGATCCGCAGTAATTGACGATGCCCAGCACACCGGCCACTTCCGGGCTGAGGCCAATCGAGGAGAACAGCCGGGCATAGCCGCGCAGCTCATGGATTCCGATGGTGGAAATAATTTTTTCCAACCCTTTGTTAATCGCATTGAATAAGTTGGCAGCCGATTTGTTTTCTTTTTCCACGATCGTGCCAAACATCAGATAAGGGCAGATGGCGTCAGCACCCAGCCCAACGGCCAATGCGAGGTCGTGCAAGTTGCGCATGGCCCCCGACCTTACCACAATGCTGGCAAGGCGGCGCAGGTTTTGGCCTTGTTTTGACCAGGGGGCGTTTTTCAGTCCCTGGTCTACTTTGGAAATAGCCAGATGCGGGTCAAGGTAATATTGGTCATTCTGGTGGCAATCAGAGTCGTCTAGCAGAAGGATCACTTTTCCGTCTTTAACCGCTTTGATTGCTTTTGCCTCCAGTTCTTCAAACGCATCGGCCATTCGGGTTCCTTTTGCGTACGACAATGGCAGACGAGCCACCAGGCCGCGCTCAACATAGAGTTGAACCAGTTCTTCCAGCGATAAAGTAGAAAACTCTGTGCAAATGTCGGTTGCAAGATGACCTTCTACCAGAATCGGTGAGGGCAACTCCAATCGTAAGTCGTTCTGCCCTGCCGGCGAATAGAGGTCAGGGCGTCTGCCAATCAATACACGAGTTGAGAAATGCTCCATCTCCCGTTCGCGGTCAATGGCAGGGTTGGTGACAACGGCGACACTTTCCTTGATAAAATCGGAAATATTTTGCCGTGTATTGGCCAGCGCCGCCAGCGGCCCGTCATGTCCGAGTGAGCGAATCGGATCGGCTCCTGTATCCGCCATTTGTTCCACCTGTTGAATTTGTTCGCGTTCCCAGCCAAAAGCAGCGTATGCCTGGTTGCTGACTTTCTCTGTTTTGACTCCCGGAACTCCCGATCCCGCCGGGGTGGACAGATACTTTTGATATTCCCTGAAATCGGCACGAAGTCTCGCTCTTTCTAAAACAAGCTGTTGTAGCTCATGGTGAGGAAGTACTCTGGCTTTAGGCAGCAATTGGACTCCAACCGTTTCTCCCGGAGCGAGCGGTTTTGGTTCACTTACCATTTCATGCACAGGGATGATCCCCTGCTCTGAAGAGAAGAAGAGAGAACGTTCACTTTCCACCATCCAAAGCGGGCGCAACCCCAGAGCGTCTACACTGAAAGCACACTCATCTCCGTAGCGGGAAATGATCCCGGCAGGCCCCTGTGCAAACGGTCCCCATGTTTGGCGATAGTAAGTATAAAGATCTTTTAACTCCGAAGGAAGGTGTTTAATTTCGTGAACGATGGGCGGAAATACGATTTCAATGGCTTCAAACAGGCTGTATCCGTAATGATGGATCAATGTTTCGATCAAACGGTTAAGGTCTTGCGAGTCACTGCTGCCTTCAGCGAGGGGTACACCAATCATTTCAGCTTCATCGCGCAGTTTGCGGATGGTGTTAATCTCCCCGTTATGCCCCAACAGGGAAAATGGCTGCACGCGGAAGAAGTTGGATAAGGTGTTTGTCGAATAACGGTTATGGCCGATGGTAACCAGTGTTTCAAATTGAGGGTGGTTTAAATCATAGAAATATTTCGGCAACAGGTTTGCAGCTCCCATCAGCTTGTAAACGGCCGTTTGATTGCTGAAGGAAGCCATCTGTACCGGAAACTTTTTCTCCACTTCAATTACAATATCAAACAGACGCCTTGGCAGCCCTTCGGCAGAGGAAGCCAGACAAGCGATTTGCCAGAAATGAGGCTCGTCCGCCCGGCCATTTTTGCCAAGTACATCACTGTTTACTTGGTCAAGTTCTTCATACAGAAATTCAAAGTTGTTATCTTTCAGAATTTTAATAATATTATCTTTTAAGATAGTTGTTTTTTCTTCGTGTTTGGGCAAAAACAGGTGGGCAACCACAAAGCGAGGATCATAAGCCAACTCAGCGGAAATCCCCTGTGAGGATATTTTTTGTGCCCACAGAGCACGGGGAATATCCGTCAGGATTCCGCAGCCGTCCCCTTCACCATTGATAAATCCTGAACGATGCTCCATCTTGATCAGCGCCTCAATGGTGTCGAGCATATTTTCACGTTTGGGGACGCCATCTTTCTCGATGGTAGCAACGATACCGCAGCTGTCATGTTCTTCAGCTGTAAGATTTTTAAAACGACCCAGATCAGAGTGTCTTTTCATCGGAACGGTCAGCGTTGACCTTTCACCTCCAAATGGAAATCTACCAAGATTGACATTCTCCGCCACAGAGCGAACCTTTTTTGGAATCATAATCAACCAGAGAGTGTTTAAAAGGAGAGCAGGAACACTAAATGGGGAGAAAATCGATGAAGAATACACAGTAATAAAAGAATAACACGAATTTTTACTGCAAACAAGGGTTTTTAACATTTTTATTCATTTATGCTTGATTTTTATGCGAATATCATTCAAATGAAAAGCCTATAAATGCCTGAAAAATCTTGTGGTATAAGGAGTTGGTAAATTTATAAAAAAGAAAGCGCTTACAAAAAATGCTGTATATTTATAAGTTCTTTTGCTGTTTAAAGTGAAGAAGAATTGAGGTGTATTTGTGGCATCCTTACAAGATATAGAAGGATTTTAGGTTATGCTATTTATAAAAAATTTATTAATATTTAGCATATTATTCAATATGCATGCGTATTTATACTGGGCCAGCAAATACAGAACGGCACATTGAAAGATAAACTATTTCTCTAAAGAATAGCGCAGTTTTGCGTGTTCGGCAGTTTGAAGGATATGACAGAAAAGAAACAGGGCTCCGGTGTCAATTCGGGGCCCTGTTTGCCGCATGTTCTGTTTTTTGATTGGAACCACTTCTTTTTACTCAGAAAACGGCTCCGGCTGATTGACCATGTGGTGGGCCGCGATAACCAGCCGCCCCCAGATCGCATCCCGTTCCGGGCCTGTAATTCCTACTTCATTCAGTGCTTGCTCCATACATTGCAACCAGGCATTGGCGCGTGCCGGAGTGATGGGAAAAGGCAAATGTCTGGCCCGAAGCATGGGATGCCCCCTTTTCTCTGTATAGAGTGGCGGACCGCCAAGAAACTGAGTGAGAAACAAATATTGCTTTTCCATGACAGGTTCTATGTCTTCCGGAAAAAGCGGTTTTAACAGTGGGTGCGCTTGTACCCTCGGGTAAAATGCTTCCACCAGCTGGCGTACTTTCTCTGCTCCGCCGATTTTGTCATACAAGCTGATCGGTTCGCTCATCTGCACTCGCCCCTGCTATTTGGTTTTTCCGGTCTGTTTGGTCGGCTTCATTTTCTTGAATGATCTTTTCACCGCACGAATCGTAAATTGAATATCTTCATCGGAATGGGCAGTGGTTAAAAACCAGGCTTCATATTTAGAAGGGGCTAAATAGACACCTTCGGCCAGCATATGTCGGAAAAATTGAGCGAACAATTCTCCGTCTGCCGACTGTGCCCCTTGATAATCGGTAACAGGTTCCCCGGTAAAATAAACGGTAAATGCGCCGCCCATCCGGTTCAAAGTAATGTTGATGCCATACTGGTCTGCAAGGCTCAGGATCTCCTTGCTCAAGGTTTTGCCCATCTGGTCGAGCCGCTCATAAACTCCGGGGTGGGAGAGAGTTTGCAAACACGCGGTTCCCGCTGAGATGGAAAGTGGATTGCCCGCCATCGTGCCCGCCTGGTACATGGGCCCCATCGGTGCCACTTTATCCATGATTTCCCGTTTGCCGCCATAAGCGCCAATCGGCAGCCCGCCCCCGATAATTTTCCCCAGTGCGGTTAAGTCAGGTTCGATATTGAACAGGGTTTGTATACCGCCATAATGGAACCGGAAGGCGGTGATTACCTCGTCATAGATTACCAGCGCCCCGGCCTGATGGGCCAGTTTATTTACTTGTTCCAGGAAGTCCGGGGCAGGTGGGACAATCCCAAAGTTTCCCACAAGCGGTTCGACCAGAACTCCGGCAATCTGATCACCCCAGTGGCGGATCGCCTCCTCAAAGGCTTGAATATCATTGTAAGGAACAGTGATCACTTCCCGGGCGATACTGGACGGGATGCCGGCGCTGTCAGGAATCCCCAGTGTGGAAGGTCCTGAACCTGCTGCTACGAGCACCAGGTCGGAATGGCCGTGATAACATCCGGCAAATTTTAAGATTTTATCGCGCCCCGTATAAGCGCGTGCCAGACGAATGGTGGTCATAACTGCCTCGGTTCCGCTGTTGACAAAGCGGATTTGTTCCATTGAGGGGATGGCCTCCCGCAGCATTTGCGCAAAGCGGATTTCTTTTTCGGTCGGAGTTCCGTATAAGACCCCGTTTGCTGCCGCTTCTACAATTGCCGACGTCACAGCGGGGTGAGCGTGTCCCAGAATAATAGGCCCAAATGCGGCCAGATAGTCGACATATCGATTGCCGTCTTCATCCCAGAAATAAGCCCCTTGTGCTTTCTTCATAAAAATGGGTGTACCGTTGCCGACAGCGCGAAAGGAGCGGGACGGACTATTGACGCCGCCAACAATCACATCTAGCGCTTCTTGATATAAGCTTTCAGAACGTTGAATATGCAACAGGAATCCTCCCTTTATTTTTTCTACCCAATTGTACCTTTCATCAGGAGAATTAAAAAGACTTCCCGGTTGTCGTGCTGTTTCATGATGTGATATTCTGAAACTGGTAAGATATGCGTTTTCTAGGATGCTAACGAAGCTAAAATAGAAACGTCCATTGGAAGTGATACAAGTGGAGGCGAAGAATGTTGTCGTTTTTTCGTGTGGGTGAAAGTTATAGAGATTCCTATCAAATCGAACACGTAGTTCCATTTTTTGATGGTGAACTGGCGATTGCACGGTTTGATTCCAAACGTTACTATCTTCAAACCGTCCACTTACAAAAACAGGCTCCCGCACGCGCTATTCAACAGTATCGATCCTTAAGCCACCCGTTAGTGATTCCGTTCATGGAAGTGTATACGGAAGATCGTTCTCTCGTCTTTATTCGTCCTTATCTTCCTATTCATCCACTGCGTGAGGTGATCTCAGCCAGACAAGCAGATGAAGATCAGATTGTAGAGTGGGGCAAACAGCTTTTGCAGCTGGAAGCCGAACTGAAGTCGATGCCGATCCCCATGTACCTCCTGTTAGATCCCCGCAGCGTTGGAGTTACTGATAGCGGGGAATTAAAAGTTCTCTTCTGCGGGCTGGAGCAAATCACCGTTTTGCAGCCAACCTTGGATTGGGGGACTTTTTTCTACAGCCTGTTATCCGGACATTATTTGGAAGAACCGATTGCCAAGTTGCCTGACAATTTACCAGTGTCGAAACCTATGGCCAGGCTGCTGCAAAAAAGCCTGGGAAACCGCTCGATCAACTCTGTGCGTTCACAGATTGAAACTTACGAAAAAAAGAAGCATGGCAAAGGTTTGTTTGGGCGTTTATTTCGCGGGGAGAAAAAAGATTCTGCACAGCATGGAGGCAAGACAGGTGCTGATCATCACTCTTCCATTTCCCCGCCTGTTAAAGACCCCATCTCTTCTCCTCCTTCCTCTTCGGACGTACGGCTCAGTCAGACGGCAAAACATATGCTTCTCCTGGAAGAACAGAGAAAAGAATTTGAGAGACGGGAACAGGAGCGTCTCGAGCAAATGCGGCAAGAGTTTGAGCGCCGGCAGCAAGAATTGTTGGAAAAGCAACGCCAGGAACTGGAACGCCGGCAACAGGAGCTGCTGGAAAAACAACGCCTGGAATTTGAGCAAAAACAAAAAGAGCTGTTAATGCAAAAAGCCGAGTTAGAGCGGTTAAAGGGAGAGGAACAACAACGGGAACGCCGGGAACAGGAGCGGTTGGAAAGGGAGCGCAGGGAACAGGAACGACTGGAACAGGAACGGCTGAAGAGGGAACAGCAGGAACAAGCCCGAAAGGAAATGGAAAGATTAAAGCAAGAGCGGCTGGCCTGGGAGCAACAAGAAAGAAAACGATTGGGGAGAATACGGCAGGAGTTTGAGCAAAAAGAACAAGAACTCAAAGCCAAATTGCAACAAGAGTTTGAAGAACGCGAACAAAGATTATTGGCAAAGCAGGCTCAAGAGTATGAACGCCAGCAACAGGAGCTTCTTGAACAACAACGTCGATTGGAGAAAGAAAAACTGGAGCTTGAGCGCCGGAGACAGGCAAAAGCCAACCAGCCATATCCGAAGCAAAGTCTGCTGACCAATCCGGACAGCATAGGACCCAGCTTATTAGAGCCCGAAAACACAGGCAAACAGCGAACAGAAGAAGAGCACATCTCCAAAGAGCAGGAAGAACGGCAGCGACTCCTGAAAGAACGGCTGGAACGTGAGAGTGAAGAGCATGCGCAGTTAGCAAAGCAATTTGAAGAGTATATGAAACAAATGTTGAATAAAAAATAACTATTTTTCGGCGGAGAGCAAACCTGCCCATGTGTAAGAACAACATGGGGGGTGCGCAACCGTTTTTCTTTAATCTGTGATGCACCGGTAAGGGGGCTACATAATGGTACTCTATAAATCGCTGGCAAGTATGGGAATAGGTGCAGCCAGAGTGGACACAAGATTAGAAAAAAGCCAATTTCAACCCGGCGACTCTGTCAGAGGCGAGGTTCATGTCCGGGGTGGAAACATCGAACAGCAGATTGATGATATCTATCTCTACTTGGTGGTGGACATCACCAAAAACAGCAAAAAAACTCCTTACGTGATGAAGAAGTATCATCTTTCCAAGTCTTTTACCATCCAGCCGGGTGAGTTGAAAAACATCAAATTTGAATTTACATTACCGATGGAACTTCCCATGTCCAGCGGGAGTTTCCCTGTGTATTTTAAAACCGGACTCGATATTAAAATGGGGATTGATCCCAGTGATACGGATAAAATCGAAGTATTTCCAACCCCTCTGGTACAAAAGCTGCTTAAGCAATTTGAAGATGCGGGATTTATTTTGTATCGGATTCATAATGAACATGATCCCGAGCAGAAGCCTCATCCATTTTTTCAGATGTTTCAGTTTCGTCCCACCGGCCGTTATCACGGCTATGTGGATGAACTGAATGTTATCTTTCATGTAACAGATACGGACATCAATATGGATGTGGAAATGATCCGCTCCGCAAGGGTTTTAAACAGTTCCTTCTCCTGGGAATATGACAACCCGAACGGTACTTTGCATATCAATAACCAGAAGATGTCTGAAGACCCGATTCACAAAATACAAGAGATGTTAAACAGAAAAACATTATATTAAAGCTAGAGGTGTGCAAATCATGTCTGTATTTGAGAAAGCTCTCGCCAGTCTTGGAATAGGTTCGGCAAAAGTGGATACCCGTCTTGAAAAGGCGACCTATCGTCAAGGGGAGACGATTCGCGGAGAAGTTTTTATCCAGGGTGGACAAGCTGACCAATTTATTGATGAGATTTATCTGTTTTTGGTGGTGCAGTACCATCATGAGGGGACGCAGGACGAATATGTGGTCAGTGAATTCCGTTTGACTGATGCTTTTGATATTACGCCGCGCGAGACAAAAGTGATTCCGTTTCAATTCCAGCTTCCGTATGATACTCCGATCACTACCGGCGGCTCGCCTGTCTATTTAAAGACAGGTTTGGATATAAAAATGGCGGTTGATCCCGCCGATACCGACGGAATTGAGGTATTGCCCCATCCGCTTGTTGACACCGTGTTACATACCGTGGAGGAAATCGGTTTTCAACTGTATGGTGTAGAATATGAATTTGGTAAATTTTATTCGCGCCATCCGTTTGTGCAAGAATATAAGTTTAAACCAGTCGGCCGTTTCGCGGAATGGATTGACGAACTGGAGGTGGTTTTTTTTCCGCGTGCCAATGAGGTTGACGGTATTTTGTCCATTGATCTCAAAGCTGTTGATTTAATGAGCTCGATGGAAGAAGCGCTTGAACTTGATGAGCGCATGGTGCGATTTACTGTATCATCCAAAGAGGTAGAGAAGGGAACCGGACCGCTGAAAGCAAAATTGGAGCGGATCATTAAGCAGCATATGTAGTCCGGGAACGGGAAATAACGAGGAGACTAAACTCCTCGTTTTTTATATAAATTACTTCAAATAGGGAGATCCACTTTGCCTTCTTCCCACAGTTCCTTGATCATATGTTTGGCATATCCGGCAGCCTGCCCAAAAGTGATTTTGGCCGGCATCGGTGCTTCATTGGCATCTACAACTACATCAATAATACAGGGTTTGGTTTGGGAAACAGCTTTTTCTAATGCCGGCATCAGTTCTTCCGGCCGTTCCACCCGGTAGCCCACTCCTCCGCAGGCTTCAGCATATTGGGCAAAATTAGGGTTTTGGAGTTCCGTACCGAACTCTACATTGCCCATCACTTCTTGTTCAAATTTAATCATGGCGATCTTATGATTATTAAATACCACAACAATGATTGGCAACCGGTATTTGACTGCGGTGACAAAATCATTCATGGTCATTCCAAATCCGCCGTCACCACAGATGGCAAAAACTTGTTTATCCGGATAAGCGATTTTGCCCGCAATGGCACCCGGGAGTCCGCATCCGAGAGTTGCCAGCCAACTGGAGATAACAAACTTCTGATTTGTCATGCGAAAATGGCGGGCCATCCAAACCGTTACATTCCCCACATCGACAGAAAGGATGGCATTATCGCGAACCACTTTCTGCAATGATTGAACCACCCGCTGCGGTTTGATGGGGGTCGACGGATCTTCCTCTTGTTTCTTTAATTTTTCCCACCATTTCTTCATCAATTGCTGGTAATCTTCCAGAAAGGACCGGTCCGCTTGTCTGACCAGCCGAGTGGTCAACCAGTCCAGAGTTTTTTTGGCATCTCCGGCCAGTCCTGCGTCAACGGGTACTCTTTTCCCAATCTGGTTGGGGTCTGTATCGATTTGTATCGTTTTTGCTTTTTCCGGTAAAAATCCGGTAAAAGGAAAGGAGGTTCCGATCATGATCAGTGTGTCCGCTTCTTCCATTGCTTCAGAAGCGGGCTTGGTCCCAATCAGACCCAGGCCCCCGATGCAGAAGGGATGTTCATCGGGGATGATTCCTTTTCCTGGAAGTGACAGTGCAATGGGTGAAGCTATTTTATCCGCAAACGATAACAGGGATTCCCTGGCTTCTCTGGCTCCTTTACCGGCAAGAATCACCGGCTTTTTGGCTTCGGATAATATTTGCTTTGCCTTTAGCAAATCATCCTCCGGCGGGAAAACTTCCGGCTTCACAAAAAAAGAAGTTGTCCGGCGTGCATTCCCTTCAACCTCAAACTTGGGGATATCGTCCGGAATGGTTAATACAGATACCCCTTGCCGGGTATAGGCGGTTCGGATGGCCTGGTTTACTACGCCGGGCAGTTGTTCGGCCGACATGATCCGCTGATTATAGACGGCCACATCATCAAACATCCGCTCTAATTTTACCTCTTGAAAATAGTCAATGCCTATTAAGTCGGACTCTACCTGTCCGGTAATTGCCAGAATGGGAGCCCGGTCCAATTTTGCATCATACAGCCCGTTCAGCAAATGGATCGCTCCCGGCCCGGCAATCGCCATACATACACCCAGTTTTCCCGTTAACTTGGCATATGACGCCGCGGCCAGTGCTCCCGCTTCTTCATGGCGGACTTGAATAAATATAATTTTATCCTGTACCTTGCGTAAAGGCTCAATAATTGAATTGATTGAATCTCCGGGCATCCCGTAGATATGGTCCACACCCCATTCAATCAATAAGTCAATCAGCAGTTCTCCCGCTGTTTTGCGAAACATTATTTTCTCTCCTTTGAAAGAATGGCTGTGTCTTTATCTTGTGCAGCTAAAGAAAATGTAAACACAGGAGAATCATTTGCTGCGGGATGAGCCATCAGCCCGGTCACTTGGTTGCCGGACGGTGTACCAGCGTTTGGGGAAATGGTTAGTTTTCCCTCTGGAAAATATTGATGCCAAGGTGATTTAAAACAGATATCGCTTCTTCGACAGGCAATTGAGGGAGAGAAAATTCCTCATCAATTACTTTTCTGATTTCGCTCACACTGCTCAGTTGGTATTGTTTGACGGTGCCGGTTTGAGTTCGAATCTTAAATGTATGATTGACTAAGGAGACACTTCTCTTTTTGTCCAGCTGCCATAGTTGGCATCGTAACATCTTCATAAATGTCTGGCCTGGTTGATATGATTGTTTAATAGCGGGAAGGAAATCGCTGAAGTGGTACGTTAGTCCAGGATTGAAAGTCCAAACGGGTTTGCTTAACTTTCCGTCAACATATCTGCGAAAAGCGTAAACTCCCGTCTCTTCTTCCGGCTGTATAAAAATCTTATCCCCGCCAAATGCCGTAACATCATCGGGATGGGTCTCAAAGCGAACCGGCTTAAAAAAAGGTGCAGCTGAACCGCAGTCAACATAAACCTCTTCGTCGGGGTATTCCGGGAGACGGACAAGAATGGCCATATGGACCTTTCCCAAATCTGCATAACGGCACGAAAATCCCAGTGTTTTCAGGAGTTTGCACAGATTGTGATTGATCGCATAGCAAGTGCCGCCCATATTCTTCGTAAAAAGCTGGTCGACAAATTCCTCTGAATCGGGGATATATTTGTTTGTCCCCTGATAATGCTTGTAGTTGAGCAGCTTACTAATATTTTCAAACGGAATAAGGTTTAAATGAGCGGTGCAAATTTCACTTAAATACTCAAAAGAGGGCTTTTTTACAGGAACTTTCAGGAATTGCAGATAGAGATTCGCCCAGCGGGGGAAACTGTTCGGCTTCATTTTGAAATTCCTCCTTCTGTAATCAATCGATTCAAGATCATATTTTTGAACATTTCCCCTATACCCTTCAGCTTCACTTTTTAAACTTTTTATTTTAATAAGTATTTGAACAAGCGGTTTTATGGAGAACGGGCTTTTGCGATATAATCAGGATAATTATGATCAGAGGCCTTGATGGAGATGACAGAAGGAACGATATTTTAAACAGAGGATGTGAAACATTGAAGCCAAAAGTGTACATCACCCGCCAAATACCGGAACCGGCTTTGTCCAAGCTCAGGGAAGACTGTGAAGTGTTGATGTGGGAAAGGGAAGATACTCCGGTCCCGCGTGATGTGTTGGAAAGGGAAATTGCCCGGGTGAATGGACTTCTTTGCATGTTGACTGAAGCTGTGAATCAAGATCTGTTGATAAAAGCGAAAAAGCTGCGGGTGATCAGCCAGATGGCTGTTGGTTACGACAATATTGATGTGGAAGCCGCGACCCGCCGCGGGATTATGGTGGCCAATACTCCGGATGTGCTTACTGAAACGACAGCTGATCTCACCTTTGCGCTGTTGCTGGCTACAGCGAGGCGTGTCGTTGAGTCGGCGGGGTTTTTGCGCCGCGGTGAGTGGAAAACCTGGTCGCCCATGTTGCTTACCGGACAAGATGTGTTTGGAGCGGTGATAGGGATCATAGGACTGGGCAGAATTGGTGAAGCAGTGGCAAGGAGAGCCAAGGGCTTTAACATGAAGGTACTCTACCATAACCGGAATCGCAAACCGGAGGCTGAGCGGAAATATGGGCTGATTTATGCAGATCTGGACAGCTTGCTCAAACAGTCTGATTTCGTCTGTATCCTGACTCCCTATACCCCTGAAACGAGGAATCTGATCAGCGAACGGGAACTCGCTTTGATGAAAAAAAATTCTGTATTGATTAACACGGCCCGCGGCGGAATCGTCAATGAGGCCGCGCTGTACAATGCCTTGAAAAACGGGCAGATCTGGGCCGCCGGGCTGGATGTGTTTCAACAGGAACCTGTTCCGCTGGAGAATCCCCTGCTCTCCCTGTCTAATGTCATTGCCTTGCCGCACATTGGCAGTGCCAGTATCAATACCAGGGTAAAGATGGCGAAAATGGCTGCCAACCACTTACTTCAGGGATTACGTGGGGAAAGACCGGCTCATTTGGTCAACCCGGAGGTCTGGTCAGCTGATGGAGAATTTTTATAAGCTGGAAAATGACAGGAATCTTTGGTTCCGTTTATACAGAAATAATGTAGAAAAAGAATCGTTATATATATACCAGGAAATTGATAAATAAACATGAATCTTTTATTTAATAAAGGAAGTGAGCACCGTGAATGCACAATCCAATGCTGCCAAAAACCGGTTGAGTATTTTGCTCGGAGCTGCCTTTTTGATGGCAACCTCCGCCATCGGTCCGGGGTTCTTAACTCAGACAACGGTTTTCACGGAGAGGTTAATGGCCAGTTTCGGCTTTGTTATTCTAATTTCAATCCTGCTGGATATCGGGGCCCAGATGAATATTTGGCGCATCATCTGTGTGACGGAAAAAAGGGGGCAGGAGATTGCCAATCTGGTACTGCCGGGCCTCGGTATTTTTATTGCGCTGGCGGTTGCCCTGGGGGGGCTTGCCTTCAACATAGGCAATCTCGGCGGTGCAGGTTTGGGCTTTCAGGCCATGTTTGGTTTGAACACCAGGATCGGAGCAGTTATTACCGCCGTTTTTGCAATCATCATCTTTATGTTCAAAGAAGCCGGGGCAGCGATGGACCGTGTAGCCCGTTGGCTGGGATTGCTTATGATTCTCCTGACAGCTTATGTGGCAATCGTAAGCAGCCCTCCGGTGGGGGAAGCGGCTTTAAGGACGGTGCTTCCGGAAAAAATGGATATCATGGCCATCATTACGCTGGTTGGGGGAACTGTCGGGGGGTATATCACCTTTGCAGGGGGCCATCGGCTTCTTGATGCGGGGATCAGCGGCAGGGAAAGCCTTGGAGAGGTGACAAAGAGTTCTGTTACAGGAATTCTTGTCGCTTCAGCAATGAGGGTTATTCTGTTTTTGGCGGTTTTGGGAATCGTTGTTCAGGGTGTGAAATTAAGTGCGGACAACCCTATGGCCACTGTTTTTGAGACGGCGGCAGGAAGCATCGGCCTCAAATTGTTTGGCCTGGTCTTATGGTCCGCATCGCTTACTTCCGTGGTAGGCGCGGCTTATACCTCTGTCACTTTTCTCACCAGCTTTTCTCCTGCAATGGAACGGCACCGGTCCAAGATTGTGATTACTTTTATCCTGGTATCTACTTTGATTCTGACGTTGGTTGGCCAGCCGGTTCAACTGTTGATCCTTGCCGGTGCACTCAACGGATTGATCCTCCCCCTTATACTGGGGACAATGTTGATTGCCGCCCACCGAAGGAAAATTGTCGGGGATTATCGCCATCCGGTCTGGATGACGGTATTCGGTACACTTGTGGCCCTGGGAACGGCGTGGTTTGGTGTGCTCACACTGATAGAGAAAATTCCTCAGCTCTTTGCTTAAAGTCTGGCCCTCCGGTGAAACTCCCGCTTCCGGGTCTGTGGTGTCACACCTCAGGCAACCGCCGTTGAAACCCTCCTTAAGAGGGTGATTACCCAAGCCCCGGGGCACAGGTTTATCACCATTGAGAGGATCGCAAACTACATTTCGTTTGCGTAAAAACTGTGTTATTATCATTTATAATATTTCTGTTACGATCTCACTTCATTTGAAGGAGATCGTTTTTATTTATAGGATGTTGTCAAAATCCAAACATTTTAAAGGAGAGAGATAAGGATGCAGGGGCGAATCCGGGAAGCGGATTTTATCAAGGGAGTCGCCATTTTCGGTGTCATCCTCATTCATGTAACAGCCTTTAACATGCGCTATTCCGAGTCGATGACGGATGGAGGCCTTTTCTTCGCGATCAATCAGATGGGCCGTTTCAGTGTCCCGATATTTTTTATGCTGTCAGGGCTGTTTCTCTTTTATCGTTATTATGATAACCAAACGTTTCCAATCCTCGCTTTTTTTAAAAAACGGACTCTGTATATCCTGATTCCCTACCTCAGCTGGTCAGTTTTTTACCTGGTTTATTCCTGGTTTGCACATCGGGAAACTGCACCCCAAACAGTAACGGATACGATAACCGCAGTCCTGACAGGATCATCCTATTATCACCTGTACTACATTGTGGTGATGGTACAGTTTTATCTGCTTTTACCGCTGTTAATATGGACATTTCGCAAATTTGGCGGTTTAACTGTCGTCTCGTTCGCTCTGCTCATTAACGTGCTTGCCAACAGTATGACCTGGTGGGAGATGTCATCACAGTTCCCGTGGATGGCGCCTTTTACGGAAAACGCGATCCGCTTTTTTCCCGTGTGGCTGTTTTACTTCTGCCTGGGCGGATGGGTCGGGCAGCGGGCCGGCCAAATTCTTGAATGGTTCGGGAAAATTCCTTTTGCAGCCGCAATCATCCTGTTTAGTTCAACAGGAATCTGGATGTTGTTTAACGGATTTTTCCGTAAAGAGACTGGCTTTTTTAACTTTTCTGTTCTGGTTTACTCGATTGCCTCACTTGTGCTGTGGTTTCAAATGGGTGGTAAATGGAAGCACTCATGGGTGTCGACACTTGGCCGCTATTCCTTCGGCCTCTATTTAATCCATCCTGTACTGTTAAACCTGTTTAGCCGTATTACTCCATTCTTATTTCCGCAGGCTTCCTGGATGGAATTTGGGTTTATGCTGTTCGCCGTGACAAGCCTTTCCCTGGGTCTGTCAGTTGTGATTCAGCGGCTGCCTTACAGCTATTTGCTGACCGGGAAATAAGTCACCTGTGGCAAACCGTTATTCAATAAACGATATTATCCAAATTTTAGTGGAATAAAAAAGAGGCAGGGAAATAAATATAAAGAGGATGCCCGGGAAAAATAATAAACAAAACATACCATTGATAAGACTTTTTAAGGAAGGTAAAATGCCTAAAAATGATCAGCTGAAAAAAGATAAAGAAAAAAACCTGAGGGAAATTCAGTTTGTCACGGAAAGTATGAATGTGTATGAGACAGCGCTGGAAATGGACGAGGGCAAGGAAAAGCAAAAGGACGGAAATAACAACCCTTAAAAAATGTACCGGATGCTCTTTAAAGAAACAGGAAGTCTGATTGCAGAAAAGTTTTCTGTATTTCAATTAGCATATTATTTATCTTTACAAGACCGCTTCCCTGGCGGTCTTTTTTTATTTATTAAAGAAATAGCTGTTGTTTCACCGTGACAGGGACCGGGGATTCAGGTGTTATTGTCTGCACCAACAACAACCAAGGTTTTATCCTTTTTAAGATTTGCAAACGGGGATTCTCCCTGCTTCAATGGTAATGTAGATCACAAAATGACTTGAGGATCCGGCTCAAGTCATTTTGCCGTTTATTTTGTCGACCTGGCCTGTGATTGTTAATATAGAGCGGATGGTTGCCAATTTGATTTTCGCTTCGGTTTGATCCTTCTCTTCTAAAGCAATTTTCAATTGAGCCATTTCCTGGCGAATCCTTTCATATTTCATCTGATCACCAAACAATTGTAACTTCCATTTTTCCTTTTTATATAAATGCTCCAATCGGTTTACCTCTGTTTGGGCCTGATCCCACCTTTGTTGGTCGATGAAGCTTTCTATCTGTGCAATTTTTTTTAACAGGGGTTCTTCTTTTATCTGGACGGTTTGCGGGGCCCATGCTCCTAAAAGAAAAATGGATAATAACAAGCAATATAATATGGACTTCGATGGTTTTAAGACCTTGGACATCTCATTTCCTCCCTATCGGTTACTGGTATCCTTTTCTTAGTTTCTCCAAATTATAAAAAAAGATATCCTTTATAGAGATGGAAAAAGAGATTCAGGAGTTTTCCTGTCGATGAATTGATTGCCTCGCTGTAAAAACAGGATTTACTCCAGTCGCAATTGGGTAGTAAAATAATGTTGGAAGAAAGGTGTTCCAAACGATGGAATGCCTTTTTTTGTGAAAAATTGGCTCTTAACCCTGTAAAATAGAGCAGAGAATAGTTGCAGATATACGTGTCAGAGGAGATGAATGGGAGTTGCTTTCGATTGAAGCACATGGATTGACCAAAGAGTTTAAAGTATATCAAAGCCGGCCCGGATTGACGGGGGCTTTTCGTGATTTATTAAATCGGAAATATCGGACGATCCGTGCAGTCGATTCCATTGACCTAAGAATCGGCAAAGGAGAGATGGTCGGATATATCGGTGAGAACGGAGCGGGTAAATCAACCACCATTAAAATGCTGACAGGGATTTTGCAGCCAACGGCGGGAGAGTTAAAAGTAAATGGCTATGACCCGCATCGCCAGCGGGAAGAGTTTGTAAAGACGATTGGTGTTGTATTTGGGCAGCGAAGCCAGCTCTGGTGGGATATTGCCGTGCAGGAATCTTTTCGCCTCCTGCAAAAAGTGTACCGGATTCCCGCAGAGGAGCATCAGAAACATTTGGATCGCATGATTGAAGTGCTGGATATTTCTTCTTTACTGGATCAGCCTGTTCGCAAATTAAGCCTGGGCCAGCGCATGCGTTGCGAACTGGCAGCCTCCTTGATCCACCGGCCGTCTTTGCTGTTTCTGGATGAACCGACCATTGGTCTCGATGTGCTGGTCAAGGAAAATATCCGCCGGTTTTTAAAAGAGATCAACCGTGAATTTGGAACAACCATTCTGCTGACCACCCATGACTTATCCGATATTGAAGCGCTATGTTCGCGGGTGGTGATGTTGGATCAAGGAAAAATCATCTACGACGGAGGCTTGGCCCAACTTCGAAATCTGTGGGGCGGAGGCAAAAAAATCCATTTGGAAATGGAAAAAGAGGTATTAATCGCTGACCTGCAAGGAAGAACTGACGGGCTGTCCGTCAGCTGGGAACAAAAAGGCCCGCGCCAATATACCGTCCACGTGCAGAACGGGGAAACAACGGTTTCCGAAGTATTGTCGCGGCTGGTGCAGCATGTTCCGATTCAGGAGATGCAGATTGAAGAAGCGACAACGGAAGAGATTGTCCGCAAGATCTATTCGGAGGGGATGACCATTGCTTAGTATGTACTGGGAAGTCATCCGGATCCGTTTTTTAATGATGCTCGCATATCGGGTCAACTACTATAGCGGCATTGTTATATATAGTTTAAATATTGGCGTCTATTTCTTTTTATGGATGGCGATTTACGGAGACCAATCCAGTTTGCAGGGGCTGACAGCTGTACAGATGGCCACATATATCGCCGTTTCCTGGATGGCCAGGGCTTTCTACTTTAACAATCTGGACAGGGAGATTGCCCAGGAGATTCGCGATGGGACGGTTGCTATTCAACTGATTCGCCCTTATCACTATCTGCTGGTGAAAGCTTTTCAGGGATTCGGGGAAGGGATGTTCCGTTTACTGTTATTCAGTGTACCGGGAATGATTGTGGTTTCCTTGATTTTTCCGATCCATTTGCCGGTGAACGCAGAGGTCTGGTACAAGTTTGCGCTCAGTCTTGTGCTTGGTTTTATTGTAAATGTGCAGGTGAATATTCTGACCGGGATTTGTGCCTTTTTTATTTTAAACAACCAGGGCTTAATCCGGGCCAAGCGGGTCGCTGTTGATCTCTTATCAGGGCTGGTTATTCCCATTCCGTTTTATCCGGAGTGGGCCCAGACAATCCTGTCCTATCTGCCGTTTCAAGCGATTAGCTATTTGCCGAGCATGGTGCTGGTCAAAGGGCTGGCGGGAACTGAATTTATACATGCCATACTCGTTCAGGCAGCCTGGTGTGTACTGCTGTGGATTCCGATCCGGGCTATTTGGAAGAAAGCCAGAAAAACGTTAATTGTTCAAGGTGGTTAAATATGTTCCATCTCCGTTTGTTTATCGAGTATTTCAAGCAATATATGAAAATAAGGCTGGCATACCGGTGGGATTTTGTCGCCCAGTTTGGGACGGACTTTTTGTTCCAGGCGGTTAATCTGGTGTTTATTCTTGTCGTTTTTCAGCATACGTCAAGTCTCAGCGGCTGGAATCAGAGTGAAGTGATCTTTATCTATGGCTACTTTTTAATTCCGTGGGCTGTTTTCTCATCCTTTTTTAATCTGTGGGATTTTAACGAGAGATATATTATCAAAGGGGAGTTGGATCGCGTACTGACACGTCCTGTTCACAGCCTTGTGCAAGTGATTATGGAAACAATGACTCCCGAGTCGCTGATCGGGGTATTCACCGGTCTGATTGTGATGGGTTACAGCCTGCCCCGGCTCGATCTCCATTGGACCTGGGTCGATCCCTTCCTGTTTCTGGCGTTTACGCTGGGGGGAGTAGCCATCTATGCGGGAATCTATATTGCTCTGACCAGCATCAGTCTCTATACTGATTCCAAATCAGATATCCAGCCCATTATTTATAATATCAGCACTTATGGGCGTTACCCCGTCAATATTTATCATCGTGTGATTCAGTTCGCCTTAACATGGGTGTTGCCATTTGCATTTGTCGGCTTTTATCCGGCAAGTTTCTTGTTGGATCGTGAGCAGTGGCAGTGGTATGCATGGATTACCCCTGTTGTGGGTGCTGTTTATCTCGCTCTGGGGATTTATTGCTGGAACCGGGGTATCAAACATTACCGGGGGGCGGGGAACTAACTAGCGGACCATGAATAACCGGATATGACACCGGCCAGGCTGAGTGACACGCTGAGCAGGATGTACAGAGCGGCTGTCACCCAGCCTTTTTTTTGCAACAGCTCAACAGACTCCACCCCAAAAGTGGAAAATGTGGTGTATCCCCCGAGAAAGCCGGTTGTAACTGCAAAGTGAAAAGGGCCCGGATGATTCCATCCCAAACAGATGCCGAACAAAAAACTTCCGGTAATATTGATGAGAAAAGTGGCAAAGGGGAAAGAGCGGGAAGAGATGGATTGAACCCAAATGGTCAGTGCATATCGCGTAACGGCCCCAAAGCTTCCCCCTAATCCGATGATTATCCAGGTCCATAGTTCTGAAGTCATATCACCGTTTTTCCTTTCCAATTGTTCTTCCCAGCACCGCCAGGGCAATTCCTCCGATCACTGAAACGGCAACATACACAGCTTGCCATTTCCAATTCCCGAGTTGGATGGTTTCGGCACTAAAGGCGGAGAAAGTGGTGTAAGATCCGAGCAGGCCCGTTCCAAGACCGGTTTGCCATTCTGGTGAAATCCGCCCTGTTCGGGTATTGACCGCTAACAGCCAGGCCAGGAGAAAACACCCGGTCCAGTTAACGAACAGTGTCCCCCAGGGAAAGCCCGGCTGATGCAACAGGCGCGAAACGGCAAATCGCAGCAGTGTTCCGATAAAGCCCCCGACCCCGACAAAACAGATCTGTTTCATCCGGCAGCCTCCTTTATAAAAGCAGTCCCAATTGATGTGTTGGGACTGCTTTTATAAGAATAGCCGATTTTGCTCATCTTTGCATCATGAACAGTGCGGGGTTCCTTACTGGGAAGCATTTGCAGGAGGTTGGTTGTTGTCCCGGCTGCTTTCATCTTCCACGACGACATTGGAACGATGCTCCTCTACGATTTTGTCAATCACTTCTCCCATACTTGCTTCGTCTCCATTGGCCGTTAAACCTACATTAAGGGTTCCGCTCAACGTATCCACGTGAAGTTCATGGATTTTATACTCAACCTTGTCAATGCTAACAGGCCGAACCGCTTCCACTTTGTCCTTTAACTCTTTGTTTTCCTTCTTTAATTTGGAGATTTCCTTTTCAAGTTTTTGCAGGCGTTCCCAGAAGTGGTGGTAAGCATAGACATACACAAGAACACCTCCTATGTTTTGGCTGATTAATTATATGGCAGATCCGGCGGTTTTCATTCCATTTTGTGACAGGACGAGCCCGCTGCGAATAAACTGTGAGCATCCAGGAGAGTGTCCCGTAAGGAGGTTTTTCCATTGAAAAACCGTATTCCCGACTATTCACGTTGGAATCAACTGGCCCGCCAGTTTTTGGGGGAAGATTTTTTTGCTGATATTATGAGTTCCGCTGTCGGGGAAAAAGAGCCTTGTGCTGATGTTTATCAAGGAAAAAACGAAGTAATTGTGGTGATTGATCTGCCCGGGGTGGAGGATATTAACTCCCTGGAAATCAGTGTAGAGGGGGAAACCATGTGGATCAAAGGATATTTTCCCACTCCTTATCAAGCGTATCAGCAGACGCTTGCAGAACGGAAAAGTGGAGAGTTTCAAAAGGCGATTTCACTGGGTGCTCCTGTATCCAAACAATATAGCAGTGCCCGCTACCGCAGAGGAATTCTGGAGATTCGCTTTCCTAAAACCGGAATCCGAAAAAAAACGCATAAGATCCGGATTCAGACTGCCGACTAGACAGAGACGGAAAGGTAGCGAGGAGGGGTAATATGGGTACGGTCAATAATATCTTTAATCTCAAAATTAACAACGTCTCCAGTTCAGGGATTGTCAATTTTGGCAGTTCAATTAATATCGCACCGGAAAGCTATAACAAAATTGTGGGGGGGGCAACACCCATTGGTGATTTTACGCGGAATATAGACTTGGAGCGAAATATATTATTTGACCCGGATGTTGCCGATATGCCAAATGTGTGAGGTGACACCACATGATGCGGGTATCCATTTTCGCTATCAAAATTCAAGTTGTCGGTAATGCGGGTTCAGTAAATATAGGTACAACGCTAAATCTTGTCTCCGGGAGAAGGGAAGCGGAACCGGCCCCAGACCCCGGAGTGCCGGGGCCGCCTGGAATACCTGTGGTACCCGGAGTATCTGGAGCCCGGGAAGTATCCGGGATATCAAGTCCGACATCCGGGCTATCTTCAAACAATCAGGAATAAGATCAATGAAAGTAAGATTGCCATCGAGTGACACCACTCAATGAAGATATGTACATAATATGTGAAACAGCAACCTTGAGAGACAAATCAGTGAGATCATGTTGCTCAACATTCCGATGGTTTTCCCGCATGGCTACCAAGAGAGGTCAAAAAAATAAAATAAACCGGATGGTTCTTGACCGCTTCACAAGGCGCGTTCACTCCATTGACACAAGTGATACAACGAGAGGAATTATAGAGATAAACCCGGCAAAAGCAGGCTCTTTTTGCCGGGTTCTCTTTGTGTATCCGCCTTTTTTATATCATAATAGGAATATGGGAATCTTAGTATCGAGATGAACAGATAAATCCTGGTGGAGGTGCTTCATATGTTACAAGAAGGAGACATGGCGAGTGATTTTACGCTTGAAGCTTCCAATGGCGAACAAGTATCTTTATCTGATTTTCGCGGTAAAAATGTAGTTTTATATTTCTATCCCAAGGACAATACTCCGGGATGTACAACGGAGGCCTGTGATTTCCGCGACCACGCGGATTCTTTTGCCGATCTGGACACGGTGATCCTGGGGGTCAGCCGCGATTCGGTCGCTTCTCACCAAAAATTTATCGATAAATACGATTTGCCCTTTTTACTCCTGAGTGACCCGGACGCCGATGTATGTAAAATGTATGGAGTGTTCAAAGAGAAAAAGATGTTTGGCAAAGTTTCGATGGGGATTGAACGCTCCACTTTTATCATCGACCGGGAAGGCAAAATTGCCAAAGTTTACCGCAAAGTAAAAGTGAAAGATCATGTGGAATCTGCTTTGCAATATATCAGGGAACATCTTCAGTAGGAATTTTTCCTCCTGATCACCATGTTATTGGCCAGAGAAATCAGAAACAGGAGGTGGGAGCCTTTTGCCCGATCATTCCATTTACGACTGGCCCGATTATTATGATTGGACTTCACCAGGACTGGAGCGCGACCTCACTTATTATATTGAACTGGCTAAACAGACGGGGGGGCCCGTCCTGGAGTTGGGGTGCGGGACGGGGCGTTGCAGTCTAGCGATTGCCAGGCTCGGGATCCCGGTTGTCGGGGTGGACCTTTCTTCGCCTATGCTGCAAAAAGCCAGACAAAGGGCAAAAAAGTTAAATTTATCCGATCGGGTCCGTTGGGTCGAAGCAGATATGTCAAGGTTTTCCCTCAATGAACGCTTTCCGCTGGTTATTATCCCGTATCGTTCATTTTTACATCTGCTCACGGTTCGTGATCAAATTTCGACCCTGAAACGAATCCGTCAACATCTTACCGACGGGGGTTTATTTGCTTTCAACATTTTTGTGCCCCGAATCAGGGATCTGTATCAAATGGAAGGAAAGTATTCGTTTCGTGGTTCATTTTTGGCTTCCGGGGGCAAGGAACGAGTTGATCTGTACGATTTAACAGAGTTTGACTATTTTAACCAAACGGCTTATATTACTCGCTATGCGGAACGTTTTGATGAAAAGGGGCATTCCCTGGGGCGGATCCGCATGGCTTTTCGTCTTCGCTATATATTTCCTGCTGAATTAAATCATCTGCTGGCGCTGTGCGGATTTAAGATTATCAACCGGTTTGGGTCATTTCACCGGACCCCCTTTGATGCGCGGAGCGAAGAATTAATCATTGAGGCAGTAAAAAGGCCGGGTCAAACCGGATCAGGGTGATCAACATTTTTCCTTCAAGGGGGCGAACAAGTGCAGACAAAACCAAAACCAAAACGTGTTCCTACCCGAAAAATCCTGGATACACTGGCCGTGATGTATCCGGATGCTCACTGTGAACTTGATTACCGAAATCCATTTGAATTATTAATCGCTACCATTTTATCCGCCCAATCAACCGACCGCCAGGTAAACAAAGTAACCAAAGATTTGTTTGCCAAACACCCCACACCTGAAAGCTTTCTTCAGTTAACCGAAGATGAGTTGGCGGAATATATCCGGGGACTTGGCCTGTTTCGCAACAAAAGCAAAAACATCCTGAAAACCTGCCGAATTCTGGTCGAAGAATACAATGGGGAAGTACCGAAAAAAAGGGAATTGCTTGAGAAATTGCCCGGCGTCGGCAGAAAAACGGCCAATGTGGTTCTGAGCAATGCATTTGGCATTCCGGCTCTCGCTGTCGACACCCATGTCCAGCGCGTTTCCAACCGTCTGGCTCTGGCAGATAGTGAAAATCCCCTGGAAACTGAACGGCAATTGATGAAAAAAGTTCCCCGTGCCGAATGGAGCGATACCCATCACCGCCTCATCTGGCACGGCCGGCGCATCTGTATCGCCAGAAAGCCGAAATGCTCGCTCTGTGACCTGTTGCCTTATTGCTGGTATGGGAAGAATGAGACAAACACAAAGGTAAAATAATTTAATTCAAACAGGCTATCCTGTTCACCCCATCAACGGCTGGGAATCTGCCGCGGAAATCAATGTGTTTGGAACTGGATCGACAACTGATTAAAAATAAAATCAGAGACTTTGGGCCGGGGGATTTCCCGGCTCTTTTTGATTTATGTGGAAAAAGTTTTTTTGATTATATTGAGTTTGACAGATGGCTGAATGAGCGAACAAAGATCTGAATAAAATTCGGTAACCGCTCAGGAAAGGAGGACATGGAGAAAGATATGCTCTATATTCCTGAGAAGTAAACCAGAGGGGACGCTAGGGGGTTAGGGGTTCAGTTCATTAAACGGCCTTTTTCGCCAGCCAGATTGTCCAACGGTCCTTTTCAATAAAGGGACCGCGCTGTGGAATCCTGGTTCTCAGGTCTTCGACGAAATCCCTTAATTCCTGGTCAGATAACTCGTGTAAAATTGAACGTCCGGTTCATTACATCTTCAGCGTATTGTTGAAAGTTATCTCTTCGGAAAAATCGATTCCAATCACTTTTTGAGCACCCAGGCCGACAAATGCCTTTGTGTAAATCCCGCCGCCACAGCCAATATCAACCACCTGTTTTTCCGTCCAATTGAGTAAATTCCCCATAAATTCCGTCCATGAATGATCCGCCTGACGGCTTGAATAGGTAAAACGTACCTTCTGATCATGAAAATCAATAGGCATTGTGATCAACTCCATCACGCAAACATAAATTTTTTTTCATATGAATACGGGTATCATCTGTGTGATACGGAATAAACCCGATTGATTGATAAAAATGAATGGAACCTGTCCAATCTTTGTTTGTCTCCAGGATTAAAGTTTCCATCCCCCTCTGGATTGCTGCCGACTCCAACTTTTCCAGCATCTTTTTGCCGTATCCTCTCCTTCTTCGGTCTGAGCGCACGGACATGCGGACAATTCGGCCTGCCGTTTGATCCTCCCGAACAAGGGCTCCTGTGCAGACTAACCCTTCCTTGTCGCAGCCAATCAAGAAAATATGGCCTTTTTGAATATAATTCACAACAATCTCATCTAAATCGGAGTTTAATGTGGGATCAATCAACCCAAAATGTTCTTCTAATCCTTGAAGAATCAACTCTTTTGCCTTCTCTTGTGTGGAAGTGTCTACAGGTCGGATCTGTAAGCTCATTCAGCCGGCTCCTTTTGTTTCGTTATATGAAACTAAGTTTCGTTTTTATTATAACACAAATAAGAACACCATCTGAATAGTTTGAACTGTTCTTGAACCCATTTGTTTTGCGGAAAAAGGCTTGCTTTTCTTTAGTTATAATGAAAAAAGATCAAAGATTTTGTAACATAGATGACAGGGTTAATATGCAATTGGAAAAAGTAAGCAAAGGATGAAATATCAATGTTAGACCCTAAAATTTTAGTCGTTGATGATGAACCTGATTTGCTTAAACTTATTTTAAAAACGATGCGGTCAGAGGGCTTTCAGCATATTTATACCGCAGAGGACGGCAGGCGCGCTTTAGAGCTTGTTGCACAGGTTCAGCCGGACTTTATTATCCTGGATGTGATGTTGCCGGATTTGACGGGCTATGAGATTTGCAGTGAGATTAAGAAAATATCCGATGCGGCTGTTTTTTTCCTTACGGCACGAACTACTGATTTAGATCAGTTAACCGGTTATAGTATGGGGGCGGATGATTATATTTGCAAGCCCTTTAACCCTCTTATCTTAGCGGCAAAGATTAAAGCCCGGTTAAACCGGATGAAAAAATCTTCTGTGCCTGCCTCACAAACATCATGTTTCCGGTTCGGGCGGTTTGTTTTGGATGAAAAGGAGGGAACGTTAACCGTAGACGGACAGAGCGTCCCCTGTACAGCAAAAGAGATGAAATTGCTGGCTTTCTTTTGCAAACATCCCAACCAGGTCTTCAGCATTAATCATTTATATACAGAGGTATGGGGCGGGGATAGTTTTGGATATGAAAATACCGTGATTGTCCATATTCACAGTTTGCGAAAAAAGATTGAAGTTGACCCTGGCCGGCCCAAATACCTGTTAAATATACGCGGATTGGGATATAAACTGGTAAATCCGGAGCCGGCAACATGAAGATGGAAACAAGGTTCACCTTTCACTTTGTTGTAAGATTAACCGTTCTGACAGCCATGATTATCGGTTTACTCCTTTTTTTATATGTATTGATCTTAAAAACCAAGTCTCCTGTTCCCGAGGGGGAGCAGGAGATCCGGGTACTTAAAAAAGTTTCCGCTTCAACACTTGTCGCCGGTGATCGGGCGGATTTACCGGAAGATACAGAGAATTGGATCAGGAAACAATCATATTCGTTGCAAATTTTAAATGAACAGGGGAAAGCCATTTACTCGCTGCATCCCCTTCCTCATATGCCTGAACAATATAGCGTTGAACAACTGCTGAAATATAAACAGGATCTGGGTAAAAAGGGGATATCCCTGTATATTTGGTCGAAAAAGGTACAGCAGCGGGAATGGACATGGCTGCTGGCCAAACAACAAACGGGAAGCCCGGAATTTCAATTAAATCAACTGATGAACCGGACGCAGTGGAAACAGAATGTTCCCTCGGTCCCGGAGCAAGAGCTAAGGAAAAGAGCCGGCGAAAATGGCTGGTTGCTGATATTGGACGAAACAGGAAATAAAGTATTGGAATACCAGACTCCGGCAGAGATGAAGTCCCCGGTTACCATTGGGGAATTATCTCATAAAATCATGCATCAGAATGTTGTGTTTGCTGAGAAAGAACATAATGGCCAAAAATATACCTGGGTTTTTCACCCGGACATCCATTTACAAGCGGAGCGAATGGAAAATTGGGCGATTGCTTTCACCTTTTATATGGTGCTCATCGGTTCCGCTTTGTTATTAATCGGTGCAGCCTATATCTTTGGCAGACAATTCAGCTCCCCGATTTGGACTATTTTGAATTGGATTCAAAAGTTGTCAAAAGGAGAATATCAACTCGCAAATGAGATTAAACACACACATCAGTTTAAGTGGAAAAAGGGTTCTTTCCGGCTGTTCAAAGAAGTAACAGATGCCCTTCTCTCCCTGTCCAGTACGTTAGCATCGGTTGAAGATAAAAGGAGAAAGTTGGATGAATCGCGTGAGCAGTGGCTGGCTGGGGTGTCTCACGATTTAAAAAATCCGATCTCAACGATAAAGGGATACGCCGATTTGTATTCTTCCGGGGGGTATCAGTGGACCAACGAGGAAATTGAGGAGTACCTTCAACTTGTCATAAAGAGAACCAGTGAACTCAACCATCTGATCGAAGATTTGAACTTGACTTTTCAACTTCAAAATCATGCTTTACCCGTCCACCTGGAACCCATTCACATTCAGGATCTTATTACATCACTCATCCATGAGTGGAAAGAGAAGGAAATCAAAGAAAATCCCCTGCATTTTTCAGATCTTCTGCCCGCTTCGTTGATTTATCCTGTAGACCCTCACTGGTTTAAAAGAGCGGTGAATAATCTGTTGCAAAATGCCGTGGTTCATAACCCGCCCCGGACAACGATCAGACTGATCCTTTCTTCCCCGGGCTTGTCCGGCGGAGAAAGTGGATTTACCCTGACCATTCAGGATGAGGGAACCGGAATGCCGAAACAGATGGTGGAGAACATATTTAATCCGTATTATCGAAACCCACAATCCAAGGGGTCAGGGCTGGGGATGTCAATCGCTAGGCAACTCATTGAAGTGCAGGGCGGAAAGATCGAGGTAACTAGCGAGCTTCATCAAGGTACCCAAGTATCCGTCATCTTCCCGGGTGTTCCGGCTACGTTTAAGCAGATATGAAATATTTCGCGTTTGTCTTCACCAATCTGTTTTGGCTAACCAATAAAGAGTGGAAAACGCAAATACGGAAATGTATAACATCACCGCCACAGTCAGAACAAGAGGGTCAACGGAAGCAGCCCATTGATGATTCTCAGGCATCATCGCCAAAAATGGCTGGGCCCACGGGTACCATATACCTAACCGGGGAGATCCTGTTGCGATAATGGAAGGAACAGTAAACAACATATTGAGAACAAAAGGGGTGGCAAAGCTTTTCCAAAATAATGAGACCCCCAACAATAAAGTACCCAGTGGAAAAGCTGCGGCCAAACCGCTCAACAAGCTTTTGACAAATAGATCCCAGGGAATCAATCCCTCCAGCCCTTTGAACGTCCCAATCGTTATAAACCCCGCCAGAAATACGATCTGGGTCAGGAGCAGCAACAGGATCAGAACGATCCATTTACTTAAATAGATGAAAGACCGGGGAACAGGAAACGTAAACAGCCGTTTCCAGCCCCCGCTCAAATGTTCAAACCGGCAAAGCAAAGCGGCAAAGATTCCAGTGACAATAGGTAAAAAAAACAAAGAATATTTGTGAATGGATATGCTGAAATACCATTGCCACGGAGTTAGTCCCTCCCCTGCTTTTGTGGGCACGCCAAAGCCGATCCACAAAGATACCGCCGGTCCAATAAGTATAACAGCGAAGATAATCATCCAGGGAAGTTTGTTCCATTCCGTTTTTATGTAGTTGAGAACCATTTTTGCATGCAACCTCCTAAGTGAGTTCCCGTTTTGAAAAATGAGAAGCACCGATCCATAACAAAAGGCCGCCAAGTGCGATTCCAATCCAGGCCCATTGCGTATACATTCCTTCGTTGAGAGGAGAAGCCAGCGGAGGATAGGCCCAGGGCAGAAGATGAAACACAGGCTGGGGAGCATATGCCAAAAACAGGCTGATCATCGCTCCCAAAGAACCGATCAAGATCGGAACGGCCTGATTTTTTATATTTAACGATAACCATACCTGTATCGAAATGACCGAAACAGATGCCAGATACGGAAAAAAGGCTTCTTTTAAGAGGAGAGTCCAGGGAACCCTTTCCTCAAATTGAATCAATAGCCCCAAAATCGTTAAGCCAATGACCGTAAGAATGGCAGAGAGAATCAAACAAATATTAACCCAGATAAATTTGCTGATAAATAAGCGACTTTTGGAGAGCGGGAAAGCAAAAGATTGTTTCCAGGACCGGGCATCATGTTCAATACTGGCCAGCATGGAAGCAAGCAGAGTGATCCCCAATAAAACGGTGAGGGGCAAAAAATAATTGGCCCAGGCAATAAGACCGGTCCATCCGTGGGGCTTTAATATATCTCCGCGTGCTGCATACACGACGGCCAGGAACCCGGTCAAGAAAAGAGGGGTCATGAGGATTGTCCAGAATACCCATGTTCGTTTCAATTTCATACCATCTGCTTTGATGATGTTTTTCACAGGCTCTGCCCCTTTCCGGTCAGGTGGAGGAAAATATCTTCCAACGATTGCTCTCTGTGCCGCAAATCATAAATGGAAAAGTTGTGCTGAACCAGTGATTGGATCAAAAGTGCGATCTCTTCTTTAGCCGGGTTGTCCAGGCACAAATGATTCTGGTCTTGATAAACGTTCCATCCCAGCTGTTTAAGGGAATGAGCCGCTTCTTTTACGGAGATGACTTCCATTTCAATCCTCTTTTTTGCCGCCTGATTTTTCAAATGGTGCAACCGGTTTTGGTAAATGCATGTTCCGCCGTGGATGATGCCCACGATGGAGGCGACTTGCTCAATTTCATTTAACAAATGACTGGATAATAAAATGGTGACCCCTGTCATTTGCGGAAGCGATTTGATCAGTTCCCGGATTTCCTGAATTCCCGCCGGATCTAATCCGTTTGTCGGTTCATCGAGAATGAGCAGTTCGGGGTTCCCGATCAGTGCTGCCGCAATCCCCAGACGTTGTTTCATTCCCAGTGAGTAGTTTCTGGCAAGACGGTGGGCATCTTTTTCCAACCGTACCAGCCTGAGCACCTCATCTATCCTTTTTTCATTTAACCCTAATACCTGTGTAATGATTTTTAAGTTTTCATATCCTGTTAAATGCCCATAATAGCTGGGCGACTCAACTAATGAGCCTACCTTGCCCAGCACCTGATTTCGGCTTGTTTGGATATTTTTCCCCAGTATGTAAGCCTCGCCCTCAGTTGGCCTTGTGAGCCCGAGCAACATTTTGATGGTGGTGGTTTTCCCGGCACCGTTAGGCCCTAAAAAACCATAAATTTCTCCTTTGGGAACTTCCAGATTGATCCCCCGAACCACTGTTTTGTTTTTAAAGCGTTTCGTAAGGTTGACTGTTTGCACCGCGTATGCGTTTGTCATGGTTGATCACCTCGATCTAACCCTACGAAATCAACCTTAAATCTATATAAAATAAAGCAAAGATCTTCATTAAATGAGTTTGTGAGAAGTGGGAGTTAATATACAGTTCATTTTTTTATTTATAATTAAACTCGCATTTCCCAAAAAAATATTTTATAAGTAAATATTTATTGTGGATTAATATAAGAAATTATATAATAAATGGGAATTAGATTTTAGAAAATTAAAAATAGTAATCTGAATGGGAGGGGCTTTGAGTGCTGAAACGCAAGAAGTTTTTTACAACCGTCTTCTGTTTTATGTAAAACATAGAAGGGATTTGTGTTGGGTATCCTAGCAAACAGCATGATATCCTGTTATATTGAATTGGCAAAAGTATGGTCCATTGACAAATGAGCCACAATCGGCGTAGACTAATTATATATATTATAAATTAATAATCACTATTTACTGGCGGGACTTCAGCGAGGTGAAAGACGATGGCTATTAACCGCCTGGCCGAGGCTGTCGAAACATTAAAAGGGATCGGGGTACGTATGACTCCGCAAAGACATGCGATTCTCAACTATCTGCTCTCATCGATGAGTCATCCTACAGCCGATGAAATTTATAAAGCCCTTGAAGGCAGCTTCCCAAATATGAGTGTGGCAACCGTATATAACAATTTGCGTGTGTTTAAAGAGGCGGGATTAGTCAGAGAACTAACCTACGGTGATGCATCCAGCCGCTTTGATGCAAACATGGGTGAACACTATCACGTGATCTGCAGCCGTTGCGGAAAAATCACTGACTTTGACTATCCATCTTTATTAAATGTAGAGAATGAAGCCTCCCGATCTACAGGCTACAAGGTTGAATCTCATCGTATGGAATTCTACGGGATTTGTCCCTCTTGTCAACAGCGCGAACAATAAGAAGACCCCATAATAGTTAAAGGGTCTTCTTATTTATTTTGCAATGGCCCCTGATAGAATGGGATTTATTCATCTATTCTGCAAAAGAGGCTGCTGTAACTTAGCAGCCTCCTTCCCCTATAGATTCCCTTCACTGAATACAAACTTAAATAAATCTAATATTAGAAAACCACGAAAAACAAAATCCATAGAGGGGTAACTGAGACGATGGCAATACTGTCCCCCACTCATTCGATTTACTCCTTACCCTCATAAGTTTTACGGCTTGGCTTCTTATTTAAAATGGAACGCAGTTCCTTGATATCCTCATCAGTCAAGGAATCCCCTTGGATGAACTGAACCAACATGGACTTCAGCGTGCCACCATAAATTCGCTTAAGAAAAGACTGTGCCTCGGCGTGCTGACATTCATCCTGCGAGTACAGCGGAAAAAAAGTATAGACCTTTTGATTTTGGTTTACACCGACCACTTTTTTTTGGACCAGACGATCCAAAAGAGTGCGTACAGTTTTAGGCTTCCAATTCGTTCGCTCCTGCAAGGAGAGAATGACTTCATTGGCCGTTTGTGGTGCCTTTTCCCAAAGCACCTTCATGACTTCCCATTCCGCTTCCGAGATACTTGGGATTTTTTTAGACACTTTTATCCTCCTTCTTTGAATGAACAATATTTCATTAAAATGACTTGAAATACGATGCACGATTTTTTCTCAGCAAATACTTAATATATGCCTTTATCTCTCAAAATAGATAATGTTATTTCTGCTGCCATACTTCCGTTGGCGTGATCTTCATTTTGTATATTTGTTGCAAAGAAATAAGTGTTCTCCTTGGTCTCTACATACCCAATAAACCAACCGTTAATATTTTTGTTATTTACAGCCCCTGTACCTGTTTTTCCGGAAAGCTGTTTACCATTCTTTTTCTCTAACCTAATCGCATCTTGGACGGTCTGGACATTCTTCTCCTTAAATCCAAATTGGTTTGTATACAAAGCTCTAAGTAATTGCACCTGCTCTACGGGTGATATCTTTAATGAAGATTCTAACCAATATTGCCCTATTTCGCCGGAAAGGTCGGTATTACCGTAGCCGATTTGTTTCAGAAAAGCTTGCATATCATCCCGTTGGATTCTTTTATCCAAATCCTCAAAATACCAGTTCACAGAATTTTTCATTGCTGTAAATAAATTCTGATCCATATTCCAAGCATCATAAGGATACTGTATTCCATTCCATTTCATGGTAGTATTCTCACTCGTTATGACATTTGACTCTAATGCAAACAATGCGCTAAAAATCTTGTAAGTTGAATTAGGGGAAACTCTCAGTATGCTTTTATTTTCATTATAGATACGATATTGATCAGCTCGCATATCATATAATACAAAGCTCCCTTCAAACCCGGCAAAATACTCGCTCAGATCCTCGTATACAGTCTGCTCACTTTTAAAATCGTAGCGAGTATGATCCTCAGCCATCACAGAAATGAATGGAACCTGACTTGCAACAAATACTCCTCCTAGCATAAAAATAGCGATACTCTTGAGCTGCATCAGCTTTGATTCAGTCGTAAAGGATGCAATCTTTTCAATACGTCTTTTTATTTGCTTCTTGGAACCGTTCAGTTGATTTGTCAAAATGAAATTCCTAGGCTGTGATACTCTGTCCACAAAATTAATTAACGTATTTCCATATTCGCCATAACAGTGCTCATCCAATAAATTTAAAACGGCAATATCACAGGCTATTTCTCGATCCAATCTCATCTCCTTGAAAGCAAACCAGACAAACGGATTGAACCAGTATAAAATTTGAAAAATGACGATCAGATAATTCGTCAAAATATCTTTATATTTATAATGATTGAGTTCATGCAAAAAAATGTATTTGATATCCTTCATAGACAGCCATTCTTCAAAGTGAATGGGAAGCACAACATAGGTCTTAAAAAGTCCAAATGTCAATGGAGATTTTACAAGTGGCGATTCCCCTACATTAATTTTTCTCGATAATTTTAAATTCTGCTTGCACTGTTCAAATAAGAGTAGAACCTCTTTATTTTTCAGGTCAGATGTATTGCTTTTAATGTCCTTTATCTTTAACCAAGCTCTTATTGTCAGAACAGTTAAAACTAACACCCCTGCAATCCATGTGCCAGCTATAACGATATTCAGGAAGTCCGGAGTGGAACGATTTACAGATATCGTAAAATCCTGCAGCCAATTAACGTTCTGAATCACATGATCTCTGGTAACGTTAGTAGGCTCTCCTATTCTATTGCTATTATTTACTCCGGATAACTTAATATGATTTCCAAAATTAAATAAATGGTTCGATATAAAAGGAAGTGTTAGTGCAATCAACAATAAGAACCATAGATTATATTGCCATTTCGCCGATAGCTGCTTTTGGAATACTTTTTTAATCAGCATAATTACGGCAATGGTAAAAGAAGACACTATAAAGCCTATAACAAAATGAGTTAAGAATACGCTGCTCGTCTCCATCACTCAACCTTTCACTTAAAATTTGACGCAAAACTGATCTTGCTTCATGCCAACCCAACACCAGAATAAACAGTTGATTGAAAGATTTGATATTTATAGTTCACTGCAAGGCATCGAGTGCGACCTTGGTAGCCTGTGCGATAAGCTCATCATTATACTCGGCATTCTTCGTATCCCGACTAGAAAGTACTGCAAGAACAATAGGATCTCCTTTCGGTGGCCAAACGATGGCAATATCATTTCGCGTTCCATATGACCCTGATCCCGTTTTATCTGCAACTTCCCAACCTTTCGGTACTCCCGCACGAATTAATGTATCTCCTGTGGTGTTTCTCTTAAGCCAATCTATAAGAATCGCACGTTTCTCCGTGGGGAGTGCGTCTCCGATTGTGAAAGCCTGGAGGCTGGCAGCAAGCGCTCTCGGTGTGCTAGTATCATGAGTTTCTCCTGGTTTGACTTCGTTTAACTCTGGCTCAAATCGCTCCGGATTGGTAACATGATCACCAATCTCCCTGAGGGATTTTTTTAGCCCGCCAGGCCCACCCAGTTGCTTAAGTATGAGGTTCTGCGCAGTATTGTCACTGTATCGAAGAGAAGCATCGCAAAGCTCTTTAAGAGTCATTCCTGTATCAACATGCTTCTCCGTAATCGGATTATAATTTACAAGATCATCACGGGTATAGGTAATTTTTTGGTTAAGGTCTGCTATTGACTTTTGTTGTAACAGTGCTCCTACAGCTAAAGCTTTATGAGTAGATGCATATGCAAAACGTTCATCTGATCGATAAGTTACTGTTTGGTTTGTGCCAGTGTCCAGTGCAAAGACGCCAAGCCTGGCATCAAATTTATCCTCAAGTTTGGCAAAATCATCTGTAATTGCGGTTTCTTGATTTTTTTGTTTAGGTTGAGGAGAATGGGCGTTATCCTCTGAACAACCTACAAGCGTTACACATGAGAGAAATAGTACAGGCATAAATTTAAAAGTACTAAAAAACGCGTTCCATGATTTCATTAAATCCAACCTCTTTCTAAAAATAGTAAATATCCTGTAAACCAACAAAAAAGTTAGGCTTTTTTTTTGATGAACACCAACCCACTGTTGACCAAACGATTAAAAAAGTATCGTACTTTTGAAAATGGGTTCATTAGACATTAACAAATTTTTTCCTGGGGCACGTTTTTGAATTTCTTATTATGCCTTCGAGATACTGGATTCTTCCCCCTTTTTTTAATTGGATTACACGTGTAAGATAATACTACATTTGTAATCCGTAGATGTCAACCTCAAACTTCTTGTGAAGATGGGGCAACAAGGGGTCCCACCGTCAAAACGCGTATTTTCCTCACTAAGCAATAAATGATTTACAATGTGAAAGAAATCAAGAGACAAACATGTTAAGGATCCATCAGCTAGGAGCACTCTCTGCAACACTCTCGGTTTTGGGGTATAACTATTGCTTGACCCAGAATCTGCGTAACTGTCACTAAACTGGATCTGGGTCAGCTTGTTTAAATCCTTGTTTAGTAACATAAGGTCACTTATGATTAAGTAGGAGTTATAACTCACATAACAGGAGGAATTTAAATGGCAGATCTTGTATTTCAGTTGTATGAATATAATGTATGGGCAAATAAACAAATTTTTAACCGACTCAAAGAGCTTCCAAAGGATGTTTACCGTCAAGAGGTTCAAAGTGTGTTTTCATCGCTATCTAAGGTATTGGCCCATGTTTATCTTTCTGATCTTGGATGGATAGAAGTTTTTTCTGGTAAAAGTATGAACCATGCATTGGCATTAGCTGAACAACTACAAGAACAAACAGAGTCAAAAGAAATAGAGGAAATGGAAGCGATGTTTTCTGAGTTAGCCGAGCGATACAAATCGTTCCTTAGCCATAAAGAAAATATACATAAGCCTCTTGTAATTGAGCATCCGTCTGGTGACTTAATGAAAACTAGTGTATCCGAACTAGTGCCCCATGTTGTGAATCATGGAACATATCACCGTGGTAATATCACAGCTATGTTACGACAAATAGGTTACGCTTCTGTTATGACAGATTATGGTGTTTATTTATATTTAAAAACAAAGGGAGAATCATTGAGGATTCGGTGAATATACTTTCCACACTAAAAAATTGACTGCCCCGAATGTATTACGACCACTCCATATCCAAAACATAGAAGCTGGTATTGGATGGAGTGGTGATCTCGCTCTCACCGGCTTTCTTCAGGATCCTATGGCTGCGTCGTTGAGCAATAAATGATCATGCCTCACTATTAAAATAGAACCTTTATATGGTATACTTTCAGGGAACGCCAGTTCGGTTTATCCGCACCTCGACAAAAGTGGTATATATGGTATCGCCAACATTTATTAAAAATCCTGTCCATTGTGCATGGAGTTGTAATTTCGGATGTGCAAATTTTACTGTGAAACAGGTGAATGATATTGAAAAAGAAAAATAGGACAATTCTCAAACCAGATCTCCCTGAAAGCTTAGAAATCCTCACGATAAATGAACTTGTGAACGGGTCTTTGTACGAAAAGGTGAGGCTTGAATCAACGATTGGTACGGTGTATGCTGAGCACGTTCAGTTTAGTGAGGTTCACCTGGAGAGTGTTAACTTTGAAGAGGCACATTTACCCTTTTCTTCATGGATGGATGTCATTTTTGAAAAATGTGATCTATCAAATGTGAAATTTAAAGGTGCGCGATTTAACCGTGTCGAGTTTAGAGAGTGCAAATTGGTTGGTGCAGATTTTGATCAAGCGGTGATGCGTGATGTTCAATGGATCGACTGCCCGGCTCCCTATTCTTTGTATCATATGACAGAACTTCGAGATGTTCGTTTTGATCATTGTTTATTAAAAGAGGCAAATTTCATCGATGCAACTTTGGACAATTTTCAACTTGGAACTTCGACAATTCAAGATGTGCAATTTTCTGGCACCTCATTAAATAATGTAGACCTTAGTCGATGTCAATTTACATGTATACATATATCGGAAAGTGACCTGCGCGGCGCTATTGTTTCACCTGAACAGGCGATTGCCTTTGTTGAATTGTATGGGTTAAAAGTAAAGCACGATTAAGAGGGGGAATTGTAAAAGAGAGCTTTCCTTGCGGGAGTGGTTTCTGAAGTTGATGGTTATGTGATAGAGATTTTTGGAAATAGAGGAAGCAGCTTAAATGGTGTCAGACATTGGCCGAATGATTGGGATACCAGATATAGTCACGTTAGAGAACTTTTGTTTCTTGATCAAAACAAGGGATTACCTGTGATATTACATTTCGGTTGGAGTTGGAAGACCGAGAATATATAAAATATCCGCAAGATGTTTCGTATATTCCGCAGTTAGCCAAAGCCGGAATGATCTTTTGTCAGGATCTTCTTCTGTAATCACAGGACATGCTGCATAAAACTGATTAAACAGTGAAGCCAGTTGGAATCCATAATTACAGATGGTTATTCAAGAACGAGTAAAGGAGTCTTTAAACAAAATAGATAAAGGAGGGGAGAATTTCAATGTCAATAAGATGGGAAGATTCTTACATAGGGAAACTTAGACGATTGGTTGAGCATCATCCATTAATCGTTCCATCCATTAGAGCGATCATTCAAGATGAACAAGGAAGGGTTCTTTTTTTGAAAGGTGAAGGATGGAAAATGCCTGCTGGTTCCATCGAGCTTGGTGAATCCATTTACGATACTTTAAAAAGAGAGGTAAAAGAAGAGACAGGTCTTGATGTTATTTCAGCTACGTTAATTGCAATTTATACATCGAAACCTATCATCACAAATAGATTTGGTGACCAGTACCAGATGTTTGAGTTCTTGTTCAGAGTTGATGAATGGAGTGGAACGCTCTTAACAGAGACCGATGAAACAACAGAAGCAAAGTTTTTACATATAGATGAACGCCCTGTAGATCGAAACGGCTACTGGGGAGAACATTTCACAGAAATATTTGAGGACCTAAAGAGTTACAATGGGTGTCTTATTCTCAAGTGACTGCTCAACCAGTGTATTTTTCATACATTTCTTCCTTCCTGTCTATTATGATGATTAATCGTTTTTATCCTTTTGTATGAGGCAGAAAATCCAGGTCTATGTGATCCTTTATTTTGACAATGATTTCCTAAACACACACAGGGTCTGCAAAGCGGTTTCTCTGCCGAATCTGCCTTTTAAGTGATAAGAAAGATGATGATCGCAAAAACCAAAAAGCATAAGGATAGAAAGAAAATGGGCTTTAATAGTTTTTTATAATAAAGGGTTTGACTGGTGTTAAATTTTATGAATTTTCCTTCAATAAAAACAGCCAGTATGTAGACCCCAAGAAAGGAGGAGGAGATTTTGATGAGCGTGTAATCTCTCAGAATAGCGGAGATCAGGAAAAGACTGGAACCTGATAAAACGGCCAATCCCATAGCAATAAGATATGCCATGACAAGTGCGTATTTTTGCCCATAACGGCTTTTCAGGTCAGATAGCATGTAAAATACTCCTTTCAAAAAAGTTAACCTGATCTGTACCGAACTATTTTGTCTCCATAAAGAATTCCTCCTAATATGTCGAATATACAATAAGGTCAAAAATTTGATTCAAAGAATATTGTACCACGTATAAGATGGTTTTGTTTCATTTTACAGGGTTTGAAAAAAGCATTTCAGAAAGGGAGCCTTTTTAGATGAACATCAGTTTAAGTATGTGGAGTGTTCATAAGTACTGGTATGAGGGAAGATGGGACATTGTTGATTTTCTCGATTTCGCGTCCACGACAAAGGTTTCAGGTGTTGAATTGTTGAGCATTTTCTGGCGGGATCAGCAAAGGGAACTGCCAGCAGTAAAAGAGGCGTTAAGGAAATACCAATTGAAGGCCGCCTGTTACGCGGCATACAATAACTTTGCCTCCGGCGATTCTGATAAACGGAAACAACAGTTGAAGGAGGTCACGGATGCCGTTGATATGGCTGTGATGTTGGAAGCCCCGGTGGTACGTGTTTTTTCCGGAGACTTGCCGGAAGGCAATATTTCATATGAGCAGGGGTTGGGTTACGCGGTAGAGGGGCTGGCCCGGGCAGCTCAATATGCAGAACAAAAGGGAGTCGTTCTTTGTTTGGAGAATCACGGATTATTTGCCGGCAGAAGCGGACAGGTTCTCGATGTGATCAATCAGGTGGGCTCTCCGGCGCTTGGCAGCACATTTGATACCGGGAACTTTCTGTTAGTGGGCCAGAGTCCCAGTGATGCTATACAGGAATTATTGGGAGTGATCAAGCATGTCCATGTAAAAGACTTTCTACATACCCCGGATGAAACCGAAAATGTGTACACGTCGCTGACAGGAGAGCGGTATGCGGGAAAAATCCCGGGGGAAGGAGAAGTTGATTTGCGCTATATACTGGGGGAACTTCAAGCCAGTGGCTATGACGGTTGGTTGTCTGTTGAATATGAGGGTTCTGGGGAGCAGAGGGAGGGGGCTGTCCGTTCTGTCGATGTGGTATACGACCTGGTGCAATCGGTAAAATCCAATAAAAGCAGAGGTGACAGGTGATGCGAAAATTAAGGGTTGGCTTAATCGGAGCCGGGTCCATCTCCGATTTTCATCTGGGGGCATATCTGAAAAATGCACAGGCAGCCATTGAGGCGGTCTGTGATACTAATGAGCAGAGAGCGAGGGAAAAAGCGGAAAAATACGGGGCTGCAAAAGTATATACCGATTACCGGGACCTGCTTGCCAATGAAGCGGTTGACGCTGTGAGTATCTGTACCTGGAACCATTCACATGCTGAGATATCTATCGCGGCGCTCCATAAGGGGAAACATGTCCTGGTTGAAAAACCTTTAAGTATCTCTGTTGAAGAAGCCATGCAGGTTGAGAAGGCCGTGCAACAGACCGGAAAATTGTTGCAAGTTGGCTTCGTTCGGCGTTATGCGACAAATACGCAGATTTTGAAGCGATTTATCGATGCAGGCGATTTGGGTGAAATTTATTATGCAAAAGCTTCCTGTTTACGCCGGTTGGGAAATCCGGGCGGGTGGTTTGCGGACAAAAAACGCTCCGGCGGAGGGCCGCTTCTCGACCTGGGAGTTCATATGATCGATATTTGCTGGTATTTAATGGGTTGCCCCAAAGTAAAGTCGGTGAGCGGAAACACTTATCGCAAGTTAGGAAACCGGGCGAATATACAAAATTTATCGTTTTACAGGGCCGCCGACTACGATGCGGCGCAAAATACGGTTGAAGACCTGGCTAATGCGATGATTCGCTTTGAAAACGGAGCTTCGCTCATGGTTGATGTCAGCTTTACTCTGCATGCCAAACAGGATGAAATCGCGGTAAAGCTTTATGGTGAAAAGGGCGGGGCAGAGATTGAACCGGAATTATTTATTGTGTCGGAAAAGCATAACACCATTTTGAATATCACTCCGCAAGTGGATCAATTGACTTTTAACTTTGAAGAAGCTTTTTGCAAAGAGATTGATCATTTTGTGGATAGTTGTATCCATGGCGGTCACACACTCAGCCCGGTTCAAGACGGAGTTGAATTGATGAAAATGTTGTGCGCCATCTACGAATCAAGTAATACGGGAAAAGAAATCCGCTTTGATTAGGATGGCCCAAAAGATATCGGACAGAATCAAAAATGGTTATCCCGGGCCGGGGATAACCATTTTAATTATGTAGATTTACGATCAATGATACGAATATAGTTATCCTTATCGGCCTGTGCGGTCACTCCCGTATGAAGCCAGCCATTTACAATGGTTTTTGCTGACTCTTCCGGGTCTTTATAGTAGCCGGTCATCACACTGGGGCTTTTCACCAATAACTCTCCGTCTGGCAGGAAACGGATCTCTGTGCCGGGCAGTGGTTTACCCTCCGTTCCGGGCTTGATATGGGCGAGCCGGTTTGATGCAATCACCGCAGTGCATTCAGCCATCCCGTATGCTTCCAGAACAGGAAGGCCGATTGCGGAAAAAAACTGTCTCACCTCAGCATCCGGCATAGAACCGCCCGAAACCATAAAGCGAAGTTGTCCGCCTAATCTGTCGTATATGTTTGCAAATACAAAATCCTGCAAGAAAGCATACTGAAGACGAAGTTTTTTAGGGATTGCCCAGTTAAATCCCTGTGATGCGATTTGTTGGTGCCGTGCGGCAATTTTCATCGCCCAATCAAAAAAACGGTGTTTGATCGGGGATTGAGACAGGTCCTCCGTAATCCCGCGGTAGATGGTTTGGAACAGTCCGGGCGTACCGATTAGAATCGTGGGATGCACTTCCCGCATGTTGATGAAAGCTTTTTCCACACTTTCCGCGTAGGCCACGGTGGCGCCGGCGCAGATCGGTGCGAAATGTCCCGTCACTCTCTCAAACATATCGGACAATGGCAGAATAGAGAGAAAAGTATCTAAGGAAGTATAAGGAACAAAATGGTTCCACATCTCAATATTGCTCAGGATATTCCCGTGAGATAACAGAATTGCCTTCGGGTTTTCATCACCAACTGAGGAGTGGACAATGGTGGCCGGGTCTGAAGACTGGATGGAAGGATAAGCCCAGTCGGTATCCTCGATCACGGCTGTCTGCCCCAATTGAATGACAGTCTCAAATTGAAGGGCCTTAACATCCCCCTTCGCTTTTCCGTTCATTAATATAAAATGCCGGGTACATTTGGGGACTTTAGTGATCTGTGTGAGCAGGTCCGGCTGCTGTACGATGACCGCTTCGGTGTCGGTATGTTGTAACATAAAAAAGATTTGCTGCACCTGAAGAGCCGGATAGATCGGAACAGAAACAGCTCCCAGGCTTAGCAGGGCGAAATCGCTAATCACCCAGCAGGGATGATTTTCGGACAAAATGGCCACTTTCGTACCCGCCCGAATCCCCAGACGCTCCAAACCAAATGCAAAATCTCGGATCGTGTTCCAAAGTTTTTGATAGGTCATGGAATGGTATTTTCCGTCTTGTTTCCATCGCAAAGCGGTTTTGTCAGGATATTGTTTGACGGTTTGTGCAAGCATCTCCACCAGGTTATGGGATTTCATCATCTGGTTTAGCCCTCCCTTTTGCCGCTGCCAAAGTACAAATAATAATCGCCTACTATATAGACTATTCTGATAAAGATGGATGATTAAAAAGCGCCTTTATTTAAAAGACGCTTTGACTGAAGTTTAAAGCGGTGTATTTTGTTCTGTCTGTGTTTGCGGTGCGTCTTTGGGGTCCATAGAGAGAATGGCTTTACAGTGCATACACTCATCTCTTTTTCCGAGAACCTTGGTCTCTTTTTTACAAACAGGGCAATTCACTTTTGCAGATTGAGTGGAAAGCATTCCAACCCAAAAATAAATTCCCACACTGGTGAGAACAAATAGCATTCCGAGGATGAAGAAAAGGGACATCCAGTCCGGCCAGATAAATCCAATATACATAACTCCCATCCCGATAAAAATCAGGAGCAGGGCGAATGTACGAATCTTATTTAATTTTCCGGAAAGAAGCATATTGCTTGCTCCTCCTTATCAAAGACTCAGCGTGTAAGAATCAGGTTGATTGTATCATGAACCGCTCCGGGGTGCAATTGAATCGCACTGTTCGCCATAAAGATGACTGAAGCGGAGAATAAGTTTGTTTGTGCTATATATAGGTAAATAGAATGGTGATAATATAATATATTGGGAGTCTAATATTTTACTTTATAAATTAATGGCTTGTGGGGGAGTGGAGATGCAGACAAATCGAAGAAATGTAACGGTTGCTATGATGGTTGCTACATTTTTAATAGCAATCGAAGGAACGATCGTCAGTACTGCAATGCCCCGTGTTGTGAGTGAATTGGGAGGATTGCAACTGATCAGCTGGGTGTTTGCGGTCTATCTGCTTACATCGACAGTAACAACCCCGATTTACGGCAAGCTGGCCGATCTTTTTGGGAGAAGAGTGATTTTTACTTTTGGTGCTGGTCTGTTTCTGATCGGGTCCATGTTATCCGGCCTGTCACAAACGATGCACCAGTTGATCTGGTTTCGGGCTGTGCAGGGGATTGGCGCGGGCGCTATTTTGCCCACTACTTTCACGATCGTCGGCGATATTTACCCATATGAAGAACGGGCTAAAGTTCAGGGGCTGTTTAGTTCGATCTGGGGTATTTCCGGATTGATCGGGCCTTTAGTCGGCGGATTTTTAGTTGATTATGTTTCGTGGCGATGGATTTTCTATCTCATTGTCCCGTTTGCTCTTATCTCCACCATTCTGCTCTGGTTGTTTTTAAAGGAGGAAAATACACGGGAACAAGAGCGAAAAGTCGACTATTGGGGAGCTTTCACTTTCACAGTCGCATCAGTCTCGATCTTGTATGCCCTGCTGACAGGCGGAACCACTTATCCATGGAATTCACCTGTGATTATCAGTCTTTTTGTCGCGGGATTTATTTTCTTAGCGTTATTTGCCCGTATTCAGATGAAGTTTCCCGAACCGTTGTTTCCGCTTCAGTTATTAAGAAATCCAATCCTGTTTGTATCTAATCTGGGTGGATTTTTATCAAGTTCTGTATTAATCGGCATTAATGTTTATTTGCCCTTATGGGTACAGGGCGTTCTGGGGCAGGGAGCTACAGGATCGGGGTTGGCCTTGTTGCCTATGTCGCTCGGCTGGCCGGTCGGGGCCATGCTCGGCGGCCGGTTCATGTTGAAGATCGGACCTCAGAGAACCGGAGTCGCCGGTATGCTGCTTATTCTGTTTGGAAGTGTTTGGCTGTCCCTGGTCACAAGTACCTCTCCATACTGGTTTCTGATTGTGATCATGCTGATTGTGGGATTTGGATTTGGCTTTGCCAGCACAGTAATGACTGTAGTGGTTCAGTCAGCTGTGGATTGGAAGGTGAGAGGAGTTGCGACCGCCTCAAATACCTTTTTGAGATCATTGGGCCAGACGATGGGGATCGCTGTTTTTGGTACTTTATTTAACAATCTGATCAGTGGCTATGCCTCCGGCCATTTTCACGGAACCCAGAAAATCGCTCCCTCTGACCTCAACCAGCTGCTGGATCCACACGGGTTAGAAAGAGTTAAAGCTCCCGTTCTGAGTTTTATGCGTGAAGCCTTAGTATACGGGATACACAACATTTTCCTTTTGCTTGCAGCCATTTCCCTTGTGACCTTGTTTGTCACATTCTGGTTGCCCAAGCAAAAGCCGGAGGTAAGTGCAGTTCCCCAGGGGGGACTAAAAAGGGCTTAAACGAAATCATGTTGTTGGTGAGGAGGTTCCCTAAATACGGGGAATCTTTTCTATTATTTATAAGGATCGGGTGTCCTCAGGTAAAAGAGCGGACAAACCCAATTTTTTACGCCGTCATTTTTTAAAAAAAGTGTTGATTACAGAGGAGATCCGTGCTATATTATTTAACGCTGCTAATGCGGTCTGTTATCTTACGACCCGCCGAAGACAGCGAAAAAACTTCAAAAAAGTTGTTGACATATTCGCTTAGCCGTGATAAGATGAGTCTTGTCGCTGCTTAAATGAGTCAGCAACAAACGAAGCAAAGTGTTCCTTGAAAACTAAAGAGTGATTACACGACCTGTTGATTCTTTTTGAGCAATCAAACTTCATGGAGAGTTTGATCCTGGCTCAGGACGAACGCTGGCGGCGTGCCTAATACATGCAAGTCGTGCGGGGACCCTCGGGTCCCAGCGGCGAACGGGTGAGTAACACGTGGGCAACCTGCCCGCAAGACCGGG
>NZ_JAECVR010000015.1 GCF_016055185.1 Paenactinomyces guangxiensis
CTGGCCAATTGGCGATGGCGCAACCGTCGCCTTCGTCGATTTTTTATTCAGTTAATTAGAAAAACCACTTCTGGACAGTTTTCAGAAATGGTTTTTCTACAGTCTGGGGGAACAGATACGGCTCTGTTCCCGTCCTGTTATTTTTGCAATTTTATATTTCATCATTCCTATTGAAAAAAGCGTTGATTCATATGAAAAAATGGTTGGCGGCCCTCGTTTCCCCATGTTGTTTCCCTAGCACACATATGCTCACACCAATAACAGCAGCTGGTATTCAACGATCAAAGTGGTAAGGTTTTAGAGTGAGTTGATATGTTAAGGTTCATATTAGTCTGATCCACACAAGAGTATTCCTACGTAAAAAATAACAGTTGATGGGGAGCAAAATTTTTGGGGTATATAGGCTCTGCTTACAAGAGTTATTCAGGGGGGAAACTTATGTTATTTAAGAAAAAACTTCTAAACAAAAAGGACTTTAACGCACTCGAAGCTATCCTATTTGAGGACTGTGTAAAAGTACTGAGAGAGTTTTCTAATACAGATGATAATAAAAACGTATACGCTTTTGTTCTTGGCGATCCAGATCATGGCTCGTTAAGTAATCGTCTTTACACGTTAGATAGTTTTCAAAGAAGGGTCAAACAGAGTTATAGTGATTATCCAGAAGAAGAGCTTTATGGGATAGCAGGATTAAAGTATAGCGTTGGCGATTTTTGTTTTATGTACACACCTGACCAATCGTCAAAGCAACTTAATGCCATCTTTGATAATATTATGATGTGATGGTAAATCAGTTGGTTTTAGAGGGTGATGAAGAATATAATCAAAACCATGAAATGTTTACTGCTGCTTTAATCAAAGTTTGTAAAAAGTTGAAAAACAATTTTAGCCTCTTACATAAAACAAATGACTTTATAGGATTTGTTACCTCAATGATATAAGCCTTGAAACGTTTATGGCATTATTAAAGCATACTGTTTTGTCCATCATCTTGCTGTCGTCCATTTTTTGTTCAGCTGGTTGATCATTGGGGCCTGCGTCCAGCAAGCCCGTCACGACAAATGCAGACAACATAATCGGTTTCTTCCATTTTTTCATTTTCAATTTTGTTTCCTCCCTCAGTTTTTTGGCGATTCCGATCTTACTCTCTTACACGCAACTTACTTCGGTAACTTTAACCTCTCAAGCAAAAACTTTAGCAACTTATCGCGTAAATCGTCACCCTTTAAAGCGAATGACAAAGTAGCTTTTATATATCCCCATCTATCTCCGATATCATGGCGATCTCCCTCCAAATGACGTGCATGCATTCCCTGCTTGTGACAGAGTACTCTAAGGGCATCCGTAAGCTGGATTTCACCGCCGCGTCCGGGCTCTGTATACTCCAGGATATCAAAGATTTCAGGACTAATGATGTAACGTCCCACAATCGCCAAATTTGACGGCGCGTTGTCTAAATCGGGCTTTTCAACTAAATCCTCTAATTCATAAATATGGTTTCCGATCTTTTTGCCTGCTATCACTCCATATTTGGACACTTCTTCTGGCAATACAGGTTGGACTCCGACGATAGTCTTTCCAAACTCATGGAACTGCTCAATCATCTGTTGAAGAGCCGGTTTAGACGGATTATCGATAATATCATCGCCGAGAAGCACGGCGAAGGGCTCATTTCCAACAAAAGAGCGGGCACATAAAACAGCATGACCAAGTCCGCGCTGCTGTTTTTGTCGGATGAAGTGGACATCCGCCATTTTTGCAATTTCCAAAACTTCCTCATATTGAGGCCATTTCCCTTGCTGTTTAAGAAAATGCTCCAATTCGATATTGTGATCGAAGTGATCTTCAATGGCTCGTTTGTTTCGTCCTGTCACAATGAGGATATCTTCGATTCCGGAAGCAATCGACTCTTCGACGATGTGTTGAATCGTCGGCTTGTTGATCAATGGCAACATTTCTTTAGGTTGAGCTTTGGTAGCAGGTAAAAATCGGGTTCCGAATCCGGCTGCCGGGATAATGGCCTTACGTATTTTTCTCACCACGAAAACTTCCCTTCTATCCTATATTCCTCGAATAGACTTTAGAAAGCACACACCCGTTTGCAATACAGTATTTACCTTTTTCTACTTAATTCAAGATTAGTCATAAATCGCTGAAAAATGACTTATTATTTTTTACCGGTAAATTGATCTGCACCAGACAATTTTCCACCTACAATCGGTTTGCCTGGTGCAGACAGAGATTTAATGAGACACTCTTAAGTTTTTAACTTTCCGAGATAGTCGCGGCGCGATCCTACTGTTACCGTTGTTCCTTCGCTGGGAACCGCCAGACATTACCGCTTGCTCCGCTAAACATGTACCTACATGATCAGAACAACCCGGTGGACCTGCCCGTCGTCGTACAATTCAACACAGGGACCGCCCTCTGTGAGTACAACTTCCTGACCGTCGATGATTAGCGCGGCCCTTCCGCTGGACTTGCCTGCGGGATTTTTGACGGTGATGAGATAACGTGTATTCCTAAAACGATAGTTGACGGAAAACTCCTGCCATTCGCACGGAATGCATGGCCGGATGTACAGCTTCTCCCCGTGTCGGCGCAAGCCAAGAATCCACTCGATGCCCGCCTGATACATCCATCCCGCAGCACCCGTGTACCACGTCCAGCCGGCACGTCCTTTGTGCGGATCTCCCGTGTAAACGTCTGCCGCCATAACATACGGCTCACCAGCATACTGTCGCACTTCACTTAGTGTCTGGGTGTGAGTTAAAGGATTTAACAAATGAAACAACTCAAACGCCCTGTCTCCCTCCCCGAGAAGGCACCAAGCGACGATTCCCCATATGACTCCGTGCGTATACTGGGCTCCGTTCTCTCGAATTCCAGGCGGGTAGCCCTGAATATACCCGGGACTCGGTTCGGTACGGTCAAAAGGTGGAGTCAAGAGACGCGTGACGAACAGATCACGGTCCACGAGTTCACGGTCGAACGCCTGCATCGCCTGCATCGCTTTGTCCTTTGGCGCCGCTGCGGAGATGACTGACCAAGACTGGGTGATGGCATCGATGCGACACTCCTCGTTCTGGATGGAGCCCAGCCATTGTCCATCGTCGGTGAAGGCACGCCGGTACCACTGACCGTCCCAGGCATGTTCGTCAAGAGAGGTGGTGAGTTCTTCCCGCACATTCCGGTAACGGCTGGCCCGCACTACATCGCCTTGCTGCTCGCATATATCCGTAAATCGAGTCAGAATTTCGCACAAAAACCAGCCAAGCCACACGCTCTCTCCGCGACCCTCATCGCCGACACGGTTCATCCCATCATTCCAGTCTCCGATTCCGATCAAAGGCAGCCCGTGTTCTCCAAAGAAGCGCAAGGCCCTGTCGATCGCGCGTAAGCAGTGATCGAAAACGGTCCCGTCCTGTGTAGAGATTTGTGTTGGCTCGTACCGTTCATGCTCCCCTTCCCGCAAAGGTTCACTATGAAGAAACGGTACCACCTCGTCAAGCAAACTGTCGTCGCCCGTGTGTTCAATGTATCGTGACACGGCATACGGCAACCACAGCAAATCATCCGAGAAACGGGTGCGAATGCCGCGCTCTGTCTCTTCATGCCACCAGTGCTGAACATCACCCTCTTCATATTGATGTCCGGCGTGGAGCAAAATTTGTGACCGCGTGAGATCAGGACGGGTATGGAGCAACGCTATTGAATCCTGCAACTGATCGCGAAAGCCGTAGGCCCCTCCCGCCTGGTAAAAAGCGGTGCGTGCCCACATTCGACAGACAAGCGTCTGGTAAATCAACCAGCCGTTCAACAGTACATTCATTTCCGGACAGGGGGTCGAAACCGAGATCTGATCTAAGACGCCGTCCCAGAATTCCCGCACGAGTTCAAATGACTGCTCGCAGACACTCTTTTGCCTGTATTTTTGGGCCAGCTTTACAGCGGCGTCGTGTGAATCCTCACAACCTAACAGGATATAGATGATCCGTTCGCCATTTGGCTCAATCGTAAACTTGGTCTGGACCGCACCGCAAGCATCATACAGAGATCCCGTTTTGCCGGACAAACACTCCCTGCTCATGGCAGCCGGATTTTCCAGTGTGCCATTGCGGCCGAGAAATTCCTCGCGGTCCGCCGTCCAAGACTGATCTTGGTACCATTCTCCGGAAGCAGACGTTGCGTCAGAAGTATTCGGTTGCAGAGACATGCCTAAAAAAACAGTTGCGTCGCGAAACGCCTCCTGATAAGTGTTGCGCGCCAGCAAGATTTCGGCTGATTCCTCCCACTCGGTGACGATGAAAGAGGCGTTTGCTTCGCGCCGCACTCCGAGCACCCATTCCGTGTAATACGTGGCGGACAGGCGCCGTTGCTCGGCAGTCTTGTTTTGCAGCCGCAATTTGATAACCTTAACAGGGTCATCAAACGGCACAAAAACGGTTCCTTCCTGCATGAGACCGTGACTCTCATGGCTAAAACGGGTATACCCCCTACCGTGTGAAACGATGTAAGGCTGATCTCCGCGTGCGGGAGATGCTGTGACGGACCATATTTCGCCGCTTTCTTCGTCCCGCAGATAGCATACTTCGCCGGGGGGATCGAGTACCGGATCGTTAGACCAGGGAGTAAGTTTGCACTCCCGGCTGTTGCGCCACCATGTGTAACCCGTACCGAGTTCGGAGACAAGACAGCCGAAGTAGGGATTGGCGATCACATTGATCCATGGTGCCGGCAAATACTTGGTGTTTTTGAGTACGATTCGGTACTCCCTGCCATCAGGTGAAAACCCTCCCCAACCATTGAAGAATAGCAAATCACGTGTGTCTTCCAGAGTTGGGTTCCCGTACTTGATTAAAGGTGCAGTCGGCGCAAGCGGCTCCGGCAAGACAGTCTCTCGCCCCGGCAATCTGATTTGTGCTTTGAGACTTGGGCCATCTGCACGTAGCACGACACGGGATACAGCGAGTAAGAGTTTCTTATCTTCGTCCGGCAATTGATTGGCTGAAATGACGTAAACACCCCCGGGCTCTGAGCCATGGTGTCCAATGCTATGTTCCACGGCCCGTCGCAGTGCTTCCTGCAAATCCTGCTGGTAGCCGCCCAACGATTCGTTCAGAATGACCAGGTCAATAAGCAATCCTTTGCGCCGCAAATATTCATGCCCTAGCAACAACTTGACGATAAACTGCATATGGACGACATCCGCGATCCGCACAAGTACAATGGGCCGATCACCGGAGACTCCATATGCCCAGAGACCAGACTGCCCTTTTACATTGGCCTCGATACTTTTCTCTCGTTCTCCCCGCAGTGGGATCGTGTATAACGCCTGGCCTGCCAATTTTTGGAAAACCATAGCCTCGGGCGCAGTCAAATGCAAATGACGAAGCTCGATTTGGCTGCGAGTCCAGGCGAGTTGAAACGACCGTTCCACCTGAAGGTTCCCGGCGAACCGGTTAACGATGCTGATGGCCTCATCTTTTGTATCCGCGACACCTGTGATAGCCGACAGTTGCACGCGTTCACCCGGTTCGATGGTCAACCGCCGCCTCATGATAAATGCCGGGTCTGCCACAGCTCCCACTGTTCCGTGAAGGCGGGAGCGGATCCCCTGCGGCCGGGAGAGCGTATGGCCCCGGCCAATAAAACTGGCTCGATCTGTCTCGTATTCCACCGGTCCGAGAGGGTGACCCTCGACCATCAGCGAGTGAACTGCCCACTTCGCTTTTTCTTTTGGTTCGCGGGGCCGTCGACGGGCGAGCAGGCACTCGGCATCCGCGGCATATTCGGTTTCGACGAATAATTTGCTGAAGGCTGGGTGCGCATCGTCGTCGTTGGGAGGAGCCAAAGCTAGCTCAATAAACGTCGTGACTTCGATGATCTTCGCTTCACTCCCTCCGTTGGTGAGCGTCAATCGGCGAACTTCCGCATTCCATTCCGGCGAGACACAGATTTCAAGGCTCGTCTTCACGTCTCCGTCCACGCGCATGAAGCTAGCACGCTCGGGCGAGAATTGCACACGTTGTTCTGGGGAGGGGACACGGCACGGCTGAAACGTCGGGGACCATATCACGTCGTGGGAGACGTCGTGAATGTACATGTAACTCCCCCAATCGTCCGCAACAGGATCTTCGCGCCACCGGGAGACGGCCAGACCTTCCCACCGGCTGAACCCACTGCCGCTGTTCGTCACCATGGTCATGAATGTCCCGTTTGAAAGGAGACATACCTCGGGTGTTGGCGTGTCAGCAGAGGGATATTCGCGCAGCGCGATAGTTTGTACTGGTTTTGTATCTGGCAGATCCACACCAGTCATCATGGGGTGCTTAATAATGACAGGCCGCGCGGGAATTCGTTCTTGCAACAGCAATTCGGCCGCTTTCACGCGCTTGTCGCGATGAAAACGCTCATACATTTTCTGCGGTAACAGCATGTTGCCAAGGGTAAGCAGGCTCATCCCCTGATGATGTGCCATAAAACTGCGGATAACCATACACTTCTTATCTTTCGGCATTCGCTGGGGTGTGAAGTCGATGGCTTCGTAGTAGCCGTATTTTCCATGTGCTCCAATCTCCTCCATTTTACGCAAATCCTCAAGTCCTTGACGCTTCGCAAACGGCAAGGCGAGGATTGTCGCATACGGTGCCACGACCAAATCTTGTTCGAGTCCACGTTTGAATCCGAGACCGGGAACGCCAAACGCCCGATATTGATAGTTCATCTGATAATCAAAGGCGTAATAGGCCGATTCAGAGATACCAAACGGCACTCCCCGTTGATGAGCGTACTCGATCTGCCTCTTTACGATCCCCCGATAGGTACTGTCCCAAACGGTGTTCCTATATGTACGCATAGTGATCCATGGCATCAAATACTCAAACATTGTCCCGGACCAAGAGAGCAGGGTGAACTTCTGCCCAATCTTTGTCATCGTCCGCCCGAGTGCAGACCAGTGTGACACAGGAACATGCCCCAGGGCGATAGCAACGAAGCTCGCCTGCCTCGCCTCGGATGCCAACAAATCATATAAGATCTTATCGCGCTCATCCAGCGCCGCATTGTACCCCAAGGTGAACAATTTCATCTTGGAGTCGTAAAGGGGGCGAAAGTCTGTCTCATTAATTAACTCTTCTATTTGGGCAATCAGTTTTTGCCCGCGTGAGAGCCAATCCTTGACTGGACCTTCCTGCTGTGACAAGTCTGTCTTCAGCCACTCCGCCAATCCCTCTTTGACCACCAGGAGATAGGCCACAAAATTACCGGAATCCACCGTTGACACATAGAGCGGCGGCAGCGGCTCGAGGGTGACCGTGTCATACCAGTTGTAAAGATGGCCTTTCCACTTGTCCAAACGCTCAACCGTATGGATTGTGCGTTCCAGACGATCAATCAACCCGGGCGTATCGATAAACCCGAAATCCCGGGCAGCCAGGGCAGAGGCGATATAAAGTCCGATGTTAGTGGGCGACGTGCGATGCGCGATTCCGTTAAACGGATCGATTTGGACGTTGTCAGGTGGCAGCCAATTGTCTTTTTCAGTGATGAAGTCATCGAAAAATGCCCAAATCTGTTCCGCCAGCACCCGCAGCTTTTCCTTCTCAGCTTCCGAAAGCGGTTCGTCGGGTCGTGCAGCGGGCTGATCCAACCAGCGGACGCCAAGGGGAGCAAGGGCCCATAGAATACTAAGCACCACGCCTGTCCACTGCAATGCAAAGGTATTCCGCGTCACCGCCGCCATCATAAAGAGGAGCACCAGTGCATAGCCTCCGCGCATCCCCATCAGAACAGGATAGCGTCCCCGACGGTTTCGGCGTTCAATTTCCGCAAAGCTAACCCATTCAAGCAAATTACGTTTTGAAATGAATAAGCGGTATAAACTTTTGCCGATGGCATCCAGCAACAAGGCACTTTGAAACGGAAGTGTCAAGATGATTACCAAAACTTGTCCAAATGTAACCAGCAATCCACGGAGACGCCACCCTGGCCGTCGAATCGTCGCGCACCGGCGGATCACTGGCACAAACAAAGTAAGGAACACAATCGCAAGCCAGCGCCAGGGGGAACCGGGAAAAACAGTCAGACCAAGAAGCAGCAGCGCAAACAGTACGGGCAGGAGAAGACTGCGCCGAAGATTATCGATCATCTGCCAGCGAGTGAGGGCAGACAAATCGACCGGCAGCAACGCTCCCCGTCGGTCGCAAACGCGGGGAAACAGCCAGCAGAGTAATTGCCAATCGCCGCGCACCCAGCGATGTAATCTCTTCTGATAGGTGCTGAACGTAGTTGGGTGGTCGTCGATCAATTCAATGTCTGACAGCAGTCCGGCACGCAAAAAGCCGCCTTCCAACAAATCGTGACTAAGGACCCGGTTTTCGGGAATGCGTTCGCACAGTACTTTCGCAAACATATCAACATCGAATATACCCTTGCCCGTAAAAATGCCCTGCCCCAATCCGTCCTGGTATGGATCGGAGACGGAAAAGGCGTACGGATCTATTCCAGTATCCCCTGACCACAAATAAGCGAACCGGGAGCGTACAGCTGCTTCATGGCTCATGCCGATGCGCGGCTGCAACACGCCATACCCCTCTACGACCCTTGTCCGAGTACCGTTTAACCGGGGTCGATTGTAAGGAAGATGCAGGGTACCGATCATCCGCTGGGCACTTCCCATCGGAAGCTTCGTATCCGCATCGAGCGTGATAATGTAACGAATCTGAGAAAGTACTGTCGAGTCCCCGACTATGAAGTCATAAGTCGTGTCTTTGCGTCCTTTAAGCAATTCGACAAATTCCACCAATTTCCCGCGCTTGCGTTCCCAACCCATCCACACTCTCTCGCACGGGTTCCATAACCTGCGGCGCTGAAAAAGATGGAAGGTCGTCCCATCCGGACGGGAATACTTTCTGTTTAACGCCTCAATGCTTTCACGCGCAACGGCGAGAAGATCGACATCCTCTGGTAGACTCTCCGCACGGGCATCGGCAAAATCCCCCAAAAGGGCAAAATGGATATTGGGGTCACGGTTCGCCAAGTAATACAGTTCAAGCCGATCCGTTAATTCTCGAACTTCTTCAGTTGTTGACCAGATTACCGGAATTACGACCATAGTGGCCGCTTCTTCCGGAATTCCACGCGAGAAATCGTATCGCAACAGCGTCTGGGGAGATATTACAGCTTCTATAAGCCAGTGTAGCGCTGTGATGGCCCACTCGCTCGCAGGAAAAACTAGTGCAAGCAAAATCACCACCCACTGGGTAGCCGTGTAACTGACACTCCCACCGATCCATGCGGCGAATGCGAGAAGGGTGAACACAAACAATCCTGCAAGCAGGGTGAAATACACGTGAGTGGAACGTTGTAATATACCTGTTTCAGGCAAAATCCGAGGGCTGCTGCACATTTGCAACGAACGCCTCAACTTCCTGATTCCAGCCGGCTCGAGTAAGTAGTAAGCTGCAAATGTCTGGCGCGGTAGTTCAGCCGGATTTGAAACGGCCGCATCCTCTGCTCCATCCTCCGCAGCACCTGTGTTGGTCTGTCCACTCTCCGCTGATGCTTGTTCGAATTCCTCCGCCGCGAGTTCCACGGCATGTTTCGCAACTAAATTTTCTGGTACATGCAAACGGCGGGCCAATTTCTCCACCCGTTTTCGCAGCGAATCACGACTGGAAAAGTCGAGGAACGGATACACGCCGGTGCTTTCCTGCCGCAAAGTACGCTCAACTAAGCAAATTTGCTCAAATGGATCACGCCAGTCCCAGCGCGAAATTTCCCGCAGACTGCTGATGAGGTTTTCTGCTGCCACTTGATAGACGGCCTGAAGCTGATACTCGTATGAAACGATTCGATCGAGGCTGTCAGGACCATTTTCCAACTTGCACAGCAGCCAATCCCGTACCACTTTGGAATCGTCCGCCCATTCACGCAGGTGACTCACTAAATGGGCGATCAACGGACCCGAGAGCGGAATATCTTGTCCCGCCTCTTCCAGGGCAGACCCAAGTGAATCCGCATTTAACTTCGACGGCTCTATTCGAGCCAGCAACCGTTCGACTAGCGTACACACCTCTCGTCGTTCGCGAACGAGCTCCATCACTTCGGACAGACGCCGGATCAATCCAACGCGCAAGATCAGCGGGATCGACCACGCCTCAGCAATGGTCAAAACAGATACTTCCTGATAAAAATTAATATAAGAAACGAATGAGTCCTCCTTCAGGGTGCCATCCGTATGCTCCAGATAATCGGCACAAAGAGACAGGACGCGTGGCTCGCCGCTCTTGCGCAGACGTGGCAAACGCCGTAGAAACGCATCGGAAAGATGATGTCGGATGACCAACGCCTGTTCTTCGATGAACTCAGCGTGGTCGAGCAGCCATTCTTCCGCAGGCTGGGAACAACTTGCACGACCGTCTCGCAGAGAGTGTACAAAATCCTGTAAACCCTCGATATCCTCATTAAACTGCCGCCATAGGTTCTTCGTCCGTTTCCGTCCAACATACGAATCATGTTTGAGCGCTAGTTCGTGTGCTTTTTGCCGGAGTTGTTCAGTATTGATCATAGGTCCTCCCTGAGAAAAGCCAGAAGTCGAAAAGTGTTCAGGCTGTAATTAATCCTGTCCGCAGTCTAATTATGACCATTTTGGGTGCATGTTATTAAATTCGATTTAGAAGGAAGGACAAAAAGAGAGAGCTAGTATTCCACGGAATACAATGATTAACCAGATCACCATACCTACGGCCAGGATAATCTGCCAGATCCGGCCGAGCTCGATGTATTCATTCCCTGATGTCCAAAAAGGAACCGGCTGTTGCCAAGGTACCCTTTTGCTCCAAGCCATTCTCCAACCAAACTTCCCCCGACAAGGATGACGCGCGCCCAAAACAACAAAATCTACCAGATGCCGTTGTTTTTTTGGTTCGTAACCCCTAACGAGAGGGGCAACAAAAATCCCCATACCGAGCCACGAGGTGGCAATCCAAAAGATCGCCAGTTGCAAATGATATCCCTTAGCAATATTAAAAGGAAGGATGTCAACCATCCACTTTATGCTGAAAAAGCTGTCAGATTCTATATAATAGTGTGCCAGTAATGCCCTCGACTGGACAAAGAAAAGAACTGATACAATCGCAAAATATTTGCCGGTTTTCATCTGTTATTGAGTAAGTGGCTGTCTCATCAAGTCAAAGGAGGGGAACCCTTCTTTTTCATATGCTTCTTCCATTCCGAGACGATTAAAAAAGACCATAAAAAGCGAAAATGTCGCCCATTGGCGTTGGGCGACGGGTACTAAGAACGCTGGAAAGTGGAGCGTTGCTTTGCAAGAATGGACAATTACGTAGATTAATTGTCCATTATGAAACGTTACACTTAACATTATTTTGCTTTCATTGCGTAATACTTATGTGTGTAAAGCGTCTTTTAATCAGTTGATGTTTTTTTATACGGAATAAATGTGTATTTATCGATTTTAAAACAGCTTCTAAACAGGAATCAGATCCAAATGAGTGAATCCGACTATTAAAGCCGTTAAATATTAATGCGGTAACGATCGATGATGTCGGAATTTAGTTCGATCCCCAGACCCGGACGATTTGGCAAAGGTACTCTTCCCTCTTTATCAATCCAGAAGGGTTGCAGGATTAGCTCCTCTCTTAATGGATTCGGATTCGGGTCAAATTCAATCCACCCTCCGTTCGGAATGGATCATCCCCGATGGTTTCACGAACAGTCTCCACTCGTTTAGGATCCGCAGGCAGCGGCAAACCGCCGACTTTCATCTTTACAGCCCGAAAACCGGCTTTTACAGCCGCTCTGGCTTCTTCTGCCAATGCGGCAGTTCCCTTTTCTTCGGAGTAAAAACCTGTGCTGGTTTCGCTTGACCCTAATAAACGATAAAGAGGCAATCCAGCTTTTTGCTGCCATGAATTAAAGAAGCTGGCCAATTGGCGATGGCGCAACCGTCGCCTTCGTCGATTTTTTATTCAGTTAATTAGAAAAACCACTTCTGGACAGTTTTCAGAAATGGTTTTTCTATAGTCTGAAACCGTTTCCTGCCTGAGGAAACAGTTTTTTATATTAGAGGAAATTTATGGTATTCGACGCGTCTTACACGAATAAGGAGCGAAATGTTACAGATGAATCAGGTATCGGAAGTAAACATAAATGTTGGCCAAAATTAAAGACAGGATCGTAATTGGCGCTCCGATTTTTAAAAACTCCATATAACTGAATCCCTTGCCTTCACGGGCGGCAATGCTGGCCACAATCACGTTGGCGGATGCACCAATAATGGTTCCGTTGCCTCCCAGACAGGCCCCCAGTGCCAGAGACCACCACAGGGCATTGATTTGCGCAGAATCGACAGCCAGCCCTAATCCGGCTGCCATATCCTTGATTAAAGGAATCATCGTTGCCACAAAGGGGATATTATCGATAATCCCGGAAGCAATTCCTGACCCCCATAAAATAAGTATGGCAGAATATACGATATCTTGATTGGTTATCTCTAATGCCTGGGTTGCCAATTGTTTGATAATCCCGACTTCCTGCAGTCCTCCGACAAGTGTGAACAGCCCGGCAAAGAAGAAGATCGACTGCCATTCCACAAAATCCAATGCTTCTTCTATTTCACTCTCTTTTAGTGCGATCAACATCAGCAGGGTAGCTCCAGCCATTGCGATCACAGATGCTTCCATGTGAATGACCGAATGCAAGACAAAACCGAGCATGGTCAAACCGAGGACAAATAAAGATTTTTTTACCAAACCAGGCTCTTGGATATATTCTTTCTCATCCATCTCCATTAAATTTTCCACATTATCCGAGCTGAATGTCAATTGCCGGCGGTAAATAAGATAGAGCAGAGCCAGGGTAACAATTAAAATGATGACAGCAATGGGAGCCAGATGAATGAGAAAAGCATTAAATGTTAAATGTGGATTGGCTGATCCAATCATAATATTGGGCGGGTCTCCGATCAGGGTCGCTGTTCCGCCGATATTGGAGGCGATCACCTCAGAGATTAAGTACGGAACAGGATTCACACCAAGAATTCTGGCGATGGAAAAGGTAATCGGAACGATCAAAAGAACCGTGGTTACATTATCAAGCAAAGCTGATAAGATGGCTGTCAGCAAGGAAAGTATGATCAGAATCCGAATCGGATTCCCTCCTGCCGCTTTGGCGGATTTTATCGCGAGATACTGAAACACGCCTGTTTTGTTGGTGATCCCAACCAGAATCATCATTCCGATCAGCAGGGTAATCGTATTCCATTCAATATAATGGGAAAAAGCCTTCTCCACATCCAATACATCGAAGATCACCATGGCTGCCGCACCAGCCAATGCGATCACGGCCCGATTGATTTTTTCTGAAATGATGACTCCGTAGACGATTAGAAATATTACAATAGCTATTGTTGATTGTTCCAATTTGTTTCTCTCCTCTCCTAAAAAAGAATAGGGAAGCCCCTTGGTGACAGGCTCCCCCGGTTAACACAATTATTCATTTATAGTTAATTATACCTAAAAAACATGGATTTGGTATAGATTTTAAATAAATATTTCCCAAGAAAAATATGGGAATGTCCCAATACAGTATTTAGGAAGTTTTTATGTGAGATGAATAAGATATCTAAAGTAAATATATATGTTGGAAATAATTAAAGATACGATCATGATCGGTGCCCCGATTTTCAGGAACTCCATATAGCTGAATCCCTTGCCTTCACGGGCAGCAATGCTGGCAACAATTACATTGGCGGATGCACCGATAATTGTACCATTGCCTCCCAGACAGGCTCCCAGAGCCAGGGACCACCATAAAGTATTGATTTGCGGTGAATCGATCGAAAGGCCCAATCCCTGAGCCATATCATGAATTAACGGAATCATGGTGGCAACGAACGGAATATTGTCGACGATACTTGATGCTATTCCGGAACCCCACAAAATAGAAATGGCGGTTAACGAAATATCTCCGTGTGTAACTTCCAACATCTTGGTTGCCAGCCACTCAATAATCCCGACTTCCTGCAGGCCGCCTACCAGTGTAAACAAACCGGCGAAGAAAAAGATCGACTGCCATTCCACAAAATCTAACGCTTCTTCAACATCATGCCCTTTCAGTCCGATCAGCATCAGCAAAGTGGCTCCGGTCAGTGCAATTACGGAAGCTTCGATATGAATCACAGAATGAAGGATAAAGCCGAGAATGGTTAAACCGAGCACAAATAATGATTTTTTCATTAACCCCGGATCCTGAATATAGTCTTTTTCGTTCATTTCATTTAACTTTTTAATGTTGGCCGCGTTCACCTTTAGTTGTTTCCGGTAAATCAGATACAACATAAACAGAGTCACAGCCAGAATGACGACGATCACGGGGGCAAGATTGACAAGAAAAGCATTAAAGGTCAGGTGTTCATTGGCTGATCCAATCATAATATTGGGTGGATCTCCGATTAAGGTAGCCGTTCCACCGATATTAGAGGCAATCACTTCTGAGATCAAATACGGAACGGGGTTAACCCCCAGGATCCTTGTGATGGAAAAGGTAACCGGTACCACTAATAGAACTGTGGTCACATTATCAAGAAAAGCTGACAATACAGCAGTAAGCAATGAAAGAATGATAAGAATCCGAATTGGATTGCCGCCTGCCGCTTTGGCCGACTTGACAGATATGTACTGAATCACACCTGTTTTATTGGTGATCCCCACCAGGATCATCATTCCGACCAGCAGGGTGATTGTATTCCATTCAATATAATGGGAAAAAGCCTTTTCAATATCTAAAACGCCAAAGACGACCATAAAGACGGCGCCAAGCAGAGCGATCACAGCCCGGTTTACTTTTTCTGTTATGATTGCTGCATAAACGATTAGAAAAATAATGATGGCTATGGTAGATGGATCCACGGCTTCAGCTCCTCTCCAATAATGGACAGAGGGAGCCCCTGGTGACAGGCTCCCCCATTTATCTTTGTATCAAATTGATTTTATTATACTAGATAAATTTGATTCGGTAAAGGAATTTATCATCAGTAAGCAGAAAGTCCGGAAATGACGGAGAGGATTTCTTCTTAACAGGCTATTTGTTTGTTACAATGGTCGCTGAAGCTTCAATCTTTTTGCCTTGATATACAAACGGAGCATGCTGGTTGGAGTTTAGCTCCACACGAATTTCATGGGTTCCGGGAGCCAGTTCCTGCAAATGATACCAGGGGCTGTACAAGCGGGCGGCTTTTTTTCCATTTACATAAAGATGAGCATGTCCTTCCCCCATCCGGGTTGGTTCGTTGAGATGTTCCGGCGCGAAACGGAAATGTTTTGTTTGAATATGAATATTCCAGCCGGATTCTGAATCCTTTTTTACCTGGAGGCTTACCGCAGGCGGCACGGTTCCGTTCGGAATGACGACCGGCTGTACGGCGTGGTGATGCTGATGGGAGTCCGCAGAAGAAGAAGGGTGATTCTTCGCGGCTTGAACATCTTGAGAAGAATGATGATGGTCGGGAGCAATGAATGTACCTGCCCAGGCCAGTAAAAAGTAAGCCAGAACACTGGATAGAAAGGAAATGATACTTTGCCGGTTCCCGGTTTGATTAAGGAGCGGCCATAGTTCTGTGCCAGCGATATAAAGAAGAATGCCTGCAGAAAACAAAAGGGAGATTGGGGATAATTGATCATGCATCCAGGAAGCTTTTACAAGCCATAAAGTGGTTCCGGCACCTAAAACAGTGGAAAATCCCAAAATCAAAGCGGAAGCAATCGCCTTTTTTCGTTCTTTCAGTTCGGCCATCACCAAGGTGGAAATGGCTGCTCCTTCCGGTATTTTGTGCAACAGAATCGCCAATAATACTGTCATACCGAATTCAGGGCCGGCATGGAAACCCGCTCCGATTGCAACACCTTCAAAATAGGCATGAATTCCCATTCCGGTCAGAACGCTCCAAATCGCGCTCATATGGCTGCCCTTTTTGTTCTCCGGTTTAGACGCGCGATGAGCCTGCCATCTCTGAAAGCCGAAAGCAACCAGCATTCCAATTAAGATCCAGAAAGCCATTGTTGGTGACTCAGATAATCCGTGCGGAATCATCCCGCCAACAGCTACAGACAATAACAACCCTGTACTGATGGCCACCAGCACGGATAAACCGCGATGGGACCACTCCTTTTTGAACCATATCAGACTTCCGCCTACCACATAGCCCAAAGCAGCCAGTAAAGTCCATCCCAAAGCGCCTGCCATCCGGACTCCTCCCTATTAAAAAAATAAAGAAACCCTGTCTCATTTACGATTGATCTCCAACGTCTTCACTTTAAATTTAACCAAATTCTCTTATTCTGACTATACCTCTTTGGGGCTATTTTTTAATAATTTGATACTTTTTTGCATAATTTAAACCTTACCTCTTATCAGCTGCACTTCCGGAAAATACCAACCGATAATAATGATATAATTTATATTGTTGTGAAAATAAACAAAGGGGAAAGGGCGGAAACATGAACAAAACCTTTAGATTGAACTGGAACCTGGATTCTATCTTTCAGGGAGGGAGCAACTCGGATGAATTCAGGCGTTATCTGGAAGAGTGGGAAAGTGACATGGTGGAGTTAAACCTTCTGTTGGAGAAGCTGGACCCTTTCCATTTTAATCTTGCCCGCGGGTCATGGACAGAAGCAATCGCTCAGTTGGAGAGCTGTGAAGAAAGAAGGGAGGAGGCGGAATCTTTTACGAGATGCCTTACTTCGCAAAATGTCACGGATGGACAGGCTGCTGATCTACAAGAACAGTTCAATCGTGCCAATGCTACTTTTCAACGGCTGCTAACCAGTTGGGAACAGCTTTTAGCACAGGTTCCGCAAAATCTTTGACGTAACCAATTGGCTATCGTATGGGATTCTGCCTGGGCGGAGTTCGGGGATCTGTTTGCTGATACGCTTAATCATCTGGCAGGGTTTCGCCTTCAACTAAACGCAAGCCGGGGGTGGGACTCTATTTTATATGAGCCGCTGGTCAAAAACCGCATGTCTGAAAGGTCATTAGGATCCTTATTGGAAGGCTGTGAAAAGATTCAGCCCCATCTCGTCCGTTACCTCAAAGCCAGAAAAGCCTGTTTAGGATTGGAGAAACAAATGTTTTTCGATCTCTTTATTCCGCTACAGGTTGATGCAGAGAAGATTGCTTACGATCAGGCGGCTCACTTCATCATCGAGCAGTTTGCCAAATTCCATCCGGGGATGGGGGAGTTCGCCCGTCAGGCGTTTGAGAAAGGATGGATTGAAGGGGAAATCGGGCCGGAGAAACAATTTGTGGGATATTGTACCCATTTCCCGCGGGAAAAAGAGTCACGCATTTTTCTGATGTATGGCGGAGCGTTCCGTCATGTTTTGACTTTGGCTCATGAACTTGGGCATGCCTATCACGGCTATGTATTGAGAAATTTGCGTCCCTGGGAACGAAAATATCCCATGAGCCTGGCTGAGACTGCCTCCAATTTTGCTGAGTTAGTCGTATTGGGAGGCATGCAACAGCAGGCGAAGTCAATCTCAGCCCGGCTGGCTCTTCTTGACGGAAGATTGATGGAAAATGTGATCAATGTGATGGAAATCTTGGCGCGCTATTATTTTGAACTCGACTTTTACCGCGAGCGGGCAAAGGGGTTTGTTTCTGAAGAAAGATTAAATGAATTAATGGTAAATGCTCAGCGAAAAGTTTTTGGTGAGGGTTTAGACAAATACTCACCCTATAACTGGGCATTCACACAACATTTTTATCAAACACAGGAACCCTTTTATAACTTTCCATATACTTTTGGGCGCCTTTTGAGTATCATTTTGTACCAGTGTGCCCAATCAGAGGGAAACAGCTTTGCCGCCAGTTATGATGCTTTGCTGTTGGATACCGGAAGAATGTCAGTTGAAGAACTTCTCTTGCACCATTTGGGTGCCGATGTTACCCGGCCGGACTTCTGGGATGGACTGGAATCAATGATCGCAGCAGAAGTGGACGAGTTTATTAAAGGATCCCAATCTTTGAAGAATTCCCCGGCATGAGAAAATGAATTTCGGAAAGCGCAAACGGAAGAATAACATTATCCTGAAGGAAAAAGGAATTCGTATCATACTCATCAAGAGGCAGCTCCAGTGGGTGCTGACCCCTGGAGCTGCCTCATTTTAAACGTAATACATTGGCCGAATTTTTCTGCTTAAATAAAAATGAATCATATGATCTGTCCATAGCCGGTTTTTGTATAAATCATCCCTGAAATACTATTTTTCCATATACAAATATGATATGGTACAAATAGATTTAAAGAGTTGAATACAATCGTTGGCGAATACTTTTCATATTTATATTAAAATCATTCTTCTTATACATAAAATTGGTATTGACCTCTCTATTAACATATGCTATTTTATATTCTAGTCATTTAAAACTGAACAATGCATGGAATTCTCTTATCCAGAGAGGTGTAGGGACAGGCCCGATGATACCTCGGCAACCATCCGTTCTGTGAACGGAAAGGTGCCAATTCCTGCAGGACATGAGTTCTGGCAGATGAGAGAAGGAGATAATAGATCGAATTTATCCCTTTCTGCATCTGTGGGCAGAAAGGTTTTTTATTTTTTGGAGTGAGGCGGTGAAAAACGGCATGATTCATATAAAAGAAGTCACAAAAATCTATCCTTCACAAAAAAAGCAGCAAGAGGTTGCAGCGTTGAACGGGGTCAGTCTGGAAATCGAACAGGGAGATATCTTTGGGATCGTCGGACACAGCGGAGCCGGGAAAAGCACGCTGTTGCGGCTACTCAACGGTCTTGAAACACCTTCTGCAGGTTCCGTGATGGTGGACGGAAAAGAAATTTCCCGCCTGAAAAATAAAGAGTTGCGCCAGGCCAGGCAAAAAATAGGTATGATCTTCCAGCATTTTCACCTGTTGTGGTCACGGACAGTTCGGGAAAACATTGCTTTTCCTCTGGAAGTGGCCGGAAAACCGAAACGTGAACGGGAAGAAAAAGTAGATCAGTTGCTGGAACGTGTTGGTTTAACAGAGAGAGGAGACGCCTATCCCTCCCAGCTGAGCGGCGGGCAAAAACAACGGGTCGGAATCGCTCGCGCCCTGGCGAATGATCCGGCTGTTCTTTTGTGCGATGAAGCGACGTCAGCGTTGGATCCGGAAACCACTGCATCCATTTTGCGGCTGTTAAAGGAAATTCATCGGGAGACAGGGATTACCCTTGTTCTGATCACTCATGAAATGAGTGTTGTGCGTGCCATCTGTAACAAAATGGCAGTGATGGAAAGCGGGAAAGTAGTAGAAACTGGGGATGTTAATATGATTTTTCGCCACCCTAAACACCCCGTCACTCAGCAGTTTGTGAAAGAGTTGACACTTTCCTCAGGCTCCAATCCGGTAAAAACAGATGGAAATTCATTGAAAATAGGGCTGGACCAGTTGCCGGCCTTGCAGAAAATCGCGCGGTCCTATTCAGTTTCTTTCCATGTGATCGACGGAGAAATTGGTGCTGATTCGGAGAAAAACAAAGTGACTGTCCGGATCACAGGAGAGGAACAGCAGGTGGACAAGGCCATCCGGCATGTGAACGGGGAGGTGATCACCGGTGTTTAATGACATTGACTTTAATGAATTATGGATAGCCACTGGCGATACTCTCCATATGGTCGGAATTTCAATCCTGTTTGCTGCTCTTCTGGGGATTCCTCTCGGTGTGTTGCTGGTTATCACTGACCGCGGCTATTTCCTGGAGCAGGTATGGGTGCAACGAATTCTCGGAGCCATCGTTAATATTTTTCGGGCTGTTCCCTTTATCGTACTCGTGCTGTTTTTATTTCCACTATCGAAGCTTTTGCTTGGAACCACGCTTGGACCGACAGCTGCCACGATTCCTCTGATCGCCGGGACCGCTCCTTTCTTTGCACGGATGGTGGAAACAGCGATTCGGGAGATTGACCGTGGGGTCATTGAGGCTTCACAAGCGATGGGAGCCAGCAAATTTACCATCGTTCGCAAAGTGCTCATTCCTGAGGCTTTGCCCGCAATTGTGTCCGGTTTGACTGTAACCTGCGTTTCTCTGATCGGTTATTCTGCCATGGCCGGGATTGTCGGCAGCGGGGGATTGGGTGACGTTGCATTACGGAAAGGTTTCCAGTCATTTAATGACCAGATGTTATACGCTTGTGGACTGATTCTTATTATCCTGGTACAAATTGTGCAAGGAATTGGCGACTGGATTTCCAGACGTTTAGATAAAAGATAACGAGTTGGAGGAAGGAAATGATGAAGAAAATTGCTGTCTTAGTCATGGCCTTTGCAGTGGCCCTGTTAGGATCTGCATGCGGTGCAAACAATGGAGATGCAGCCACTCTGACCGTGGGAGCATCTGCTGTTCCACATGCTGAGATATTGGAGCATCTGAAACCACAGCTGGAAAAACAGGGTGTGAATCTGGAAATTAAAGTATTCCAGGATTATGTAGTACCAAACAAAGCTGTGGAAGAAGGGGAAATTGACGCCAACTATTTTCAGCACATTCCGTGGATGGAAGCCACCAATAAAGAACGTGGATACCATATTAGCAAAGTGATAGGTGTCCATATTGAACCGATGGGGGCTTATTCCAAAAAAATCAAAGATGTGAGCCAGCTAAAAAATGGAGCCACAATCGCCCTTCCCAATGCGACCAGTGAATTGACACGGGTTCTTCTGTTGCTTGACAGCCAAAAGTTAATTCAACTGGACAACCGTGAAGGGGATAAAACGCTGAAAAGCATAAAAGCAAACCCTAAAAACTTGAAATTTCAACTGTTGGAGCCGGCAATGCTGCCACGTGTCTTAGATCAGGTTGATCTGGCTGTGATCAACACCAACTATGCGTTGCAAGCAAAACTGAATCCGTTGACAGACGCCCTTTTTATTGAAGGAAAAGATTCACCCTATGTAAACGTTCTGGCAACCAAAAAAGGAAACGAGAAAAACGAGGCTCTGCAAAAACTGGCAAAGGCGCTCACTTCACCCGAGACGAAAAAGTTTATTGAAGAAAAATATAAAGGTGCGGTTGTACCTGCATTTTAATGGCAAAGTCAATAGAATATGAAGAAACAACCCCGTAACGCTGTTATGTTGCGGGGTTGTTTCTGTTCACTTCTTTATATTGTCTGTCTCCTAACACTACTCTGGCTTGACCGCTGGTCCAGTTGTTCACCTGGTCTGTCAATTTCTGTTCTTCGCCGATTGGGACCCAGACCGCCCAGCGAACGACATCAGTAAACTGAGGGGAATCTAGCAGATAACCTGAACGGTGCAGTTCATGCTCCATTTTGCCTATAAAGGGGTAGTCGAAAGTAAAGATCATTTCCTGATGCATCACACGTTCTACGATTCCGGCAGCTTCAATCGCCGCTGCCGCCCCCTGGCTGTAGGCGCGGACAAGTCCGCCTGCTCCCAGTTTGATGCCGCCAAAATAGCGGGTGACTACAATCGCTGTATATAAGAGGTTTTTGGCATGAATCACCTCCAGGATCGGTCGGCCGGCGGTTCCTGCCGGCTCTCCGTCATCGGAAGACTTTTGGACCGTATCTGTGATGAGATAGGCATAACAATTATGGGTGGCATCCCAATGCTTCCGGGAAACCTCCTGGATAAACTTGACTGCTTCTTCTTCCCCGGGCACTTGTTTAGCACGGCAAATAAAGCGTGACTTTTGTATGATGATTTCTGTTTCTCCGTCATGGCCTACGGTTTTATAACTTTGCCGGTTCATTTTTTCCCTTCCCTTTCACAACCATTATAAAGGAAAGGGAGCTGTAGAAAAAGGAAGGCATGTTTGGAGGCGGCAAGATGTGAGCGCCAACCGATTATGCTCTTATCTGTCATCTGTGGCCAGGAAAACCATTTGATGTTTGATCAGATTGTGGATTATCTTCTTCGGACTTTAACTCCATATACTGCTTAAACAAGTCTCTGATGCGCTGTTTTTCTTTTTCGGATAAAATCAAATACGAGATGCCCTTTATTTTATCGGGGTAAGTTTCGACTTTAACGGTTTCGATGTTACTTATGGGTATATTTTGGTAAACAGCCGCGATTGACGGGATTTCACCAATATCTATATTAAAGGACAGGTTATCTCCAACTGCCCGGGATATTTTCGGGAAATTCGCAATCCCTTCTGCGCTGATCATCTTGTCGACAATTTGAGATATCACTTCTTGTTGCCGTTCATTTCGTCCCATATCTCCCTCTATATTCTGTTCAGCTTTCCGTTGGCGTACATAGGCAAGCGCTTCCATACCGTTCAGATGGTGTTGACCGGCCGGGATGGTTTTCATTTGGTTAATCGCAGGCCCCCTGAAAGTATAACGATTATTGACATCAACACCTCCCACCGCGTCTACAATATCGACGAACCCCCGAAAATTGACTTTGGCGTAATAATCGATGGGGATATCAAGCAGGTTTTCCACTGTTTCACGAGTGTTGTCAATCGGATTTTTACCTTTCATCTTTCCCCAATAGGCGGAATGGTTAATTTTATCTCTGAATCCGTCTGTATTTGCGATGGTCACTTTCGTATCACGGGGAATACTTAGCAACTTCACTGATTTGGTTTTAGGGTTGACCGCGGCAACCATGATCACATCCGGACGCCATATTTTCTGCTCCGCCTTGGTATCAATTTGGTCTGAGCCTAACAGAAGGACAGCAAATGGTTCTTTTTTCGGTTCTACGGGTTTCTGTCGTCTTTTAGATCTGCTAACTTCGCTGTCATGGCTTTTAGTAAGGGCGGAGATAGCCTGGTAACCCAGGTAAGAGCCAATTCCAATGATTAAAATCAAGATTAGTCCCATCACACGGAAAGCCCACTTCTTGCGTCGTTTCTTTTGTATCCGGACAACCCGGCTCTCATTTCCCTTTCCCATTTTTATCCTCTCTTTGCTTAAGCAGACTTTATAACAATGAACGAACAAATAGATGAGAGTGATTGATTTCTATTCAACTACTAATCTAAATAATATCGGAAATTTCTGATATTTACAAAGGTATTCCTCCCGAAGATGGCTAAGAAAAAATGAGGATTTATGAAAGAGGGGTGCTTTTCGCTGAAAAATGGAGAAAAAGTGAGTATAAGATTTTTATTTTAAACATAAATATAAAAAGAAGGAAAAAAAGGGGTTGGCTTAATTGCCTTCCCCGCTTGAATCATCCTCTTCTGTTTGATCTGTCTCTTGATTTTGGTCCTTGGGTTTCCATTCCATTTGCTTTTGCAATATGTCTCTGATTCGTTGTTTCTCCTCTTCGGACAAAATCTCGTACCAGATGCCGTTTCGTTTGTCGGGATGTGTTTTGACTGTAATGGTTTCCAGATTTCCCTTTGACTTGTTATAAACGGCCTGAAGAGCAGGAATTTCGGTGACCTTAAAGTTGTAGGAAAAGTTTCTGCCCACCGCTTCTGTCAGTTCGCTAAATTTAGTGATTCCTTCAAAGCTTATAATTTTATCCGTCAATTGTTGTACCACTTCTTGCTGCCGTCTATTGCGCCCTTTATCACCCTCGGGGTCTTTTTTGCGCATTCGTACATAAGCGAGGGCCTGCTCCCCGTTTAAGTGCTGCGGGCCTTCTGGAAATCTCATGACTCTGCTGTTAAAGCTGGTTGTTTTGAAATAAAATTTATTATTGACATCCACGCCGCCCAGCGTGTTAACAACGTCCATGAAACCTCTGAAGTTGATTTTGGCATAATAGTCAATCGGGATTCCCAGAAGGTTCTCAACCGTTTCCCTGGTATTTGTGACCGGGTTGATCCCTTTTTCCTTGCCCCAGTATGCTGCGGAATTAATTTTATCTTTATGGCCGTTCGTGTTGGCGATTTTTGTATACGTATCGCGTGGAATACTTACCAGTTTGATAGAGTTGGTTTTGGGATTAATGGCTGCCACCATCAATACATCCGGGCGCCAGGCTTCCTGTTCCTCTTTTACTGTCAACTGGTCGGACCCGATCAAAAGGATGGCAAACGGATCCTTTTTAATTTCTACTTCTTGATCCCTCAGTTTTGATTTCCCCTGGGATTCATCGTGCCCCTTGGCAAGGGCTCCCCAGACTTGCAAGCCAAAATAAGAACCGATACCGATGAATAAAATTAAACACATGGTAAGAATGCGAAATAACCATTTCCGGCGCCGTTTTTTCTTCACGCGGTCAATTCGGCTGTTTTCTACTCTTAGCATTGTATTCCCCACTTTGTTGCCGATAAAAAAATTGTTTTTTTTATACTATCATCTTGTAATGTTAAATATCAAGATAAATAGACAGAATTATAAAAATGATACATCCGATCCTGTTGAATAAAATTATAGCAGGATACCCTTCTTATTTTATCGTAAACTCTGATAGAATGCTATAAAAGAACTTAAAGGCGAAAATGGAGAATGGTATGGTAAAGAAAATAAGGAGAGAACGGATCGCCGGATTCACAACCATCTGTATCCTGGCCCTTTCTCTGTTACTTGTTCCTCTTTGGAACAGCAAACCGGCTCCTTCCCTGATGATAGAATCACCAGAGGGACGGGAGTGGGTGATCAGGTGGAGACAAAAAGTGAATCCCGCTTTTCTGCAAACAGTTGTAGTGATTCACCGTTCCGCGGAGAGGGATGACGGTGAGACAATGCTGGTACAGGTCAAAAAAGGACTGGACCCGGAATTATGGACGAAGCGCTGGGCCAAAGACCCGGGAGTTGAATATTTACATCCCAACCATAAATATAAGCTGGAGGGCAATGAGCATACAACAGGTACGGAAAGTTTTGATGATTTTTATTATCTGGAAAAAATCAGGGCAAACCAAGCCTGGAAAGTGCTTCGCTCCAAACAAAAACAATATACGAAACTGCACCGTCCGGTTGTTGTTGCTGTCATCGATACGGGGGTCGATTTCAGAAATCCGAAATTGGCCCCTCTCCTCATGCCGGGAGTCAACCTGAAAAACAGGTCTCTTCCACCCCAGGATGAGATGGGGCATGGCAGCAAAGTGGCCGGAGTGGTTGCGGCTGTATGGGGAGCATTCTCCAAGGAAGGCCCTGTCGGCAACGGAAAAATTTTGCCGATCAAAGTGATGGAAGACGGAACGGACGGAGATATTTACTTTACGGCTGAAGGAATCAGGGAAGCTGTTCGCCGCCGGGCAGATATTATTGTACTCGCACAGGGGAGCTGGACCTATTCACAGATGATGGCAGATGCTGTCAAAGAGGCGGAACGGGCCGGGATCCTTGTGGTTAGCGCCGCTGGTAACGCCAGCTATGATATAAATGGAAAAGTGGTTTATAACCATCCCCTTTACTACCCGGCCGCATTGCCAAACGTGTTGGGAGTCGGTTCGGTCAGTTTGAACGGAACACATGAGCTTTCGTCCAATACAGGAGAAGGGATCGATGTGGCGGCACCTGGCGAATGGATCAAAACGACCGGGAATGACGGAGATTTTCATTTTGATTCGGGAACGTCATTTGCCGCCCCGCAGGCAGCAGCGGTGGCAGCCATGATCCTGCAGCTACATCGGGAGTATTCGGCGGCTGACCTGCGCCATCTCATCAGCCAGACAGCTCTGAAAGGGCCGGGTGAACCCAGGTGGGATGAACGGATGGGATTTGGACAGCTTGATGCTTATCGTGCTCTAACCACACCTTTATCCCCGGACCTGTCAGAACCCAATAACCGCCCCGAGCTGTCCATGCCCGTCTCTACCGCCCAGGAACTGAAGGCGTCTCTGACGGAGAAAGACGAAGATTGGTATCATATGGATGTCAAGCGTGCTGGAATCCTTTTGCTTCAATTCCATAAAAAGAAAGGAGAATGGGGGGATTCCTGCTTAAAAGTAACCATTGCCGAAAACGGTCATTCATCGCTTTACCGGTTGGACCAGTGGCAGAACATCAGATTAACGGTTCCTGCCGGACGAGTGCATCTGCAGATCATTGGCCCCAAAAAACCGGCAAAAGAAATCGTCTATCGCTGGCAGGCAACCTGGATTCCCCCTGCTGATGAGTATGAAAACAATGATTATCAATGGAATGCTGCCGATATAGACCTGTTTGAAGGCTTAACCGCTTATCAGGGTACCATTCACAAAAAAAGGGATATGGACTGGTACCGTCTGGTTATCCCCAAACAGGGGCAGCTGGAAATCGGTGTGCAAACCTTTACTCCCAGGATGGACCCCGTCCTGTATATTCAAACAAAGCAAGACTGGAAGGGGATGCGTGTTGATGCAGGAGGGGAAGGGGAGCGCGAACAGATGCAGATGAAAGTGGAAGAGGGAAGTTTGTATCTCCGTATTTCCGATTACGGAGGAAATGTGATTGACGACTTCTATCAGCTCACTTTCCATTATCAAGCGGATATTCAGGACCCTACAGAGCCTAACCAGACTTCAAATGAAGCAGCCACTATTTTGATGGGCCAGGAGATGCAGGGACAGTTGACAGAGGTGACTGATATTGATTGGTACAGCTTTTATATGGAGCAGGAGCAACAGACGGAATATGTTTTACTGGCTCTAGATCAGCTGAAAGGAGTGAATTTCACACTTTATGACGCGGAGCGGCGGGTGATTCAAACGTGGTCCGGTGATCAGGAAAGAAATGAGGCAGTCAGTTTGTCGGCATCTGTACCTCCGGGACGTTACCTGCTCCGTGTACGGGCTGAGAACAAAACGGGACTTGGCGCGTATCGGATCCGAATCCAGACTAAATAGATGACAGATGATTTGGCCATCACAGCCCCGTGAATGGCCGTCTTTGTTTTACCTCGAAAGAGAGAAACAGATGATAAAATATGTTTTATTCACATTCCCCATCTCATCCTATGATCATAGTATAGATTCAGGTGAAAAAATGATAAATTTAACTTTAAATTAAATGATGTTGTATTTCCAATTCCTTTAGGTTATTCTATTGATGATGTAGAGCCCGTTACTCTCTGCCCTCTGTTAATATAAGAAGAGTTGGGCGACCGGCATATTGAGAGGTTCGAGGGTTTGTAAAGGGTGAAATAAAGGAGCGCCTTTCCTCGGAGGAAAGGTGTTTTTTCATTGGCCATATTGATTCTGAAGGGGAGAAGATTGATGTCTACAGAAAAAAAACGCAGCCTGTTTTCTTCTGAGTCGGTAACCGTTGGACATCCGGATAAAATTTGCGACCAAATATCCGATTCGATTCTGGATGCGATTTTGGAAAAAGATCCGAATGCTCGCGTTGCCTGTGAAACCACTGTAACCACCGGTCTCGTGCTTGTATCCGGTGAAATTTCCACCAACTGTTATGTGGATATCCCCAAAATTGTCCGTGCAACGATTAATGACATTGGGTACAATCGCGCCAAATTTGGCTTTGATGCCCAGACTTGTGCAGTTCTGACCTCCATCGATGAGCAATCTTCAGATATTGCCCAGGGCGTCAATGAAGCACTGGAAAAAAGGGAAGGCTTGATGACCGAGGAAGAGATTGAAGCGATCGGAGCGGGTGACCAGGGGCTGATGTTCGGCTTTGCCTGCAATGAGACTCCGGAATTAATGCCATTGCCGATTTCCCTGGCGCATAAACTGGCTCGGCGTTTGCATGAAGTGCGTGTTGACGGTACGTTGGAATATCTGCGGCCGGACGGGAAAATCCAGGTAACCGTGGAATATGAAGATGATGTGCCGGTTCGGATTGATACAATTGTCTGCTCTACCCAGCATGCTGAGGATGTCACGCTGGAGCAAATCAAACAAGATATTCAGGAGCATGTGATTCAGCCGATTGTTCCACACGAGATGATGGATCAAAATACCAAATACTTCATTAACCCCACTGGCCGGTTTGTGATTGGCGGCCCGCTCGGGGATGCAGGTTTAACCGGCCGAAAAATCATAGTGGATACGTATGGGGGTTATGCCCGTCACGGAGGAGGGGCTTTTTCCGGTAAAGACCCAACCAAAGTGGACCGTTCTGCGGCTTATGCAGCCCGTTATGTAGCGAAAAATATCGTTGCCGCCGGTTTAGCCGATAAATGTGAAGTTCAGCTTGCCTATGCGATTGGTGTTGCCCGCCCGGTCTCCATCCGTGTTGATACATTCGGGACCGGAAAAGTAAGCGAAGACCTGTTGGTTAAATTGGTGGAAAAGCATTTCGACCTCCGTCCGGCCGGGATTATTCGCGAATTGGATTTGCGCCGTCCGATCTATCGCCAAACGGCTGCTTACGGCCACTTTGGACGTACCGATATTGATCTCCCATGGGAAGCGACCAACAAAGCTGAAGTACTAAAACAAGAAGCAGGACTTTAAGTGATTTTAATGTTAGCGAGTGAATTCCCCCGTTTCATTGGGGTAGATGAAAGCAAGCGTGAGTTGGTTCGATAAAGTGGAAAGCTTGCCCTTTTAATGGCGATGCCGTTCACAGTGACAACGTACAGCCGTCCGAAGCGGGCGGCTTTTTGTATTTCAAATTACAGCTTTACATGGTAAAATTTAAATATGAGCGAATTTTGCGAAGAAAGAGGTGAGTCCCTTGATTGAGAGGCAGCCACAGGCAGGACAAACGGATCGGCCCATCCGTCCCGGGGCGGTTCAAGTGGCGCCAATCCGGGTGTTAATCGCTGACCCGGACTCAACATTTCGTCACGGATTAAAGATGGCTTTAGCAAAAGAAGAAGATATGGTGCTGGTGGGTGAGTGTTCCGAGGGGAATGAGGTTCCGCCCCTGTGTGGGACAACCATGCCGCATGTTGTCATACTGGATCTATATTTACCCCGGATCGACGGGGTGGAAGTAACCTGCCGTCTTAGCCAGATGGCTCCTCGTACGAAGGTTCTCATCCTATCTGATCAAGATGATCCCTATGTCCTGGAGACGATTCGCTCAGGGGCTTCCGGCTATCTATTGAAAAGCATGGGAGCCTCTTCGATCATTGAGGCGATGAGGGTGATCGCTCGTGGCGGCTTTTATATCCATCCGATTATGATGGGAAGGCTGGTGAATGAACTTCGTCGTTTGAGCAGGAAAGAAGGAGTTTTTCAGCATCTTTATACAACTCTCCCTCCAATTTCGTGGCAGGAAGTGTTAACATATAGAGAGATGGAAGTGTTGCGATTAATGTCACAAGGCAAGAATAACCGCGCGATCAGTGAACATTTATATATCAGTGAAAAAACAGTCAAAAACCATGTCAGCAACATTTTATACAAATTAAATGTTCAGGATCGAACCCAGGCGGTTTTGCTTGCCATTAAATACGGATGGGTTCAATTGATCTAGTCGATTCGCCTTAAAGTACACTACTTCCACCTTTCCTGCATATAATAAGGTAAAGGAGGGGCGATACCGATGGAACAGTGGATCCTGTGGAGTGCTGCTCTGTACGTAGTGATGTTTTTTCTTTTGAAAGGTTTATCTGCTTACTTTGGGAAGTATTATCATAATAAGGCCTACCATTTGGTCATGATCACCTGCAACAGTCAACATTCCATCGAATGGATGATCTGGTCCTATCATTTTTGGAACGAAACAAAAGGCAATAAAGGAAACATTACTTGCATAGATACAGGTTCGACAGACGATACACTGGCAATTTTGCACCGGCTCTGGCACCGTTATCCCCGTCTTCAGATCGTTCGGCTGGCACCTTATGTCAATACGGAAGAAGCGATTCATGAGTGGCTGAAATCTCAAAAGCAGAACAAGGAAAAGTTAATTGTATTAGATTTAAGGGAGCCTGAGAAAGCTCAGGACTCGGAAAGGCATTTGGCATAATGAAACATCATGAAAGGTCAGACTCCAGGAACAAGGGTCTGGCCGCTTTTTTCTGAAAAGGGATTGTTTCGTGAATCATGAAAAAATAACTGATAACCCGGAACGAAGGGCACAGCCTTTTGAAATATCGAAAGAAGGGTAAAATGTGGAATTTTATGTTTACCGCAATTCCGCTGATTCAAGTTTACATATGAGCCTTTCTTACTCCGTCGACCAAACTTTTTGGAGCCGGAGAGGGGACCGGACAGAATTGATCGCCGTCACGCGCTCAATGGGAAAAGCGTACGAAATAATCCAACAGGGGACAAACCTGCTGCCGGGAGCCAGAGCTCCTGAGAGGGAGTGGGACCATCAGGAATGGAAAGCTTTGGTGAAACAGGCAAAAGAGGTGGAGGTGATTTTGCAGGGTCGGTCACTGTTATGGCCGGAAGTAGAGGCACTTTTACACAAACGGAAGCTGAAGACAGGAAGAGCGGAACTTGCCCATACGATCCAGCTTCTTTATTTACAGGGAAAGGTTCGTTACAAACCGGGAGTGGAGTTATCCGGACCGGCGGCAAGATGGATTTGCCACCGCTGTTTGGCCGGGGGTTCTCTATTGAAGCTCTCAGCCTGTGCCAGATGCGGTGAACGTTGTGCAGGTTGTGAACAATGCCTGTTGTTGGGCAAGTCGCGGTCATGTATTCCGTTTTTGCTGTTCGGAAACGGAGATAAAAAGAAAGTGTGTGGTGATCATGCCTTTACGATCCCTTTTTCTCTCACATCCGCCCAGCAGGGTGCCGTACAAAAGATTGAGCGGTTTTTGACCTCCACTGAGCATCAGTTGCTTGTATGGGCAGTAACCGGGGCAGGAAAAACCGAGATCATGGTTCCGGGAGTAGGATATGTGTTAGAGCAGGGCGGGAAAGTGTTATGGACCACCCCGCGGAAAGATGTGGTACATGAACTGGCTCCGAGATTGAAAAAGCTTTTACCAAAAACGAAGGTATGTGCTTTGTACGGAGGAAGCCCGGACCTTTGGCTGGACGGAGCTGTCGTGGTTGCAACGGCACACCAGACATGGCGCTTTTATCAGTATTTCGATTTGGCGATTATTGATGAAGTGGATGCCTTCCCGCTTTACGGTAATAAAGCACTGGAACAGGGGATCGTGCGGGCGTTGCGGCAGTCGGCAAAACAGATCTTGCTCACCGCTACTCCGCCTCCTGAGTGGAAAAGCATGGTTCGCAGCGGGAGGTTAGGTGCGGTCACACTCCCTGTTCGTTATCATGGATACCCTTTACCCGTGCCCGAACTCATACGGGAGTGGGGATTGTGGAAAAAGCTGAGGGATTGCCGCCCCATCTCTCCCCTTTCCGCTTTTCTAAAGAGGATGAAGCAAACAGAGGGGCAGGCGCTTCTGTTTGTACCCCGTGTTCAGGATGTGAAAACTGTATTATTGTGGCTAAAGGAAAGGGAACCGGAGACAGGTTGTCAGGCAGCCGGAGTGTTTGGGCAAGACCGGCAGAGGGAAAAAACAATGCAATTGTTTCGAGAGCGGAAACTTCAGGTGGTCGTGACCACGACTATTTTGGAAAGAGGAGTTACCGTTCCCCGTTGCCACGTTCTGGTGATTGGAGCAGATCACCCTGTTTTTGATCGCCCTTCCCTTATCCAGATAGCAGGTAGAGTGGGGAGGTCCGGAGAATACCAACAAGGAGAAGTCCGGTTCCTGGCGAATGAAAAAACAGAGGCACAAAATCAGGCCAAAAAAGAAATCGAATGGCTTAACCAGCTGGCCAAAAGGTTGTGATCCGACAGAAGGAGGTGAGATCTGCCGCGGGAAATGTCCAAACAATAAGTGCTGCTAGACAAACAATACCGTTTTTGATATTCTATATGCGAACTTGTGTTCGGGAAAGATCTTCTACTGTTAAAATGAATGAAGAATCGTATAAATAAAGAAGGATTTCTAAAATAAGGAGCGTATTACATTTAGTGGACTGGTGGTCAATTTTCTTCTCTCCGCCGAACACATGTTGGTTCTGTTCGACTCCTGTACGGTCTTCCCGGTTTGCAGCAGTCTGGAAACAAGTGTGCACCGTTTGCCAGGATCAGATCGAGCCAATCACTGAGCGGTTTTGCCACAGTTGTGGTCGTCTGATGGCGGATGAGAGGCCGGCCATTTGCTTAGACTGTACTAAAATCAGTGAGGGGGAGAGAGTCTGCAATAGGAGTGCTGTTACCTATTCTGATTGGGTCAAACAGATTATTCAAATCTATAAGTATCGCGGCAAAGAAAGTCTCGCCACACCGTTGGGATTGTGGATGGCAGAAGTGGCCGCCCGCCATTTCCGCTTGCGAAGGTTTGCTTTTATCACCTTTGTTCCGCTATATCCGGACCGGCTTCATGAACGCGGTTTTAATCAGGCCGAACTCCTGGCCGGAGTGATGGGGAAGCGTTTAGGGCTGCCTGTTGTCCCTTTGTTGGAGAGGTGCAAGTCAACCTCATCCCAGAGCCAAAGAAGCCGGCAAGAGAGACTCCTGGCCCTGAAAAATGTTTTTCGACTGGGAAAAGAGGTAAATAGGAAGCAAATCGCGAATAAAACAATTCTAATCGTAGATGATGTTTATACTACCGGCACCACTTTAAGAGAGTGTGCAAAACCGTTACGGCAAGCAGGTGTGAATGATGTTTGCTCTGTAACGTTTGCTAGATAGATTTTAAAAAGATAGGTATAGAATTGGAAAAAGTGGTCAACACCAATGATAGTCATATTCTTTTACCTATCAAAAGATAAGGAGAGATTATCTGATGAACAAAACAGAATTAGTAGAGCGTGTAGCTGAAAGCACAGGAAAAACGAAAAAAGAGGCCAGCCTTGTAGTGGAAACCGTATTGCAAACCATTTCCGAAGCACTGCAAAATGGTGAAAAGGTAACCTTGATTGGCTTTGGAAACTTTGAAGTGCGTGAGCGTGCCGCCCGCACAGGCCGTAACCCGCAAACGGGTGAGGAAATCCAAATTGAGGCCAGCAAAGTTCCCGCGTTTAAGCCTGGTAAACAGCTGAAAGAGCTTGTAAACCAATAAATAAAGCCATTATAAAAGTAACGGTAAACACCCTTCCCTGACTCATTGCTGTGAGTGGGGCAGGGTGTTTTTATGTCAGCGAGCATGGAAACCTTATCCCTGAAAAAGGGAAAAAAGAGATATTTGTCGAATGTGTTTATACGCACATATGTGCTGTACGTTGAAAACGGAATCGGATCAGGTTGTGGTGAGGGAGGAACAGCCCATGCGAGAAAAAACACAAGTTGTGTTGCAGGGACTGCGGGGGAGGGGGTTACGCTTGCGGAGAGGATGGCTTCGGATGAAACGAGAAACCCTGTTGCTTTAGGTGAGCATCTTTACGACTGAATAGCGAGTTGTTCATTTTCCATTTGCTTCAATTAGTTAAATGAAATATAATTAATCAGAAGTTTATTACTTTTCCATCCCCTGTTCTTTATTACATAATGAAGGAGGAGATGATCTTGCGCAGGCTGACAGTACTTATCATATCTATTTTGATGGTTTTTGCTCTCTTATTAGCCGGATGTAACACAAAAAGTTCCGATGCCGGGAAAGGTACATCCGAAAAAAGTAACGTGGTGAAAGTGGGAACAGACGCTGCCTACCCGCCTTTTGAAAAGCAAGAGGGGAATGGGGAGATTACTGGTTTTGATGTGGATATTTTAAACGCCATTGCCAAAGCCGGCGGTTTTACAGTGCAACTTCAGCATACGGGATGGGACCCGCTGTTTGAAGGAATCAATAGTGGGAATATAGATGCCGGTATTTCGGCTATCACCATTACCGAAGACCGGAAGAAAAAATATGATTTTTCTGATCCCTACTTTGATGCCAAACAATTGATTCTTGTTCCCGCCAGCTCGAACATCAAGTCTTTGCAAGAGCTAAAGGGAAAGAAGATCGGAGTCCAATCGGCTACCACGGGAGAGACGGTCGTCCAGGAGGCATTTGGAAAAACTTATCCCAATCTCAAAGGCTACGATGACACACCTGCTGCGATTGAAGACTTAAAGCTGGGACGGTTGGATGCTGTCGTGGCAGATAACGGGGTTGTTATGGAATATGTGAAAAAACTGGGGAAAGACAAATTTAAAATTGTTGAGGACCCCTCTTTTAAGCCCGAACAGTACGGAATGATAGTGAAAAAAGGCAATGCTGAATTGCTTGAGAAGATTAATGCCGGCTTGAAAAAGATCCGCGAAGATGGGACCTATGACAACATCTATCAAAAATATTTTGGGAAATAATCGGGAAAAAGACATCATTTTCTATTTCATATATGTATAAATCTTATGCAACCATGATTCTTGATGAATAAGCACAATGAGAATAGCCTTACATCCTTCCCGGGGATCGAAGGCTATTTTTTCTTGACCCAATATTTCCCTATTAGTTGTGTGCATTATTTTAATTGAATATATATTCAAGATCAATTATACTGTAAAAGTAATTTTTTAATTCATACAAGTTAATTTCTTTTCTGTTTTTATTTAATACTATGCTCTTTCTTGAAATAAATCTAGCTGTGCTGGTCTCACCCCGCTCAGTGAAAGATATCATGCGTCTTTACAGCAACGGTGCAAGGATAAGGAAGTTTTCATTTCTATCCATTCAATGTGTTAAAAATCTATACTCCTGTAGGTCTTTTAGCCGGGACATCTCCGGGACCTGTGGATAACTTTGCGGAAAGTTACTTGTGGGGAAAACTGGATTCTATCTTTAGCGGGGATTCCAACTATCTTGTCGGTGGGTTCCTTATATTTTCTTGAGGATTCCTTGTGGATAAACTGTGGAATCATTGTTCTGTGGATATTGTGGATAATGTGGATAAGTGTGTGAATAACTTGCCTCTCAAATCTGCCCTGTGAAGGAGAATTGTGGATAACTATGGATTGGTCTGCAATAAACGAATTTTTTATCAATCATTTCACTATGGACTGGTCAGTCATCGGTGAATATAAGAACTACTTTATTCGTGGATTTATTACAACTTTTGAGCTGACCCTGGTAGGAATTTCAGTAGGTTTGTTTATCGGTCTCATTTTAGGATTTATGCAGCTTTCAGGGAAAAAGTGGCTGATAAAACCTGCGAAACTTTATGTCGATTTGTTCAGGGGGACTCCTCTGCTTCTGCAAATATTAGCGATTCATTATGCTGTGCTGCCTACACTGTTTATGGATATTCTCGGATTTGAACAAAGCCCTGAAGCCCTTATATCGAGCTTTGTTGCTCTCGCTTTAAACGCGGGTGCCTATATCGCCGAAATCTTCCGGGGAGGAATTATGTCAATTGAGAAAGGGCAGATGGAAGCGGCCCGCTCCCTGGGAATGACTTACTGGCAAGCCATGCGCTTCGTTATTCTGCCACAGGCATTTAAGCGGATGTTACCTCCCCTGGGAAATGAATTTATCGCCCTTCTTAAAGATTCTTCTCTGGTAACTGTGATTGCTGTAAATGACATCACCTACGCCGCCTTTACCACCGCGAAAAACACCTTTGAACGTTGGACTCCCTATATTACAGCAGGAATCATGTATCTCGTTTTAACCTTGATCCTCTCCCGGATCGTCTTTTATCTGGAAAAACGCTTTAGCACCGGCCGTGCAAAGGGGTGAGCCAAGTGATTCAAGTTGAACACTTATATAAAAGCTATGGAGACCACGAAGTGCTGAAAGATATCTCTACCCGGATCAAAGAAAAGGAAGTCGTTTGTGTCATCGGGCCCAGCGGTTCCGGAAAAAGCACTTTTTTGCGCTGCCTGAACTTGCTGGAGCCAATCACGTCGGGAAAAGTAATTGTAAATAAATATGATCTCACTGATGAGAAAGCGGACATTAATCGGGTGCGGACGGATGTAGGGATGGTATTTCAGCAATTTGAGCTTTTCCCGCATAAAAAAGTGATTGACAACATCACGCTTGCTCCCATTCAAGTGCGGAAGCTGACTCGTGAGCAGGCGGAAAAAAAAGCACTGGAACTCCTGGAGAAGGTGGGTTTGCGGGAGAAATCACATGCGTATCCGGCAGAACTTTCCGGCGGACAAAAACAGCGGGTAGCCATTGCCCGTGCCCTGGCGATGGAACCGAAGATTATGCTTTTTGATGAACCGACATCGGCCCTTGACCCGGAAATGGTGGGAGAGGTTCTTGCAGTGATGAAACAGTTGGCTCGTGAAGGGATGACGATGGTTGTCGTCACGCACGAGATGGGTTTTGCCCGTGAGGTGGGCGACCGGGTTCTCTTTATGGATGAAGGGGTTATTATTGAAGAAGGGAAACCGGACCAGATATTTAATCAGCCCGCTCATGAGCGGACCCGTTTATTCTTAAGCAAGGTTTTATGAATTGGAAAGCGGGATGTTACGTTTGCGGAGTAAGCTGTTTGAGGATTGACAACGCCGTTTATTAAAAATCTGAATGCGTTGTGTGAACGTCAGCTGTCGATGAAAGGTTTCCAGCTGAATCGGGTAACTGTCCAAAAGCTATGAAACGCAAGGGATATGCTTGACAGTCGTTTACCCCGGTGGTATATTTGATTCGCGTAAGATGTATGTCTTGTGCAACATATCTGAATTCAAGAAGGGAATGTTTTGCATGCAAGGCAAAGTCAAGTGGTTCAACGCGGAAAAAGGCTATGGCTTTATTGAACGTGAAGGTGGCGAAGATGTATTCGTACACTACTCTGCGATTCAAATGGAAGGTTTCAAAACGCTTGAAGAAGGACAAACGGTTGAGTTTGAAATCGTAGAAGGTTCCCGTGGACCACAGGCTGCGAACGTTGTGAAAATGAACTAATCATTCCTGAAAATGAAACGAACTCCCCTGGGGATTCCTCCGGGGGGTTTTCTATTTTTGCTGGAAATATATTTGAAGATTGTTAAAATATCTTGTTATTTTCCTTAATTTTTCTTTCATTTTTTTTAAAAAAGGGGGAGGAATTTTTCCTGAGCAAGGGAATAGATAGAGTACAAACGGAAGGAGGATTTCTTTTATGAAATATGTCATCCGTGGAAACAACATAGAAGTGACAGATGCTCTTCGCGATTTTGTCGAAAAAAAATTAAGCCGTCTGGAAAAGTATTTTGAAACTCCACCAGCAGCGGAAGCACATGTAGCACTCAGCGTTTTAAAAGATGAGCACAAAGTGGAAGTAACGATCCCGTTTCCGGGTCTGTTGGTTCGGGCGGAAGAATCCAGCGAAGATATGTACGCATCTGTTGATCTGGTTGTCCAAAAGCTGGAACGGCAGATTCGCAAGTATAAAACAAAGATGAATCGGAAGTTCCGGCAGGATGCAACCCTCCGTATCCCATGGAAAGAACATTCTCCCAACCTGCAATCGACATCCGTTGTTGCAGAGGAAGAAGAGGAGATTAAAATTGTTCGGACCAAACGATTTAATTTAAAACCGATGGATGCCGAAGAAGCGGTCCTCCAGATGGATATGCTCGGGCATAATTTCTTTGTTTTCTCCAATGCAGTCACTGACCAGATAAATGTGGTATACAAGCGGAAAGACGGGAAGTACGGCCTGATTGAGCCGGAATGATTTCCTCTTATTGAAATAAGACAGCTTTAGAGATCCATTCCACGCGGGATGGATCTTTTCTGTGAACGTGTCCAACTATTTTTCTTTGGTGACAGGTGCGAACGATTATTGAAGTTCATTCATGCTGTGGTATGATAGACCTCGTATAAGAGAAAATGGCTTCTCCCAACCTTTATGAACTCATTTCTACGGGGGGTTTTGCAGTGAAAGTCTTAACCGTGGTCGGAGCGAGACCGCAGTTTATTAAAGCGGCACCTGTGTCACGCGCCATCCGGCAGCAGTCACAGGAGATTTTGGTACATACAGGCCAACATTATGATAAAGCGATGTCCGAGGTATTTTTTGAGGAATTAAACATACCTGTCCCTGATTACAACTTGCATGTCGGCTCTAAATCCCATGGTGCCCAGACCGGGGAGATGCTGAGCAAAGTGGAGGAAGTGATCATCAAAGAGAAGCCGGATTGTGTCCTGGTTTACGGGGATACAAACTCAACATTGGCGGGGGCACTGGCGGCTTCCAAACTTCACATTCCCGTGGCTCACATAGAAGCGGGTCTCCGGAGTTTTAACCGCCGCATGCCGGAGGAAGTAAACCGCGTACTGACAGATCATGTTTCTGAGTGGTTATTTTGCCCGACCCGGACGGCAGTTCGCCACCTGGCCAATGAGGGAATCAACAAAGGGGTTTATCTCTGTGGGGATGTGATGCTGGATGCGGTTAATTATAATCGGAAGCTGGCTGATGAGAAATCAACAGTTTTAAATGACCTTGACCTTAAACCTGGCTCCTATATCCTCATTACCCTCCATCGTGCCGAAAATACAGATGATCCGGCCCGGCTCAGGCAGATTACAGGTGCTATCAACGAGCTGCCGTTGCCCGCAGTTCTGCCTTTGCATCCAAGGACAAAAGGAAAATTGGAACAATACGGACTCCGGATCACAAACCCGAATGTAAGGCTGATTGAACCGGTTGGATATTTGGATATGCTGCAGTTGGAAGTGAATGCAAACAAAATCCTGACTGATTCAGGCGGAGTACAAAAAGAGGCATTTTTTGCCGGAATCCCCTGTATCACCATGCGGGACGAAACGGAGTGGACCGAAACGGTTTCTCTGGGTACCAATATTCTCGTCGGAGCGGATCAGTCCAGGATTCTTGAGGCCGTTCATCAATTTAATGTAGATTTTTCATCAGTAGAACCGGTATTTGGAGACGGTGATGCCGCCCGTCAAATCGTAGAGCGACTTTCCAACGATTTGCGCTGACAAGATAAACACAGGATGGAAATTCTTTCCCCGAAAATAGTGATAGCAGGCTTTCTCATCCCATAGACTGTAGGGAGGGAAAGCTTGTATTTGTTTAGAAGCTTGTGCTGCCCGGAGAGTGTAAGTGTTTCACACAGGCTGTTTGTTTAAAATTTTGAATTTTTATCGAACAGGATACTCAAAACATTTCAGTTATGTTACAGTAGGAATAGATTTTTTAATATGCATGTAATATAATGTCTTTAATATTACAAAGACTGAAATGGTGTTCCTGTCACCTGTTGGGGCAGATTTGACCTGAATGGACTAAGCTAAAGAAGACAGTCATCAACGCTACTTCTGTATGAGTGTTTACCGTAGCTTTGGTTTTCTGTCTTTTTTTCTGAGAACGTTGATTTGATGCGAGCAGCAAACCATAATTGGAGTTGTCATATTCTGCGCTCCAATGAATGTGTAGAGAATAAGGAAGTGAATGTATTGCGAATTTGGCTAGCGAACCATTATGCCGTACCGCCCAATATTGCCGGGATTACCAGGCATTACGAACTGGCTAAAGAGTGGGCTGTGGAAGAAGAGGCGGAGGTAACTCTGTTTCTGTCCAAGTTTGTCCATCCTCGCCGTACCTTTATTACGGAAGAGGAGAAGAACAGCTTGGAAAACATCAAAGGGCTCAAGCTGGAATGGCTCTGGTCTTTTCCCCATAAGACCAATGATGTTCGCCGCATGGTTAATATGGCCAGTTTTGCGGTCGTATTTTTTCTGGCAGGTTTATTAAAGAAGAGGCCTGACGTGCTGATCGCTTCTTCCCCTCATTTGTTCACCGCATTTGCCGGCTGGATGCTTTCCAGAATCAAGCGTTGCCCGTTTGTGTTTGAAGTGCGTGACCTTTGGCCGGACTCCCTGATCAAAATGGGTGGTCTGAAAAATAAGTACATCGCCCGCGTTTTAACCTGGATGGAATCCTTTTTGTATCAAAATGCAGATCAGATTATTGTATTGACAGAACATCAGCGTAAATTTATCGCCGATAAAGGGATCGATCCGTCTAAGATCCATCTGATCCCCAACGGAATCGTAGTCGGGTCCTGGAAGCCCGATCCCGTGAAAAGAGCGGAGTTTAAACGGAAAATGGGTGTCCCTGAAGATCAGTTTGTGGCCATTTATACCGGGGCACACGGTCCAGCGAACGCATTGCAGTATGTTGTACAAGCGGGTCGTTATCTTAAGCCGGGCATCTCTATCGTGCTGATCGGCGATGGGCCGGAAAAAGAAAAATTGCTTAAGATCAAACAAGAGGAAAGCCTTGACAATGTTCATTTGCTGGACCCGGTACCGAAATCGGAGATCTTTGATTATACCCAGGCGGCGGATTGCGGAATCATCTCTCTAGCGGATAATGAGGTGTTCCGGGGGGCCCGTCCAAATAAGTTATTTGACTATACTTTTGTAGGGATTCCCATTGTCACCACAGTCGATGGGGAAGTACGGGAAATTGTTGAAAGCAATCAAGTGGGTGTATTTGCCGGAGCGGAAAATCCCCAGGGGTTGGCAGAGGCGATTGACCGTGTACGTTCCTATACACCCGAACAATTAGAGCAAATCAAGCGAAATGGAAGGGAATATATCGACCGGGAAGGCGACCGCAAGAAACTGGCTCACCGTTTCTACGGACTCTTGCAATCACTGGCCAATCTTCGTAAATAAATCAACCAAATGGGCGGATCGTCAAAAAAGCGAGTTTCCATGATGGAAGACTCGCTTTTTGTCGTAGCCCCTGTACGCACTAGGGCCGGGAGTGATAAATACTTGTTAACAACGGCCCGGGCAAGACAGGCAGATGAATCAACAAAGCAAATCTGATCCCATATCTTAGTTGAGACAACATTCAAATCTGTACACGCTATGATAACCGTATCTACGGTCTCAGCTAATTCGGAACAAACCTTATCCCACATTTGAATGGAAGCATCTATTTGACCTGTTTTGATTTTTGATATGATTTGATTGACATCCGCTTGCCAACTCTCTTTGTGAATATAATCAATACCGGATTGCAAAAAGGCCTCTTGATATATTCCAGATTGAACGGTGGCACTGGTAGCTAAAAGAGCTGCTCTCCCCGAGGATCTGGGTATTTCCTTTATCGTTTCATCGACCATGTTTAGCAGAGGGACGGAAACGGAACTCTTTAACTGATTAAAGTAAAGGTGTGCCGTATTACATGGGATGGCAATAAAGTCAACACCGGTATTTTCAAGTTTTTGGGCCCCTTTGATAATAGCCCTTTCCATAGCTGCATGATCAATAGGGCGATCCATGTAGAAAGGCGTTGGGCATGAGTAAATCATCATATGAGGGAAGTCAATGTCATGTTTGGCACCGTAGATTTTTTGGCACTGTTCTACCACCTGGTCAATAAATGGTCCAGTCGATTTCGGACCCATCCCCGCTAATATTCCAATCATTTCTCATTCCCTCCTGAACTCTTTCGCTATCCGCCTGAGGAATAAGCTAAACCATAGCTGTATGTTCAGATCTTAATTAAGTTACCAAAGCGTCCTTGACAGTATATCATTTTATATGAATTTGCTCTTCCGCAAACCCTTTTTCATTGTCTGTTAACATTGGGGTGACTGAATTCTGCCTTCCCCCTGTGACACAGAGCACTGCCACAGAAAAAAGAACGCATATCATCAAGGAAAAAAGTGAAAAAGAGAGCCTAATTTGATAAACTATTGTTTAGTACTATTATTTTTTATGTACTTTTATGGAGACAAATCCTGAACCATTTTCGTTTAGATAAACCCATCCCAGAGTAGGAGGATGATGAAGGTGTTTAAAACCCTTCGTAAACTATTGGATACCAATGAGCGGCAGTTAAAGAAATTTTTTGCCATCGCTGATCAAATCGAGGCGATGGGACCTGATATCGCTGCTTTAACTGACACAGAATTGCGCGCCAAAACGGATGAATTTAAACAAAGATACCAGGATGGTACCTCATTAGATGATCTTCTCCCTGAAGCATTTGCCGTAGTCAGAGAAGCGGCAACCCGGGTGCTGGATATGCGCCATTTCCGGGTTCAGCTGGTAGGGGGAATGGTTCTTCATCACGGAGATATCGCGGAGATGAAAACCGGAGAAGGGAAAACCCTGGTTTCCACCCTCCCCGCTTACTTGAATGCCCTCCCCGGCAAGGGTGTCCATATTGTTACGGTGAACGACTATCTGGCCCAAAGGGACCGCGAATGGATGGGGCAAATCTTTGAATTTCTCGGATTGACGGTTGGCTTAAACCTTCCCCACATGAGCCCGGAAGAAAAGCGGGCCGCTTACCATGCAGATATCACCTTTGGTACCAACAACGAGTTTGGGTTTGACTATTTGCGTGACAATATGGTTCTCTATCCGGAACAATTGACGCAACGGGAGCTTAACTATGCCATCATCGACGAGGTGGACAGCATCCTCATCGACGAAGCGAGGACCCCTCTTATTATCAGTGGACAGGCAAACAAAGCGACAGATTTATATTATTCGGCTGACCAGGTGGTTCGCCGCTTAAAAGCGGAAGATGATTATACGATCGACATTAAAACCAAACAAGTTGCATTGACGGAAGACGGTGTGAAAAAAGTAGAATCATTCCTCGGTGTGGATAATCTCTACGATATGAAAAATATCACATTAAACCATCATATCCAGCAGGCTTTGAAAGCGCATGTCCTCATGAAACGAGACCAGGATTATGTAGTAAATGAAGAGGGCGTTGTCATCGTTGACGAATTTACGGGGCGACTGATGCAAGGGCGCCGTTACAGTGACGGTTTGCACCAGGCGATTGAAGCGAAAGAAGGCTTACAGGTACAGCGCGAAAGCATGACACTGGCGACAATCACTCTGCAAAACTACTTCCGCCTGTACGACAAACTGTCAGGGATGACGGGGACAGCGAAAACGGAAGAAGAAGAGTTTCGCAAAATCTACAATATGGATGTCTACCAAATTCCGACCAACCGCCCGATGATCCGCGAGGATCATTCTGACGTGCTTTACCGGACGGAAGAAGCCAAGTTCCGGGCAGTGGTGGAAGAGATTGAGGAGCGCCATGAAAAAGGACAACCCGTACTGGTGGGGACCGTATCCATCGAGAATTCGGAAAAATTGTCCCGCATGCTAAAGCGCCGGGGGATTCCGCACCAGGTATTGAATGCGAAACACCATGCGCGTGAAGCAGAAATTATTTCACAAGCGGGTCAACGGGGAGCTGTCACCATTGCCACCAATATGGCCGGACGGGGAACTGATATCAAACTGGGCGATGGTGTAGCAGAACTGGGCGGCCTGCATATTATCGGTACCGAGCGCCATGAAAGCCGCCGTATTGACAACCAGTTGCGCGGTCGTGCCGGCCGTCAGGGAGATCCGGGTTCATCCCAGTTTTACCTCTCTTTTTCCGACGATCTGATGCGACGCTTTGGCTCTGAGAACATGGAGAGCATGATGGAGCGCCTCGGTCTGGATGAAGATCAGCCGATTGAGGGTAAAATGTTTACCAAAGCTGTAGCCAATGCCCAGAAAAAAGTGGAAGGAAACAACTTTGATGCCCGGCGCTGGGTACTGCAATACGATGATGTTCTCAACCAGCAACGGGAGCTTATCTACAAACAGCGCCGCGAAGTTCTGACCAGCGATAACTTGAAAGACGTGGTGCTGGAGATGGCCAAAGCCACAATCCAACGGGTGGTTGAGGCTCATACTTCAAAAGAAGAGCTGGAAGAAGAATGGGATCTGGATGCCATCATCGACTTTGCAGAAGCGAACCTGTTGCCTGAAGGCCGGATCGATGAGGATGATCTGGAAAACAAAGAACCAGAAGAAATGGTTGAGTTTATCTATGAAGAAGTGGTCCGGTATTATGAAGAACGGCAGCAGGAACTCGGCGATGAACGCTTGCAGGAATTCTCCAAAGTGGTAACGCTGCGTACCGTCGACCGGAAATGGATGGATCACATTGACGCGATGGAGCAACTGCGCCAGGGAATCCACCTGAGAGCTTACGGGCAGGATAATCCTCTCAGAGCTTACCAGTTTGAAGGATTTGCCATGTTTGAAGAGATGGTGCAGGAGATCCAGGAGGAAATTGTCAAATATGTGATGAAATCAGTGATCACAGAAGATGAAGAACTTGAACGGGAAGAAGTGGCGGTCAATGCGGTTGCCAGCTCAGGCGGTACAGAGTCACAAAAGGAACCCGCAAAAAAACAGCCGGTTCGCCGCAGTGAAAAGGTGGGCCGCAATGAACCTTGCCCTTGCGGAAGCGGCAAAAAGTACAAAAATTGTTGTCAGAAGTCGGATCGGACAGTAAAAGCGGGTATGTAAGGTAGGGGTCACGTCCCCTGCCTTTTCCATGGTGTCGCAAAAATGATCAGTGAGAGTTATAATGGGAACAGATTTTAGATGAGGTGACGGAAATGGAATTAAGTGAAATCAAACATGAACTGAATACTACAGCCAAACGCCTGGCGGACATCAGGGGGTCTCTTTGACCTCGATAACAAAAAGGCAAAGTTGCATGAGTTAGAGGAAAAGATGGCTTCCCCCACATTCTGGAACGACCAGGCGGAGGCCCAAAAAGTAATTGATGAGATGAAGCACCTGAAAGAACAAATTGAAGCCATCACCACTCTGGATGAAAAATACGAGGAACAGCGGCTCATGTTTGAGTTGATCGTGGAAGAAGGGGAAGACCCTTCTCTCACCGAGGAATTGAAAAAGGAATTGCGCTCCCTTTTCGCTGATTTAGATGCATTTGAATTAAGTCTGATGTTAAGTGAACCCTATGACAGAAATTCCGCCATTCTTGAACTTCACCCGGGGGCAGGGGGGACAGAGTCCCAGGACTGGGCGGAAATGCTTCTTCGCATGTATACCCGCTGGGCTGAACGCAGTGGGTACAAAGTGGAGACACTTGATTATCTGCCCGGTGAAGAAGCAGGAGTCAAAAGTGTCACCCTGTTGATCAAAGGTGTGAATGCGTACGGGTACCTGAAGGCAGAAAAAGGGGTACACCGCCTGGTGCGCATTTCTCCTTTTGATGCTTCCGGCAGGCGGCATACTTCATTTGTCTCCGCCAACGTGATGCCGGAAGTTGATAATGATGTGGATGTGGAGATCCGCCCCGATGAACTCAAGATCGATACCTATCGTTCCAGCGGAGCAGGCGGACAGCATGTTAATACCACCGATTCGGCTGTGCGGATTACCCATCTGCCAACCAATATTGTGGTTACCTGCCAATCGGAGCGCTCCCAGATTAAAAACCGCGAAAAAGCGATGAAAATCTTAAAAGCGCGTCTGTATGAACGGAAGCTGGAAGAGCAACAAAAAGAATTGAGTGCCCTCAAAGGGGAACAGACGGAAATCGGCTGGGGAAACCAAATTCGCTCCTATGTTTTCCATCCTTACAGTATGGTGAAAGATCACCGCACACAGGTGGAGACAGGAAATGTTCAAGCGGTGATGGATGGGGAAATCAATCCCTTTATTGAAGCTTATCTTCGCAAACAGATGAACAATAAATCATGAACAAGAAGGAAAAAAGAAGACCCGTGCCGAAAAGAAAAGCAGTATTTTTATGACAGGATTGCGGGAAATATCCTTTCGGTTTAATCAGAAACCTTTAAATATGGGGTGACTGGAAAGCATGTCCAATTGGAAACACATCAGATCAGATCAAGGTGAAGGCTGGGTACTGCTCACACTTTCCCGTCCAAAGGTTTTAAATGCACTCAATCGTGAGTTATTGGAAGAATTAAATGAAGCTGTAGATTGGATCGAAAAAACGGATTCTGTCCGAGTTGTGATCATCACGGGTTCAGGAGAAAAAGCATTCGTTGCCGGTGCTGATATATCGGAGTTTAATGAGATTAAGGCCGCCTCACAAGCTGAACAAATGGCACTGCGGGGGCAATCCCTTTTCAGGAGAATTGAAAACCTTCATAAGCCGGTGATTATGGCCGTTAATGGCTATGCTCTGGGTGGAGGGTGTGAACTGGCGATGTGTGGGGATATTATCCTGGCAGCGGAGAACGCCCGTTTTGGACAACCGGAAGTAAATCTTGGCATCATACCCGGCTATGGCGGAACCCAGAGGCTCGCAAGAGCGGTTGGCAAGAATATGGCCAAATATCTGTGCATGACCGGGGAGATGATCACCGCCGCTGAAGCACAGCGACTTGGACTGGTGCAAAAAATCGTTCCTGCGCCTGAGCTGATTAAAGAGGCGAAACAGTTGGCCGGGCAGTTGGCTCAAAAGGCTCCGCTCGCAATCCAGTTGATAAAAAAATCCATTCATAATGGGCTTGATGTTGACCTGGGAACCGGATTGCAGCTAGAAGCTTCCTACTTTGGCCTCTCTTTTAACACAGAAGACCGGACAGAGGGCGTCAACGCTTTTTTGGAGAAAAGAGCACCCCGATTTAAAGGAAAATAAACGATGAATTACGGGCCGGCAGTCCAGCCGGCTCTCCTCATTCCAGCATCTTTATTAAGAAAATCATCAAACTTTGCTATAAACTAGCGGACGAAAAGCTTTATAATGTTTTGGGGAGGCAATCCCCCTGACCCGCTTTTGCAGAAAGCTCAAGTCAAACATTCCTGCAAATGAACCGACCAGACATGACTTAGATACAGTTAACAAAACCTATAAAATAGAAATCAATTGATCATTAAATATAAGGACCGTAAAGTTAGGAAGAGAATCTAAGGGGGTACATGATGAATGGAATCAATTTTGAGTAATCCGCTTGTTTGGGGCGGGGGAGGTATTCTGGTCATTGCACTGATTATCTTGATCAGTGTGGCGATCAGTAAGCGCAGAGCCCGTGAAGTGGAAGAACTGGAGAAAATGTTTCCAGTAAGGAATCCCGATCAGGATGGAACAGAAAAAATCCCTGTGGAAAAAGTTCGGAGAACCACACTGGAAAGAGAAAAAAGGAAAAAATCGGGACAATATCCCACAGAGCCAAAAATGCCGCCCAAAAAGGGAGAAAAAGCATTTCCTGGTGAAGATAAGGAAATTATCATAACCGGAGGGGACGCTTCGGAACCCGAACCGTCACAAAAACAGCCGGTGGATCAAGAAGAAAAGAGACGCTCTCCAAGCTTCTTTAAGACCCGTTCCAAGAGAAAAACTTCCTCGCGGAATTCCGATGAGCTTGAAGACCTGACGGGGATGATGGAAGAAGTTGAAGACCAGGAGGAGTCTTTTGCGATCAAAAGGACAACCAAAAAAGCCACGGTGGAAAACAATTCCAAGGAGTCGACAGAAGAGAAGGCGGATGAGAAAAAGGTGGACGCTGCTACCAGCCGCCGCCTGTATAAAAGGAGCTTGCTCAACCCTGGGAGCGTGTTGGACGAAGATTCTGAAGAGACGGTTCCCGAAAGTGAAGATTTATCTGCAAGTACCCGAATGGGAGGAGATGCTTTAACACATCGCACCGTAAAAAAAGACAAAAATGACGAAGAGTATTCTGATGAGAACCAAGGGAAAATATCTGAAGAGGCCCCATCCGGTTATTTCGGCAAAAGACAAGGATTTCCGACTCGTTCTGTGCAGAAAAAACAACCCGGCCCATTGCCGGAAGCTCAAGACGGACACGAAGAAGTAAATGAGTTGCCCAGTCGTTCAAAGCGCCGTCCCAAGAAAAAATTTTTTAAGCGGTGAGAAGACTGGTACAAAAAGCAGTAAGAAGGGAGAAACCAACTGAGATGAGAAAGCTTGCCATTGGATTTGCCGGCTTGCTGTCATTTGTTTTGCTCGCCGGCTGTAATCCGCAGCAGCAGACAAACAGAGCCCCGGCCAACGATACAGCAATGGAGCCAAAAGATATTTACACAAATAATTGCGCTTCATGCCATGGGGGCAATTTACAAGGAAGCATAGGCCCCAGCCTGGAAAAGATCGGCGGCAAATTGAGCAAAGAAGAGATCGCCAATATCATTGCAAACGGCACAGGGAGCATGCCGGGCCAGACCCAGATCTCGGCTCAACAGAGGGAGAAATTAGCTGCCTGGCTGGCGGAACAAAAATAGACGGATCATCCAGTTGTGAAAAAGCAAGAGACGACCAATCGGAAGTTTCTTGCTTTTTAATTTGGCTTAAAATAATTATCAGAATAATAAAAAGATATATCCTGGGAACAAAGCCTTATTCCCCCTTCAGGTTGAAAATGAATGCAAATTTTTTCAATAAAAAATGATAAAAAGAGAAAAAAGGGTTGAATAAATATTAGTATATATGTATAATAATACATAATCTATTTGTGCATGCGTTTAAGAAAAAAGGAGTGTTTCCATTGAAAGCGGCAATTGTAGGTTCTACTGGTTACGGCGGAGTGGAGTTGGTCCGGCTCCTGCAAAACCACCCTTATTTGGAATTGGGGACGCTCATTTCGTCATCGCAATCAGGAGAGCCTCTCAGCCAAGCTTATCCTCATCTCTCACATCTTCCCTTTTCTTTTGACACGTTGGAAATTGAGCATTTATGCAAAAACGCTGAGGTGATCTTTTTCGCCACTCCTCCCGGAGTTAGCAGTAAATGGGTTCCTCAGCTTTTGGAACAAGGGAAAGCTGTTATTGACCTGTCCGGCGATTTTCGTCTCAACTCTCCGGAAGTTTATGAAGAATGGTATCAAATCCCGTCAGCTCCGGCTGAATGGCTGAACCAGGCTGTCTATGGACTGAGTGAATGGTTCCGTGAGGAGATTCAAACTGCTCAGCTGATCTCCAACCCCGGGTGCTACCCCACAGCAACTTTACTGGCCCTTGCACCCTTGCTGCAAGCAGGAATCATTTCAGCTTCTTCCATTATCATCGACGCCAAGTCAGGAGTAACCGGGGCCGGGCGCAGTGTGAAACAAAGCATGCTTTACAGTGAAGTGAACGAAAATCTCCGCCCCTATAAAGTGGACGGACATCAACATATTCCGGAAATCGAACGATTTGCCAGCCAGTTGGCGCAGGAAAAGATTACTGTCAGTTTTGTTCCCCATCTCGTACCGATGAACCGCGGGATTCTGGTTACAATTTATGCTCAGGTATTGAATAATTATACAAGCAGCGATGTGCAAGAAGTTTACCGTCAGGCGTATCAAGAGGCACCCTTTATTCGGTTGAAGCAGAATGAGTGGCCACAGACCAAATTTGTTCAGGGAAGCAACTACTGCGATATCGGCTTCCATGTAGATGAGCGGACGGGCCGCCTGGTTGTTTTGTCGGCTATTGATAACTTGATGAAGGGAGCCGCCGGTCAGGCTGTGCAAAACGCTAACATCCGTATGGGATGGCCTGAGGACACAGGTCTTCATTATGTACCTCTTTACCCTTGATTTCTTTATACTAACCGCCAAATTGTTACGTTCATCAAATGATAAGAGGGAGGCAATTCCCCATGAGTATCCAATTAACTGCCAAGTCATTATTTGAAGTGGTTCAGGATGCTAAAATCACTTCCCCACGCGGATTTACAGCAGCAGGTGTTCACTCTGGCGTTAAAAGAAAATCTCTGGATCTCGGAGCAATCATCTGTGCAGTTCCTGCCACTGCAGCCGCGGTTTACACCACCAATGCTTTTCAAGCTCCCCCGCTGAAAGTGACACAGGAAAGTATTGGCGTAGAAGGAAAACTGAAGGCATTTGTGGTAAACAGCGGTATCGCCAATGCTTGTACAGGGGAGCGTGGTTTACAGGACGCTTATCAGATGAGACAAAAAACGGCTGAACTCCTCGGAATTCCCCCTCACCAGGTTGGCGTGGTTTCGACGGGTGTGATCGGAGAGTATTTGCCGATGGAAAAAGTTTTAAACGGTTTAGAACGGGTTGTAAACGAAGCGGAAACAGAAGGTGGTGAACTCTTTGCAAAGTCGATCCTGACTACTGATACTTGTACGAAGAAAGTAGAAGTATCGGCGGAGATCGACGGAAAAGAAGTGAAGATTGCCGGTGTGGCGAAAGGATCGGGAATGATTCATCCCAATATGGCCACGATGCTCGGTTTTGTGACAACAGATGCTGTCATTGACCCCAATCATTTGCAGAGCTTACTGTGGCAAACAACGGATGAAACTTTCAATATGATCACCGTCGATGGTGATTGCAGTACCAATGATATGGTAGTTGCCATGGCCAGCGGTCTGGCCGGAAATCATCCCCTTCACCCGCAACACCCGGATTGGAAAAAATTTCAATCAGCTTTTTCTTATGTGTGCCAAGAACTGGCGAAAAAAATTGCCCGAGACGGTGAAGGGGCAACACGGTTGATCGAAGTGAAAGTGGATGGAGCCTCTTCAGTGGAGATGGCCCGAAAAATAGCCAAATCCATTGTCGGGTCCAGCCTGGTGAAATCGGCGGTGTTCGGTGCTGATGCCAACTGGGGCCGGATCTTATGTGCGGCGGGATATGGTGATCCCATCATCTCCCCGGACTCTGTGGATGTTTGTCTCGGCCCTGTTTCGGTCGTCAAAGGAGGCCTGCCGGCAGAATATGATGAGGCTGCTGCTTCAGAAGTGTTAAAACAGGAAAAAGTTGAGATTTATGTGTCATTAAACATGGGAGAGCAAAAAGCAACAGCGTGGGGATGTGACCTCACATATGATTACGTCAAAATTAACGCGAGTTACAGAACGTAGATCAAAGGAGGGGGAACCTTGACACAGACAATTGTGGTTAAGTTAGGCGGGAGTATCCTGCGCCGGTTGCATCCCACTTTTTATTCCCGGTGTGCGGAACTGCAGCGTAAAGGTGTCACTCCGATCATCGTTCATGGCGGGGGACCGATGATTTCCGAATGGATGAAAGCAACCGGCAAGGCCCCCAAATTTGTAGACGGGCTTCGGGTGACAGATGAGGAAACGCTGGCGATTGTGGAGATGGTATTGGCCGGATCTGTAAATAAACAAATCGTAACCTGTTTCCTGTCTGAGGGAGCGGACGCGGTCGGTTTAAGCGGTATTGATCTTCAGCTTTTGCAAACGGAACAGAGGAACCCCGTGCTCGGTTATGTCGGGGAAGTGATATCTGTAAACGATAAAGCGATTCGCCAACTTCTCGATCAAGGATGGATTCCTGTAATCTCCTCACTGGGGATTGATGACAGAGGACAACATTTAAATATTAATGCCGATGAGGCAGCTTCGGCGATTGCCCGGGCGGTAGGGGCGAAACAACTGGTAATGGTGAGTGACGTAGACGGAATCAGCATTGGCGAAGGGGATGACAAACACATATTGTCCCAGGCGACTCCAGAGTTGATTGAGCAGTATATTCATTCGGGAGAAATCACCGGAGGCATGATTCCCAAAGTGCGCTCAGGGATTCGCTGCCTGGAAGGAAGTGTAGAAGAAGTATGGATTGTGAACGGAGAAAAACCGGATTCTTTGATGCTGGATTCCGCAAACCGGGATTGCGGAACGTGTCTGGTCAAAAAGGAGGCCGAAAAAGATGTCGCTCTTTCCCACATATCTTCGTCATGACGTGGAATTTGTGGAGGGACGGGGAGCCGAATTAATCGATGAAAACGGCAAACGCTATCTTGATTTTGGTTCGGGAATCGGGGTAACCAATCTGGGACATTGCCATCCTCGTGTTACACAGGCAGTCATTGAACAGGCACAAAAACTGTGGCATACCTCCAACCTCTTTTCCATTCCCCTGCAGGAAGAGGTATCCCAACTCTTATGTGAACAGAGCGGTATGGGTGCGGTTTTTTTCTGTAACAGCGGCGCTGAAGCCAACGAAGCGGCGATCAAGCTGGCGCGAAAGTGGGCCAAAGAGAGCAAAATTATCCTGGAGCCTGAAATCCTTACCTTTGAAAAATCTTTTCACGGACGTACACTGGCTACCCTGACCGCGACAGGACAGAATAAAGTAAAAAAAGGGTTTGATCCGTTGCCCGGAGGATTCCGCATTCTCCCCTGTCAAGATATCGGGGTTGTAAAAAAGGCGACCGGTTCAACCACAGCCGCTGTTCTGTTGGAGCTGGTACAGGGGGAAGGAGGGGTTAAACCCGCCGATATTGAGTTTGTTCAGCAGCTGGCGGCCTGGTGCAAACAAAAAAATATACTGCTGATCATCGACGAGGTACAGACAGGAATCGGGCGAACCGGAGATTGGTTTGCTTTTCAAGCTTACAAGATCCGCCCTGATGTAGTCACTCTGGCTAAAGGACTGGGAAACGGGTTTCCGGTGGGAGCGATGATGGCCAGAGAAAAGTTGAAACCCATCCTCGGACCGGGGAGCCACGGAACCACCTTTGGCGGCAATCCTCTGGCCATGGCCGCTGCCAAAGCCGTTCTCCAAGAGTTGAAAGAGACCACTGTCCTGGGCGAAGCTAAAGAAAAAGGAGAATACTTATTTCAACTGCTTTCCGACGAATTGGCGGATATTCCGGAAATCAAAGAGATTCGCTGCCTGGGGCTGATGGCGGGAATACAGCTTCACGTACCCGTCGCTCCCGTCATTGGGAAACTGCTCAAACAGGGGATGATTGCCTTACCCGCCGGAGAAAATGTTCTTCGCCTCTTGCCCCCTCTGGTTGTTACCAAAGAACAGATCAAGCAGGCGGTATCCATGATCAAGCAGGTTTTTTCCGCAACTGAAGCAGCAGGCAATGGCCTGGAATTGCTTCAAGCCGTTGAACGGTAACCAGTTTAACCTGAATCCCCGAAAAAGGGATCTATTGCCGGAATAGAATCAAATAAAAAGATATAAACAGTGTTTTTTGATTGGATACACCCCTGTTTAAGAGGTGTATTTTTTTGCGCCTCAAGGGAAGGTTCAGGATCGTATCATCATCCATAAATACCGAAAAAAGATAGGAAATAAATGGTCGAAATAATATTCGTATAAGTGTATTTTTTTGATAAATTAATACTCTTTATAGAAGGTAATGATATAAATATATAGAAAATAATAATTATATTTCAATAAATATATACTTCGTTTTTGTCCGGATCGAAATAAAGGAACGAACAAGAAGATGAAGGGTGGATAAGAAAAAAAGTCTAACAAAGGGGAGAAAATATGAAAAAGTATTTTTTGGTACTTCTCTTGTTGATTTTGGCATTTTCAATTGTGAATCCACTTTCTGAAAGTGCAACAACCCGCCATGCTTTTGCTGCCTCTCCGGAACTGCGTGCCTTTTGGGTCGATATGTTTCATAATGGAGCCAAGACCCCGGCCCAGGTGGATCAGTTGTTGCAGGACGTAAAAAGGTCAAACGCCAATGCGATCTTTGTCCAGGTTCGCCGTCGTGGTGATGCCTACTACAACAATAGTCTGGAGCCAAGAACCGAGGACCCGGCTTTGCCCGCAGGATATGACCCGCTGCAGGATCTTATTCAGAAAGCTCATGCATCCAGTCCGCGCATTGAAGTACATGCCTGGTTTGCCATGATGCCGATCTGGAACAGCTCCACACCTCCAAAGGCACCGAACCATGTTTTTAACCAGCATGGATTCAGTCGAACCGGGAGGGATATGTGGTTAAGCAAAAACTACTCAGGCAGCTATGTCAGTGGGTCGGACTATGTGATTGATCCAGGGAATCCCGATGCAGCAGACTATACCATTAATGTGGTCAAGCATGTAGCCGCCAATTACAATATCGACGGTGTTCATATGGACCTCATCCGCTATATGGGCTCCGATTGGGGATATAATCCGACCAGTGTACAACGGTTTAACCAGCGCTATGGCAGGACAGGGACTCCCAGTCCCGGAGATGAAACCTGGAAAGCCTGGCGCCGGGAGCAGGTAAACCTGCTGGTGCAAAAAATGTATGTGAATCTGTTGGCGATCAAGCCAAACCTTGTTGTTTCGGCAGCTACCATCGCCTGGGGCAACGGGCCGAAAACCATTGAGGAATATAATGCTTCTGCCACGATGAACAGTGCCCTGCAAGATTGGAATCACTGGCTGCAAAATGGATGGATTGATTTAGCCGTTCCGATGAATTACTTCAGAGAACATGATTCTTCTCAGCGAACCTGGTACGAAAATTGGCTGGCATGGGAGAAAGACCACCAGTACGGGCGTAAAATTTCGTCCGGAACAGGGGTCTACCTGAACTCCATTTCAAACGGCCTGACACAGATTCGTAAAGCCCAGCAGCCTTCCGCTGCAGGGAATCGTCTGGCCGGAGTTCATATCTACAGCTATGCGGTCACCAATAAGGACGGAGTGGCGAATAGCGAATTTTATAATGCCCTTTCCCAGCCGAGTCAGTATGATAGCCAGACACCCGTTTTCGCTGAACAAGTGGCCCCGCCGTCCTATTCCTGGAAAACCAATCCAACCAAAGGCCATTTAGCGGGAAGCGTCCTTCATACTGATGGGACAATCAGCGATCATGAAGCGGTTGTTATCAGGGGACCGCAGACAAAAACTGTGTATACCGACGGGAGCGGAGATTTTCAAGCGATCGACTTATCTCCGGGTACTTATACGGTTACCTCCGGTTCTGCCTCGAAAGTAGTCACTATTACCGCAGGAAAAGTATCTTCGGCCACCTTAACGAACTAAAGAGGGATCAAAAGAGTAAAACGATTGGAAATAGGGAAAAGCCATTTATGTATAAAAAGCTGTTGCTCTATTACGGGCAACAGCTTTCTTCACTGGTGACCGTTGTCTTTGCTGCGAGGAAAAGTATGGTCTTATTTCTCCATTGTTTCACAGACGGGATCATGAGTCTATTTTATTTTTGCTTTGGCCGTGTTGAAAGAATATGTTCAGTTCCTGGTAACCGGTAAAAGAAAAAAGAACCTTCTCTTGCTAACGGAACCCTTTCTGTGTTTTGCAGGCTGGATCGAAGAATCCGATGGTTTTCTGTGGTATTGACAAAAAATATAAATTAGAATAGATTTTAGATAAATTTTTGTAATCGATTACATTAAGGAGTACAAAGATGGCGAAGATGATTGATGTGGCGAAGCTGGCAGGTGTATCAGTAGCGACGGTTTCCAGAGTGTTGGCGGGAAGCGGGAAGGTCAGTAAAAACACAAAGGAGAAAGTAGAGCGGGCGATGAAGGAGCTGAACTACAAGCCCAACAAGTTGGCGCGAAATTTGCGAAAGTTGGAATCTAAAACAATCGTTGTCGTGATTCCGGATATTTCAAATCCGTTTTTCACCGATGTGATTCGCGGAATCCAGCAGGTGGCTCAACAGCATGACTACTATGTTCTGCTGGGGGATACGGGAAATGATGTGAAAGCGGAATTGGATTTTATTGATCTGATTAAAGAAAGGGCCGCGGACGGAGTAATCCTTGTGACGGCAAGAACTTCACCGGAGAAAATTTTGGAGATCGCTCAGGAAGTTCCTTTGGTGGTGGCGTGTGAGTATATCAAAGGAGCACATTTGTCGATGGTCACGATTGATAATGTCAGCAGTTCGCAAAAAGTGGTGGACCATCTTGTTTCTCTGGGACACCGGAGAATTGGGTTTATCAGCGGGCCGCTTAACGTTATTATCAGCCGTGACCGCTTAAAAGGATATGTGTCGGGGCTGAAGAAGCACGGACTGGAACAGGATTCTTCATTAATCCAAGAAGGTGATTTTACCATTTCCTCCGGCTTTGAATCGGCGAACAGACTGTTGGATTTAGCCGAACCACCTACGGCTGTTTTCGCTTCCAATGATGAGATGGCAATCGGGACGATCAAGGCGATTAAAAACAGGGGCTTTCAAGTGCCAGGAGACATCGCCGTCGTCGGCTTTGATGATATACAAATAGCAACAGTGATTGAACCGGCTTTAACCACAGTTTCCCAACCGAAGTTTGAGATTGGCAGATGTACGATGGAAATTTTGTTGGAATTGATTCAAAATCCATCCACCCGGCAGGAACATGTCGTGTTACCTGAGCATCTGGTGATACGGGAATCGTGTGGTTACCCGCTGGTAAGGTGACCGGAGTGATGTGGAAAGATCATGTATAAGATAAGCGGAGCCTATTTAACTTTCCTGCTTTACAGGTTCCCGGGGACAGAGGATAGCAGTTTTTAAGCCATGTAACAAGATCATGACAGTTGTATGTCCCTGACTAAATAATATATTCAGAGATGATAAAATCATTCAATAAATGTTTTGCTGAAAAAAGTATTGACGATTTACGTTTTTCTTTCTTATCATAGAGATGTGAATTGAATACGTTCTTTCCGGCAAAGGGGAGTAGCTGCACAACAAAGTCGTCATTACGGGTTAAAACCCCGGCTTTGTTGGCAACATTTAATGTTGTTAGCAAGACCTTTACTTTTATTAAGTAAGGGTCTTTTTGTATTTTTTTAGGACAATTAAACAAACTTTAGATGGAGGTGTGTGGAAAGTGGATTTTTTTTCAGCCGAGTTTTTCACAGGATTGATTTCTATTATCATTATTGATCTGGTACTGGCGGGAGATAATGCCATTGTGATCGGCCTGGCGGCCAGAAATTTGCCTAAGGAAAAGCAAAAGCAGGTGATCTGGCTGGGGACTGCGGGAGCCATTCTCATGCGTTTGCTGGCGACACTGGCCGTGGTCTGGTTATTAAAGATCCCGGGACTTCTACTCATTGGCGGTATTCTTTTAATCTGGATTGCTTACAAGTTGTTGACTGAGGAGAAAGATCATGATGTAAAAGCAGGAGAAAATATGTGGGCCGCCATTCGCACGATTGTGATTGCCGATACTGTGATGGGGCTTGACAATGTATTGGCTGTCGCCGGGGCTGCACACAATAATTACCTGCTGGTGATTATCGGCCTGCTTATTACAGTACCGATCGTGGTGTGGGGGAGCACTCTGTTTCTCAGGCTGATGGAGAAGTTTCCGGCCCTTATTACCATTGGATCAGCGGTATTGGCTTTTACAGCCGCTAAGATGATTGTGGACGAGAAGTTTTTGCAACCGTTTTTTAAGGAAAGCATTTTGTACGAATACGGCTTTATCGTCCTTGTAATTCTCGGTGTGGTTTTGGTTGGCAAGTGGGTTAAAAGTAAAAAAAAGACGGTAGCTAACCCGGGATAAAAGTAACAGATTGGTTCAAGAGATGTTGCCAGAGACAACTGTTTCCGGCAACATCCTGGCTTTTGATGGAATTGGAATAAAGTTTGGAAAAGAAGGTTTTCCGGTATCTTTTTAACCGTTACAATTATTATATAAAATAATTTATTCAACTCTGTGATGAAAGTTTGGATTATGCCGGGGAGACAGAATTCTGCCCTCCCCCTGTGATACACAACACTTTCACAGAAAAATATCTTATTTGAGTTGAAAGGGACAATAATGGCCAGGTTAGAGTATCGCTTACTTGATGAAGCAAATGGTTTTCCACTCCTTTATACCTATGAAAATATCAGCAAAGAAGAAATCGCCCTTCGTTTTGCCTGCGATTATTTTGTGAAGGATCACAAGGTGTTTGAAAAAACTTCTTGTGCCGTAGAATCTCTTACTCATATTATCTATGTAGTCCGGAATTATGAGGAAAAAGTGACAGAGCCCGGAATACGATTCGCCCCCCAATGGAAGGGGATCCGGATGGAGGTCCGCCACCTGCAGGAGGAAACAAACCAGTATCCCATTATCCATACCTATCATTTTCATCAGTATCAGGATGCATTGCTTTACCTGATGAGCCATTTTTTATATTTTGACGGCAAGGAGTGGGAAAAAACATCAACAGAAGTTGATGAGAACCGCAAAGTCTACGTCTGCTATGCACAACCAGCATCAACGTAAGGAGGAGAGCCATGAAAGAGAAAAGTAAAAATAAGAGCAAAACGAAGCGTTTGGTTGGTTTGTTTGCTGCTTCAGCAGTAGTCCTTTCGTTTGCCGGCTGTGATGATGATCTGGAACTCTGTTACGATGATGACCGTGACAATTATTGCGATGATGATAACAGCAGATATGATCCTGATGATTATGTGGTCATCAATGGGAAAAAGGCGGCTTACATTAAAGACGACAGCAGCCTGGTTTCCTCCGGGAGCGGCAGCGGCGGCTATAAAGGAGGGATTGGCAAGAAGTCCGGCGGCTTCTTCGGAGGATGATGGATTTGGATGGTCAAAGTTATGAGTTTCGGAGGGAAGAGATTTACTCACCTTTGCGTGAAGAAGGGACTTTTACCTGGGACTCTATGTACAATCAGGAGTATGCACTGGCATCCATTCATGCCATTACGGAGTCCTTTCGCGCTGAGATCGCTTATGCGACGGAAAAATTAGGTGAAATTTTTGCACGAACGATCTATGTAGTTCAGCGGGGTTCCAACGATTTGTTAAAGGAACTGGGAATTCCCCGGGAAGCGTGGCAAGCTGTTCGCCTGACAGTGGCTTCACATATACCCACAGTAGTAGGAAGATTTGACTTTGCTTTTACTCCTCATGGCTTAAAGATGTTGGAGTTCAACAGCGATACTCCGACAGGTGTTGTTGAGGCCTTCTATGTAAACGGAAAAGTATGTGAGTACTTCGGCTGGGAAAATCCAAATCAAGAGATGGATAAACAGATTCTTGCCTCTTTTCAGGATATTGTTTCCCGTTACAAGCAGATGGGGATGAAGACGGATGAAGTCTGCTTCAGTTCCCTTGATTGGCATGCTGAAGACTCAGGCACCACCCGCTATCTGATGCAAAAGTCCGGCTTAAAAGCCAGATATGTACCTCTGTCCGCTTTAGCGGTGAAGGGCCGGCGTTTGTATGCTTATGATGAAATGAGCAAGGGGTATCAACCCGTCGATGTGCTGTACCGGCTGCATGCCATAGAAATACTGGCTGAAGAGAGCGATGATGATGGCTATCCCACTGGTGCGCATGTGCTTGATCTGGTGGCCGGGAAAAGGCTGGCTCTCATCAACCCGCCGGGGGCCTTCATCGCCCAGACAAAAGCTTTGCAAGCCTTGATCTGGAATCTGCATGAAACAAATACTTTTTTTACGGCGGAGGAACATGAACTGATAGGTACATATCTGTTGCCCACCTATATGGAAAATCAGTTCCGGGGAAAAAAGGCTTATGTCAGAAAACCGATTTTTGGCCGCGAGGGTGGTGCAGTCACCTTATTTGACCCAAGCGGAAATCCGATTGCCAGCGATAAGGAATCGCTCTACTGGGACCAGATGATGGTTTATCAGCAATTGGCAGAGTTGGAGCAAGTGGAAGTTCAAACATTAAAAGGGCCTTTTCAGGGACAGTTGCTGTGGGGGTCTTTCCTTGTCGGGGGACAAGCTTCAGCGATTGTGGCCCGGGTTGATCAAAAGATTACCGGAAATTTATCTTATTTTCTGCCCGTAGGAATACCAACATAGGAGAGGAGCCAGGTAGATATGTCACAAGTAGATGCGATGTTGAATTTCTCCATTTATCTCGGGATAACCATCCCTTTGCTCTTTTTTGGGCTTCTTATTTTTCTGTTTACCACTCCGTATAGAGAGTATCAGCTGATCCGTGAGGGTGCGGATACCACCGATCCGGCAAAAGTGAATGCGGCCAAGGCAGCTGCCCACGACCTGGGAGGAAAGGTGCTCGGTTTATCCATAGTTATCGCGTCCGCGATCTTTAATTCTGTAAATGTTGTTGATCTTGTGATCTGGGGTGGATTAGGCATTATCTTTCAAGTTGCCGTGTTTTATCTTTTTAACTGGCTGGCACCCTTTAGTGTGATTTCGGAAATTCCAAAAGGAAATGTGTCAGTCTCCATCTTTGCCTCCCGCCTCAGTGTGGCCACCGGGCTCTTGATGGCTGCTCTCATAACCTATTAATTATTGCAGCCCGGATTTCCAATGGGTTTGGAAGTCCGGGTTTTTATCTTTTTTCGCCGGGCAGGCTGCCAAAAGGCGGTTCCCCGGAATTCAAAAACTTTTACCTCTGTGCTGTGTCTGCAAGTCATACCCGGCACCCCTTATGTTAATTGGAGAGAGGATAGTCTTCAAGCTTCACAAACTGATAACCTTTTTTCTTCAGTTGAGGGATCGCTTTCATCACACCTTCTGCCGTATCGTTGCCCGGTTTGTTAAAATGCAGGATTACGATGGAACCCGGTTTTGCTTTGAGTAAAGCCCGGTACACCTGTTCCGTCGAGTATGTAGCCCCGGCATCACCGATCCGGTCAAAGTTAACCACTTGTTCTCCTGCATCATTGGCAATTTTGACGGCAATTTCATCATAATAGGCTGTTCCGGCGCGGAAAAATTTAGGTTTTCGTCCGGTTAGTTGTTCAATTTTTTGGTGATTTAGCAAAATCTCATCCAACACCTCCGCTGCATTTTTGGTACCTTTGATACCATAGACGGATTTTCCCGTCACTGACAGTGGTTTATGCTCAAATCCATGGTTTTCAATTTCAAATAACGGATTTTTTGACAGGTTCAAAAATATGCTTCGATTGGCATCGATCCAGCGGCTGTTGACAAATAAAGTGGCAGGGATCTTCTCGCGTATTAAATAGTCGATCAATTTTTTGTCATATCCGCTCCCGTGTTTGCCCCCGCAGGCGTCAAAAGTAAGGGCGATTACCCTGTCACGGGTGTCCAGCCTGTTTTTTACACCCGTTACTTTCTCCCCCCACTCGCGGGGCTGCTGATGTTGGTATTTGGCAAGCACATGTTTCTTGAGCTGTTCTGCATCCGGACCGGAAATGGTTTGGCTGGCTGGGAGAACCTCCGTTTTTGTTTGTTCCTTGTCTGCATGGACCGGGTTTTTTTTCAAAGGAGGTTGTTTACTTGTACTGATTTGTGAGCAAGCGGAAACCATGGACAGAAGGAAAATAAGGAAGAGAATCAGATGTTTGCTTTTCATAAGATGTACCTTTTCTGTGATTGGAGTAAAATCAATTTTAATTAGAAATACTACTTTACTCCTTGTTGTTGGAAATTCCTCTTCCTTAACAGGAAAGTTGAAAAATAGACACAAAAATCAACCCTGTTCAATGATGGGATGTCCGATTGGACGGTGGCATACTGCTAAAACAGCTGTTTACTGATAACAAAAAGGGAATCAGTTTTGATGTCGATCCCCTTTTTTTAATACCATATTCTAATCAAACCATCCCTTTTTGCGAAACCAGAGCCCCATTATGGTTCCAATGAACGCCATCAGTCCCAAAATGATAAAGTAACCATGTTTCCACTTCAGCTCGGGCATATATTCAAAGTTCATGCCGTAGATGCCGGCGATAAAGGTGAGCGGCATAAAGATCGTCGTAATTACGGTTAAAGTCATCATAATGGAGTTGGCCCGGTGAGAATAGATGGAAAGATAGTTATCACGGATGTCTGCGGTCATTTCCCGGCTGGATTCTACCATGGAGGTCAATTTTTCCAAATGATCATAGATGTTGCTGTAATGCCGTTGTTCTTCCTCAGTAAAAACGAGACGGTGGGAGTTTAAGATACGGTAAAACAGATCACGCATGGGCCAAATGGTATGGCGCAGATCCAGCAGCTGGCTGCGAATCGCGAACACTTCATTCATCAGAGTATGCAGGTTTCTGTGTCTTCTTCTGGTCTTTTCTTCTAAGGCGGTGACACGGTCTTCCAGCTCCTGGGCGATGGGGAAATAGGAATCTACCAGTTTATCCATAAGCTTATATGTAATATAGCCGGTCCCTTTTTCCTGCACCGTGCCGTTATTTTTCATCCGTTCCCACACTTCGTCAATTTGCTTGTGTTCGTGATAGTGGAAGGTGACCACAAACCGGTCTCCGGCAATCAAGTCTACTTCCTGGGCAATCACCGGGCTCTTTTTTAATGCGTGCAAGACATAAAGCGTATGGTCATCATAGTAGCTTAGTTTGGGACGTTGAAAAAAATGAAGGCAGTCTTTCACCGCAATCGGGTGAAATGAGAAATGTTCCAGCTTTGTTGCCTCCTCCTTGGTAGGGGCATTAAAATCGACCCAGTACCAATCGAGGTCTGTAAGCTGTAAGTCTTCGAGAGGCAGGTTTTCAACGATTTGTTTATCCTTCGTGAAAGCCAGTGTGCGGATCAAAGGTTTATCCTCCTCTAATACCTGAACAAGAATCAATAAAATATGGGATGATGAAGGCATAATAGATATACCCCATATTATAACCCTCATAGAAGATAAAATCTTTGACTTTAGCAGATTTTTTCACAAAGTATGCAATTTTGTATCACCGCTTTTCCAAAAAAGGGGTGGATTTTTTATGCAGGTTATGTATAATAATTCATATATATGAATTATTATTAATCCGGAGGGTTTCTTATGAGTAAACAAAAAATTGTATTGGCCTATTCGGGCGGTTTAGATACATCTGTAGCGATCAAGTGGTTGAGTGAAAAGTACGGATATGATGTGATTGCTGTTGCCCTTGATGTGGGGGAAGGCAAAGATCTTGATTTTATCAAGCAAAAGGCGTTGCAGGTAGGGGCGGTTCAGTCCATCGTCATCGACGCGAAAGAGTGGTTTGCCAAGGACTTTCTTGCTCCCGCATTGAAGGCGAACGCGATGTATGAAGGCAAATACCCGCTGGTCTCGGCTCTGTCGCGGCCGTTGATTTCCCAGGCTTTAGTTCGGGTGGCCAGGGAAGAAGGAGCTGTGGCAGTTGCCCACGGATGCACGGGGAAGGGGAATGACCAGGTCCGCTTTGAACTGTCGGTGAAGGCCTTGCATCCTGATCTCCATGTAGTTGCGCCGGTACGGGAATGGGCCATGTCCCGCGAAGAAGAGATTGCATATGCCAGTCAGCACAATATCCCCATTCCTGTCGACCTGGATAATCCCTACAGTATCGACCAAAATCTCTGGGGAAGAAGCTGTGAATGCGGACAACTGGAAAATCCGTGGGCAGCTCCGCCGGAGGGGGCTTATGAATGGACCCGCCCGCTTACAGAAACACCGGATACCCCTGTTGAAATTGAAATTACATTCCATCAGGGAATTCCCACTCATCTTGACGGTAAGGAAATGCCTTTGCACCAATTGCTGAGCCAATTAAATCAGATCGCCGGAGAACACGGGATCGGAAGAATCGACCATGTGGAAAATCGCCTGGTGGGCATTAAATCGAGAGAAGTTTATGAATGCCCGGCTGCAGTGATGCTGATTAACGCCCATAAGGAACTGGAATTTCTCACGCAAACAAGGGAAGTGGCTCAATTCAAACCGCTGGTGGAACAAAAATGGGCCCAGCTCACATATGACGGCTTATGGTTTTCACCGCTCAAACAGGCACTTGATGCTTTTATTGATGAAACGCAAAAATATGTGTCCGGCAAGGTGCGCGTGAAATGTTTTAAAGGGCATGCAACGGTTACGGGAAGAGATTCAAAGTACTCCCTTTACAATGAACAACTGGCTACTTACACCACTGATGATACCTTTGATCATCAAGCGGCTGTCGGCTTTATCAAATGTTGGGGATATCCTACGCATATTTATGCAAATGTTCATTGTGAGAAGGAGGAGCAAAATGAAACTCTGGGGCGGACGCTTTACCAAGCCAACCAACCGATTGGTTGAGGAGGTAAATGCATCGATCAGCTTTGACCAGGAGCTGGCGGAAGAAGATATTCAAGGAAGCATTGCCCATGTTACCATGTTGGGTTCCTGCGGTATTATCACTCCCGATGAGGCCGGGAAGATTACGGCGGGTTTGGAAAATATTCTGGCAAAAATTCGGGCCGGCGAGATCCGGTTTTCAGTGGAGCATGAAGATATTCATATGAATATAGAAAAACTGTTGCTTGATGAGATCGGCCCGCTGGGCGGCAAGCTGCATACAGGACGAAGCCGCAATGACCAGGTGGCGGTGGATATGCACCTGTATGTCAGAAAACAGACAGTGGAACTGGTCCGTTTGTTGGTACAGTTGCAGCAGGTGATTATTGAACAGGCGGAGCAGCACATGGATACCATCTTACCAGGGTATACACATCTGCAGCGGGCTCAACCGGTACGTTTGGCCCATCACCTGCTGGCTTACGCCTCGATGTTTGAGCGGGATATAGAGAGGTTGATTGACAGTTATAAACGGGTCAATACATGCCCGCTGGGGGCAGGGGCGTTAGCGGGGACCACATTTCCCGTTGACCGCGATATGGTAGCCAAGCACCTCGGTTTTGACCGGATCTATGATAACAGCATGGATGCGGTAAGTGACCGGGATTATTTGGTAGAGTTTTTATCTGTCTGTTCACTGATTATGGTTCATCTTTCCCGCTTGTCAGAAGAATTGATTCTGTGGTCCAGTGAAGAATTTAATTACATTGTGCTCGATGATGCTTTTTGTACCGGGAGCAGTATGATGCCCCAGAAGAAAAACCCGGACATCCCTGAATTGATCCGGGGAAAAACAGGCCGGGTGTTCGGACATCTCACTGCATTGCTCACTACACTGAAAGCCTTGCCGCTCACTTACAATAAAGATTTACAGGAGGATAAGGAAGGGGTGTTTGATACGGTGAAAACCTTGTCAAGCGCTCTCTCCTTAATGGCTCCCATCCTGCAGACGATGAAAGTGAATCGGGTACAGATGAGGAAAAATGCTGAATCCGGCTTTGCCAGCGCCACTGATTTGGCCGATTATCTGGTAAACAAAGGGATGCCTTTCCGTGAGGCGCATGAGGTTGTCGGTAAATTGGTTCTCTATTGTATTGAACAAGAGAAACAGTTCTCCGATTGCAGCCTGGATGAGCTGAAATCTTTCTCCGCTTTGATCGAACAGGATCTCTATCAAAAAATTAATTGTGAGCAGGTGGTAGAGGCAAGAAAAAGTTTTGGGGGAACGGCTAAAACACAAGTGATGCAAACCCTGAAGCAAAAAAAGAAAAATATTAACGAAACTTTGACATGGTTATCCATCGTTTACTAAAATACGAAAAGGTATCAACCCCATCAGCTTACACGCTGGGGGTTTTTGCTTTTTGACAAATTATGATTTTGAAAAATATTAACCTGGGAAAACCGTATAATGGTGTTATAATAGGAAAAGGGTTTTTTCGGAGTTAAAGGAAGTTATCAATAAGTACTTTTATTTGTTCTATCATTGCCAGGTGATGATAAGTTCTATTTTTGATACTATATATAATTACAGAGATAGATAGAACCACAAGACTAACATAGAAACCCTGGAAGGTGATTCTGTGATTGAGATGCATGACGTCTGGAAGGTCTACGACAATGGAGTGGAAGCCCTCCGTGGAATCAATGTCCGCATCGATCAAGGAGAGTTTGTTTATATTGTAGGCCCCAGTGGAGCAGGAAAGAGCTCGTTTATCAAATTGATGTATCGTGAAGAAAAACCAACGCATGGAGTAGTTTTGATTAACGGCGTCAATGTCAAGCGGGTGCGTGACTGGAAAATTCCTCACGTCAGGCGCAAGATTGGGGTCGTGTTTCAAGACTTTAAACTATTGAATATGACCGCTTATGATAATGTTGCATTTGCCCTGGAAGCAATTGAAACTCCGAGAAGGAAAATTAAGTCACGCGTAAAAGAAGTGTTGGAACTGGTAGGGTTAGCAGATCGTATGTATGCTTATCCTTCGCAGCTTTCCGGCGGTGAGCAACAACGGGTCGCTATTGCTCGCGCAATTGTCAATAATCCGAGTTTTGTCATTGCTGATGAGCCTACAGGGAACCTGGACCCCGAAAACTCCTGGGACATTATGTATTTGCTCGAAGAGATCAACAATCTCGGAACGACTGTGGTCATGGCGACACACAACAAAGAAATTGTGAATACCTTGCGCCAGCGTGTCATCGCCATTGAACAAGGACTTATTGTGCGCGACGAAGAAGGAGGCGAATACGGTTATGAAGATTGACACAATGATTCGTCACTTTCGTGAGGCGTACAGGGGTGTAAAACGGAATACCTGGATGAGTTTTTCCGCGATCAGCGCAGTTGCGGTAACTTTGTTTATCTTTGGAATCTTCCTCGTCTTCGCCTTTAACATCAACTATATGACCAAGGAATTGAATAAGCAGGTTGCGATCCGTGCGCTCGTCAACGCACAGTATAATGCGAAACAGCAGGAAGAGCTGACCAAAGATATCCAGGCGTTGCCCTCTGTAAAAAAAGCAACCTTTATTCCCAAAGAACAGGGTCTCAAACAAATGAAAGCTTCCTGGGGAGAAGGCAGTGAAGAGATTTTCGCGGAGATGGAAGGAGAAGGGGAAAACCCCTTTCCTGATATTATCGCTGTTGAACCGAAAGATCCGAAAAAGATCAAACAGGTTGAGGCGGAAGTTGAGAAGTTTGACGGCATTGATGATGCAGATTCCGGGGATGGAGTCACTGACCGCCTGTTAAATTTCTCCGGGTGGGTGCAAAATGTGGTTCTCGTATTTGGATTGGGACTGGCTGTACTGGCTGCCTTCCTCATTTCCAATACAATTAAACTCACCATTATTGCCCGGCGCCAGGAGATTGAAATTATGCGGCTGGTGGGGGCGAGCAACTGGTTTATCCGTTGGCCGTTCTTTATTGAGGGGGCATTTATCGGTGTTATGGGTGCGATTGTACCTATAGGGCTGGTACTTATCTTATATCAAGCTGCGTTAAGTTCCCTTGAGGTTGGCGAATACTCCATTTTGAAATTAATGCCCATGCTGGAACTGGGAGTTTATGTAGCCCTGTGTATTTTTGCTCTCGGCGCGGCAATCGGGATGTCGGGAAGTATTATCTCGATACGTCGTTTCTTGAAAATCTGATCGAAACTTACTGCGAGGAGGATTGTCGTGAAGCGGAAAGTTCTTGTTGGGACGATGGTATTTGCCTTGTTTTTCACGCTGCTGCCCGTCCGTTTTAGTTCGGCTGAGCCAGACTCCTCCGGTATTGAACAAAAAAAGAAAGAAATCAAACAAAGAGATAAAGAGATTCTGCAACTGGAGAAAAAGAAACAACTGGCTGAACAGGATCAAAAAGATGCTCTGGCCCATATCGAAGAGATGGAAAGCAGATTAAACACCTTTGATAAAAAAGTGTATGAACTGGAGCAAAAAATTGAAAAAGGCCAGCAGGAACTTAACCGTCTTGAGCAGCAGATGTCGAAGCGGAAAGAAATCTTTAATAACCGCCTTCGCACGATTTATGTGAAGGGTGATAATTTTTATTTGGAAACCCTGCTCAAATCTTCCTCGTTCGGAGACTTTGTGGCCCGGTTAGATTTGATTACCATCGTTACCAGGGCAGACCGCCAGCTGATGGATGGCTACCAGGAAGACCTTGGGAAAGTTGCCAGGGCGCAAGAAGAATTGAAGGCTGATCTGGCGAGACTGGAACAACAAAAAGCAAATGCCAACAAAATCTATGAAGATTTACAGGCACAGTTAAAGCAGTATCAAAGCAAAGTGGCTTCCATTGATACCAGCTTGAACGAATTGGAAGCAGAGAACGAAAAAGCGCGAAAAGAAGTGGCGGATCTGGTGGAAAAAGCTACCCGGGAAGCCCGGGAGCGTGAGAGACAAAAAGAGTTGGCCGGCGGCACAATTCCCTCCTATACGGGTGGCAAATTCAACTGGCCGGTGGATGGAGGAACGGTCACGTCTCCGTTTGGCCGGCGGTACCACCCGATCAAAAAGACTTACCGGACGCATGAAGGAATTGACATCGGCGCTGCTTTGGGAACTCCGATTAAAGCAGCTGCATCCGGTGAAGTGATTGAATCCCGCCCGTCCAACGGTTACGGATATATCATCGTCATCTACCACGGGGATGGTTTGTCCACTCTTTATGCTCATATGTATGCACAAACGGTTAAGGTGAAAAAAGGACAGACTGTAGCCCCCGGGCAAGTAATTGCGGCTGTGGGAAGCAATGGCCAATCGACAGGCCCTCATTTGCACTTTGAAGTACAAAAAAATAGTACTCCGGTTGATCCCATGCCGTACTTTCGTTGATGAAACTGAAAAACTGACAGAGTTATCTACCTGACGGGGAGGAGAGCGTGATTTTGAAACGGGAACTACTCGTAGGTGTGCTGGCAGTAAGTTTGGCTTTCAGTACATGGGTCGCCGAACCGGCTTTTGCTACCGGTACCAATCCTGAAAAAAAACTCAAGGAAATTCAACAGGATAAGAAAAAAGCAAAAACGGATCTCAATAAAACGCAAGCGGAATTGAATGAGAAAAAGAAAAAGCTGCAAGCATTGGAAGAGCAGGTTGGCAAGCTGGATGAGCAGATTGCCAGTCATACAAAAAAACTTCTGGACAACCAGAAGCTGTTAGAGAAACAGGACAAACAGTTTAAAGAAACTCTGGTGCGCATGTATCAAAAAAATGAACTGGACTATACGGCACAACTGTTGGCATCAGATAGTTTTAGTGAATTTCTCACCCGCTATGAGACGTTGCGGGTTATTCTCAAACGGGAGAGAGCAATCTTAGAGGGATATATAGAAACCAAGAATAAAATCGAGAAAGAGAAGGCGGCAGTTGAGGCCAAAAAAGAGAAACAAGCCCCTATTCTCAAAGCAGCCCAAAAAGAATACCAGAGTATAAAAAGCGTTCTGGCAAAACAAACGAATAACTTGGAAAAGTTGGAACATCAGGAAGAGCTGACCAAAGAAGCGATCGAAGAGAAGAACCGCCTGGTACGAGAGGCAAACGGAATGTATAGCGGACGCGGGACAGGCGTACTTCAATGGCCGGCTAATGGAAAGGTCACTTCTGGATACGGATGGCGCAGCGGGCGTATGCATGAGGGAATCGATGTTGCCAACAGTATCGGGACACCGATCTATGCGGCTGACTCAGGTACGGTTTCATTGACGAAGTCAAACCCAGGCGGCTACGGTTACTATGTTGTGATTAACCACGGAAACGGCTTATCTACACTTTATGCCCATATGTATCGCAGCACTGTGACTGTGAGTGTAGGGGATAAAGTCAGGAAGGGACAACGAATCGCCTCAATTGGTAACAATGGCCGGTCCAGTGGCCCTCACTTGCATTTTGAGGTACATAAAAACGGAAATCCGGTGGACCCAATGAAGTACCTGCCTTAATCTTGTTCTGTCTCTCTCCGGGCCGGTCTGGCAGCACTACCCGGAAATGACAACCGGACCGGACCCGGCTTCTCTTTTATGCTTGGTGACGTGGCGTACATACAATTGGAAAATGATTTTAACAAAGTTTTCTATCTGTAGCCCTGTTTACTCTGTGTTACGATAATGTACATGGGTCAGGATCACGCAGAATAAGTGTGTGAAAAAGATTGATTTGGGAATAGCAGATTGGGAGGGCACATCAAAGGCATATGAAGAAGAAACTCATTGTGTTAACCCTTGCCACTACTATTATCTTTACAGGACTTCCGGTTCAGGGGGCAAAAGCGGAGGATATAAGGGAACAGTTTGAGAAGAAGCGCGAAGAGAAAAAAAAGATTTTAGAGAAAATGGCAAAAACAAATGAGATTATGGCAGAACAAGTAAAGATCATGGAGGAAGCAGACGCCAAGATTAAGCAAATCGAGAAAGAGGTACAACCAACTCTGGTTGAACTGAGAAAAAGAGAAGCTAAATTGGAAGAAGTAAATAAAGTCTTTAACCGGAGATTTCGCAATATATACCAAAAAGGCCAGCTGAATCATATGTCTTCTCTGCTGTCGTCGAATTCTTTTGATGAGTTCCTCGCCAAGTTTGAATTGATACGGATTATAGTCAAGCAAGATTATGCTTTGCTGAAACAGCATCAGGAAGCTGTTGAGGAAGTAAAAAAAGTGAAAAAGAAGTACGATGATCAGATTGCTAAACAAGACAAACTAGTACAACAATCGAAACAAGCTTATAACAAGCTGATGGAAGAACTAAAAAATAGTAATGCAAAACTGAGTGAGATCCATGAATTTGAAGAGCTGCATGAAGATGAGTTGATCGAAATCAATCTGGAAGAATGGCGCAATGGAACATTAAAATTCCCTTACGCCGGGCCGCTCCGCCGTCCTGCCAACGCAAGGGAAACGTCGGGCTGGGGTTACCGTTACCATCCGATTTTCGGATCCCGCAAAATGCATGACGGGGTCGACTACGCCGGACCCGTGGGAACAAAAATCTTCGCTGCCGCAGATGGGGTTGTAGTTTCCAGCAGAGCTTCTTCCGGATATGGATGGCTGATTACGATCTATCATGGGAATAAAAATGGTAAGAATGTATTTACCCGTTATGCACACAGCTACCCCTCGCAAGTCAGAGTCCGGGTCGGTGAACAAGTATCTGCGGGAGAGTGGATTACCTCCATTGGAAACAATGGCAATTCCACAGGGCCTCACTTGCACTTTGAAGTGCGCTATGGACATGGGGAGAATCCGCCATCCGTCAATCCAAAGCAGTGGATGAAGTGACGGGATGAAAGACCTGCCAGCCAAATGGATGACTATTTTTCCATCTCCTTTCATAGATTGTGGAATGTACAAGTCTGATTGACTCGGATCGTCTGATGGGTGGCGGTCAAAAGGTGGTGTCTGCGTGATTTTTCGTGGTCGTACAGTTGCATTTATTGTGGTGGTTTCCATTGTATTCAGCAATTTGGGAACAGCACTGATGGTCGGAAACGGAGGGTTGCTGGATCGGCTGACCGCCGGATCAGAGGCGCTGCTGTCGGGGAGCTTCTCCTCCGGCTCCGGGACACAGGGATTTGATGAACATGCGGCGAAGCTGAAAAAAGCTTTTAGCCTGATTAAATCAAACTATGTCCATAACGTAAGCGATGAACAGTTGATTGACGGTGCCATTCAAGGAATGGTTACCTCCCTTGGCGATCCATACTCCGCTTATATGGACCCCAAACAAGCCAACCAGTTTAAAGAGGATCTGCAGTCCTCATTCACCGGAATTGGTGCGGAAGTAACGATGAAAAATGGCCGCCTCACCATTGTTTCACCTTTTAAGGGTTCGCCTGCTGAAAAAGCCGGCATTCGTCCCGAGGATCAGGTGATCAAAGTGAATGGGGAAAGTCTGGAAGGAATGGATCTGAATAAAGCGGTCAGTAAAATTCGGGGTCCCAAAGGAACGAAAGCAAAGTTGGAAATCGTTCGCCCGGGAGTTCGTGATATCCTCCGCATCACTGTGGTCCGTGATGAAATTCCGTTAAATACGGTAGCAGCTGAGATGTTGCCGGATCAAATCGGGCGGATTACTTTATCCCAGTTCTCTGAAAAAACAGCGGATGACTTTGCCAAAGAATTGAAAAAACTGGAACAGCAAGGGATGAAGGGATTAGTCATCGATGTCCGGGATAATCCCGGCGGCTTGCTGCCTGTTGTCCTGGAGATGTTGGACCAGTTGGTTCCCGGTAAAAAGACAGTGCTAATGACTGAGGATAAGGCCGGCAACCGGGTTAAATACAATTCAAAATTGGAAAAAGCCAAACCATATCCGATTACCGTTCTCATCAATAAGGGAAGTGCCAGTGCATCGGAGATTTTGGCGGCTGCCTTGAAGGAATCGGGCGGATATCCATTGGTAGGAGAAACCTCCTTTGGAAAAGGAACAGTTCAATCTGCTGAAGACTTTGAGGATGGAAGCAATCTGAAACTGACGATGGCAAAATGGTTGACTCCCAAAGGCAACTGGATTGATCAAAAGGGAGGTACAAAGGGGATTAAGCCGGATTTTCCCGTGAAGGCACCCGATTATGAGCATGCACTCCCGCCGGACCCTGTGAAGCCCTTGAAAAAGGATGACAACTCGGTAGAAGTAAAAAATATGCAAATCATTTTAGATGCGCTCGGTTTTCATCCCGGCCGGAAAGATGGTTATTTCGACGGTCGTACCGAGTTGGCGGTTAAAGCTTTCCAGAAGACGAAAAACCTGCCCGTAAACGGACAGCTGAACAAGGCGACAGCCAACCAGCTGCGGGAATCCTTTATCAAACTCTTACAGGACCCTAAAAATGATGTGCAACTGCAGGTTGCTGTTCAGGTTTTAAAGAAAAAGATCAAATAAAAGGATTTAGGAAACGGATGTCGAAGTTACCCTCACAATGATTTCCATTTGAGGGTAATTTTTTGTTTAGGGGGAACTGGCTTGAGTTACCTTTGGGATGATCCGCTCAGCTATGGAAGTGCCTGGATTTCACTATTTTCCAGTCCGTGGATATTTCTTGCTTGTCTGCTTTCCCTGATTCAGAATCTATGGATTGTTCGTTTGGAAAGGAAGCGCTTTGGCCGCCGTTTAGAGCCGCCTGTACCCCTCATTCTGAGAAACTGGTTCTTCGGAATGGCTGCCGGTGTGGCTCTTTCATTTTTGCTCAGCGCCATGGAATGGGAGATGGATGCAGAGGAACTCTTATGGGTCTGGGCAGTTACCCTGCTGTTCTCCGCAGGAGGCGTTCGCTTTTCCTGTCTCTCCTATTCAGCGGGAATTCTCACTCTTGCCAGCCTGGGAGTGCAACGACTCGGATCTTCTCCATTCCCGGAACGCTGGGATAAGCTGTGGAACTCGTTGGAACAGTTTTCCGGAACCGGCTGGCTCTGGCTGATTGGGATCGTTCATTTACTGGAATGGGCATTAATACGTGTCGATGGAGACCGTGGCGTTTTGCCGATCCAAATCAAGCATCGCACGGGGCAATGGATAAACGGGTTTCTCCTGAAAAAAGGATGGCCGATTCCGCTGGTGATTTTATCCGCCGATAGCTGGATGCCTCTCCCGGTCTTTATCTCCTTCGCAAGGCTAAATATCTCCAAGCCGGTAAAGCAACAAAAGCGGCTCGCTTCCACTCTTACCTGCTTTTACGGGATTATGCTTTGTGGATTGATGCTTGCGGCTGCCAAATGGAAAGGAGTTTTATGGGCGGCTGCCGTTTTTGCCGTCCTTGGGCATGAAACAATCTACCAATGGGGACGCTGGCAGGAGAAACAAAAAGAGCCTTTTTTCGTTTCCGATCAAAGAGGATTAAAGGTGTTAGCTGTTCTGCCCGGATCTCCGGCAGCCACACTGGGAATTAAATCAGGTGATGTTATCCAACGCCTTAACGGGGTGCGTGTCCGGTCGATGGAGGAGTTGGAAGAACAGACAAAGAGAGCGGCTTTCTGCAAATTGGAAGTGTTGGATGAACGGCTCGACCGCCATATGATGCAAAAGGCATTATACGAAGATGATCCGCGCCATTTGGGGATTGTGGGTGCCATTCCCCTTGGAATCAGGAATCCTGAACCCAAACAAGAAGTGAACACAGCGGGCAAATTGTCAAAGAAAAAGGTGCATCATCATGAAGCATAAACGATCAACAGACGCCATTGTATCCCTGGTTAAAAAGAAACGTGAAGAAACCGTCCAAAAGGTTGATCAAGCAATTCAGCAGCTGACTAAGGAAATTGGACGTATTAACTTCAACTCCGTCTCCTGCTCCAAGGAGTGTCCAAGTCTTACTTGTATAACATCCTAGCCTTCGTGAACGAATTGAAACACTTCGTAAACAACAGCAACAATCCGCATCTCTAAAATCCGTAAAACGGCAAATGAGTGATGAGAGTTGAAAGTAACGGAGGCAGGTTTGTTTAATAAGAGTTGATGTTATAATGGGGCCATTATATTAAAAAAAGCGAGATGGTTTAGTGAATAAGTTTAAACAAGAAATTCTCCAGCATCAATTAAACTCAATAGAGTATGTTAAATCATTAAACACTTTAAGTGAAAAGGAATGGAGAGCTCAAATTCACGAAGGTAAATGGACTGTGGCAGAAATTATCGGTCATTTTATACCTTGGGATGAATTTGTATTACATAAGCGTTTACCTTATTTATTTTCAGAACATGAGCTTCCTAAATGTCCAGATAGTGAGAAAACAAATGAAAAGTCAGCTTCTATTAGTAGAGAGCAAAATAAACGAGTGACAATAGATAATTTTGTTTCTACGAGAAAAGCACTTTATAAAGCAATTGATGAAATTCCTAATGACCGTTGGGAAGTAAAATTTTCAATTGGGAAAACCACTTTATCTTTGTATGAATACTTTAAAGGGTTAGCTCAGCATGATCTTCACCATTTTGAGCAAATAAAAAATACCATACGCTTATTGATGTAACGGGTGCGTTAGTTCAATAAAAAGCGATTTTCTACTCATTTTTCATTTTAGTCTTGATTTCTGATCAAGGGCTTTTTTTTTTTATTTTTACATTAGGGAGTATCTGTAACCCGTGAAAAAAAGATTTCATAATCTATTTTTAAATATTATTTAATAAACCCGATTTATTCATTTTGCGAATTATTATAATATAAAAAGGTGATTGAATATAAGAAAGAGGGATTTCATGAAAGAGATTTTGTCCATGGATGCAACCACTCTGGCCCAAAAAATCCGTGCGGGGGAAATTTCCTCTCAGGAAGCAACAGAAACGTATATCCGACACATTCAACAGGTAAATCCGCATATCAATGCGATGGTGGAGGATCGCTTTGAGCAGGCACGGCATGAAGCGAGAGAGAGGGATCGGGAGCTCATGGAGGGAACTGCTAAAGGGAAGCTGTTTGGTGTTCCCGTCAGCATAAAGGAATCTTTCTATATGGTTGGGATGAAAACAACGAGCGGCTTATCATCCCGGAAGAATGATGGTGACCCAAAGGATGCAGATGTAGTGCGCCTTTTGAAAAATGAGGGAGCTGTCATTCTTGGAAAAACGAATACGCCTATTTTTCTGCTTTGTCAGGAAACAGACAATTACGTTTACGGTAGAACCAACAATCCCTGGAATCTTGAGCGAACAGCAGGGGGCTCCAGCGGCGGTGAAGGGGCATTTATCGCTGTCGGAGGTGCAGCGGTCGGACTGGGGTCCGACATTGGCGGGTCGATTCGGTTCCCATCCCATTTCAATGGAATCATCGGATTTAAATCAGGCAAACAGCAAGTATCGGATGAAGGACATTTTCCACCTTTTAGCCCGCCGTTCCAAAGAGATATGCAAGGGATTGTCCCTATGGCCAAATCAGTTCAAGACGCAGAATTGGTTTATGAAATTATTGCTAAACATCCGTTGAAAAAACAAGAGTTAGATCAGGTCGAATTTGTTATTCCCCGTATTGATCCGAAATATCCGTTAGACTCCTGCACCCTCTCTTTATACGGGCAAGTGGAACAGTATCTGTCCAAACATGTAAAAATCAGTAAGCAGTCTCCGCCTTATTTTGATCAGGCAGTGCAACTCTGGGCTGCTGTGATGACCAGTGACGGTGGAGAGCAATTTATGCCCAGTCTGGAAAAAGAGAATTTCGATCATCTGCATCCTTATTTCAAAACGATTCTGGGAGTTGCGCAGGCCATCAAGCCTTCCCCGGAACAGTGGGAACAAGTGACGGCTCTTCGTACGCAGGCGGAATCAGAGGTTCTTGATTACTTCAAGCAACGGGTTCTTGTTTTGCCCGTTTATCATACTCCCGCCCCCGAACATGGAAGAGTTGTAGATGAGTTATTCTCTGAACCGGAAAACTTATCTAAATTCAGTTCATTTATTTCATATGTGAATTGTTTTGGCCTGCCAGCCCTTGTTATCCCTGTCGGTGAAAATGAAGAGGGGATGCCGATTTCTATCCAATTGACCACTGCGACCGGACAAGAAGATGCTTTGTTCCAAGCAGGTAAAATCATTGAAAAAGAATTCCGTGGATATGTAAGGTGTACATACTGGGATTAATACCGGTTGCCAGACATAAAAAAGGAAGCCCGCGTCAGGCTTCCTTTGATTTATGGAGCGGATTAAGATAGAAATAAATAATCATGGAACGATTGAATAGATGGAGTTACCTATATAGATGGCTGCTCAGCGATGGCATGATTGTTATTCTCACTCCCGTGATTAACCGGCTTTACGAGAATCCTTGTCACCCGGCGTTGATGAACTTCCTGGACTTCAAACGTATAGGGATCATACGAGACCCGATCCCCAATTTCCGGTACTTTTTCCAGCTGTGAGAAGATCCATCCTCCAATCGTATCATTATCCGGATCTTCGATGTCCAACTGGAAATAATCATTTACTTCCTCAATCAGCAGATGTGAATCAATGGATGTCTCATTTCCTTTTTGTTCAAAGAATGGTTGTTCATTGTCAAATTCATCTTGAATTTCCCCGAAAATCTCTTCGATAATATCCTCCGTTGTAACCAATCCTGAAGTTCCGCCGTATTCATCCACAACAATAGCCATTCCCGTCCGTTTTTTTTGCAGGTTTCGCAGGATATCCTTAATCTCCATCGTTTCCGGAACCATCAGGGCCGGTCGGGCTAAGCCGGATAAGGAAGGTGTTTTTCCTTCTGCCATTTGTTGATAGACATCACGAATATGAATGATACCCAGCACCTCGTCTTTATCATTTCCACACAGCGGAAAGCGGGTGTGATGTGTTTGCTTCATGACACTCAGGTTTTCTTCAAAGGATTTGCCAGCATACAGGCATGTCATATTCACCCGGGGAACCATCACTTCCCGTGCAACACGTTCAGTAAAGTCAAAAATATTGTCTAGCAATGTGAGCTCTGTCTGGTCAATCTCCCCGCTCTTATGGCTTTGTTTGATTAACATGCGAATCTCTTCTTCTGTATGTGCTTGCTGGGTATCGTCAGACAGCTCAATGCCAAACAGTTTTAAAGTGAGATTGGCAGACCCGTTTAACAGAAAAATAAAAGGTTTAAACAGTTTGTAAAACAAATTTAACGGAGCGGCTGTCCAGAGTGTAGTACTTTCAGCTTTACGGATCGCCAGTGATTTGGGTGCCATTTCTCCAAGTACAATGTGAAGAAATGTAATAAGTGAAAATGCGATCGCAAACGAAACTGTATGAATGGCCCACTCTGGCAGATTGAATGCCTTTAACACCGGATCGATTAATTCTGCAATGGCCGGTTCTCCGACCCACCCTAAACCAAGTGATGCGAGGGTAATCCCTAGCTGGGTAGCTGAAAGATAGGCATCTAAATTGGATAACACTTTTTGGGCTGCTTTTCCGCGTTTGTTTTGAATCTGAGCGATCCGGGTTGTACGCACTTTTACAATGGCAAATTCGGCCGCCACAAAAAAACCATTAAGTAAAACTAAAAATAGAACCAAAATTAAATCTAAGGTGTGAACTATGACACCTTCCAACGGATCATACCTGCTACTAAAAACATAGACAAACATGTCCATGCCAGAGGATTCCTGCTTCTTCGTGCCCCGCTCCACCCCTTGCTCGCTACTACGGTTTGATATAGCACTCCACAGGCGTCAATTCCCGACCAGCCATCGGTACATATTTGCAGGTCAGTCAAGTTAACACTGCATATTCTTTTGCCTTTCCCAGATTGATCGCTGCATTCAGGTCTCTGTCTCTTTCACATCCACACTGTTCACAACGAAACATCCGTTCAGACAGGGAGAGATTGATTTTTTATGCCCGCAACAAGAACAAGTCTTGTTGGACGGGTAGAAGGAACTCACTTCTCTCAACTTGATCCCCATCTTCCTGCATGTGTTCAGCAGCTTCATCTTGAAGTCATAAAATCCCTGATCTGAAACAGACTTCGCCAAATGCCGGTTCTTTTTCATCCCGTGCACATGCAGCTTTTCGATGGTGATGAATGCCGGCTTGGTTTTCGTGATGACACTCACCACCCATGCCCGATACGCTTCCCTCATTCTGGCCAGGCGTTGATGGTACTTTTGTACTCTCAGGACATTTTTTGCGTATGTTGCTTCCGCACTTAGCAGCAGGTTTTTCACCTCTCTTTTTCCTGGATTTGTACTTTCGGGACAATGCCCGCCCGGCTTTTTTCAGCCGTTTCCCCGTACGTTTGACAGCGGAAGACTTGTTGATATTCTTAAACTCTTAACCATTGCTCACGATAGCGAGCCGTTGGATCCCCAGGTCAATCCACACTCCCGTGGTGAAGGGCTGATCTTTCCACTTCCCTTCATTGTTCCCTGGAGGGACAGACTTGAAGAGGACCGAGACATAGAAACGGTCTGCCTTCTGTTCCACTGTGCAACTGGATATACCAGAGTGGGATGAATCTCTGTTTTAAATGCTCTGGGCATCCACTCACCTCCTCGATCATACGTTCGACCAAGAAGATGATTTTGAAATTGATCATTAACTCTATTTTTCTACTTGTGTCTGCTTATTTCTACATTTTATATGACTGTTTCTCATCTCCTGGAAACTTCTTTATACCAATCAAAAAATAGTTTCTGCTGTTATTTACCCTTTTTGTACTTGTAAACACTCCTTCTTTTGTATAAAAGCTTCGTTTATTATAGCACGAAATGAACGAAGAGATTTTTTCATGGGTGTGACATGATTTAGATTACTTGTAACTGCTTCCTGGAAAAGGGAAGCATTGATTTGAGAAGAAATAATTGAAATGGAGATTCATAAAAAGAACTAACGTTCTCCCTGCTTTGCGGATATGATATAATAACACTTATGACAGAAACGAGGTGATACCGTGGAAAATAAGTTCCAGCTGGTCTCAGAGTTTCGTCCTCAGGGAGACCAGCCCCGGGCAATCGAACAGCTCGTTCAAGGTGTCAAACAGGGGAAAAAATACCAGACCCTGCTGGGGGCGACCGGAACGGGAAAAACGTTTACCGTTGCAGAAACGATTGCCCGTGTCAATAAACCGACATTGGTGATCGCCCACAATAAAACACTAGCCGCCCAGTTGTGCGGGGAGTTGAAAGAGTTTTTCCCGCATAATGCGGTGGAGTATTTTGTCAGTTATTATGATTATTATCAGCCGGAAGCTTATATTCCGTCCACTGATACTTATATAGAGAAAGATGCCTCGATTAACGATGAAATTGATAAATTGCGCCATTCAGCGACCAGTGCCCTGTTTGAGCGCAGAGACGTCATTATCGTTGCCAGTGTTTCCTGTATATATGGTCTGGGTTCACCCGCTGAATACCGGGATCTTGTGTTGTCACTCCGGGTCGGCATGGAGCGTGACCGCAATGAAGTGTTGCGCAAACTGGTAGATATCCAGTATCAGCGAAACGATATGAACTTTACACGCGGGACCTTCCGTGTGCGGGGAGATGTGGTGGAGATCTTCCCTGTTTCCCGCAGTGAGCAGGCAGTCAGGGTTGAGTTTTTTGGTGACGAGATTGAGCGGATCCGTGAGATTGATGTGTTGACTGGTGAAATTCTGGGAGAACGTGAGCATGTGGCTGTTTTCCCTGCTTCCCACTATGTCACCAGCGCGCAAGTGATGGAACGGGCTCTTCGGGACATTGAAGCAGAACTGGAAGAGCGGCTGGCGGAATTGAGAAGCCAGGGGAAGTTGTTGGAGGCTCAGCGGCTTGAGCAGCGGACACGTTATGATATGGAAATGATGCGTGAAGTGGGGTTCTGTTCCGGGATTGAGAACTACTCTCGCCATCTGGTCGGCAAAAAGCCCGGTGAAGCTCCGTATACTCTGCTGGATTATTTCCCGGATGACTTTCTGATCATTGTTGATGAATCCCATGTAACCCTTCCGCAAATCCATGGCATGTATAACGGAGACCAGGCGAGGAAAAATGTGTTGGTAGAACATGGTTTTCGCCTTCCGTCTGCCAAAGATAACAGGCCGCTCAAATTTAGCGAGTTTGAGGAAAAGATTCAGCAAATCTTATTTGTCTCGGCAACGCCGGGGCCGTATGAACTGGAACATGCGCCGGATGTGATTGAACAGATTATTCGCCCCACAGGGCTGTTGGATCCGGTCATTCATGTTCGACCGATCAAGGGGCAAATCGACCATCTGATCAGCCAGATCCATCAGCGTATTGCCCGCGATGAGCGTGTACTTGTCACCACACTGACAAAGAAGATGGCTGAAGATCTCACCGACTACCTGAAAGAATTGGGAATTAAAGTACGCTACCTGCATTCCGACATTAAAACGATTGAACGGATGCAAATTTTACGTGATCTGCGCCTCGGTGAGTTTGATGTATTGATCGGAATCAACCTCCTCCGGGAGGGACTGGATTTGCCGGAGGTTTCTCTTGTCGCCATTCTTGACGCTGACAAAGAAGGCTTTTTGCGGGCCGAGCGCTCTTTGATCCAGACGATCGGCCGTGCTGCCCGTAATGCGAATGGCGAAGTGATCATGTATGCGGATACGATCACGGAGTCGATGCGCAAAGCGATTGATGAGACGGAACGGAGACGGCAAATTCAGATGGAGTATAATCAAAAGCACGGGATTACTCCACAGACGATCCGGAAGAAGGTCCGGGATGTCATTGAAGCGACCAAAGTGGCAGAAGAGAGTGCAGAGTATAACGTTTCCTCAGAGTCGAAGAAATTGTCCCGGAAAGAGCGGCAAAAGCTGATCGAGCAACTGGAAAAAGAAATGAAAACAGCTGCCAGAGAACTCCAATTTGAACGGGCTGCTGAATTGCGTGACCTGATTATGGAACTCAAAGCGGAGGGAGCTTAATTTTTCATGGCACAAGAAAATATTGTGATTCGCGGTGCGCGCGTACACAACTTAAAAGAGATTGATGTAACCATCCCCCGTGACCGGTTTGTTGTTGTGACCGGTTTAAGCGGGTCAGGGAAATCATCACTGGCTTTTGATACGATCTACGCAGAAGGGCAGCGGCGCTATGTGGAGTCGTTGTCCGCTTATGCCCGCCAGTTTCTCGGCCAGATGGATAAGCCGGACGTGGATGTAATTGAAGGGTTGTCTCCGGCAATCTCCATCGACCAAAAAACGACAAGCCGCAACCCCCGGTCAACCGTGGGAACGGTAACCGAAATTTATGACTACTTGCGCTTGCTGTTTGCCAGGATCGGACATGCTTTTTGCCCGGAGCATGGTACCCGGATCACTTCGCAAACCGTTCAGCAGATGGCAGATCGCGTGCTGGAATTGCCAGAGCGTACGCGCATCCAGATCATGGCTCCGGTGGTAAAAGGGCGCAAGGGGGAACATGTAAAACTCTTGCAGGATATTGCCCGGCAGGGGTATGTGCGGGTTCGGGTTGACGGAGAAATTATGGATCTCTCCGATGAAATTAAACTGGAGAAAAACAAAAAGCATACGATTGAGGTGGTTGTCGACCGCGTTGTGGTAAAACCGGGGATTGAAACGCGGTTGCCCGACTCGATTGAGACGGCCCTCAATCTCACAGGCGGAGAAGTGCTGATAGATGTCATCGGCGGCGAAGAAATGCTTTTCAGCCAAAATCTAGCCTGTCCGGAATGCGGATTCAGTATCGATGAACTTTCGCCCCGCATGTTCTCGTTTAACAGCCCCTTTGGTGCCTGTCCCACCTGTGACGGACTTGGCAACCGCATGGAAATGGACCCGCAGTTGGTCATTCCCAACCGGAATCTTTCTCTCGCTGAAGGAGCGATTGACCCCTGGGCCTCTTCTGCCAGCAACTACTACTCCCAGTTGCTGGAGGCGGTTTGTGCCCACTTTGATATCGATATAAATAAGCCATTCAATCAGTTATCCAAAAAAGAACAGAATCTGATTCTATACGGTTCCAAAGAACGTTTCCTTTTCCGTTACACGAACGATATGGGCATGTCAAGGGAGTCAAATACCCGGTTTGAAGGGGTGATCAACAATCTGAACCGCCGGTACCGGGAGACAGGTTCGGAAATGGTCCGCGAGCAGATGGAGACATACATGAGTACCAAACCATGCCCGACCTGCCAGGGGGCGCGCTTAAAAAAAGAAATGCTTCATGTGCTGGTTGGCGGCAAAAATATTGACTATGTGACCCGCCTGTCCATTTCGGATGCCCTTCACTTTTTTGAGGAACTTTCCCTTTCAGACAAAGAGATGCAAATTGCCCGCCAGATATTGAAAGAGATCACGAGCCGCCTTGGGTTTCTCGTCAATGTAGGGTTAAACTATTTAACCCTGAACCGTCCGGCCGGAACCCTCTCCGGTGGGGAAGCGCAGCGTATTCGCCTGGCGACACAGATCGGTTCCAGCTTGATGGGAGTTTTATATATCCTGGATGAGCCGAGTATCGGGTTGCATCAACGGGACAACAACCGGCTGATCGCCACTCTGGAAAAAATGAGGGATCTCGGCAACACATTGATTGTGGTGGAACATGATGAAGATACCATGATGGCCTGCGATTACATTATTGATATCGGCCCGGGTGCCGGCGCTCACGGCGGACGGGTAGTGGCGGCAGGAACTCCGCAAGAAGTGATGGACAATGAAAACTCTTTGACCGGACAATATTTGAGCGGACGCAAATTTATCCCGGTCCCTCTCTCACGCAGGGAGCCCAATGGAAAATGGCTGGAAGTGTACGGAGCGAGCGAAAACAATTTGCGCAAGATCGATGTGAAGTTTCCGCTTGGTGTTTTCACCTGCATCACCGGGGTTTCGGGGTCCGGTAAAAGCACGCTGGTCAACGAAATCCTGCTGAAAGCGCTGGCCAGAGAATTGAACAGGGCAAAAGCAGTTCCGGGAAAACATGAAAAAATAACCGGCGTGGATCATCTCGATAAAATTATCAGTATTGACCAGTCACCGATCGGACGGACACCGCGCAGTAACCCGGCCACCTACACCGGGGTTTTTGATGATATCCGTGATGTGTTTGCCTCCACCCAGGAAGCCAAAGTGCGCGGCTATCAAAAAGGGCGTTTCAGCTTCAATGTCAAAGGAGGACGCTGTGAGGCCTGCCGCGGTGACGGGATCATCAAGATAGAGATGCATTTCCTGCCCGATGTTTATGTACCGTGTGAACAGTGTAAAGGGAAACGTTATAACCGGGATACCCTGGAAATTAAATATAAAGGCAAAAATGTGGCCGATGTGCTGGAGATGACGGTCGAGGAAGCTCTTGAGTTCTTCCAGAACATTCCCCGCATCAAGCGGAAATTACAAACGTTGTATGATGTCGGCCTCAGTTATATGAAGTTGGGGCAACCCGCAACGACGCTGTCCGGCGGGGAGGCGCAACGGGTTAAACTGGCGTCGGAACTGTATAAGCGGAGCACAGGCCGAACCCTGTACATTCTTGATGAGCCGACAACAGGACTTCATGTTGACGACATTGCCCGCCTGTTAAAGGTATTGCAACGTCTGGTGGAAAACGGGGATACGGTTCTGGTGATCGAGCATAATCTGGACGTAATCAAAACAGCCGATTATATTGTTGACCTGGGACCTGAAGGAGGAAGCGGCGGAGGAACAATCGTCGCTGTCGGGACGCCTGAAGAAGTGGCTGAAGCCAAGGGCTCGTACACCGGTCAGTTTTTGGCGCCGATTCTAAAAAGGGACCGTAAACGGATGGAAAAAGAGATGGAACCATTTACGCAGCAGATTGCACAAACTTCATAAACGGGCCGGTTCAAAGGAAGATCTGCTGAGGTCTTCCTTTTTTGTGTTGACCAGTCGCATACTATCTGTTTTTCATTCTGGCGATTAAGAAATCATTATGAGGTTAAAATAATTCCAGCAAGACGTTTTACACCAACCCTAGGCGAAGGAGTTGAAGAAGATGTCAAGAAACAGAAACAAACTCGTCGTTCCTGGTGCAGAACAAGCTCTCGATCAGATGAAGAACGAGATTGCCCAAGAGTTTGGAGTTGATCTTGGCCCGGATACAACTGCCCGTGCCAATGGATCAGTTGGTGGGGAAATGACAAAGCGTCTTGTTGCTATGGCTTCTCAAATGATGAGCCGCTAAAGGGTGGGGGAATAATATCCCCCATCTTTTTTTGGAGCGGCCATTTCCATTTCCTTGCAGGGCACCAACCGGGAGCTAAACAGAATTCCGCCTTCCTCCCCAAGATACAAAAAAGGGTATTTAAAATCAGACTTTTTGTAGTATAATAATTTTTCCCTGGACTCAGGAACAGGATCATATCAATATATGGCAGGGGGGATTGAGTGGTTTACTGGGAATTGATCAAAAAAAGTTATATTCTTCAATTGCAGTACAGAATGGCACATTTTATTAACAATCTCGGCAGTCTGATCTTCGGCTTTGTCTACATCGCTATTTGGACCGGGATACTGACGGGAAAAGAACAGCCGGATCTCTACAATGTCACGGATATGACGAATTATATGGCATTTACTCAGTGCCTGTTATGGATTACCGGTTTTATGACACCGGGCTTAAAGATCCAAGACAGCGTGAGAACAGGTGCGATCAGTATTGAAATGGCCCGGCCGGCCTCTTTTTTTCTCATCAGCATCAGTCAGGAAGTCGGCAAAATTGCATACAATTTTTTGTTCCGCAGTCTACCCATCGGCCTTGTCTTCGTAGTTACCGTGGGTTTTTATGTGCCTGCAAACGGGATAACCTTTTTCTGGTCCCTGGCCTCCATCCTGCTGGGCATATTCGTCAGCTTAAATATGAACTATCTGCTTGGGATTTCCGCGTGCTGGACAACGGAGATCAGCTGGGCTCATCTCACCTATATCACTCTGCTGTTCGGGTTGGGGGGACAAATGGTGCCGGTTGACCTTTTGCCCGGTTCCCTCTCGCAAATTCCTCTTTACCTGCCGTTTGCCTGTTCCATTTACTATCCGGTGATGATTTATCTGGAGCAAGTCCCCAACACACCGGTTGAACCGCTGATCATTCAGCTTGCATGGGGATTCATTCTTGCCGGGCTCAGTATTTGTATGACCAGACAGGCGAGAAAGCGGCTCGAGATTCAGGGAGGCTGATGGCAACGATGAAGATGTATTGGACTCTGCTCACTGCCAGTATCCGGTCGCGCATGCAGTACAAAATAAATTTTCTGCTCTCGGCGGCGGCAAACGGGCTGATCATGGTGATCGATTTTGTTTTGCTGGCAGCGATTTTATTGCGCTTTGACAATATTTTAGGCTGGAGCATCTATGAGATTGGTGTTTTATACGGAATTTCTTCCGTTTCTATCTCCGCTTACCGCCTGATCGCCCCGGAGATTCACAACTTTGATAAGTATATGATTGACGGAGAATTTGACAGCCTGCTGATCCGGCCGGTTTCCCCGTTAACCCTGCTGATCTCGAAAAACTTGGACTTTAGCCGGTTGGGAGGGATGGTACAAGGTGGTTTGATTCTCCTGATATCGTTCAGTCGCCTGTCTTTATCTCCTCCTGATTTGCTTCTGCTTGTGTTGTACACTCCAATTGCGCTTCTATCCGGATTTCTCATTTCTTTTGCGTTAGGATTGATGACGGCAACCATCGCTTTCTGGACACAGCGGGTCAAAGATTTTCAGTCTTTTACCCTGTACGCCCCTTTCAACGCAGCCAATTACCCGATCAGCATTTATCCCGGCTGGTTAAAGATCATTTTTTTTACTGTGTTGCCTGTCGGGTTTATGAATTACCTTCCGGCTACTTTCCTTTTACACAAGGGAGGTGACCTGTGGGATCTGGTTATTTCCCCTGTCTTTGCGGTGTTATTTGTTGTTCTGTCGCTTAAGTTTTGGCGTTTTGGGATTCAGTTTTATCATAGTACGGGGAGTTGAGGGCGTTTCAGATGATCGAAGCAGACAGATTGAGAAAAGAATTTAAGGTTTACCGGACGAAACAGGGGCCGCTGGGGGCGGTTCTCTCATTATTCTCGCGGGAGTATGAAGTAAAGGAGGCGGTGTGTGATCTCTCGTTTCAAATCGGGGAAGGGGAATGTGTGGGATATATCGGTCCCAATGGTGCCGGAAAATCGACAACGATCAAAATGCTGTCCGGAATCCTGCACCCCACCAGCGGCAATGTATTGATCATGGGCTACAGTCCGCAAAGAGACCGAAAAAAGCTGGCCCGCCTGTTTGGGATTGTATTTGGCCAGCGAACACAACTGTGGTGGGATCTCCCTTTGCGGGACTCCTACGAGATTCTGAGGCAAATGTATAAAGTGAGTGCAAATGCATACCGGAACTTTCTGGAACAATATGATCATCTGCTTGGGATTGGAGATTTTTTGGAGACACCTGTACGTAAACTCTCTTTAGGCCAGCGGATGCGCGCCGATTTGGCGGCAGCCTTAATCCATGACCCGCCTGTTCTCTTCCTTGATGAGCCCACGATCGGTCTGGACGTGGTTGCAAAAAAGAGAATGAGGGAATTTTTAAAGGAAATGAATGAAAAACAAAAGAAAACAATTTTGCTGACCACGCATGACATGGATGATATTGAATACTTATGTAATCGTGTGATTGTTATCAATCATGGTAAAATAATTCTGGATGGAACATTGAAACAGTTACAAAAACTGATCGGTCTTCCCAGCATGATCCATATCAAATATAAAAATCATCCGCTGGAGAAACCGCTTCCCCTGAGTGAAAAAGTGGTCGTCCGGGGGGATGAAGTGACGATTCTCTACGACCGGAACAAAACATCTGTCCCTGCGTTACTGGCACAGGTGAGCAGCTGGGGAGAACTGCTCGATATCCAAATGACTGAACCCGGGATTGAAGAAATCATCCAGCGCATCTATCAATAGATTTTAATAAAACTATCCGAAAAGGGGGACTTCCCATGTTTTCCGAAATTGTAAAGATGGACAAAACGCCGGAGGAAGCCATCCGCTGTTTGGAACAGAAACTGGCGGAGCGAAAGCTCCAGCTTCTCTGGAAATACGAGGTTCCGACCAAGTTGTTTGAACAGGGAATCCGTTTTGATCAAAATTACTGGATTCTTGAAGTCTCACACCCGGAACTCACCAAGAAAATGCTGCTCCAAAACCGGTACAGCGGTTTTTTTCTCCCGTGTAAAATCATTGTCTACCGTGACCAGACCAGTAACAAAACACACCTCGGGCTGCTCCGGCCCACATCTGTGTTTCCGCTGCTGGAAGACCAGGGATTGCAGAACATGGCTCAACAACTGGAGGAGAGGCTTATTTCCGTATTGAATGAAATAGAGGAACAGAGCGTTGCATAACCATCATCCTGCATGACCATATCGGCGGTTTCTCTCCTCGTTAGACAAACGAACTGCTCAAAATGAAAAGGACCGATCCAAACCGGTCCTTCAATTTGTTATTAGAATATGTTTGGCTCCTAATTCCTTTTCCGCTGTCTATAACAGGGAGGGCCCCGGAAGAGGGATTCTTCACAAGGTAGCTCCAAGCGATTGAAAGAAATCCTGGTGAGCCAACTGGGTTGAGATCGAAGAATTCGACAGAAGAAAAATCGAAATGCAATTCGTTATTTTAACCTGATAAGAGTGTATGCTTCTCATTGATTTTATTTGCACCCTATCCCAGAGATTTATTGCCCCTCTAGCCATGTAAACATCCCTGCAACCAGGGAGGAAGACGGTAAGGGCCGACCGGGATTTGGATGAGGCTGGTTTTAGCTTGCGGAGCCATCTGGTAGATCTCATCACATGAGCTGGCATCAAATCCGAGAAGGGGGTGTCCCCCCATCCCCAGAGCAGATGCGGCCAGCAGTAAACGCTGCACGAGCATCCCGACTTCCATTTGCTGGATGCGGTATCCTCTGTACCCCAGTTTCGTTTTGAGGTGATCCCGCTTCCCTGCCACATGTAAGCAGAGCGGAACTTGGAACAGATTTACATTGTGCAGAGACATTCCCTGTTGCAGCGAGGGGCGTTGATCTCCGAGACGTATCCGCCGCAAGGCATGATCAGTGTCGTCATAGTGATAAGCACCATCGGGAATGCCTTCAATGTTGTACAAACAGCCATAAAGTGAGACACGGGACACGGGCTTCTCTTGTGTTCCGTCCAGATCATTTTGATAGGAAAAGGAAGCTGTGGCCTCTTGTAACAGAGTGGCCAGTTGCGGTTGGCTTACGTTGTGCAAAACGAAGTCCATCCCCGGAGAAAACCGCTTACGGCAGGCCGACGCCAGGTCATATGACAATCGGTTAACACGGGGCAGAGCCAGCCTCTGGCCCTCACAGTTAACACTGTTCTCCATCCCGATCGGGCGAAACGATCGCGTTGATTCCAACCTGGATGCTTCGTTCATCTGGATCAGCACCGGGTATTCCATGACCCTCAGCGACCGGACGTAGTGATCATGCTGAACCGCTGTCAGTTCCCGGCATAATTCGTCGGCGCAGACAGTCCCGTTGTCGTCATTCCTATCAATAAACCAGGAGATCGCTGGTTTAACCGACAGCGGAATAACGCCATACACGCTCTCCTCCTGTTCGGACAGACCGAGTAAATGGTTGACGGCCCGATCAAGAAACTGGAAGTAGACTACAGAGGTAAAGCCAAACCGTTTTGCTGCTTCAAGCAATTGCCCGATCAGTACACCAGCATCCAGACCTTGCAAACGGTAGGAAAAGTTATTATATTTAAAGAAATTTTTCCAAAACAGGGTCGACACAAATACCGCCCCAAAACAGGCCGACACGTCACAGCGATTGCCAAGTACCCGGGCCAGATATGAATCAAAATTGCCTTCGCGCAACAATACCAGGCGGTGGTGTGCCACATCATAATGGTAAACCCCGGCAGGCAAATCCTCCATTTTCAGATATACGTACAATTCGTTTGGATACAACGCCCCGCCAGAGGGAACAAACCGTCGGTTCCACTGCATCAGCCCCTCCTTTTCTTCTGTGGAATTCAGGGCAAAAGCAGACTGGCACAATTGAGTCAGCCCAAATACGTACCAGAGAAGATGGCCGATTTCGTCAACATCGGGCTTGGCGGGTACTTTTCGTCCTTCGAGCGCCAGCGGTACTTCTGGAGACAAGGGAAACACAGGCAGGCGACGGTAGAGCTTATAGGCAAGAGGTGCGTCTTTCCAGTCCACCTCGCCCGTCGGTGTCATCTTGTCAGTGTCAAAATGGAGATTGTGCAGAAATACATCCAGACTCATCCTTCTCCCTCCTGTCACGGCTTATGGAAACGGATGTGGATGTGGATTGAGCTGTTCAAACGTCAGCGGTTGCTGTGTATACCCGAGCTCCACTGGTACCTTCAACACCCTCTCCAGCCCTTCCACGCGGGTAAGGTGATGTCCGAACGTCATTGGCAGCATCCCCGGAATCAGTACTTTCACGCAATGCAGTCTGTTTCGAATCATTTCCGGTGTGGTCTGGTCCACCACAATCACATCGAGGTTCAAGCGGCGGAACACCTGGAGAATGTCCTTTAGATCTTCGGTCAGGTCCGCATGTCTCGCCTGCCCCTTGAATTCCTCGTCAAACGTTCGTAACGGGCGATCTTCATCGAGCAAAAATTGCAGCCGCTCCTGCGCTTGCGGCAACCCGTACAGCATAGAATGATCCTCCATCTGCTGCACCAGGGAGGGATCGTGGAACATTCGCACATACTTCTCCTGATTGGCCTCAAATTTATCGTCAAGTGTGAGCATCATGGCGGCCAACTCGTGAATCGCGCATTTTGCCGCCCGTACCGGGTCCAGATGAGCTCCGGCCGCACAGATGAGATTCACTCCCTTTTGTTTCCTGTTTTTCGCCAGCGCCCAGACGGCTGGAATCCCGTTTTCCATGGTCGAGTTAAACAAATACAGATCATACCCCCCCACCGCCTTCACACGCTCGACCATCAACCGCAATTCCAGATCGTCAGCGGAACAAGGGTCAAGGCGCGGGACAGGCAATTGTGCATACCAGGTCAAAAGGAATGAATCCCTTTCCACCACTTCCAAAATGCCGTAGAATATGGCCTCTTCCAAACTTCCGCCTAACGCGCATCCATTTGAAGTTTCATAGACAAACCCATCCCTGCAGCCCAGGCTGTAATAGGCGAGCAACTCCGGAACCAGAATCGGACGCTCTTGTAAAAACGAATAGCCCCATACCCAATCGATCGGGTAGTCAGGATCAAACGCTTTGAACGGAAAACCAGGCCGCTCATACTGTTCCTTCGCGTGTAACCCTACCTTGACAGGGTTAAGAGCTTGATATTTAAGATTTTGGAAGCTGTCGTGAATCACCGTCCGTTTGCCGTGAGGTGCCAGACCGCCGTATCGCTCCAGGGCTTCTAAAATGGCCGTCAACTCGCTTTCCGCATATGAATTGGTCCGGCCTGATGATGTTTCGTCCGCCGTGAACAACGGCTGATTCACACTCACACAGGCAAACGGTGACACAAGATCATGCATTTTGCCATTCAATAAGCCAGTCCGGGCATCCAGATAGTCTTTGACCAGGACTTCCTGCAGGTCATCCATCGGACGGCAGCGGTAACTGTTCGCGTTGATCTTCGGACTTGGTTGCAATGAAATTCGAGCTGAGGTCGGTGAATCATCAGGCAATTGACCACAAATCCGACAGAGCGGGTCGGGCAGAAAAAAATGGAGTGAGTTTTTTAACGTTTCCAGGTTGATCAAAAACACCCGTCCTTCCGAGTGGGCCCGTCTGTCTTGCAACACCCTCTGTGCCTCCGCCACAACCAGATGAGTCATCTGCAAAAGTCCCGTGCGTGATGCCCACACATCACACGGCATTCCCTCGTGTTCCGCCAGCCTCTGTTGCAACTCCCACATCTCCTTGCGATCGCGTCCTGCCAGGAGTCGTCGCATGTCCGCACACTGGGAGCACCCCGGCGTACCGGGCCGAACCAGCGGTCCGACTACACCCTCACCAAAGGAAACGAAACCGCGCAGCCAGGGAATGCCGGCTATTTGCAACACCTCTTCCGCGTGATGATGAATGGAGGGATACCAGCTATCGTGCAACACCAGTGCCAAATCCGCCGTTTCCGGTTCTCCTGCCTGCAAATCAGTCTGACGAACGACCTTGTATTCCATGGATAGTTCTCCACACACAAATTCTGCCAACAACCCTTCACCGACAACCAGTACAACTGCACTCACCGGGATTCCTCCTCTCGCACCAACACGCCAAACACTGCTCCAAGTTCCTCTTTCAAAAACGGCTCCACTGCCAGATCGAACACCATGAGCCGCTTGCGGTTCCGATTCAAGATCTGCAAGGCGGACTGCAGCAACTCCGATTGTCCGGCTTCTTCACACGCGGGGATCACAAGTCTTTGCGGCGCCTTTTCTTCCAGAAACACGGACGAAACCTCTAACGCTTGCGTCGAGGGGCACACCGCATGGTTTTGTGCCTTGAACAGGGCCTGTTGCAACGCCTTCTGCAAGGCTGTTGTCATGTTCAAACCTGCACTGCCATACCAGCTGCCATCCGTCCCTACCCACACCACAGGAAATCCGAATACTTCCTCTGCCAGGCCAATCACAGGTATTCCTTTGATCGTGGTTAATGTCTCTAAATAAAACCGGCAACGTTCATCTTCTACCGCACTTAACTGCACTCGAAGGACAGAAGGCTTTTGATCGGTCTGTTGCTTCCTCAGCTCCTCGGTCAAACACTTTTGCAACCCGCGACAAACGCCTTCAGCCACAGTTTCCCCCGCTCCTACGCCGACAAATCCTTCCGGTGCTTCCATCCTGCCCTCTACTTCCTGTTGTGAGGGATGAGTGGTAACGAGCAGACCAAGCATGCGCGACAGATACGCTTCAATCCCGGCCAACCCGGCTTCCCGTCGTGCCTCCTCATGTGTCAGACCTGTACAGACAAGCTCCGGCAACAGATCAGCAGGTCCCTCCGACAACGGATCGGCTGCTTGAACGCGGCACTGAGCCAACGGAAGCTGCTTTAAGTCCCCCTCCTCCCAGATATGGAAAATCCCTGATTGGGCTGATGTCAACCGGCTGAAGGCAGGAAGCAATCCGTTCGACTCACTTTTGACCGAACTCCGTTTGAGCCGCAGATCGAGATCTTGCACCCGTTCGGCTGCTGCATGTCGGGTCACCAAAGGGTGGGGGATGAAACAATGCCAGTTCCCTTCCAGCGTTTCCAGATCCAGCAGGAAGAATTTATTCTTTTCCGACTGGGTGATTCCCGTAACCGTTTTGAATAATTCAAACACGATCACGTTGGCCAGCATAGCTCCTGCTGTGGAAGAGAAAGTGTGCAACTGCGGGTCTTTGCAAAGCACGGATTTGTGTATACGACGCCAGGCCGATTCCCAGCAGCCCTCAGAGTCTGGATGAACCAGCGGACCTGCCAGTCCCATTTGCTGCAGACAGACAGCAGGGAGAAACACCTTCTTTTCCTCTCGACAAATCGCATGAAGAACTCTGAGCTCCTCGACATCGCTCTGCTGCGACACGTACAAAATCGCATCAAACATCCGCACAGCCTCCTGCCAGGAATTAACCCTCTCCTTCCGCGGGGTGACCTCCTCCAGAGTCACCTCGGAGTCTGTTTTGCGGGCATATTCCGCAAGTTCCTCCATCCGCTGCCGATTAGTAGGCACCGAGTCTGTGACCAGAACGTGGAACCTGGGCAATCCGGATTCGAACAATGCCGCAACCAACGAAACAAAAAATGGACCACTGCCGACCGCCAACACTTTAGCCTGACGATAGGTCTGAAAACGGTAAGCACCCGAGTCGCCGAAACTATCCAAAAACTTAATCTGAGGAGCATACTTTTTGAGAACCTCATTTGCCAATTGATGCGGACGGTCCTGGCTCACATCCTGAACAAAACCGTTTTGGTACAACAATTCGGCAATTTCATATACCCTGTCCCGGTATGGGTCCGACAATCCGTCTGTCAATTCCTCCAACGTGTGTTCTCCATTGAACATGGGGATCAGTTTTTCAATCCACTGATAGATCGTCCTTCCTTCCATACGGAATGAGACTGAGTTGTTCCGAAAATAGACACCGCCATTTGGATCAGGGATAAAAAACGTGTCCCCTTTCGTTTTCAAACGCATAGAAGGGTTTATAGTTGACATTCCGCGCCTCCTTACCGTGAGCACTTCTCAAATCTGAACTATCACTGTGTAATCTTATGTACTGCTATTTGTCCCACATGCCTTATTTTATAGAGAAGAACCCCTGCCAACCCAAAAACGTGTCTCTGCAGGGGCGACCTCTTCTCATTAAGTAACCGCGGTTAGGAAACTATTCGACGAAACAACCGACACCGCATCCTCATCGGCAAGCGCAAGCACTTCGGCAAGAGCATCGGCAGGCACAACGGAAGCCGCATCCGCATCGGCAAGAGCAAAAGAAACCGAAACCGCATCCGAAAAAGCAAAGGAAACCGAATCCGCCGCATAAAGACACATTAGCATCGTACTGGCCTTGACTTTCCCAGGGCGTCGCCTTCTCCGCCGTGTACTCGTCATACTCCAGATTTTGCAGTTCTTTTTTGAACTGATTCATTTTGATAATTTCCTTTTAAATACAATTAATTGATTGCACCAGCACCGTAACTAGGAACTAGTGACAGAATGTCAAACGGTTGAATTCGCAAACATTCCGACCGTGCGAATATCCCCCCCGACAAAATAACTTATGTCACAAGATCCACTGTTGTTACGGGTCACCGGAAAGAACTGATATATTGGAACTTCTCCCTTATGGCTTATAATGGATTGCCATTTCATATTGGTTTGTGAAAATTACTTTGAGGGATGATTTTCATGGCAAGGAAAGGGCAGAAATTCAAGAGATACAGCTTTGAACTCAAAAAGAAAGCAGTAAAAATGAGGCTCCAAGGAATTCTAAAGCCAACGTTGCCGAAGAGCTGGGGATTCATGATGTGGGGTGACTGAAGGTTTGGATGAGAAAATACTGTGAACAAGGCGATTTTGGGTTAATGGAGACTGGAGGAGAGGCTTATTTCCGTATTGAATGAAATAGAGGAACAGAGCGGGCCTGACAATATTTCCGCCTGTTAGGAGAGGTCAACCCAAACGGTTTAAAATGAAAAGGACCGATGCAAACCGGTCCTTTTTTCTTTCCGTATGATTGGCTTCAGGGAGGAATTCCTCACCAGATTGAATCCTATTTTTGGATTGGAACCTTAATCGCTAAATCATTCCGGTGAATGTTGAGAGGCAACTCTCTCGTCACAAAGGTTAACGGCTCATTCTTTTTCCAGGCTGTAAACTCTGCTACAAACGAATAAGTGTCCGGGTTCTCCACTTTGGGAAGTTTGATGGGCCGATATTTTTTCCCCGCGGCATCTTGTAACTGCAGATCATGAAAATGATCAAACGGCTCTTTCCCGCGTGCTTGATAATGAACGACTGTTTTATTCGGTAAAAATTCAACCCGGTTAATGTGTAAACTTCCGGCTTTTCCTTGTGAGAGAATAACCGGCTTTTCGATCGTGGGCAGATCATCCATTTTTACTTTGTTATACGGAATTGGGAGCTTTACCTTTACACCAGAGGAATCCACAGGTTTTACGATGACGTAACGGGGAATCCGCTTCATTGGTGAAAAAGTCAGTTTATGACTGATCACGTTATTTCCATCAGGCCGCACGCTACTACCGGATTGTTCTAATCTTTGAATGATAATGCCACGGTCATCGATCATCATAAATTGAAGGGACGGAAAACGATCTCTGGCGTCACGGTGTTTAGTTTCTACAATTAATTCAGTTGAGGCATCGGTAAAAGTAACTTTCTTCACCGTTACTGTTACATCTTTTGCCGATTTGGATTTATTTATGGTATAAACTTTCTTCTTTGAAGATATTTTTACTGGAATATCTAATTTTATCTCTTTGTTATCACTGGCTTTTTTGTCAGTGTAAAATAAATTCAGGGTAAACTCTTTTGGCAGCTTTGTCTCCGGGGTTAAATTAAATATCCCATTAAATGTGTGTTCGTCAATTGGATCTCCTGACAATCCCATTCCACTAAATGATCTTTTTCCGTTATATCCAAAACTGAAATGATGAAATAACTTGTCAATATCTAGCTTATCTTTGGATTTGTACACAAAACCGACCGATAAACGGTTTCCGTCGTACAAAACTTCAGAAACCCTGAATGTACCCCCGCTTACTTGAATCTCTTGATTGACAGCTGTGGTCAACCCTTTTTTATTGGCAGTTTTCAAACCGTAATCCCCCGCTGTTTCAAACACAGAGCCAATAACCGGAACCTTTTTAAGCGTTTCGGCCATCGCGGGTGAAACATAACCGGCGGCAATCGTACCCCCGATCAATAGTGCTGCCGCTGTTGAACCGGTGAGCAAGGTCCGCATGATTGGCGATTTTCTTTTCTTTACCGGCAACGATTGCAGGGTTTGATCCAGCCTTTCTCTCACCACGTCAGGCAGTTCCACGGACTTTTCCTGAACAGACAACTCCTTTATCTTTTGTTCGAATCTATTCACCACTGATCACCCTTTCAGCAGAATTCCATCTGTCCCCCAGCGCTTGTCTGGCTCGATGTAAACGCGACTTAACTGTTCCCTCAGGGATTCCGAGTACCCCGGCAATTTCTTTGACGGGCAAATCCTCAAAATAATGTAAAATAATGACCATTCTCAGTGGTTCCTCTAACTGTTCGATCTCTTCTTTAAGTTCAATCAATTCCGATTCCCTACTGACGGCGGGGATGTCCCTTATTTCCTGGATAGAGATAATCTTCTTCCGCTTTCTTAAAATCTGATAACACTGATTGATTAAAATGCGTATCAGCCATGTTTTTGCATAAGCAGGTTGCCTTAACTTATGTATGGATTGATAAGCACTCAATACCGTATCCTGAATCGCATCAGCACAATCTTCATCCAGGTTCAAAATTGCCTTTGCCACCCGGTAAAGGCTTCCTTGGTAATAGCGGATGAAGTGGACAAAAGCATCACGATTCCCTTTTTGCGCCAATTTTACCTCTGCTTCGACGTTCAAGAGAAAGCCTCCTTATCTTATAAACTACTTATTAGATAAAAAAAAGGCGGGTGAGGTTCACAGGGGAGAAAAATTTTTATAAAAAAGGCTCCCTTAAGATCGAGGGAGCTGGTTGACTTTATTTTTTAACCACGGCGTGTCCGCCAAATTCGTTGCGGAGTGCGGCTACCACTTTGCCGTGGAAGGTATCCTCTTCCAATGAGCGGAAACGCATGAACAGAGACATGGCGATGACAGGGGCGGAAGCTTTTTGTTCCAGTGCCGTTTCCACTGTCCATTGCCCTTCCCCGGAAGCCTGCATGACACCGCGAATCTCCTCCAGATTGGGGTCTTTGGAGAAAGCATTTTGCGTCAGTTCCATCAGCCAGCCGCGGATGACGGAACCGTTGGCCCAGACGCGGGCCACATCTTCATAGTTGTAATTGAATGGGCTCTTGTCCAGAATTTCAAAGCCCTCGCCAATGGCTTGCATCATGCCGTATTCAATGCCGTTGTGCACCATTTTGAGAAAATGTCCGCTTCCAACTTCTCCCGCATACAGGTATCCGTTTTTCACGGCTATATCTTTAAAAATGGGTTCAATGGATCGGAAGGACTCCGGGTTGCCGCCGATCATAAAGCAGCCGCCTTCACGGGCGCCGGAGGTTCCGCCTGATGTTCCAACATCCATATAATGAAGCCCGTTGGCCTGCAATTTTTCCGCACGGGCGAGGGTGTGCTTGTAGTTGGAATTGCCGCCGTCAATCACGATATCGCCCCGGCTGAGATGGGGAACCAACTGCTCCAATACCAGGTCAACAGTTTCCCCGGCAGGAACCATCATCCATACTACGCGCGGCGGCTTAAGTTTGGAGGCCAACTCTTCGATGGAAGCCGCCGCAATCGCTCCTTTTTGCTCCAGTTTTTGTGCGGGTTCCGGGTGTACATCAAATGCAACTACTTCGTGCCCGTGATCCAGACAATTGAGAACCAGGTTATATCCCATTTTACCTAAGCCGATCATGCCTAATTTCACTGGATATTCACTCCTTATATGCATAAATGGCTGCAACTATGTATTTCAGTACCGGAGACTTTCATTTGCCGGTTGAAAACAGGGAACTGTGATGAGAGGGCGAATTTTACATAAAAAGAGATTAACATATCCTGGGTTAGAGTTTAATAGGGAATGCTTTTTTCGGAAAAATCATTTCCTTTGAGTTTAAGGAAAGCCGATGGGGGGGAATTGTAAACACTAATAAAAGCTTGTGCAAACAAAGGTAGGAACATGCATGGCATAATAAATGAAGGAGGAGATGATATGAGTTGGCTCATAAAGCTTCTGGTCAATACATTAGCCGTATTTTTAGTAGCCCAGTTTCAGTGGATTCCCGGGATTCAAGTGGAAAACTTGGGTACCGCCTTTCTGGCAGCTTTGATCCTGGGACTGATCAACCTGGTGATCCGCCCGCTCATTCTACTGTTGACCCTGCCTCTTAATATTGCCACTCTTGGTTTATTCACTTTTGTTATCAACGCTCTTCTCTTTTGGTTGACGGGATATTTCGTTGAGGGATTTGAAGTGGGCGGTTTTGTTCCTGCCTTTTTGGGAGCCCTGCTGCTGACCGTACTGTCGTGGATCATGAATGCGATCCTGGATTAAAAAAGAAAAGAACAAAAGGGTGTGCTGCTTTCGGCACACCCTTTCCTGTCTGCGCAGCTTTCTTTTGCTGCGATCCACTCGAATCCTGTTTTATCGACCTTCCAGCGCGTAATTTTTCCCGGTCTCCACTTTTACCAGGTCGGCCTGGATAATATAGCGGTCCGGAGCGTCCCCGACATAGTCAAAGGGATAACAGGTTGTCAATGACAGGACCGGGCGATTAATCGGTACAATAACAGTGCGGTCTTCTGCATGTGTCACCCACCGCTTCCGAATCTGGTAGGTATAAACACTCCCGTTAAATTTGACAAATAATTTATCTCCGTCTACCAGTTTGCCTACATTGCGAAAGACGGTGTCCCGATGGCCGGAGAGAACGACATGGCCGGTTTGATTCGGTTTTACAGTGCCGAATCCCCTATACAGGCCAACCCCTTTTTTCAGCGATTTGTCATCCGTGCCTTCTACAATGGGCAAAATCGCTCCCAATTTCGGGATGACCAGCTCTCCAATTTTGTCACCCATATGTGTTACGGGGGATGTTTGTTTTGTTTCTCCCACTTTGGTCAAAGCGGGAAGGTAAGAACGGTCATCCCAGTCATCCGAAATGGACCTGGCTAATTTCGGGTCCATCACCGCGATGCGGATTTGCCCCCACCATAGATAGGCATTATAGAAAAGGACCACGGCACCAACGGTGATCAAAAGCCAGGCCAGTTTCCGGTTCATAAGAATTCACCCCTTCAGTCATTTTGTTTTATTTTCGGTGATAACAAAAACAGTTGTATATTTATCATACACTTTTTTGGTCCCTGAGGACGACAGCAATAGATTTTCAGGAGTTTAATGTCCCGCTTACTACGCATAAATGATGGATCACAGGCAGATCGGTATCGGCAAATCCATTGACCGGTCTGCCTGTCACCTTCCCCTTGAGCAAATGCTCTTTTCTTTGCAGCTTCGTGAAAATCCTCCCAATTATTTATTCGCAGGAAAGCGCATTTTTTTGTTCAGTTCAGTCTGAAATGATAGTTCCAAATTATGTAAAAAAAGGATGCGCTTAAAAGCACATCCCTCAGGGTTCAGATATTAATTAAGCGCGACGGAATTTCAGCATACCGACACCAACGATCAGCAACAGAAGTCCTGCAAGGGCACCTGTCGGATAAGTGGTAGCGGTTTTTGGCAGTTTTCCGCCTTTGATTTTGTCAAGGTCTTGCTTCCCTTTGCCCGGGTTTGGTTTTGGATTTGCAGGGTTTTGAACTTTGTCTTCATCAACTGTGAAGTCAACATAACCGACTCCATAGGAGCAGTTTTGGCCATCGATGGTTCCTTCAAAAGCAACGATTAGACCATTTTCACCAGCCGGTAATTTGTTTACATCAAATTCATAGGTAAAGGTGGTTCCTTTAACACCTTCAGCTTTATGAGTCACTTCCGGTACTTCTGACTCAATTCCGCCGGCTACAATATACCAGGTACCTTCTGCCTCTTTACCAGGCAGTTTGGCAGTCACTTTCACTTTGTTTCCTTCTTGCTTAAGGTCTACATTGATTTCGCGGAAATCATCTTCAGACGGCTCTTTGCAAGGTTGTGGCTGATCTCCGGGGTTATCACCAGGTTCTTCGCCAGGATTATCACCAGGCTCTTCACCGGGCTTGTCACCAGGTTTGTCACCATTACCGGGCTTATCACCAGGTTTATCATCGCCAGGCTTGTCTTTACATGATTTGATTTCACCCAAATTTACTGTGAGGAATCCTTCTACTCCGGGAACAGTAAGCTTCCAGACATCATCCTTGCTGCCGAGAGGAAGTTTCACATTAGTGCTGGCATTTGCTTTTGCAGTTACTTTTACTTCTTTACCGTCACTTTCACGGGTGAGAGTAACATCGACATCACTTTTAAACAGGCTTTTAACACGTAATTTAACTGTGTCATTTCCAACTTGGCATACGCCGGTCAATTTAAATAAGTCGAGAGAAAGATCAACTTTTACTTCTGTTTTATTTTCTTCCGCAGATGCAACAGGTGCGGAAAATGGCAGGATGGCGAAAACGAGCGCCAGTGTAATAAATAGAGCTGCATAACGCTTCAAATACTTCATCCCCTTTGGAGAATATGGAATTTTTGAATGGATCTTGATGATGGATTATGTATTACCAAAAACCCACTCATCTATTTATTCGCCTGTGATCATTTTTTTGTGATCCGTTTTAGCAGAAAAATAGTTGTCCAAAATGTGACAAAAAATGGAGCCGCTTCCGTTACATCTTCCTCACAACCTGCTGGTATAATGGGTTTAAGGGATTTCAGTCCGGCAGTGAGGTGCTGCAATGAGAACAAGTGACTTAGATGCAAAAATAATCCGCAGATTAGAACAAACGTTGCATACAAAAATCAGAATAGCTGATTCACCGTCTTCGGAAGATCATCATGGTCCATTGTTTGTATTGCCCTCCAAAAAAGTGATCTGCATCGAATCTCCGCTCAATGAGAGAGAACAGGCACTGGTGCAACTAATCCTTGAACAGGCGGGAGAGGGAGGGGTTTCCCGTGAAGATGAGCAGGGATGTTCATTGGCCCGTTGGCTGAAAGCGGCAAGAGAGGAAGAAGATCTGTTTTTCCCGGAGGAAGTGTTGCAGCTTGACTGGAATACGCGGGTCCCTTTTTTGCTGGTATTTGAAGCTGAATTGGACGAGCCCGGCCGGGCTGAGATAGAAACATTACTGGAAGGATACTTTGATGAACAACAAGCATGGATCATTCCCATGGATGGACGGGAATGGGTCATCTTCACACCTGAAGTCCGTCTGACCGAAGAGGAGCATTCCGTGGATGAACGTGATGAGAACCTGGTTCAGGCAGCGGAAGGCCTGGCGGAAGCGGTGGTCAATGAGGGCGGGAAAAAGGTGAGAATCGTGGTTCATCGGGCGATTTCTTCACCTCAAGAGGTAAAAAACATGTGGGTGCATATGCTTCACAGCTACCGGCTCGGACGAAAATTTCATCCGGACCGCACTGTTTATGCTTCATGGAATCTGGGGCTGGAGCAATTATTGCAAAGCCTGGACGCCGATGTTGCAGAAACTTTTCTGTCCAGGTTCCCGTTTCCGGAAATGTTTCTCAATGAAGAAATGAGAAAGACGATCGAGATGTTTTTCCAAATGAATTTGAATATCAGCGAAACGGCGCGACGCCTGTATATTCATCGCAATACGCTGTTATACCGGTTAGACCGCTTCAAACAGGAAACGGGTCTGGATCTTCGCCGCTTTGAAGATGCGGTTTTAGCTAAAATGTCAATGCTGTTAACAAGAGTTCAATAGGTTAGTGTGTCAATCCGGTTCTGTACAATCTGCGCAAAAAAAAGCTTTCAATTTTGTATGGTTTGAATATGTTAAAGCGTTTACAACATTCGTTACAATAGAATTACATTGAAAGCTCACAGGGAGGTCAGACATCAATGGCACAGGTAAGGCTGAACCACATCTATAAACGTTATAGTGGCGATGTTACCGCAGTGAAGGACTTTCATCTCGATATTAAAGACAAGGAATTTTTAGTTCTGGTCGGACCGTCCGGTTGCGGAAAATCAACTACCCTGCGCATGATTGCCGGTCTGGAAGATATTTCAGAAGGAGAACTTTACATCGGGGACCGTTTGGTCAATGATGTGGCTCCCAAAGACAGGGATATTGCTATGGTATTCCAAAGCTATGCTCTCTACCCGCATATGACGGTTTATCAGAATATGGCGTTTGGATTGAAGCTGCGCAAGTTTAAAAAAGATGAGATTGAAAAGCGAGTGCGTGAAGCTGCTAAAATTCTCGATATCGAACATCTTCTGGACCGCAAGCCCAAACAGCTGTCAGGGGGTCAGCGCCAACGGGTTGCCCTGGGGCGCGCGATTGTCCGTGAACCGCAAGTGTTCTTGATGGATGAACCTTTATCCAACCTTGATGCCAAATTACGTGTGCAAATGCGCACAGAGATCAGTAAATTGCATCAGCGTCTGGAGACTACTGTCATCTACGTGACCCACGATCAAACAGAAGCGATGACGATGGGGGACCGGATCGTGGTGATGAAAGACGGTGTGATTCAGCAAGTTGACACTCCGACCGAGATTTACAACCACCCTGCAAACATGTTTGTGGCCGGCTTTATTGGGTCTCCGGCGATGAACTTCGTTGACGGATCTTTAGCAGAAGAAGGCGGAGACATCTATTTTGTCTCAAATGGCGTGAAGGTTAAAATTCCCGGTGGCCGTGCCGGAACCTTGCGGGAAAAAGGTTATGTCGGGAAAGAAGTGATCTTCGGAATCCGTCCGGAAGCAGTCCATGATGAACTTGCGTTTATTGAGGCATCTCCTGAAAGCGCATTTGAGACAAAGGTAGAGGTTGCCGAAAATATGGGATCTGAAATGTACCTCTACTTGAGCGGTTTCGGTGACAAATGGCTGACTGCGAGAGTGAGTGCACGGTCGCAATTTGCACCCGGTGCACAGATCAAGCTGGCATTGGATATGAACAAAGCGCATATCTTTGACAAAGAAACCGAGGAAACGGTACTCTAATAGAAATTCAAGCGGCGGCTGATGGATCAGTCGCCCTCTTATTCGTGAAGCCTCTTTTAAGGAGGAGGGGAAGATGGCCAAGAAAGTAACTGTGAAAGATATCATTCAAAAATTTGATCTGGAAGTGTTGAGTGGCTGGGACCAATTAGACCGGACTGTCCATGTATCAGACCTCTACCGGCCGGGTTTGGAACTGGCGGGGTTTTTTACTTATCACCCCGTGGAGCGTCTGCAACTGCTCGGGAAAACAGAATTGTCATTTATCAGGGAATTAACCCGGCAGGAGAGAGAAGAACGTATGCATAAATTATGTCATCCGGATATTCCCTGTTTTGTTGTCACCCGTAATTTTGAGGTTCCTGCTGAATTGATAAAGGCGGCGGAGGAAAAAGGGGTTCCGATATTACGTACGGCTCTTTCCACAACGAAGTTCGGCAGCAAACTGACCAACTATCTGGAAAAGCATCTGGCGCCGACCACAACCATGCATGGGGTACTGGTTGATGTGTATGGGATTGGAGTTTTGATCACCGGCAGCAGTGGAATTGGGAAGAGTGAAACAGCACTGGAACTGGTGAAGAGAGGGCATCGCCTCGTTGCGGATGATGCGGTGGAAATCCAGCAGACCGGTGAGGGAACGCTGGTGGGCCATGCCCCTGAACTGATTCGATACCTGCTGGAAATCCGCGGCCTGGGTATTATCAATGTGATGACACTGTTTGGTGCGGGAGCCGTTCGGGATAAAAAGAAGATTTCCCTGGTAATCCGCCTGGAAGCATGGCAGGAACAGCGCCAGTATGACCGCCTTGGACTGGATGAGGAGCGAACCCAGATTATTGATACATTTTTGCCTCAGTTGACGGTTCCGGTACGACCCGGACGAAATTTGGCGGTCATTATAGAAGTAGCGGCAATGAACTTCCGCTTAAAAGGTCTCGGGTATGACGCGGCACAGCAGTTTGTGCAAAAGCTGGGAGAAACGATTGAGGATGCGGATGATTTAGATTGAAAAAGACCTCTCCTGCCTGGGGTGACGGAGAGGCCTTCTATTTATCCCACGAGAATTCCCGACCGGCCCGGCTTGTTTTGGGCTTTTCCCAATGGGGATAATAGACAAATTGGATGGGATCATTATGTAAACAACCGGGAGTGCTGCAGAACCCGTTGTTTCCTTTTACAACCACACAGTTCTTTTGACCGCATTCTACACAATCGTAGGTTGGAGATTCAGTCTCATCCTCATAGGAATTTATTTCAATCAAAATGTGTCCCTCCTGGTGCTTGTCTTCTTATTTTATATGAAGGGTCCTCCGGGTGTCTATCTCCAAGTTGTAACCTTTTTCCATGGTCTCAACCAGCGTTTTAGATCTGTTCATTTTTCTGTGTAAAGTGTTGTGTGTCACAGGGGGAGAGCAGGATTACTGTCCCGCTCAGATTGGCGCCCTGGGAGGAAATAGAATTGGCCGTTCCAAAAACTGCACAAGGGGCTCGGCAAAAAAGGCAGGGAAGCGGGGCAAGGAAGAATTGCCTTGCTTTTTTCCCTTGTTCCGTTTTTTCCGCTCGGTCGGTCGCCCAAAAATCGCTCCCAGAAAACCTGCCTCCCGCATGATTCAAACGTTCATTGTCAGCAGGTGAATGTTTTCTTTGCGGGAAGTTTTGGGTTACAATAGGGACGGATTGGTTTTTTGACAAGGATCAACAGGAAGAAGGGAGCACTTTTCATGGTTTTGGCATCGGTGATAGATCCGGTTGCTTTCTCTATTGGACCGCTCCAAGTCCATTGGTATGGCGTTATTATGGGAACCGCCGCTTTACTGGGCTTATGGCTGGCGGTGAGAGAAGGAGAGCGCCGTGGCATAAATAGTGAAAAACTTCTCGATATGATGATCTGGGTGATTCCATCTGCAATCGTGGGAGCGCGCCTCTATTATGTCTTATTTAAGTGGGAATATTACGCAAGTCATCCTGCTGACATTCTGGCTGTCTGGAAAGGCGGCCTGGCGATCCACGGCGGTCTGATCGGTGCCTTTATCGCAGGATACCTGTTTGTCCGGAAACATAACTTGCGTTTTCTGGCGATTGCCGATATTGTGGCCCCGAGCATTATTTTGGGACAGGCGATCGGCCGCTGGGGCAACTTTATTAACCAGGAAGCCTACGGAGGCCCCGTGGAACGTGCATTCCTGGAAGGATTGCATTTGCCCGGCTGGCTGATTGAGCAGATGAACATACAGGGAGTTTATCATCATCCTACCTTTTTATATGAATCGCTGTGGAATCTGGCCGGATTCGGAATTCTTTTGCTGCTCAGGGCGGCCAATCCCCGGCGTGGGGAGATTTTTTTCAGCTACTTGATTTGGTACTCCATGGGGCGGTTTTTTATTGAAGGTTTACGTACGGACAGTTTAACCTTTGGCGGCCCTGTTTGGCTGGAAAACCTTCTCGGCATCATCTGGTCGCCGATGAAACTCCTGTTTGAACCCGGGATGATGGAAGGCGGCAATATCCGCATTGCCCAATTGATGAGTCTCGCCCTTGTGCTGTTTGCGCTGGGATTGATCATTTGGCGCCGTGTAAAAGGAAAAGCGGATGAGTCGTATAAAAGCACCGAGTCACAAGGACAGACCAAGGTTCAGATGAACAAGGCGTAGAGGTGAAAATAGTGAAGTATCCTTTTATTCTATTTGACTTGGATGGAACACTGATTAACACCAATGACCTTATTTTAGCTTCCTTTATGCATACACTGAACGCCCATTGTCCCGGGAAATATACAGAAGCGGATGTACTTGCCTGCATGGGGGAACCATTGCTGGATCAAATGGAGCGGTTTGACCCGGCCCAGGCGGAACAAATGGTTCAGACCTACCATACCCACAATGTGGCTCATCATGATGACTATGTAAAGGAGTTTCCTCATGTGCGGGAAGTTCTGGGGCGTCTGCAAGAGGCCGGCGTAAAAATGGGTGTTGTTTCCAACAAAAGGCGAAAAGTAGTGGAGATGGGGCTGAAGTTGTTCGGTTTAGACCGGTTTATGCAAGTGGTCATCTGCTATGGGGAAGCAGAAAAAGCCAAACCGGAACCGGATATGATCCTGTTGGCCCTGGAAAAACTGGGAGCAATGCCGGAACAAACGCTGATGGTTGGAGACAGCCGCTATGATTTGCTCGCAGCCCGGCGCGCCCGTGTGGCTTCGGCCGCGGTGGCATGGAGCTTGCATGCTGATGAATTGGGTCAGTATGATCCTGATTATTTTTTGAATGACATGCGCGATTTGCTTGATGTCCTGGAAATCCCCGCTCTAACTGCGAATCCCAAGGGAGACCCTCAATGAGAAAGACTGAACGGTTCCCTGTCTGCGGAAGCAACTCATTGTGGCAGGTGTATCAGACCGTTTCCTTTTGGAAGGTATGCAAAAATACGCTGGTCATCCTCATAGCCAGATATACCCCTTTTATGGGGGTGAAAAACTGGCTTTATCGGACATTTTTAGGGATGAAAGTGGGCGAACAGACAGCAGTGGCGTTTATGGTCATGATGGATATTCTGTTTCCCGAACGGATTCACATTGGCAAAAATACGATTATCGGTTATAACTCCACTATTCTTACACATGAGTATTTAACGACAGAGTATCGGCTTGGTGATGTCCGTATCGGTAACCATGTTATGATCGGAGCCAACACAACCGTTCTGCCCGGTGTGGTTATAGGAGATCATGCGGTGATCGGAGCGGGGTCCGTGGTGACCAAAGATGTTCCGCCGTACACGTTTGCCGCCGGAAACCCGATTCGCTTTATCTGTACGAAAACAAAGGAATAGACATTTATAACAACTGCCATCCAACCGGCGGTTGTTTTTTTGATCACAAAAGCGTCACATGAATGAAATTGACGCTAATATATACCGTTCGGTAAACTTGTCTTGATTTTATTTATAAACCGATTTCTATTTCTGGTGTTCCGTTTTTGCAAATACTTCTTTCAACAACGGAAAAAATAGAGAGAAGTACCTTGTCCTCAGGAACGGAGAAACACTTTCACAGACAAACATGGCACTGGGACGGCACCAGCAGAAGAAGTATTTATTTTCGGGACAGAAAACCCTCATAACCTGGGATAAAGGTTTGAATCATGCCGGGAAAGCAGAATTCCGGGGAGCGGCCATCTCTGCTTCCTTGCAGGACGCCGATCGGGAGACAGCATTCTGCCTTCCCCCACACTGACATACACTTTCCACAACTGATAAGATTTATGTCTGCCGGTAAAAGGAGGAAAAAGTTTGAACTGGTTGACCCGCTTCTCGCTCAAAAACATCGCTGCAATCCTTATTTTGGTGCTGCTGGTCTCCGGAGGGGGGATTTATACTGCAACCCGGCTAAAGATGGAAGCAATGCCCGATATTAATTTTCCGGTTGTGGTAGCGATTATACCTTATCCGGGAGCTTCTCCGGACGATATTGATAAAAAAGTGACTCAACCGATTGAAAAAGCTTTTCAGGGAATCAAAGGAGCGCAAAAAGTTACCTCGATCTCCGCAGACAGCACTTCAGTGATCATCGTCCAGTTTGATTTTGACGCCGATTTGGACAAAGCGCAACAGGAGATGAAAGATTCGGTCAGCCGCTTGTCCTTGCCGGAACAAGTACTGGAACCCACTTTTAATCGGTTTGGCCTCAATACTTCTCCGGTGATGAGTTTTTCAGTGACCAGCGGGAAGAAAAAACCTGCCGAAATGGAACACTGGGTCAATGAGGTAGCCAAAGGCGCTTTTGAGTCCGTGGACGGAGTTGGTGAAGTTCAGGTAAAAGGGGAAGGGAATAAAGCTGTTTATATCCGTTTAAAGCCGGATCAGCTGAAAAAATATAATCTTTCTGTCCAACAAGTCCGGCAAGTGTTACAAAACAGTAATACTTCGTTGCCCGTTGGCGATCTGAATCTGAATCAGATAGATATGCCTGTACGAATCGAGCAGAAAATAACCAATATCGAGCAGTTGAAAAATATGGAGCTTACGATCCCGCCCAACCCGGCAGATGGTTTTCAGGATGCCTTTGACCAGATCGGCCAAGGATTTCAAGGGCTTGGTCAGGCGGTTGGCGGGTTGAACCAGGCAGTGGGCGGATTAAATCAGGGATTGGGTCAGGTTGGTCAGGGGCTCGGTTATCTCACGCTTATTTTGCAGCAGGGACAGGAGTTGCAGGCCCAAATTGTCGGGGATCAGCTTGCCCTTAACGATGCTTTAAGTCAATTGCAGGCCAATCCGGATGACCCCGCACTTCAAGCCAAAGTAGCAGGGCTGAAGCAAAAGATCGCCGCTGAGCAAAAGGGGTTACATCAGTTAAATAAGCAATTGAAACAACTGCAAGCCAAAATGCCCAAACCGAAATCATCATCAGGGAGCAAATCACCGGGCGGTTCCCCTCACCTGGCCATGCAGAACACGGAAAAGCCAACTGTGAAAGAAGCAAAGATTAAAACAGTAAAGCTGTCCGACATCGCCTTCATTACCGAGTCGGCGAACGGAAATTCCATGATTACCCGAACCAACGGAAAGCCTTCAGTAAACATTGATATTCTGAAAGACCCAAATGCCAATATTGTAGAAGTGGCTGAACAGATTGATGAGAAGGTCGCCGAACTGAAGAAAGAGAATCCCGATATGGAGATCGCGACTCTTTTCGACCAGTCCCGTGCGGTAAAAGCATCCATTCATTCCATGGTGCGCGAGGGATTGCTGGGGGCTCTCTTTGCCGCAGTGGTGATCCTGATTTTCCTTCGCAATTTCCGGATGACTCTGATCTCTATCGTGTCCATTCCGGTGTCGGTACTGGCAACACTGATCTTGATCCATCAGGCCGATATTACCCTGAATGTGATGACTCTGGGTGGATTGGCAGTGGCCATCGGGCGTGTCGTCGATGACAGTATTGTTGTGATTGAGAATATCTATCGGCATATGATGAAAAAAACGGAGCGGAATATCGGTTTAATCCAGGCGGCAACCAAAGAGGTGGCTTCGGCTATCACCTCCTCGACGATGACAACCGTTGCCGTATTTATTCCGCTTGGGTTTGTCGACGGGATTGTGGGCAAAGTTTTTTTCCCGTTTGCAGTTACTGTGGCGATTGCTCTGCTTTGCTCACTTGTTGTTGCAGTCACCATTGTGCCGGTTCTTACCAGACTGATGCTGCTCAGGGGGAAAAAGCTGCGTTTGGACAGAACCCGGAGCCGTACTGCAGAATCATACAAAAAGATGTTGGCCTGGTCATTTAACCATAAAGGAATCGTTCTCACCCTGGCCACTCTGCTGTTGGTGGGAAGCTTGGGCATTGTGCCGCTGGTGGGAACCAGCTTTATTCCCGCAGACAAAGACAAAGCCATCCGGGTAAACCTAAACATGCCGTCCGGTACAGATATCAGTAAAACCAATGAAGTTGCACGCAGTATTGAAAAGACCTTTAAGAAATACAAAGAAGTCAAAGTACTTTCAACTTCTGTCGGAAATTTACGCGGCAAATTGAACAGCGACGGAAGTGTCGGAAGTACGAACCGGGCCTCAATCTTTGTCAGCCTCGATTCTTCGGCCAATATGGATCAACTGCTTAAAGAGGTGCGCGGGAGTTTGAAGCCGCTCGAAAAAGAGGGAGAAATCATTGTCAACGAAGTGAACAGCCTGGTTCCGGCTTCCAGCTCGATCGAGGTGAGTGTACAGGGAAACAATCTGCGAGATATCAGGCTTGCAGCCGATCAACTGACCGCCAAACTCAAACAGGTAAAAGGCTTGACCAACGTCAGCAATAACCTTAGTGAACAGAAAGAACTGGTCACTGTTCATGTGGATAATGCCAAAGCAGCCAAACAGGGGCTGGTTGCCCAGCAGGTGGCGTTATCTGTTCGCGGTCTGCTGGATGCAGATAAAGTGATGGAACTGGAAAAAGGAAGCCGGACGCAAGATGTAAAATTGGGATTGGAAGAAGAAAATCTCACCACCGTCGATCAATTGAAACAGGTCCGGATTCTTTCACAAACCGGCAAGATGGTCCAACTGAGCGAGATCGCCACGATCAAAAAAGAAAAAGGCCCTGTGACCATTCAAAAGGAAAACAGGCAACAATATGCCACCGTTTCCGGGAATGTCACTATTAAGGATACTGGGGCCGTCTCCCGGGATGTGCAAAGCATCATTAGTCAAACCAATTTCCCCAGAGGTATCAAAGTGACAATCGGCGGGGATACCGAAGAGATGAACAAAAGTTTTGCCCAGCTGGGAGTTGCCATGGTTGTCGCAGTCGCCGCCGTTTATATTGTGATGATTATCGCGTTTGGTGAAGCGACAGCACCTTTTACCATTCTCTTTTCCCTGCCTTTTGCTGTGATCGGCGGACTGGTGGGCCTTTTGATTACCCGGCAGCCCATCAGTGTTTCATCGATGATCGGTGCGCTAATGCTGATAGGAATTGTGGTCACAAACGCCATCGTGTTGATTGACCGCGTACAACAGCAGCGGACACGGGGATTGAATGTCCGCGAAGCGTTACTGGAAGCTGCGGGAACCCGCCTTCGCCCTATTCTGATGACCGCTTTTGCCACTATTTTTGCCTTGTTGCCCCTTGGGCTGGGCTATGGAGAAGGGACTTTAATCTCCCAGGGCCTTGCGGTTGTCGTTATTGGCGGTCTGGCCTCTTCCACGCTGCTGACCTTGTTTATTGTGCCGATCATGTACCTGATCCTTTCACGGGTCCAGGAGAGGTTTACCGGCAGAAAAAGTGCTGAAATGAATGTGTAGGTCAACCGGAAAAAGGGTTCCACCGGAGAAGGGGAACCCTTTTTTAAAAATGGAATGAAGGAAATATGGCAATCATAAGAAGAAGTCCCTCTTTTTTTATATGATCTTTCTCAGGCTCTTTCCCGGTTTCTATGCAGGCCGGACATGTGATCTCCATTGGCAGAGGAAGCATCGTTTTAATTTACCCTTTCCCCTTACAAGCTGAATAAATACTCAATTTATACCACCTTCTCTATCCATTTTTTACTCTTACATCATCTCTTTTCTCGCTATAAATCTGTCCACTCGTATAGAAGTGTTAAGTCTCGACATCCCCACAAACGGGATTTAAGTCTGGTTTCTTAACCGATCCATGCCCTCACTTTAGGAACTCGCCGGAGAATAAACCAATCGAGAAGAAAAACCAGCAACAGGGACATTCCCACCAGCGGGAAAAAGACTCCGAGTGCGATGGTGATTACGCTGACCCCTTTCACCATTTTAAAGTTTTTTGGGAATGGCGGTGCGCCTAATTTCCCCTTTGGTTTCCGTTTCCACCACATCACCGGCCCCAAGGCCGCAATACCAATAAAACCGATACAAACCAGCAAATTGATAAATTGATTGATCCACCCGAAATAACGTCCTTCATGAAGGGCGATGCCAATGGAAATAGCCTTGGCAACCGGTCCATAATCTTTAAACCGCAAGTCAGCCAACACCTTCCCGCTTTACTGGTCAATATGAAGCGTTGCATCATCTTCCGGTTGCTGAGGGGAAGATGAAACGGTATAGACACCCTTTAACCCTTCCGGAAAATAGATGCTGTATGGTTGCTGTATGTTTCTTGAGTCAGCGATTGCCATCATTTTTTCCACTGAAACAGGTTGAAGGGTGTCAGGGGTCGATTCGGGAACAGGTAAATTTTCCGCGGCCCACGGTATATCTGTGGCTACATCTTTTGTTGGAACCGTTGATTCCGGTTTTGGGCCCCAGACGGCGGCAAAAGGGGGTTGCCCGGTGTGAGTGGCTGTGGCCGCGCGGTTCACCAGATCTCCCCAGACCCCTGACCAGGGAAGTCCGGTAAAAATGAGCAAGAGAATAAAAGCTGACAGCCAGAAGGCAGGTACAGCGTGCAGATCACGCCAAAATGTGCGTTTTCCTTGCTTCAGACGGGGAATGATTGTACCCTGCCAGGGTTTACGATGGCGGGGCCACCACAAATACAACCCGGTGATGACCAGAATAAAGGCCCAGCAAGCGGTTAGTTCGATCAGGCGATTTCCCGCGGTTGCGCCCCACAGCTCACCGTTATGCAATGCTTTTATTTTTTCCATCCATCTGTCCTCATCGTTGAGTTTGCCCAGAATGTTTCCATTATAAGGATTGACGAACACAATGGAACTTTGACCGTGGAGGGAAATTCCCACCTCTGAGGAGCGGTTGGCTGCAAAGGAGGGAGTGAAATGAGTAATTTCCGCCTGGGGATACCGTTTTTTCACTTTCTCGATCTGACGGGTCGGAAGCAGTTTTGCCGAACCTTCTTGCACAACGTACTTATCTTTGTACAGCATCAATTCAATCTGCGGTTTAAATATATAAACCCCTCCGCTGATGGCCAGCAGAAGGATCCATGGAGCAAATATGATTCCCGCGTAAAAATGCCACCGCCAAATTACGGCGAATAACTGTTTTGTTACTCCTTGCTCTTCCCTTCTTTCAGATTTGTGATCGTGTATCGTTTGAGGAGACATGGTCCATTTTCCTTTCTATGATCGTCTATCATTGAATACCGTGTTTCTATGGCGAGTATAGGACGGTTCAGAAAAAAAGCCATGACTCCTAAGAGCTAAAATTCGTGTCCATAAAATGAACAGAAGAGTAAAAAATGCAAGAGATTGCCATCTGCTTATGTGCTTTCGTTCCTTTAACCAGTCAAATGACCATCATGATTGCGAATCCTCATTACCCGGAGAGCGCCGGAAGCTTTTGTGTATAACCTGTTTGAATCTTTATTCGCTTTCATATAATTGAAACCCTAAGAGGATCGCGGGAAATAAAAAGAATCGGCAATGATGGCCGATTTTTCCCTTTCCGTTTCTCCACTACTCTTTTGTTTTTTAAGTTTTATTCCTGCTTATCAAGTAAGCGTGTCTTAATCTCTTGAATGGAGAGCCCCTCTTCTTTGTATTCCTGAATCTCCTTTAACCGTTGTAATGCACTTTCCCGGTGGTAACGCCGGGTGAGACGACTCTCTTCCTGTTCAAACGGAAGAATTCCTTCTTCACTATAGTATTTGAGTGTACTGTACCGATTCCCGCTTAATCGGACTAACTCACTGATCGTCACAAATTCTGCTTGTTCAATCACTTCCAGACTGCGCCTTCTCGACAATGTGCTCCACCTCCTTACGTGGCAGCAGAAGAGGCGGCGCTTGCTGCAATTTCCTGGATAACTTTGCTAATCGTCTCCACCTGTTTCCATTCCCGTGGATATTCTTCTTGCAGCTCTTTGATCCGCTTTTTCCACTCTCCACCCTCATAGTGTGAGAATAATTCCTTTAGAACCTTGGCTGTGTGTAACATAAAGGTCAGTATCAAAGCATCGTGACTCACTTTTCCCGGCTCTAAGACCTCGGCACGAATCATTTCCACGATTTGTCGTTCGTGAGGATCCAAACCAACATATCGATTAAAAAGCAAAGACTTTTCCTTTTGTATCACCCCTTTTTCCAGCAAAGAACGTGCCAAAAGGTCGTATATCTTTTTTTGTTTCCACAACTTCAAACTGAACTCCCTCATCCAACTGAGCAACTTCCGCTCTTTTTTTATTTTTGCAATCTGCATAAGCATTTCATCCAAATAATCGATCCCGGTCGGTGTCTCATCTACCACTTGTACCTCCAATTTTTCTCCAAAGGTAATACGTTTTTGTTTTGAGAGTTCGATGAAACACCCTGCAATTACATATAGTTGACGGTACCCTGACAACATCCATTTCATACGCGTAATCTTCTTGTTTTGGACAATGACAAAGAACTGCTCGGGAATGGTTAGTTTATGAACCATATTAGCACCTCATTTCTTGTTTTAAAACAAAACATAAAGTTGGGGTTACTTACTACTTATTACTTACTACTTATTACTTACGATTTAAATATATACCCTTTTTGAACCCTTTGTAAAGTAGTTTTTTCTCAGAAAAAACTTATAAAAACGAAATGGAATAGACCATAAAACCATTTACTGACTGGGAAGTTAAAGGCCCCGGCATTTAATCGGAGACCACGATCATTTCACAGGTATGCAACATGGATACAGCCGCCGTTGTCACCCGGGCCCTGTGCTCCTTAGACCGACCAGGTAACTTTGATGCTGAATCCCCGCAAAGTGTTTTTAAAAGGTAGTTGTTTTAATCGTAAAACAAGTGAACAACCCGGAAACCTTTAACTGAACTGGGATTCCGGGTTGTTTGTTTTTTAAAGTTTACTTTTCAAGATCCCAACAGGTTACACAAAAGTGAAATCGGTACAATTGCCATACGAACCATATGGTGGGTGTGGGTGATTGCTGTCAACAAGTAAAAGGCCGGCAGCAATATAACGGCTAACCCTGCCAAAGAAAGGAGATAGTCTTTCAAATAAATCCGAGGAGGTATTGCCCGATCATGAATCATCGCTTCGATTCTGGCTTCCATTTCATCATTTGCAAAACCGGCTGTCCCGTGGGAAGGAGAATCCGCTAACCTTGCGTTCATTAATTTCAGTAGAGCAGAAGCGAGAGGCTTAACGCCGGCTGTCCGGATCGAGTGCCGGTCTGCGGCAATTTCTTTTTCAATCAGGTAATGCCCCCGTAATTTGTGAACAAGGGGAAGGAAAAAGAGAGCAAGTGTCGCACTGCTGGCAAAAAGCATTTTTAAGGGGTCCCTCTGCAAACAATGATAGTATTCATGCTCTAAAACTGCCTGTAATTCTGATTCGTGCAGTTGCCGGATCAGAGAGGAGCTGATCAGTATTTTGGGGTGAAGCCACCCGTAAGTAAAAGCCAGTGGCTGTTCATGATCAACAACGATGACGGGAGTCCCCCGCTTCCGGCTAAAATGTTGAATCTCAGCAGGAATGCAGCCTGATTGATTTTGCAGTAATCGGGCGACCTGACGATGGGTTTTCCAGGCCAGCATCAGCATCCGGCAGATAAACAATAGCAAAAACAAGAGATGAATGCTTGCCAGTAGATAATATTCGACGGGTATCCGGCCATTGGAAAAAATAAAGGAACAGCAGCGATGCAGCCAGTCAAGTAACGGGCCGGCCACAGCATTTGTGGAGATGATCCAGGAAACATGTAAAGTGATTCCGATGAACAGGGCTAATGCAAATAATTGACGAAAAGATTTCATGAGGGGTCCCCTTGCTCTAATTGTTGTATAAACCGTTTAAGCTTTTTCAGGTGTTCCGGTTTATGGCCAACCACATCGACAAACTGGGCGATCGCCACATCGCCAAAATCCTCCAACAGACTTTGGATCGTATGTGAAGATGTTTTTTCAATCCATTCATCCGGGGAATAAGCAGGTTGGTAAACAAACACTTTTCCCTTTTTTTCACGCTTTAATACACCCTTTTTCGTCAACCGGCTCATCACTGTCATAATCGTTGTATAGGCATAATCTTTATTTTTTTGTAATTGCTCCAGCACATCCTGGACGGTTGCTTGTCCTTGACCCCAAAGAATATTCATAATCTCGATTTCAAGCGGGCCAAGAAGCCGTACTAATGTTTTTCGCTGATCATCAGAAATCATAAAAAAGCACCCTTTACCTTTACTTTTCTACCAGTATACAGGAATCGGGGAGCTTTTACCGGTGACATACCGATAAAAACATTTATTCAAAAAAGACCTGAATTCTAGACTCAGGTCTTTGTATGGATTAGTGTCCGTGATGCGGGTTTTGGTCTGAATGGGTTGGCTGCTCTTCCATATTCATGTGTCCGCTGTGTCCATCCCCGCCGCTTGCCGGAACAATCTCTAACATTTCATCAATCATTCCTTGAACCGTAAATGGAATGGAGGCTTCCGTTCCGATGATATAGGCATGGTTATAGGGGCCTTCGGTTGGCTCCTTTTTAAATTTGGGCTGTAAACTTATTAAATAATGGTGTATAGGCTGAGATAGCTTTTTGTCTTCCATGACCAACATGGGAGCGTGTTTTCCCAGATGGGCAAAAGGAGCGGAAGCAATGGCTGTATCCATCTGATTTAACCGGGTGAAAGTTAAACCATGTCCCGGTTGGGTTACACCCCAGCCAAATTGAGTCGTTTTATCTTTGAATTTAGCAAAGGCAATGGCATTTTCTTCAGGTGTTTGCCCGGCGATTCGGGTTACTTCTCCAAATGATTGAAGCTTCTTTTCCACCTCTTTTGACACCACTGATTCAGGTCCCAAAAGATAAATACTGGGCTTATTTTTGCGTTGTTGGAGAGCTTCAACTGTCGCCTGTGGAACTGAATTTTTATGGACATAAAGCAGGGGTTCAGGCATATGGGCGATCCAGTTTGCGGCCGGCAGTGAGTAATCGAGCGGATCGGCGGACCCGATAATCACCCCTTGCGGATAAGCACCTCCGCTCGCTTTGGCATAATAGGCATCCAGTTGTTTGGCCATCTCGGCAGGTTCCTCCGCCTTGACAGCATCCACTTTAAATCCTTGTTTTTCTAACGATTGGCGGACAGAATCAGCAAAACCCCCGACCAAAATGACTTGAACACCCTGATTCATGGAACTTCCTGCCGGATTCAAACGTTTCAGTTCCTTCATCGTCGCCTCGGGAATTCGGTCTTTTTCCGCATAAAGCAAAGGGCCATTGTTGGGGTGGTGGATCAGAGTAACCGCCGGGAGGTTGATTTTGGTATTTCCTTTGATCCCCAGCAACACGGTACCGGGCCGGTTTCCTTCTCCGGTGGCAGGCCAGATCAATTGTGATGTCTCAATCGCCGCCTGAACAGGATCATCCTGATTGACCCGGGTCACATTTTTGGTTTGCAAAGTGAGCCTTTCTTTGGATGCGTCCGGATTAGCGGCACCTGAATCGTGGCCCATTTGGCTGTGATCCATGTTATTCGCGTTATTGCAACCCGTAAGAATGCTGCCCAGTAAAAAGGCAAGGGTCATGCATGCTATGTATTTCTTTTTCATACAGATCTCCTTTCTGCAGAAACCATCTGTCGCTTCCATATACTACAATATTGTAGTATATGGAGGATGACTTTTCAACTGGAGATCGGTGAAATGCAGAGACAGGTAGAATGGCTTTTAATCAAGTGAAAAAGCGGTCCGGAACTGCTGACAGTTTGGAACCGCTTATACTGTGCATTAGAACAGGGGGATGGGGAGAGGCCAAATAGAATCAACGTTGAATTCGGCCAAATGCGTTTAATTTGAGCAATGTTTCGATGGTGAGAACGCCTTTCCATTCCTGGATGGCTATTTCCCAGGCCTTGAGATATTGATTCCACTCCCAGTTTGGACTCCAGCATCCATCGCGATCTTGTTGGTCAATCAGGTAATCAAGGTTATATCTTCCACTTGTTTGGCTATCTCTTCATAGAAGGGGGATGCAGGTGTTGTGACGAGCATGGAGGGCTGCAAGCTGTACTTATTCCACTCTTACGGGTTGGTTTTAACGAGATCCGGGATTAATTATTTGACTTTTCCGATAACCATGCTTTTGGGCGGATCATGAACATGTTCAGCCATCCGGGCGTAACATAGCAATTCATGCATCGATATCTCTTCTGAGTCTGACAGATGCCGGGTACATTGGTTTGTTACTGTGTCCAGGAACTGTTTGGTTTGGGAACCAGTTCGGAGTACAAATGCAGGTATGCGGTGATTTCTGCTGTCGGATTGCCCCGGAAATCGTCTACAGGGGTTTGTTGTTTAGTTCATCAAAATGCAACCAGGGAGCGTGGGGAAACTGGTTAACTTCTTTGGAGACCGCTTTCCATCTGCCTTCTTCTAGATTGTAGGTATCCAGGAGATACCGGATACTTCTTTGCACAACGGGATGATCGGGCGGAATCTGTAAGGGCTTGATATACCACTGGTAAGCCATTGCCGTAGCCATCGGGGACGATTTCTTTAGCCGAAAATCGGGTTCAAGGGCGTGGCCGAAACCACCGTTTGCGTTTTGGAATTTCATCAGCTCTTCGATCACCCGTTCCTGCGGTACCTGTTCAAAATAATAGTCAAACTGAACCCGATCAATCTCTCTGGCCTTTTCTTTCATAAATCTCTTTGCCGATTCAAATTGCTTCTGGCCTAACTTTTTCATTTTTACCTCTCCTCACCGAACCGCCGGATGTGGAAACCATCGGACAAATGGGGTGATTGATTTCATTTTCTCACTCCCGAACGATGGATTTCTCCTTATGTGTATTCCACCTGTGTGAAATAAATCCTGTGGAAACAAAAAACCAGAACTCTGCGAAGATGACAGGAAAATTTAAAAGCGACTCCAACGAAGCTGAAAATGCAGGTTGGCGTCGCTTTTTCACTTCAGTATTTCATGCTGGTTGTGATCTCTATAACCAATCTTCATCCATTAACTTTTCATAGGAAATTTTTTTTCGCATCTCCCCGTTGGCGGGTACAATCTAGCCTTCATAAGGGTTGATTGTACTTACCCGTCCGTAAAATTGCAGAGGGGAATTTCTTCCGGCATATGTAACAAAAACAGGTTTTTCCAGGTCACTGGCTTCCTCCAGGATAAAGCTCGTGAACTTCTCGCCATTGAAATGGCGAGCTTCTCGTTTCATCTGGCGTGGCCACCCACTACCATCCACGAAGGCATGTTCCATGCCCTAAGCAAGGTTGAATTCCCGTTGACCGGAGCGTTCGGGAATGTAGCCCTTTGCTTTTTGCAGAATATTCCGTGCTGCGTTCACATCCCGGTCTGCGGTATATCCGCAAGAGCAACGATGGATGCGTTCCCCCAGTTTTTTCTTCACGATCCGCCTACACTCCGAGCAAGCCTGTGATGTGTTGCAGGGGTCTACCCATTCTACTTTTTTACCAGCGTATTCTGCTTTGTAAGTGGTGAATTGGATGAGCATT
>NZ_JAECVR010000016.1 GCF_016055185.1 Paenactinomyces guangxiensis
TCCACCCCCTATGAATGATGGATATTCACTTTTCAAAGAACGAGTTTTAACTGGAAATGGATTGTTTTTGAGGATTTAAACTTACTATACGAGGAGGGATTATTATATGATGAATCCAGGGAGCATTGAAAGTGAGTAAAAAAGACCATTGGACACTTACACGGGCAGGGAAAATGGGAACAAATGTGAGTGGCGGAATGATAGACGGTTTTCTGCTTCTGGTATGGTTCGCGGGGCGATCTGAAGATCTTCTTACCTATAAATTGGGAACTTTCGATACCGTAGTGGGGCTTTTTTTAAGAAGCTTTTTAAATGAATGGCTCACTTACTTAGCATTGGGATTACCCATATGGGTTCCGCCCTAACGGAAATTATACTGATGCTATTAATTGGCTCCTGCCTTTTATTTCGTCTAAAGCATATTTGGGAAGCAGTCATGTTAGCCGGGAATCTGGCAGGCGCATGGTTGCTCAATATCACTTTAAAATCTTTGATTCAACGACCCCGCCCCAATCTACAACACCTGATAGAAGTAGATGGATACAGTTATCCCAGCGGTCATGCTATGGTAGCAGCCGCTTTTTATGGAATGATCGGTTATTTGGTATGGTTTAACCTGCGAACGAAGGGGAAACCCTCTTGGTATGAGATTGTCTTCACTGTTCTTCTTATTTTAGCTATTGGAACCAGCCGTGTTTATCTGGGTGTCCACTATCCAAGTGATGTCATTGCCGGCTTTGCAGCCGGGGGAGTTTGGTTGGTCGCCTGCATCAAAGGTTTGAATATACTTCAATATTACAAACGCAATTGATAATCTTCCTGGAATGGTCAAAGTCAGTATGTTACCGTCAGTCCGATTTAAATATAGTTTGTATTGCAAACTAGTTTTAATTAAAATTAGTCAAAATATAAAAAGAGTACGGAAACTGATCCGTACTCTCGCCTCATTAGATCCATTGATTAATGGTTTTTTCGTAATCAACGGTCCCTTTATCGTTAAACCATAGAGCTAGTTCACGCTCTGCGCTTTCCGGTGAATCGGAACCGTGGATAATATTCATTCCAACGCTGACTCCAAAGTCCCCGCGGATGGTACCCGGAAGCGCATCGACCGGGTTAGTTTTCCCCATCATTTGGCGGGCCGTTGCAATCACGTTAGGTCCTTGCCAAACCATTGCAAAAACCGGCCCGGAGGTGATGAAATCAACCAGTTCACCAAAAAATGGCTTCTCTTTATGCTCAGCGTAATGCTTTTCGGCCAGCTCTTGTGATACCATCATCAGTTTGGCACCAACAAGTTGAAATCCTTTCTTTTCAAAACGGGAAACGATCTCACCGATTAATCCGCGCTGAACTCCATCCGGTTTCACCATCAAAAATGTTTTTTCCATAGGATAGTTCCTCCAATTAACTATGTAAAATCGTACTGAAAAGGCTACCAAACGGTGACCATCAAAATTTTATCAAGAGACTATGACAATGACAAGCCTTTTCATAGGACAATCATGGTCATCAAACCGTCCGCCAACCCTCCTCGTTGTTATGACAGATCTCCCACCATATCCTTTTCTGACAGCCTGTTAGTTCTTCAAAATAAAAAGCAGACCCGTCTTTCCCAGGTCTGCTTCAAACCGCATCATCAATAAGATCGAGTCACAATAAACTCCGCAATCATTCGGAGGGATTCCCGCTCATGAGTGAACGGCAAACACTCCAGGCTATTGATCGCTTTTTGCAGATAACGTTTAGATAATTGCAAAGTATATTCCACTCCACCCGTTTTTTGAACAATGGCGATCATCTCTTCAACAGAACCCTCTTTCCCCCGGGAATGAAGATAAGCCAGTATTTTTTCCCGTTCTGAAGGGCTTGCATAAGCAAGTGAATAGATCACCGGTAAAGTAACATTCCCCTGTCGCAAATCACTTCCGGCAGGCTTCCCGAGTGTCTCTTCTTCCCCGGTTAAATCAAGTACATCATCAGTCAGTTGAAAGGCCATTCCCACATAATACCCATAGGCATTCAGATTTCGGACTATTTCCGGAACCGCCCCGCTGACCAGGGCACCCAGCTGGCAACTGACGGCCATCAGAAGGGCTGTTTTTCTTTTAATGCGGTGCAGGTATCTGCGCAAAGATTGATCACTATTATATAAGTCCTTGATTTGCTCAATTTCTCCCTGACACATACGCATAATCGCCGTTGACAAAATTTGCTGTACATCGGGGTTTTTAATCCGGGTAATCTCTTCCAGTGCCCGGGCAAAAATAAAATCTCCCGTATACATGGCAACACGGTTATCCCACTCCGCCTTGACTGTCTTTCGCCCCCGCCGCGTCCGGGCATTGTCGATTACATCATCGTGAACAAGTGACGCCATATGAATCAGCTCCAGCGTAACAGCCACTTGCCGGAGCTTTTCTATCTCATATTTGCCAAAATGCCCGGACAAAAGAACAAATACGGGCCTCATCCGCTTTCCGCCCGCCTTTAACAAATGGCTCGCCGAAGCAAACAATTGTTCATGATTTGTCTGTACCGATTGAACTAACGCTGCTTCCACCACTTGAAGGTCTTTTTTTAGATTGTGGTATATTCCCTGCAAATTCATCCGCTTCACCCTGGTCAACGCATGCCGAGACCGGCAGGCAAGTCCAACATGCAAATCTGCACATCCGGAGGTAACAAGCCTAACTCGGCCCCATAGCGATAATATGCCTTTAAACCCGCAATTTCTTTTTCCCGCAAGTCATAAGATAACCCATCATAATACCGGTCCCAAAACGGTACATCTCCGCCCAATTGCCGCATCGCCTCCCGGATCACCGGCCGTGGGTCACGCTGCCCCTTTTCTTTGGCTTTCATAAAACGAACAAATATTTCTTCCAGCTCGGCAGTACGCGTTTCCGCAATTTCCCGCCGTACTGCCCACACTGCATATGTCATACTCATCCCGGTTCTGTTATACCACTCCTGGCCCAAATCGAGAATCCGGTATCCGGAGTTGCGCCACAATCCTTTTAACGCATCATCTCCGATTAGCAAAGCGGCATCTGCCCGGTTCATCATGTCATCCAGGCAGGGATCCATAGTTACATATTCAGGTTTCGCTCCTGCAAACTTTTCCAGTAAAATCCTGAGCAGAGCAACTGAGGAAGCTGATGTATTCGTCAGTGCAATACGGGCTTGATGTAAATCGGCCAGCTCTTCTCCACGGGTAAACAGAAAGATGGAGCCAACCGGGCCTGTTGCACTGATCGACAGGTCGGGCATCAGAACATAATCGGGGTAGGTCTCTGCATAGGCAAACGAAGAAATGGGACCCATATCGATCTCACCTTTTGCCATCCCCCGGTTTAACTGAGTTGGAACTTGCGGGATCAATTCCACTTGTGTTCCGCGCTGATCAAAATAGTGATAGATAGGCAGGATATTTGTAAAAGAAATCTTGCCAATGCGAATCGGTTTCATTGGCGGCCCTCCCAACGTCTGTACAAATCATGTTTAACTCCCAACAGGTCTAACACTTTCCCCGCTATAAACCGAACCATTTCCTCAATCTCTGTGGGTTGATGATAAAAGGCGGGCATCGCAGGAACGATCGAAGCTCCGTAGCGGGATAACTTCAACATATTTTCCAAATGAATCGAATGGAGAGGTGTTTCGCGCGGAACAAGAATGAGTGGCCTCCGCTCTTTCAGCATCACATCTGCCGAACGCTCCAACAAATTGGAAGAAATGCCCTGGGCAATTTTCGCCAGTGTCGCCATCGAGCAAGGAATAACCACCATTGCATCACACATGAAAGAACCGGAGGCAATGGAGGCCCCGATATCTTTAATGGGATGATAGACTAACGGCCCGGAAAGATTCCCATAACGCTCAAAAAAAAGCTGCTCCCGCTGTTGAACCTCCCACTGATGCTCTTCTTTTAATACCCGCCACGCTGCTTCAGTAACCACTAAATGAACCTCATGTCCCTGTCTCAGCAATTCTTCAAGCAAACATAAACCGTAAGGTGCCCCGCTCGCTCCTGACATAGCTACAATGAATCGCTTTCTGCTCATAGCAGCACATCCGCCATTGTGAAAACAAACACAATTACACTCAAAACTCCATTCATTGTGAAAAAGGCCGTATTGAGCCGTGATAAGTCATCTGCTGAAATTATCAAATGTTCATAGATCAGGATCGCAAGGGCAATGAAAACTCCAATCCCAAACCACAGCTGCAATTGGGTTAACAACAGGAGACTGATCAGCCCCGCTGCGGTTCCCAGATGCATGAGAGAGGAAATGATTAGGGCATTCCTGATCCCAAAACGTACAGGAATGGAATACAAACCTTCCTTTTTGTCAAAGTTGACATCCTGGCAAGCATATATCACATCAAAACCGCCAATCCAAAGTGCCACTGTTACGAACAGGAGAATGGCCGTCAGATCCACTTGTCCCGTTGTTCCCACCCATCCTCCAAGAGGACCGAGGCCGGTAGCGATTCCCAGAATAAGGTGACAGGTCCATGTAAAACGCTTGGTGTAGGAATAGAGCACCAGGAAGAAAACAGCGATTGGCATCAGTTTAACGGCCAGATCATTTAACTGGGACGCAGCCAGATAAAGTAATGCAAACGAAACAACGACAAAGCCCCACACAAATGGAACAGAGACTAATCCGGCAGGAATAGCCCGGTTTTTCGTGCGTGGATTTTTGGCATCTATATGCCGGTCAATCAAGCGGTTGAGGGCCATCGCTGCACTTCTTGCCCCAACCATCGCCAGGGTAATCCAGCCAATCTGTCCCCATGAAGGAAGGTGGCCGTTTACTTCAAGACTGCCAAGTACAGCACCCAGATAAGCAAAGGGCAAAGCAAAAATGGTGTGTTCAAATTTAATCATTTCTAAAATGATCTGTAACTTTTTCAGTACATTCATTTCTCACATCTTCCCTCTTCAATCTTTCGGCTTGCGGCCAATATGGAGAGCGGTAATTCCTCCCGTTAACGGGTAAACTTGCACATCAACCAGGCCGGCCTTTTCATTCATGATTCTTGCTAATTCCTTATAGTCAGGAAAGGTGACAAGAGATTCCGGCAGCCAGCGGTACTGTTCATATCGATCGGCAAACAGCTTTCCAAGCCAGGGAAGCAAGCGTTGAAAATAAACGTAATAGATATACCGAAACACTGGCCAGGCCGGCTTGGACAGTTCCAGCGAAACCACTTGTCCCCCCGGTTTGACAACCCGTTTCATTTCCCGCAGTACATGAACGAAATCAGGTACATTTCGGAGAGCGAAGCCGATCGTCGCATGGTCAAATGTGTTATCCGGAAAAGGAAGTTCCATCGCGTTTCCCTGAACCAGCTCAATTTGATTATTCAACTGACTGGCCCGGATCTTATCTTTTCCGACGGCCAACATATTTTGGCTAAAATCTAAGCCAACCACTTTTCCCGTTTCTGAGGCTCCGGCAAGTGCGATCGTCCAATCACAGGTCCCGCAACAAACATCGATTGCAGTATCACCCGGTTGAACATTCATTTTCTTCATTGCAAACCTTCTCCAGGCTTTATGTCTGCGAAAGCTGAGCAGAGTATTCATACGGTCATAATCTTTTGCGATACTTTCAAACACACTATGTACAAATTTTGCCTTTGTTTCCGCTTCTCGCTTACGCATTCCACTCAACTCTCTTTCACCAGAGAAAGTTCACTTAGCCAGAGAAATTGCGTATTCAGCATCTCCGATAATTTCCGTTTGATATCCTGCTGTTCTATATTCATCAGAGCATGTCCCATCTCTGCCCATGTTTCCCTGATCCACTCACTGCTGCTGGTATCACCGGGATTGAAAGAGTCACTGCAATGCCGGAGTTCATCGAAGAGCATCAGACCCGGAATAATCTTTTTCCAATTGTTTTCCGATTCTTGCCCAACATGAAAAAAATCGGCCAGAGCCGTCAGTAATCCACTGCTAATGGATTGAATTCGCTTTAGTGCCTGGAGGTCAAGAGGCTTTCCCTTACACTGTTCAGCGCGGTGAGTCATCTTTATCTCGTTAATCAAACTGGTTGCTTTTGCTAAACAGTGGATTCCTTCGATCTCCTGATGCTTTGACAGAAGATGATAAAAGAGACTGCTGTAATAATCTCCCGACAGCACCATCAGTTGGCGTTCACGCATTTCCTCAGGTGATAGCTGCTCCGCTAAGGAAACTCTGTCATGGGTGACTAAACCCATTTGCAGTAACGTGGTTGAAACACAAAAAACATGTATACGCTTTTCCGAGACACCCAGTGATCTCAACATCAAATGTAATACGCGCACAAAAAAAACTGGGACAGGAGGCTTCCCGATTGTCTTTGTAACGTAGGATTGACAGGTTAGTTTTTCAATATGATCCATGATATTAATAAATTCTGTATGTATGGACGTCATGAAAGCGTCCCCCCAAAAATGTCCAATAGAGATAAAAGCACTACAATAGTATACCATACTTTTGAGAGGATCGGCACAGGCTCCTCTATTTACAGAAAATGCTGTCTGAAAGCCTGCAGTTTCACCCGAGGATGAAAGACAGCACATTGCTGTAGGCATGCACGAGACGGAGCGGAGACCGCCGAAACGGGAACAATCACCCTGGAATTCGGTACGAACCTCCCGGATGGGAAGTTGCCGTGGAAATGTTAACAGCAGGATTAGAAAGAGAACTTTGTTATTTCAAACATTTCCTCCAAGTATTGTTTCAACGGCAAGCCCCTGGCATTTTTCATGCGGGGGTCCTTTTGAATATGCTGCCGTTTGGCCTCCACCATAAAGCTGGTTCTGTCCGGGTTGTGAATATATAGACGGATCGTCTGTATATTATCCGTCCCCACCAAACTGTTTTTAATGATTTGAAACACCTCCCGGTACATCCCCTCTTCATTGAGATGTGGAGCTTGGACCATTTCAACATAAAGGGCTCCCTGATTCAAATCAACCCGTTTGATCTCCATTTGTACAGACTGGCTCAGCAAAAAATCCACCAAATGTTCCCGATATAACTTTTTTTCTCCATCCTGTTGAAATACAGGAAATTCCGAATCACTGTTCCTCTGATGAGAGAGCATCGGAATCAATGATAAAAGTGAAACTAGCAACACAGATAAGAAAATAGTGGCAAACATCCTCCGGGCAAGTGCTTTCATTCTGATCCCCCTTGTTTCCTCCTGTCATCATTTTATCGATGACCATACAGAAACATGACTGGAAATGAAAGCGGGCTTTCTGTCCTTATTCCTCGGTTTCAACCTGCCCGAAAGGAGTGATGATTGTCGCTTTCCCTCGTACTTTGATGGCTGAGGTGTGTTCGGTAAACTGTGCGACCATTACTTCCCCTTTATCCAGTTTCTCGGAATGATGGAAGCGCGTATCCTTCCCCCTGGTTAAACCAATCACATTTACACCGTTTTCTTTGGCCTTAATAATAATATAATCTCCAATTAGCCCTTTCAAAGGGGTTCCCTCCCATTTCATATATCATCATGCAATTGAAGCGGAGTAAACTTTTCATGTATAGTTTAGCATGGAAATGAACCATTGATTCACCATCAGGCCACAGAATTTACCGCTTCGGATGTTCAGGCCCTTTTCTCTCCAATCGGAGCAGTTAGACATAAAAAGACCCCTCCATAGTGGAAGGGTCTTTAGTTCTTGGTCGGGCTAGCCAGATTTGAACTGACGACCTCTTGCGCCCCATGCAAGCGCGCTACCAAGCTGCGCCATAGCCCGTAAGTTCATAACTTTGTGTGTCGCAGTGACAATTATGAGTATATAACGGGCTGGCAACAGTGTCAAGAGGAAATAGAAAATTATTTTATCCCAATTAAACTTAGTGCTTCTGCCCGAGTGGTTGCCTCCTTGGCAAAAACACCACGTACCGCTGAAGTAACTGTTTTCGCACCCGGCTTTCTCACCCCGCGCATCGTCATGCACATATGTTCAGCTTCCACCACAACGATCACTCCGTGGGGATCCAGTTTGTCCATGATGGCATCAGCAACCGTCGCAGTGATCCGCTCCTGCAACTGAGGCCTCCGGGCTACTGCTTCTACGGCGCGTGCCAATTTACTTAAGCCTGTTACACGACCTCCACGCGGGATATATCCAACATGGGCCTTTCCGAAAAACGGCACCAGGTGATGCTCACAGGTAGAAAAGAACGGAATATCTTTGACCAGAACCAGTTCTTCATGGTCTTCACTAAAAATCACGGAAAAATGTTCTTTGGGATCTTGTCCCAAACCTGAAAATATTTCCTGATACATTCTGGCAACACGTTTTGGTGTATCCAACAAACCCTCACGGTTTGGATCTTCTCCCACTGCCTCCAATATCATCCGCACCGCTTCTTCAATTTTGCGATGGTCGACTTCCATTGATGTTTCCTCCATCCATATCCATTTCTAACAACGGAATATTTGTAGGCTTTTATTTCCCGAACCATTATACCATAATGGAGCTTCCTCCACGACCGCTCCCAAGCGCAAAGGAAAAAGGCCTCCAAAAAGAGGCCCTTTTGAAGCAGGCAATATGTAATTCCACCTATTTTCGATGGCTAATATAGCATTCTGCCTACTTGTTTACTTCTTCTTTCAATTGTTTTCCGGGTTTGAACGCCGGAACTTTGCTTGCCGGAATGTCAATCTCTTCTCCGGTTTGAGGATTACGTCCCTTACGAGCCGCGCGATCACGCACTTCAAAGTTACCAAAGCCGATCAGTTGTACTTTTTCACCTGCACGAAGAGCTTCTGTAATCGCATCAAGCACAGCTTCTACAGATTTTGTAGCATCTTTTTTGGTCAATTCAGCAGCTTCTGCTACCTTATTAATCAGTTCGGTTTTGTTCATAACCGCACCTCCTGTACAAAGTCCACGATTCTTTTCCCTTCATTTCCGGTGATATTCACGAAAACAGGTGAAATCAATACGTGGGACAATCCTATACTAATACAGACATTAGGGAAGTTCAAGGGATTGAAATAAAAAAAGCGCTATGAGCGCTCTTTTCAAAATTTTTACTATAGTATAATAGCGATTAAACCTCCCGAGCCTTCATTGATGATCCTTTCTAAGGTTTCCTGAAGTTTATAGCGGGCATTTTCCGGCATCATGGAAAGCTTCGCCTGGATCCCTTCGCGGACAATTTGGTTCAGAGAGCGGCCAAATATATCTGATTCCCAGATGCGAAGCGGATCATGCTCAAAATCCCGCATAAGATAATTGACCAGTTCTTCACTCTGCTTTTCGGAACCAATAATCGGCGCAAACTCCGAATGGACATTCACTCTGATCATATGGATGGACGGTGCCGTTGCTTTGAGGCGGACACCAAAACGGGAGCCCTGTTTAATCAGTTCCGGCTCATCCAGGGTCATCTCTTCCAGCGCCGGAGCAGCCACCCCGTAACCGGTTGTACGCACCATTTTGACCGCTTCAGCCACTTTGTCATATTCGCGTTTGGCGATACTGAACTCTTGCATGAGTTCCAGCAAGTGATCTCTTCCTCTGATCTCAACACCAACCACTTCAGTCAATACTTTGTCATACAGCTCATCTGGTGCATAAAGATCAATCTCGGCAATTCCCTGTCCCATATTCATGCCGGATAAGGCTGCTTTTTCGATAAATTCATAGTTGTAAAAGTGTCCCACAACCCGGTCTACATCGCGCAGACGTTTAATGTCCTTCACTGTCTCACGGACAGAGTTTTCAAAGTCGCGGCGCAACCAGTGGTCTTCATCCAAAACCATCACCCAGCTGGGAAGATTTACATTCACTTCATGAACAGGGAACTCGTACAGAACCTCTCTCATCACTCCCAGAATATCATCTTCATCCATCGTTGCTACACTGAGGGCAACAACAGGGATATCATATTTTTCGGCGAGTTCTGTTCGCAAAAATTGTGTTTCCTCACTGTAAGGGCGAGTGGTATTTAACAGAAGAATAAATGGCTTTCCTACTTCTTTCAACTCTTGGACCACCCGCTCTTCCACCTCTTCATAAGAGGAGCGCGGGATATCTGTAATCGAACCGTCTGTTGTTACGACAATCCCCAGAGTAGAATGATCCTGGATCACTTTCCTCGTCCCTACTTCAGCTGCTTCTTGAAAAGGGATAGGTTCCTCAAACCAGGGGGTGTTGATCATGCGCGGCCCATTTTCATCTTCATAGCCTTTAGCACCTTCAATCGCATAGCCAACACAATCCACTAACCGAACATTTACATCTAAACCGTCGCCCACATGAATGTTTACGGCCTGGTTGGGAATAAATTTTGGCTCAATCGTGGTGATTGTTTTACCAGCCCCGCTGTGTGGCAACTCGTCAGTGGCACGGGTCCGCTCCGATTCATCACTGATGTTGGGAATCACCACTTGTTCCATGAAGCGTTTAATAAAGGTTGACTTACCGGTGCGCACCGCACCGACCACACCCAGGTAGATGTCTCCGCCTGTTCGTTCTGCAATATCTTTCAAGATATCTACTTTTTCCACGAAATTCCCTCCTTCAAGGTTTCCGTCATGCTGGATCTGTCGCCGGTGCGAAGGCTATCCCCTCCCTCCGGTCCCTTCCTTGGACACTACTAATATATGAGTCCGTCTTGCCAATATGAATCTTTATGAAAAAAAATAGAGCCACCCTGTTCCTCAGCAGCTCTCCTTTTATGGCAACCGGGAGAAAAAACGTGTCTTTTTACGGGAGGATACGGGTTTGGCACGAAAACCGGCAATTTTAATCGAACCGGAAAGACGGCCAAGCAGGAAGATACCCGGGATAACCAACAGATGAAACCAAAAGCCCTCCATCTGCCCCACCCTTTCAAAGCGTGATCCGCCACTCTCACCTAATTTATGAAGGGAATAAAGGGAATATTCTATTTTTGCCTGACCGGTGCAAAAACAGGATCGCCCTCCTCCATTTTCATAGCCGGAGAAAAGGCCGGGACAAAAAATGAATCCTGAGCCAGCCACTCTCTCACATCCTGACCGGCCTCCGGTTTTTTCTGCGAACCTTGAATTTTTTTCATCACTTCCGTTCGGTAGTCTACATACACTTTGCCCTGGCTGTCGACAAGAAGAGGCAGCTGGGTGTCAGTCGAATACGGACTTGGAATCGTAACCGGATCAACCCCCAGTTGGTCAAAGTTGATCGTATAGTAACCGGAGGCTACCTGATCGAGACGCGGGATTTGTCCCTTTTCTTCAACATATCGGTTTACATATGGTTGAACCTTGCTGATCTCACCATCGACACGCAGATCATAAACACGCACGGTCGGCTTTTTTTCCACATTTATGAGGACATACAGGAAGTTGCCCCCCTTTTCAAAAGCAGTTGGCGGAATATCATTCAGGTATCCTTGCAGTGTTTTAAAATTAACCAGATACTTGGTCGTCAGTTTATGTTCATTTTCCGTATACTTGTAAGGCAACTCCTTATGTTCCTTAAAGTAAGCATCTACCGCTGCCTGCACGTTCATGATATGCTGTGGCAATTGCTCAGCATGCTGTCTTCGTTCTTGTGGATACAGACACCCTGATAAAAGGCCCATCATCAACACGAGCCCCATCAAGGCAATCAAACGTTTCATCTTACTCACTCCCCGATCACCTGCCAGTTATAAAATCGCTCTCAGTACGAAAAGCAAAGTAACAGGCAACAACAAAAAAGAAATGGTCAGCAGGAGATACCGAAGCCATTTTCTTTGTTGCCCTCTTCCAATCGCAATTAAAAGATTAATTAAAACTAGCAGAAAAAGAACAATCATTAAGTCCAACTGTCAACACCACCCTTGTCCTCATCTCCATCAGTATAGCAAATCCGCTTCCGCCTACCAATCAGCAGGACATCTGTCCCAGTTCAGATTCGGGCCAAATGCATAATATAAATGGACATCAGCCTGAATGGAGGAAGCCAAATGAAACCTAACACACGAAAAAACGCTTCCCGAAAAAGGTCTAAGAAGACACGCACGTCAAACGCTCCGTCCCCTTTGACCCAACAAACAATCCTACCACCGTCTTTATCTTCAATCAACCTTGCGAAGATTTTAAGTGGCTTCATGACCTTTCGATCCACCGTCAAAGATTTGAGCCATACGATCAAACATGTAGAAACCTTCATGGATACTGCATACCAGATGTTTGAAATTGCATCAAGGATGCTGATACAATCCAAACGAAAAGAGAGATCAAATCCATTCTCGTTCTTGCAGGGGCAGGAACCCCAGCATCATCACTTTGATGATGAAGAGATCCCGGTCATTCATCTGCCCGCTGAAACAAAAAAAGGTCCGGGTGATTTCGGAAACCCTCTCATTCCGCTGCTGCAGAACATCGATCTAAACCAGTTGATGGCGGTGATACAGTCTCCGCTCTTTCAAAAGCTTGTTTCCCATCTCTTTCAAACCAGTAAACCAACCACTTCCTCTTTCTCCAAAAGAAAACAGGGGTAATGCCTCAAGCATTGCCCCTGTTTTATTCCCATTATCCTCTGTTAACTGATTCCCTTTTCCCTGATTCCGGTGCTCAAGTTTATGGATAATGGTTGAAGCTATTACAGAGTATGAACAGTCAAGAAACCTTGCAACAGGCAAAGAGCCCAAATGGCTTACCAACCCTGGATTATTTCTTCCAGTTCTCCGGTTCTGCCCCGGGTCATGAGGTCTTTCACTGCCTGTGCCGGGTCTTTTCCTGTAAAAAGGACAGCATAGAGCTGTTCAGCAAGGGGCATTTCAACTTGATAATTTGCTGACAAAGCATGTGCGGCCTGTGTTGTTTTTACTCCTTCAACAACCATTCCCATCTCCTCTAACACCTGCTCCAGCTTTTTTCCCTGGCTGATCATATGACCTGCCCGCCAGTTTCGGCTGTGCCTGCTCGTACAAGTAACCACAAGGTCACCTACCCCCGCAAGACCGACAAAGGTGATCGGCTTGGCTCCCATCGCTGAACCAAGACGGGCGATTTCTGCCAGTCCGCGGGTAATCAAGGCCGCTTTGGAATTGTCTCCAAACCCCAAGCCATCAGCCAGCCCTGACGCCAGGGCAATAATGTTTTTCAGTGCACCCCCCACCTCAACGCCGATGATATCCGGGTTTGTATACACGCGAAAATAAGAATTAATAAAAATGGCTTGCACCCGTTCAGCCGTCTCCTGGCAAACAGAGGCCACCACAACGGTGGTCGGACATTTCTGAATCACTTCCTCCGCATGGCTGGGGCCGGACAGAACAGCTATTCGCACCCCCTGTTCAGGAGGCAACTCTTCTTTTAAAACTTCCGACATCCGTTTCCATGTTCCCACTTCAAATCCTTTGGAGGCGTGTACGACAAGTGCATCCTTCTTCACCCAGGGAGCTGCTTCCCCGGCAATCGTGCGCATCGAATGGGAAGGAACCACGAACAGAATCATATCCTTTCCCGTAACCGTATCAGAAATTGATGTAGAGGCGGTAATTGCCTCCGGAAGCATTACTCCCGGCAAATATTTATGATTGGTATGGGAATGATTGATTTCATCTGCGACCTCGGTTCGCCGTGCCCATAAGGTCACATCACAACCATTTTCCGCTAATACAGTTGCAAGAACAGTTCCCCAACTACCGGCGCCAAGTACAGCTACTCGTTGATCCATTTTTCCTTCTCCCTTAGCATTAAATCTTGCGTTCCTGTCCCTTAAACAGGTTGATAATATTTTGCCTGTGCCTGATCACAGCCATCAGGGCAACGACCAGACTCAGCCAGATCAAGATGTCAGAGTAGCCCATCACGAGCAGGGCGATCGGGATACTGCATGTAAAAATCAAAGAGCCGAGCGATACATAACGGGTAATGAAGATGAATAAAATGGCAAATACTCCTGCGATCAGAGCTGCATAAAAGACGAGCAGGGCCATGACACCCACGGTGGTAGCAATCCCTTTTCCACCGCGAAAACGCAAGAAAACCGGCCAATTATGCCCAACGATAGCGGCAATTCCGCTCAACATCATCACAATTTCATTCCCGTTACTCAAGAGAGAGCCGATGCCCACAGCTGCCATCCCCTTCAGGGCATCCAGCAAAAATACGATAATAGCCGGACCTTTCCCCAATACGCGGGATGTATTAGTCGCACCTGCGTTTCCGCTCCCATAATCGCGAATATCCACGCCTTTCAGGTAGCGGGTCAACAGATAACTGAAACTGACAGCCCCCAACAAGTAAGACAGAACAATGGGGGCTACCCAAGTCTGCAACATATCTCTACCTCTCCCTATCTATATAAGCTGAAGCCAGGTGTTGGCCAATATTGTCACACCAATTCCATTTTTTATCTTTTTTCGTTCAACTTATATCTTCGTTAAGAGTTCTTTTTCCTCAGCACAATCCTCATCGGGGTACCTTTAAATGAAAAGGAGTTGCGCAATTGATTCTCCAGATAACGCAAATAACTGAAATGGGCGAGCTCCGGATCATTGACAAACAGGACAAACGTAGGCGGCTTCACCGACACCTGCGTCGAATATTGCACTCGGAAGCGCCGCCCGCGGTCCGAAGGGGGAGGTGTCCGGAGCATCGCATCATGAAGCACCTGGTTCAGTACAGAGGTAGAAATACGCATCGCATGCTGCTCTGCAACTTCAGAGACTAGCGGTAAAATCTGGTGAATTCTCTGTTTCGTCTTCGCAGAGACGAACAGAATGGGGGCATACTCCATAAACTGAAAATGGTCTCGAATTTTTTGCTTAAAGCGATCCAGCGTCTTATCATCTTTTTCCACTGCATCCCATTTGTTTACGACAAAAATGGCGGCACATCCGGCTTCATGTGCATAACCGGCGATTTTTTTATCCTGTTCGGCAATCCCCTGCTCACCATCAATCACCACTAAACAGACATCAGAGCGCTCAATTGACTTCAGGGCGCGCAATACACTGTATTTTTCAATTGATTCGTATACTTTTCCACGCTTTCTAATCCCCGCTGTATCGACTAAAACATACTTCTGCCCTTCATACTCAAATGGTGTATCAATGGCATCCCGAGTCGTTCCGGCAACAGGGCTGACAATGACCCTCTGTTCACCGAGGATCGCATTGACCAGAGAAGATTTCCCGACATTTGGCCTCCCGATCAAAGAGACACGAATTGTATCCTCATCATACGCCTCTTCTTCTTTGTCGGGGAAATGGCTGACCAGAACGTCCAGCATATCCCCTGTGCCGGTACCGTGAATCGAGGATATGGGAATCACATGTTCAAACCCCAGTTGGTAAAACTCATAAACTTCGTCTTTGTGTTTGATATTATCAATTTTGTTGGCAGCAACGATCACCGGCTTGTTTGACCGATAAAGCAAGCGGGCAACTTCTTCGTCCGCCGAAGTGACCCCGTCCCGCCCGTCGACAACAAACAAGATCACATCTGCTTCTTCAATGGCTAACTCAACCTGATTTTTTATATGGTCCAATATCTCGTCCTGCTCGCCAAAATCGAGGCCACCTGTATCAATCAGATGGAACTCTCTTCCGTTCCATTCACTTCGACTATAGATCCGATCCCGGGTAATGCCGGGCTTATCTTCTACAATCGCAATCCGTTCACCGGCCAAACGGTTAAACATGGTTGACTTTCCAACATTCGGCCGCCCCACGATGGCAACAACGGGTAGACTCATAGAATAATCCTCACTTTTTAATCAAAATCTCTATAACAAAATAATCATTGCGACATACCTTATCTTATCTGTATTTAGCCCTTTAAGCAACCGCCTACGAATGGCGAACAATAATCATGGTATGCGGGTCTACTTCATGAGCCATACCGTCCAAAATCTTCTCCAGGACAAATGCTTTCCGGGTAAACTCCTCTTTTGTATCAGCAACAAAAACGGGAGCCCCACCGGCTATATGGTCAGGCTTTGTCGTTACAATGGCCAAAATCAGTTTTTCGATCGTTGTTCCCATCACTGTTTACCTCACTTGCTTTGCAATATTGCCTTCAGAAAACTGACCGGGTCTGCGCACGGCACTTTCCAACACAGGTACATATTGAATCACATGAATGGCTCTCTTCACATCTCTTTCCTGCGGCAGAATCAGCAATCCCAGTCTTCCGTCGTCTAAATCCCTTTTGGCAATCGGGACAAGTGCCGGTTCTCCCGTATCGCGAAACACACCCAAAATGGCGGAAACATCGTGCATAATCGCCTGCCGCTGTCCAAGATTGCCGATCGTAACCACACTGCTGGCATCTTTCGGTTTAATGATGATCCCGATCCCGTGTTCCAAAATGCGCTTTTTATTATCTTCCAGGCCAATATTCATAAGATAAATATCTTCTACAAACAGATTAGCCCCTTCTACCCTCAATTGCCCTTCAGATATAACTGCGATATCTTTGACCACTTTACCGGACATAAAATACCCGGTGATCCCGATCAGGATCACTCCTGCAATGATGCCAATCAACCAGCTGCGGGAAAGAATCACCGACAGGGAAGTGAGAATCGCTGAGAGCATGACCAAATAATTTCTACTCTCAAAAACTTTGGCGATCCCTTCAATATAGCTGGCGCCCCGCGGGACCAATTCCATCTCATCCAGCTTTGACAGCGTTTCTCTTTCCATATTGCGTACATCCCGAAACTGTTGGGCTGCCAGGGCGAGGAAGGTAACTGCTGTATAATCTTTTTGCAAAAGCGCCGGAACAGCTACTGCTCCCAGCGCCGAAGCGATCAGCCCCAGTGCCAGATGAGTGATATATCCATGCGGATAAGTGGGATATTGGCGATAATCGATCTGCAACATGCGCATTCGTGTCAAAATACCCATTATAACGCCAACGACAACCGCCCATGTATAAATGTGCATCTGCATAAGTATACTCCTTTTTCCTGACCCCTCAAATCAGTCTGTTTGAGAAACTGCAATGTTAAATAGAGCCGACCTTTCCTCTTTTTCTTATCCATTTCCCAAGTGTCCGAACAGAATAATGGAACATGAAAAGAGTGCTAATACAGATCCAGGCCGTATCCAGACAGTCAGCATTCCCGATTATCAAGGGTTTCAACATTTCAACATGAAAAACCAAAATCCAAAAATGAGTGACCATCGCAGCAGCAATCGTAAGCACTGCCTGCTCCTCAAATCTTCTCGTAAAACATACGGGAATCAACACCAGCAACAGAACGGCAGGTATGCGGAAAAGGGGATCAGCCCAATCGGTATCCACATGCTTCAGTTCATGCCACAAGAATAAGATGGAACCCAGAAACAAACTTAAGCTGAAGAAAGAAACAAGAAACTGCTTTCTGACTTTGCGAACAAAAACCCAGAACAACACAGCCAGAGGCAGAAAACCGGGATGAATTTGTACCATCATATGGTTTGGAAAGGCATGAAATCCAGTCAATACGGCCGCTGCACACAGAGTAAGCAGGATGATTGGCTTCGGATAGCCGATATCATCAGCCAACGCTGGAAACCAGCCGGTATAAATCAATATGAGAAATGCCAAAATGCACAACATGGCAGTGATGCCCGGATTCACTCTCTTCACCTCCTAGTCCTGGATTTTTTCCTAGTTTACATCAGAGTGTTTATTTTTAAGCACAAAAAAACCAGCCAAAGAAAAGAATTGGCTGGTTGCAAAAGATGAAACTGATTATTTCAAGTTGCGCAGTTCCGGGTAAACGTCTCCCAGTGTAACATTTAAACCGGCATTGTTGTTATTGTTGTTATCGAACTCTTCAACTTCCTTACGGGCCTCTTCCTGTTCAACTTCCTTGATACTCAGGCTGATGCGCTTTTGTTCCGGCTGCATGTTCAGTACTTTTACCCGTACTTCCTGGCCTTCTTCCAGTACCTCCGACGGAGTGGCAATATGGCGGCGGGAAATTTGCGAGACGTGTACCAGTCCTTCCACACCGGGATAAACCTCGACAAATGCGCCAAAAGATACCAGCCTTTTCACCTGTCCTTTCACTACATCCCCAGGTTGAATGCTTTTGGATACCTGATCCCACGGGCCTTCCTGGGTCTCTTTAATGCTTAAGCTAATGCGCTCATTTTCACGATCTACTTTGAGCACTTTCACTTTCACTTGATCTCCTTCCGAAAGTACTTCAGAAGGATGCCCGACACGGTGCCAGGCCAACTCGGATACGTGTACAAGCCCGTCAACTCCGCCAATATCTACAAATGCCCCAAAATCAGTGAGCCGTTGAACCGTTCCGTCCAGCACTTGTCCCGCTTCAAGGGAGTTGAGAGTTTTCTCCTTCTGACGGTTTGCTTCATCCTCTAATACTGCTTTGCGGGACAGGATCAGTTTATTTTTTTCCGGGTCGATTTCAATCACTTTCAAGGTGAGTTCGCGACCTTTATAATCGGAGAAATCCTCTACAAAATGGCGCTCTACCAGCGATGCCGGGATAAAGCCGCGAACTCCCACGTCGACAACCAGACCGCCTTTTACTACGTCAGCTACTTTAGCCGTTAAGGTTTCGCCCGTTTCAAATTTATGTTGAAGTTCTTTCCATGCTCGTTCTGCATCCACTGCTTTTTTGGAAACGACCAGTTTCTCTTCTTCATCATCTAAGCGAAGCACTTGTACTTCGACTTCATCTCCTGCACTTAACACATCAGAAATCTGGTCTACATGAAGGCTGGACAACTCGGAAATCGGCAATACTCCTTCAGTTTTGTATCCAACGTCAACGAGTGCCTGGTTATTTTCTACTTTTACAACCTTCCCTTTCACTACATCCCCGACCTGGAGAGAAGCGACTTCCGTAGATTTCATTTCTTCCGCCATGAACGAAAACCTCCTCGTATACCTACAAACTAATAACCATTTTTTATAAGTAAAGATCAAGACGAACAAGGTGAAGAAGTACACCCTTATTCAAATGATCATGTTACCTGTAAGTTTCCATTATTTGTTTGATCTGCTCCATCATCTGTTCAGTCACCGCACTGGCTGCTTCCGAATTCACTTTACCCTGGATGTAGGGAGAGACATCAATCGGCTTTCCAAAAACAATCCGGACGGGGCGAAAGAGCCGATAAGGTCCAATTATAGCCGTTGGAATAATGGGTGAATTCGTTTTCAAAGCGATCAGGGCAGCACCCATATGCGGTTTACCCGGCTCCCCCGTTTTTGAACGCGTTCCCTCAGGAAAAATCCCCAGCACCTTGCTCTCCTTCAAGATCCGGATGGAGGTTTTCAGCGCTTGCCGGTCACCTTCTCCTCTTTTAACCGGAAAAGCACCAAGCTTGGGAACGACAGAACCTAAAACAGGAGCACTAAACAATTCTTCTTTCGCCATAAAGTGAACTTTTCGCCGGATTGCACAGCCGATCAGCGGCGGATCCAAGTAGCTGATATGGTTTGCACAAACCACTACTGAACCCTCACTTGGAACATGATGAAGCCCATCTACTTTCCACCGAAAAAAAGTAGCAAAAATGATGCGAAAAAGCTGACGAATCCAAACATATAACATATCTTACTCCTCACCGCCCAATTTGTTCCGGCAAAGTTGAAGAATCACTTCTACGGCTTCTGAGATGGATTGATTTGTCGTATCGATTAAGATCGCATCCTCGGCTTGCCGCAGTGGTGCATACTGGCGTGTTCTGTCATTTTCATCGCGGCGGCAGATATCTTCTTTAAGGGATTCCAAATCAGCTGAAATGCCTTTATCCAGTAACTCTTTGTACCGGCGGCGTGCCCTCTCTTCAATGGAGGCGGTGAGAAAGATCTTTACATCGGCGTGAGGCAGGACATGAGTGCCAATATCTCTTCCATCCATCACAACACTTTGCCGCTCCGCAATTTCCTGTTGTTTTCTGACCAATGCCCGCCTGACTCCGGCCATCTTAGCGACTGTTGACGCGAGGGCAGTTACTTGCGGAGTACGGATCTCATCTGTTAACCGTGTCCCGTCCACACATATGCCTGCAGGGTCAAGAGCAAATGTCATCGATTCCGCCAATTGGGTGACAGCTGCCTCATCGGCTGCATTTACTTTTTCCCTGAGTAGTTTCCAAGCGATGGATCGATACATAGCCCCCGTATCTACATAAGTAATCTCAAGGTGATCCGCGACCCGGCGTGCTACAGTGCTTTTTCCGGCTCCCGCCGGTCCGTCAATGGCAACTAAAAAATGTTTCATTACCTGACAAATCCTCCCTCAGCGGGATGAAAAAAATTTATCGAGCAGGCCGTACCTGCTCGATGTTGGATGAACTTTATTCGATTTTACTCGATATCAAAGTACAATCCTTATCGAAAAAGCGACCCGTCAACCATGGAGTGATCTTCCAACTATGTATTTTTTCAACCCTGATTCACTCTTCGGTATAAATGCAAAGCCAATCTAGACCTATAGTCGGAGATTGAAATTTAAACCTGTTTAAAGAATAACATAATTCCGTCACAAATGCAATGAAAACAATTCTATGAGCCGGTTATATTATACCGGCTCATCCAGTGCTGAACACCCTAAACCTGATCAGCATCCCCTTTTTTTATTTTCTCAATAAATTCTTCGTCTCCAGTATTCGCGTTAATAAAGAGGCGATACTGGTCTTTTCCGATATTGCCGAGGAACTCATAACACAGAACCTCATCCCCCGCCTCATTGTAAATGACGGCCAGATTGCTTTTCTGCACTTTCAAACGCGGGCTTACCTCTTTTTTCGCCTCCGCTTCCGTCAGACGTGGTTTGAAGCTCCTGCGGCTGATCTTGTTAAATACATACTCATCTGCCTGCAGCCCCATAATTTCTCCATTGTCCATCGCAACCTTAACCGTAACAGTCTCAGGGTAAATATAAACCCCGTTTTCCCGGTGAACAAAGTTAAAAGTGGTAATATTGCCCACATCATCATAAGAGATCGGCACCATGTTTTTATAACCGATTCTGCGCAAAAAACCGGAAGCTCTGGCTTGCGCCTGTTCTAAGCTCAGTTTGCTTTGTTTGACAGGACGGTCATAATCCATCCAGACCATGTACCCGCCTTTGGTAGTCAGATCGGCATAGACCTCCTGGTTGCGATCTTTTGTAAAACGCACGCTGTAAGTCTGATAGTCTCCTTTTTTATTTAACGTGACTGACATACCCCGAGTGGACGGACGACCTAACACCTGAGCTGTTTTTCGTTTTGCCTCAGCAGGGGTAATATTCTTTCCTTGAAGCCGCTGGGCTTTTTCACGCTTGCGAACCTCCATATTATTGATGGTTGGACCCCAATCAACTTCCGGATACTGCTCCACTCTCTCGTTTACTTTCTTAAATCCGTCAATGATGGTGTTATCCATCTGCTTATCCTCACTGGCCAGTGCCATCTCAACATCCATCCAGCGCAGATTTTTATTCAGGGTGACTGTTTGTACTTTGTGCAAATCCCTGGTGATCTCCTGAGAACGATTATAAAGGGTCTGAAGCGTATTCCACTCTTTATCGGTCAAAGGTTCTTTCTCCAGATCACGCACCCCTACTTTATAAGAGAACTGACCGGTATTATGCACAAATTTTTCAGCTTTGTCAAAGGGCATCAACGTCATCGGCAACTGACCCAAATCACTTTGAGACGCATAGGCCAGACGCCAGACATTGGTCATACAATTAGATAATTGACTGCGGGAATTTAAAGCCAGCGTTTTTCCGATTTCATCCTGCAATTTGTCCATATGATAGTTTAAATCGTGAAACGCCCGCTGGTATTGGTTTTCCGCTTTGATTAATATTGAATTTTTATCCTGGTTCTCCTGGTATCCCCACACTGCCGTTGCCACAAGAGCAATGAGTGTGACCGGGAACAAGACGGCAGCCACTCTTCTATACATGGGTGAACCACTCCTTAGTCACAAAAAATATGTTTACCGATTCTTGTCCGCTGAGGACGGCTCCAGATCCATTTAGATGTAGCAGTAGCCGGATTGAAATAATAGATAGCCCCCCCAGTCGGATCCCAGCCATTGACCGCGTCCATCACTGCTTTTTTAGAAGATTCATTCGGCGTTAACCAGATCTGGCCGTCGGCTACAGCCGTAAACGCTCCTGGTTGAAAGATTACACCTGACACAGTTTCAGGAAATTTTTCATGTTCCAGCCGATTGAGAATAACCGCAGCTACGGCTACTTGACCCACATAGGGCTCTCCGCGGGCTTCGCCGTGAACAGCATTGGCCATTAACCTGATATCGTTATTTGAAAAGCCTCCGCTGCTTTTCCCGGCATTTGCCGCAGTGCCGATCGGGGCATCGCTGATTATTCCCAAACATAAACAAAGAAATATAAAAACACCTCTCTTTATCATTTTTCCAGCCAGCCTCCATTTTCCTATTCTTTTAGGTAGTGTGAGCGGTAATTCCAGGATTTATGCAAACAAAAAAAGGGCTTCACGCCCTCTTACAACTGCTCCTTTTGTACCTCAAAGTCATTTTCATTGTCACAAAGGCACCGTTTAAAACCGGTCTCCACCTTGCCCTTACGCATCTTTCCTTTTAACATGAAACGTTCGCCGCATTGTTTACAATGGATCGTTACCAGATAACGGCTATCTTCTTTCTTCATCTCACCACCGCCTTACCTTTCCCCTTTATTATTGACATTCATGCAGTGATTCCATACGATAAGTTTTGATTTGGTCAAAACGTATCAGTCAAGAATCTTGATAAAAAGAAAGGTGGAACAGACCGCCGTTCAGGCGGTACACAAACATGAAGAAAATCATTGTAATCACCACTGGCGGCACGATCGCCATGTCCGAAAATAAAGATTCACAAGGGGTAAAACCTCGTGACCCCAAAATTCTTGAATCAACTTTGCCCATGCTCTCCCATTACGGAGATGTGCATATGGAACATTTATTCAACATGCCAAGTCCGCATATTACCCCTCATGAAATGTACAGAATCGCTAAAGAGGCACAACAATATCTGGACCAACCGGAAGTGGCAGGAGTGGTGGTCACCCACGGGACGGATACATTAGAAGAAACAGCCTATTTCCTCGATCTGGTCATAAACAGTAAAAAACCGGTAGTTGTTACAGGAGCAATGCGCAGCTTAAACGAATTGGGAGCGGATGGTCCTTATAATCTGGTGAACGCTGTACGGGTAGCCGGTGATGAAAGAGCGGCTGATTTCGGGACCCTTGTTGTCTTTAATGATGAAATTCACCCGGCAAAAACAGTGACAAAGACACATACAAGCAATGTAGCCACCTTTCAATCCCCCGCACTGGGGCCTATTGGCTTAATTACCAAAAAAGAGATCATCTTTCACCGCACCTTACATCGAGAGAAATTGCTTCCCCTACATTCCCCCGTGCACCAGGTAGTGTTGATCAAAGCAGCAGCCGGCATGGATAGCTCCCTGATCGAATGGACCATTGAAAAAAAGGTTGACGGTCTGGTGATCGAGGCCTTCGGCCAAGGTAATCTCCCTCCCGCAATGTTACCGGGAATACAGAAAGCACTGGACCGGCAAATACCGATCGTACTTGTCTCCCGCTGTTATAACGGGGTGGTCCAGGATACTTATGAGTATGAAGGCGGAGGAAAGCAATTAAAAGAGATGGGCCTGATTTTTTCCAACGGAATTAACGGTCAAAAAGCGCGTATCAAGTTGATGCTGGCTTTACAGAAGAGCTGTGACCCCAGACAGTTACAATCTTATTTTCAAATATAAAAATGAGTCCCCGAGATTAGAGGCGGCCTGTAGACGAATATATGACGGGAACCCGTAAACAGATAGTCTATCCCATGGCGGTTATGATCCCAGGATTTGAAATATCTCTTCTTTTGCATGCATATTCATTAACGCTTTACGTATCCGTTGATGCATCAGCTTTCGTGACAAATGAGCTAAAAGATTGAGATGTTCTCCTTCCATTTCCTGTGGAACGGCAATGAGAAAAACCATTTTTACGAAACTATTCTCCCGATCTTCCCATAAAATCCCTTTTTCATTTCGCAAAAAACAAATGACGGGAGCACGAATACAGGCTGCCTGGATATGGGGAACGGCAATTTTGTAGCCAATCGCCGTGGAAATTTGTTCCTCCCTGGCGAGCAAGCCGTCCCTGAATTCTTTTTCATGATCAATGAATTGCAAATCCAATAAAATTCGTGAAAAATAATCAAACACTTCTGTACGTGTTCTTACATTCACATCCAAAAATATGGAATCCGCTTTTAAAATGTCACATAATTCCATCTTCATTCACCTTGCTTCTATCTGTTTTTGAGGTTGTTGCATCCTCCTTGACTAAAGTCAATGTCTGCGACAAACCCTTTCTAATCATTTATCTACATCATTGAACACGGTAATTCCTGTTTAAAAGAGCAGAAGCAGAAAACAAAAATTTTAATGCTTTAGATCACTAACTATAAAAAAAGACACCCGTGATATCACTAATGTCAATATGCCGAAAGGCTTCGTTTGTACAAGCGGAATTGCGTTCAAACTTTGCATTTCTCTTTTTGTTTAAGGTCATTGGCAATGAGATGTCCATGGAAGCGGCCGTTTTCGATAAAGATTTTAGTTGAATCATGGCCAGTAGCAATCACACCGGCAAGGTATAAACCAGACACAGTTGTTTCCATCGCCTCTGAACAGACCGGGGCGCCTGTTTGCGGATTGATTTCTCCGCCCAACTGTTCAATAAACTGGAGGTTGGGACGATAGCCCGTCATGGCAAACACGGTGTCCGCAGGGATCTCTAAGATTTCCCCCTCTTTCTCAATAACCACACTCCTTCGTTTGATTTCACGAACCTCACTTCCCCAGTGCATGCCGATTCGCCCTTTTTCAATAGCACTCTCAATCAACGGTCTCACCCATGCTTTTACACTGGAATGAAAAGCTGTTTTGCGATAAACCATCGTTACCCTGGCCCCTGCCTGCTGCAACTCGAGGGCTGTATCTATCGCTGAGTTTCGTCCCCCAATCACAACCACTTCCTGGTCCGCAAAAGGATGGCTGTCGTGGAAATAGTGGTGTACATGCGGAAGGTCTTCTCCCTGAATGTTTATCAGATTCGGGGTATCATAATAGCCTGTTGCCAGAATAAGATAACGCGTCTGATAAGACTTTTGCCCTTCACGGCCCTCAGTGATTACCTGAAATCCTTCAGTCAAACGATCCACCCGGGTAACTTCTTCATAAGTATGAATATCCAGTTCATGAATCCGAACAACTGTGCGAAAATATTTTAAAGCCTCATGCCTTGTTGGTTTTTCATTAATGGAGATAAACGGAACACCCCCGATTTCCAGTTTATCCGGTGTGCTGAAAAATTGCATGGACAAAGGATAATGGTAAATGGAATGAACCAGGCACCCTTTTTCAATAATCAGCGGTTGAAACCCTTGCTTCTTCAGCTCGATCGCTGCGGAAATCCCGCATGGCCCGGCTCCGATAATAATGACATCTTTCACGGCTGTCACACCTCCCGTTGCAAAAGAAAAACACCCTGGGGTGGGGGTGTTTTTTTATATAAATCATCTTTATTATACTATACCCAACCGCGGAAGCGTGATGCTTCAGCCATTTTTCTTACCCCAACCATGTAGGCAGCAAGACGCATATCAACCCGGCGGTTTTGCGAGGTCCGGTATACATTCTCGAATGCACGTACCATGATATCTTCAAGCTTTTGTTCCACTTCATCTTCAGACCAGTAATAACCCTGGTTGTTTTGCACCCATTCAAAATAAGAAACGGTTACTCCTCCGGCGCTGGCCAAAACATCCGGTACCAGCAAAATACCGCGTTCATCCAGAATACGTGTCGCTTCCAGGGTGGTTGGACCATTGGCAGCTTCCACAACAATATCTGCACGAATACGATGGGCGTTTTTGGCAGTGATCTGGTTTTCAACAGCAGCGGGTACCAAAATATCGCACTCCAGCTCCAACAGCTCCTGGTTGGTAATCGTATCTTTAAACAGCTTGGTTACCGTACCAAAAGAATCACGCCGGTCAAGCAAATAATCAATATCCAGACCATCCGGATCATGCAGGGCTCCATAGGCATCAGAGATTCCGATCACTTTGGCACCGCTGTCATGCATGAATTTGGCCAAAAAGCTTCCGGCATTCCCAAATCCTTGAATGACCACCCGTGCCCCTTCCATGCTTAACCCCTTTTTCTTGGCAGCTTCACGGATCATCAGGGTCACTCCTTTGGCAGTCGCCGTTTCGCGGCCGCGGGAACCGCCGAGTACAAGTGGTTTACCCGTAATGAACCCTGGGGAATCAAATTCGCGGATCCGGCTGTATTCGTCCATCATCCAGGCCATGATCTGCGAATTGGTAAAGACATCAGGGGCCGGTATATCCTTGGTTGGACCAACCACCTGGCTGATCGCTCTTACATAGCCACGAGACAGGCGTTCCAATTCACGGAAGGACATATTGCGCGGATCACAGACGATCCCCCCTTTCCCTCCTCCATAGGGAAGATCAACAATACCTGCTTTCAAACTCATCCAAATTGACAGCGCTTTCACTTCCGATTCTGTGACATCCGGATGGAAGCGCACTCCACCTTTGGTAGGACCCACTGCATCGTTGTGCTGGGCCCGGTAGCCGGTAAAAACTTTTACTGTTCCATCATCCATGCGAACAGGGATCCGAACAGTTAAAACGCGAAGCGGTTCTTTTAATAAATTATAAACCGGGTCCGGATAGCCCAGCTTATCCAATGCTTTTTTAATCACAGTTTGAGTTGAAACCAGGACATCCAAATTTTCCTGCTCTTCCGGTTGATGACCCGTTGCAACTGATTGTTGTTCCATCCTGACCACCTCAAAAAATATTCCTAGTAAAAATAGTTATTAATCCCTAAAAACACATTTCAGTATACAATATTAAACCTGATTTAGAGAACCTATTTTGGCCAATCTTTTTTTAAACGACGGAAACCGTAGTATAATAAGCTTGTATCCTACACACAGAAAGGACTCACCACTTATGGTTAGCAAAATCATGTACATATTTGCTCACCCTGATGATGAAACCTTTACCTGCGGAGGAACAATCGCCCATTTCGCCGGTACAGGATTCACTCGTCAAATTTTATATTGCGCCACGCACGGAGAAGCGAGTAAAACGGGAAACCCTCCGGTTTGTGCTCCCCACGAGTTAGGAAACACCCGCCGGGAGGAATTACAAAGAGCTGCCCGTATCCTGGGAATTGATCAACTGATTATTCGGGATTACGGAGACGGACGTTTAGATCACCAGCCATTTCTGGTACTGGTGCAAGATATCCAGCATGTATTGGTGCGTGAGAATCCCGATCTCATTATCACCTTCCCGCCATCAGGTATTTCAGGCCACAAAGACCACAAAGTTATCCAACAAGCAACTCTTGAAGCGGTGAGAAAAACCTCATTCCCTACCAAACTTTACTATATAGTTATACCAGAATCAATCGTTCATTTTTTGGGCCGTTCCGTTTCGGCCGTTCCCGACCGGTCGGTTTCCTTGAAAATAGATGTGACTCCCTATCGTGGAAAAATTGCAGATGCATTAAAACAGCATCGAAGCCAGCATCTGTCCGTGGAAAAAGTGTTCCCCGGTGTTTTACAGGGAAAATTGGATCGATTGAGAACCCATGAATATTATCAGCTGGTCCTTGAGAGATAGCAGGGAACATTAAAACACGCGCCACTTGAAGGCGCGTTTTATTTCATCCAAAATATTTCACTATTTGGTTTATCGCGTTTATGGAGAAAATGGTCTTTCCGTATTCTTTCAAAAAAGGTTCCGTCGTTGTGGAAGCTTCTCCGTACTCAGATAAGATGGCAATTAAAGTTTCCAGGTGATCTGTTTTCAGATCTTCACCAAACACCAGATAGTAACCATTTCGGTAAGCGTAAACCCGCCCACCTTGTTTTATGAAAGATGTCATGCGCATCGCGGCCTGAATCAGATCTTCCAAGTCGTTAAAACGGAAGATAATGTCGTCCGTTTCTTCCATAGTGACTTCCAACTCGTAGACATCTTCTTCTGGTTCAAGGTCATCATGCTCCACCTTTGGAACCCGACCACGGGTGACTACGACAACCATCCCTTGTGCAGGTAGCGCAAACACTTCGACCGCGACGGGTCCCACAACTTCAAATCCCAGTTCCTGATATGCATGTTCCATCATATCATTGAATAACTCATGAACTTTGGGGATATCACGCCACATATCATCCTTCTCAATCCCGCGATCAACCAGATCGTCTAAGGTTAAAAAGAAGCGGATTTTATCTCCCCCTAGACGCTCGACACGCATGGCTTACCCTCCCTCGCTGGAGACCTCCCATATCATTGTATGTGACGCAAGATATTTGCGTTACGTCGTACAGTCTCCATTTTTCTTTCTACCCTTATGATACATGAATAGGAGATGAAAGGAAATACAAAAAGATTGCTAACCGTTGTATGTAATTCAACAAAGTAACTCTTTACAGTTTTAAACCGTTGATGAAGGGAAATCAGCCGCTTTCTTTTGTTTTTTTCTCCATTTTCGGCTCTCTCTCATGGCCAACAGCAAAAAAACTATGGCTGCGTGAACCGTCAAAAAAATCATACAATAAGTAATCACCAGGACAAAAGCCCCGGCCCAAACGCCCAGAATGCGCTTTTTCTTTTCTTTCCAGGTGACCGGTATTTCACAGAGTAAAGAAACGATTTTTCTGATCCAGTGGGCAGAAACTGACATTGCGAGAAAAAGAAAACTGAGTGACAGCAGGTAATCAATATTGAGATATGCCCAAATCTGATGGTGAAACTGCAAAAAGTAGGTTTCCGGAAACCACAGAATCGCAGCAGACGCAAAAAGGAACGCCAAAAGGAGACCACCCCATGGTGAACTTTTCATCCTCTGCCCACCTTTCATCCATCAGTCAAATAGCGGAAGTACAATCCCAGCAAAAAATCAACCAGCCAGTGTGCGACAATCGCAGGAGCCAGTGTACCCGACCACTGAACGAGCCAGCCAAATACCAGGCTGATCACACCGACCATCAATACGAGCAGCCATTGGCGTAAATATCTGGTGTGTACAAGTACAAATAACAAACTGGCCCACCAGATCCCCAGCCAGTGTTGTACCACCCCGCGAAAAAACATCTCCTCAACCAGTGCAGCAATCAGCGATATGAAAAAAATATGAATAAAGGAACGATGTTTAAATAAGAGACGATTTATTCCCCCGTCATCAAACCACCGCTCAGGCACAATCCGGGCCAGAAGGAGATCAGCCGCTACAATAGCCAGACCCGTAATTCCTCCCCATATCCACATATGTATGTTACCCAGACCAAAGTATCCCCAGTTTAGGTTCCCCTGCCACCACAACAGCGGCAGAGCGATTACCAGGAGACCTAATTGGGTAAGATAAAAGCTGACTAATACCTGTTTTTCTGTAATAGATAGTGGGGGAGCCGTATCTTTCTTTGGTTCATTCATCGGTAACCTTCTCCTTTATATTCACAGCCGTCTTTGCTCCTTGCATTTCTATACATTTCGTTCTACAATGAGTTTTGGAAGTGGACTTAGCTCTCTAGGGATTAAACATGGGAGGAGATTTGGTACTAATGCGCACTTGGGTAGATAAAGACACCTGTATCGCCTGTGGAGCATGTGGAGCAACAGCTCCTGACGTTTATGACTATGATGAAGATGGAATCGCATATGTAATCCTTGATGATAATACCGGAACGGCCGATGTTCCGGAGGATTTATGGGACGACGTTCGCGATGCACAAGAAGGTTGCCCCACTGACTCCATTAAAGTGGAAGAGTAATCATATGTCAAAAAAAGCTGCTCAGCTCATTGGTCTGAGTAGCTTTTTTCGTGAAAGCAGCATCTAAAGAAGAATGGGTACCGGGCAAGAATTGATTCACTCACTCTGACTCCCGTTGATCCAAATACAGGCTGATCTCGGCGATCCCTCCGTCTACGTTGACAACATCCGTGAAACCATTGTGCAATAAATAGTTGGCAGCATGGAGGCTGCGGATCCCGTGAGCGCAAAGCAGATAGGTTTTTTTCTGTTGATCAATTTCGCTTAGCCGTTCAGGAAGCGTGTTTAAAGGGATCAGTTTGCTCCCGGATAAGTGATAAATCTCCCATTCTTCCGGTTCCCGGACATCAATCACCTGGACTTCAGCGGGGTCAAAGTCTCTGTTCTTGTACTTACAGGCAAACTCTTCAGCACAGATATGGTATTTTTTTTGGTTTTCAGCCAATGTTGTAACTCCTTCATTTTTTCTTTCAGTCTAACATATTCTACTTTTTATTTGCGCGGAGCGGAGAAACTGACTACAATGTGAATGTAGATGTTTCGGCCGAATAGTTTTTTGGCCGAACCGTCCCTTACATAGGATTGAAGGAGGAGCAAACATGTCCAAAGAGCTCATTGTTGATGCTTTTATCGAGATTCCGACAGGCAGTCAAAACAAATACGAATATGATAAGGAAAATGGTGCATTCCGCTTGGACCGTGTACTTTATTCCCCGATGCACTATCCAACCGAATACGGCTACCTGGAAGGAACCCTGGCTGAAGACGGAGATCCCCTGGATATTCTCGTTTTAACCACTTTCCCCACCTTCCCCGGTTGTGTGATCAGCAGTCGTGTGATTGGTGTACTCCTTATGTCTGATGACAAGGGAAAAGATGAAAAACTGCTGGCCGTCCCGGTTGACGACCCGCGTTTTAACGAAGTGAAATCCCTTGATGATGTCGCTCCACACATCCTGAAAGAAATTGAACACTTCTTTCAGGTGTACAAGGATCTTGAAAACAAAGAAACCAGGATCGAAGGCTGGAAAGATGCAGAGTTTGCCGAAAAGTTATATGATGAGTGCCTGACACGTTACCAGGAGAATAAGTGAATATCAGAGTGAAACCCTGCTCAATCGGCAGGGTTTTTATCTTTATCCGTTTGCTGTCCAACCCGGTTTCAGCATTCCTATTCTTTGCTTATGAGACCCAATTGCCGGGATAACTCATAATGCAGCGTCAGCGTATGATCATGAAACCGGACCAGAACTTTACGTCCCGGTGCTACTCCTTCGATTGAAGTAATCCGGATAACGGCCCCTTTGCCAAACCTATTATGAATCAAATGCATTCCCGGAGAAACTTCCTCTTTGGCAAAGCGCATCTGGGGCTGAGAGGTTAACGTTTTTTTGGGCGTTGACTTTCTTAACTCCGATATTTCATTCACGCTTTGAATCTGTTGACAGAATGAATCGACAGCTCCGCCGTACCCGATTTCCCGGGCAAAAGGGGAGATCCCCACTCGTTTTCCCTGCCTCTCTTTACTGATTGACAGGTAAAGTTCACTTTTCGCACGGGTAATTCCTACATAGAGCAATCTTCTTTCTTCCTCCCAGGCAGCTCTTTTTCGGCTTTCAGGCACTTGTAAGCTGCGCCTGTGAGGAAGCACCATCGCATGAAGGCCAATCAAAAAGACACGGTCAAATTCAAGCCCTTTTGCTTTATGTAATGTCATCAGCTTCACTTGAGGTGATTGCTCATTATTTTTCACCATTTGATTTACCTTTTCCGCGTGCATGAGCAATGCTTGTCCGTCTGAACAGTGTTCTGCCGCCAGAAGGAGTTCATCCACAGGCTCAGATACCAGGTCACGGTCATTCCCTGTCTCTTCCGCATACTTCTCAAGATACCGGCTATATCCAATCATCTCACAGATGTAGCGGACAGCCCGGACGGCACTAAATCGACGGATCGTTGGAACCATCTCTCGCAATTCGTTTAAATAGTGGATTTGATACGTTTCCAGACATGGCAACTCCGGCAGTACTTCCAATACCGTCCTCCCCGATTTACGGGCCAGAGCCCAGCCGGCTTCAACCCATCCCTCACCAAACAAATAGCGCTTTGGCTTGTTGATAATACGGATCAACGCGTCCAGGTCGTTTGGATTGAATGCCAATTGAATATAGGCGAGTATATCCTGCACCTGCCAGCGGCGATAGAAAGAAAGATCTCCTGTAGAAACGGAAAAGGGAATATCTTTCCGAACCAATGCGTCAATAAGCGCTCTTGCCTGGGTAGAAGTGCGGTACAAAACAGCTGTTTCCATCCCATCCCGGAGGCGGGCCAGGATCTGTTCCGCCTCCTGCTCCTCATTTTCCGGATCCATCCATTGGACAGGCAGCCCCCGTGTACCCGTTCCAGCCCGCGGTTTAGACTGACGCATCCGATTATGTTGTATCAGCTGATCCGCCAGACGGATAATCTCATCAGTCGAGCGGTAATTGACCGAGAGCACAATTTGCCTGAGCTCCGGGAAATCTTGTTTCAGCTGCAACATAAAAGAAGGATCACTTCCGCGAAAGCCGTAGATAGACTGGTCGTCGTCGCCCACTGCGAACAATCTGCGGTGCCTTTGCGTCAATTTTAGCAAAATGTGGTATTGAATGAAATTGATATCCTGAAATTCGTCTACCAGTAAATGCTGAAAACGCTCTTGCCATTCTGACAGAGTCCTTGAATGCTGGCACTTGTGGTAGAATGCTAACAGAATATCATCATAGTCCCATAATCCAGCCGCCCTTTTCTTCTCTTCGTATGCCATATAGAGATCCCGAAACAGGATATTTTTCTCCTTTTGTACCTTCATCCGGTCGGGGAGGATAATATTTCCCTTACAAAGGCTAATTTGATTAAGAAAAGTAGATACTGTCTCATCATCCACCGGCTGTCCCCTTTCCTCAAGGAACTGGCGCATCCACCGGGTTTGCTGCACTCCCGAAAGGAGAGGGTAAACCTGTTCTCCCGCATCCCTGAGCATCATTAAAAAAAGGGAGTGAAAGGTACCTATCGCCAATTTATGTACTTTGTCAGGCAAAATCTGAGCAAGGCGCTCTTTCATCTCTTTGGCGGCCGCCCGGGTAAACGTAACAACCATCAGCTGATGAGCCGGGGTTCCCCGGTTCAGCAAATAGAGAACCCGCCGGGTTAACACAGTCGTTTTGCCGCTGCCCGGTCCGGCAAAAACAACAGTAGGTTGTTCCGGGGCAGTTACCGCTCTTTGTTGATCTTCATTTAAACCGGCCAGCAACAGATGAACAGGAGAAATTTCCAGATGATCCCCCTCCCTCCAAAAGATCAATATCAATTGTCGCCAATCCTATGTTAACATAACCTCATTTCCTTCACGCAAGAGCAATTTCCGAACATTTTTCATGTTGACACATGAATCGTTCCATGTTAGAGTAATTAGCAAATTTTAAGTATAAAACGATGATGGAGCCAAACATCAGATGTTGAACTCACAGAGAGCCGATAGTTGCTGAGAATCGGCAGTTTGACCGATGTGGAGCACTCCGGAGTGACTGGCTGAAAGCTTTGGAAGCGAGTAGGCAAGTACGGTAGAGCCGTTATCCAGGGTCTGTAGATTTGGACCCGTCGAGGTTATTGGCGTGAGCCAGTAACGAATGAGGGTGGCACCACGAAACCTTTCGTCCCTCACCTGCCGGATGGCTGGTGTGTGGAGGAAAGGTTTTTTATTTGAGATGAGGAGGTATTTCACCATGTCTTTTGCTGAAAAATTTCATTTACGAATTCCCGGGCCAACTCCAATCCCTCCACGAATTCAACAAGCGATGGCACACCCGATGATCGGGCATCGCAGCGGTGAGGCCTCCCGGCTGATTACCGAGTGCAGCGAACGCCTCAAAAAAATCTTTGGCACTGAGCAACATCCGCTCCTGTTGAGCAGCAGTGGGACTTCAGCCTTAGAAGCCGCAGTTGTCAATACAGTCGCCCCCGGCGAGGAAGCGATTGTCGTTGTTACGGGAGCATTTGGAGACCGCTTTGCCAAAATCGTAGAAAAATACGGATACATTTGCCATCGGTTGGATATTCCCTGGGGACAGGCATGCGATCCGGAACTTTTAAAATCTTTCATCGAGGAACATCCCCACGCCAGGGCGGTCTTTTTTACCTATTGTGAAACATCTACCGGCGTGTTAAACCCTATCGGCGAACTGTCACGGGTTGTCCGTGAGCATTCCGATGCTCTGGTGATTGTTGACGCGGTCAGCTGCCTGGGAGCAGTGCCCAGCCGTATGGATGAATGGGGAATTGATCTTATGGTGACAGGTTCACAAAAAGCGCTTATGCTCCCCCCGGGGCTTGCTTTTGCCGCCGTAAGCGAACGCGCCTGGACAACGATTGAAAAGAACCCCGGGCCGCGATTTTATCTGGATTTGCCCGCATACCGCAAAAATCTTGAAAAAGGGACCACTCCCTTCACTCCGGCCGTCTCCTTGCTGTTCGGCTTGAAAGAAGCGTTGAACATGTTGGATGAGGAAGGGTTAGAAAATGTGATCAAACGGCATGAGCTCTTAAAAGAGATGACCCGTGCCGGTATCCGGGCCCTTGGGTTAGAACTGATGGCCCGGGATCAAGATGCTTCACCAACCGTTACATCCATTCATGGAGGAGCGGGTAAATGGGAATCAGAAGAGCTGCGCAAGGCCCTTCGCCAACTTCAGGTAGTTGTAGCGGGAGGCCAACAACACCTGAAAGGGAAGATCTTCCGCATCGGCCACATGGGTTATTGTGATGCTTTGGATATTTTTACAACCCTGTCGGCTCTGGAACTGGCACTTCATCAAACCGGGGTTCCCGTTGAACTGGGAGCCGGAGTAAAAGCGGCACAGGAGGTATATTTGACTCATGTATAAAGTTCTCATTACTGACCCACTCAGTGACCAGGGAATTGAAAAACTGTTGCAAGCTGAAGATGTAGAAGTTGTGAGAAAAACAGGGCTCACTCCTGATGAACTCCTCCTGGAGATCGAGTCTGCGGATGCGCTTATGGTTCGCAGCCAAACCCAGGTTACTTCGGAAGTGATCGAGAAAGCTCACCGGCTGAAAGTAATCGCCCGTGCCGGAGTCGGTGTTGATAATATCGACATCGCTGCAGCTACCAATAAGGGAATCATCGTAGTAAATGCACCTGATGGAAACACTATCTCCACGGCTGAACACACCTTTGCCATGTTAATCTCGCTATCACGCAACATTCCTCAGGCCTATTGCTCTGTGATTGCGGGAAAGTGGAGGAGAAAAGATTTTGTCGGGGTGGAATTGAATAAAAAGACGCTCAGCATTATCGGGCTGGGACGGATCGGTGCGGAACTGGCCAAACGGGCAAAGGCATTCCGCATGCAAGTGGTGGCCTATGACCCTTATTTGTCGGATGAGCGCGCCGAAAAACTGGGAGTAAGGAAAGCCTCGTTAGAGGAAGCCATCGCTGCGGGAGATTATATCTCCGTGCATACCCCGTTGACCAAGGAAACCCGCCATCTGATCCACCGGGAGACATTTTCACTGATGAAAGACGGGGTGCGCATCCTCAATTGTGCCCGCGGGGGGATCATCGACGAAGAGGCTCTGTATGAAGCCATCCAATCAGGAAAGGTAGCCGGAGCCGCCCTGGATGTTTTTGAAACGGAACCCCCGGGCAACCATCCTCTCTTCTCCCTGCCGCAAGTGATCGCTACTCCCCACTTGGGCGCTTCTACCATCGAAGCCCAGGAAAATGTAGCGATTGACGTTTCCGAAGAAGTGCTGCACATCTTGCGGGGAGAACCATTTAAAAATGCAGTTAATCTGCCTTCCATTCCGGCAGAATTACAACAAAAATTACAACCCTATCAAGTGTTGGCCGAAAAACTGGGACAATTTGTCGCACAAGCTGGCAAAGGGGCTCCGCAACAAATCACCGTTACTTATGCGGGAGAAATTGCGGAACTGGATGTGGCACCACTTACCCGTACAATCTTAAAAGGAACTCTTTCTCATCACCTGGCGGATGTCAATGATGTAAATGCTCCACACCTTGCCAAACAACGCGGGGTACGGGTGGTTGAGCAGAAAACATCCAGCAGTCACGGTTTTACACAACTGGTCAAAGTGGAAGTGCAAACCAGCCGGGAAACGCGCAGTGCCACCGGGACTTTGCTCAACGGGTTCGGTCCCCGCATTACCAAGATTGATGATTACCCTGTCGATGTAACTCCTGAAGGACACTTATTATTTATTCAACACCGGGATCAACCGGGCGCCATCGGACGGGTTGGAACCGTCCTGGGCAACCGGGGTGTGAATATCGCGACCATGCAGGTGGGGCGGCAAACCATTGGCGGACAGGCGATCATGATCCTGCGCATCGATAAATCTGTCGACCCGGATGTCATTGAAACATTAAAACAAATGGATGAAATTCAATCTGTGATCGAAATCGATTTATAAATTTATTAGCACAGATGAAAGCGGGCGTTGTCTGGTTCTCTTGCCGGGATACCCGGAGCAACAGTATAATATTGGCATGGAGTGCGAAAACACTTAAAACTAAACAATATGGCGATGTAATTCTCAATAGAGATAAGCAGGGGAAAGGAGCACCCCTGCTTACGTTTGCTTTTCACTATAGTAACCACAAGGAGGAGTCCTGATGCCCTCACTAGAAGGAAAAACAGCCATTGTTACCGGTGCCAGTAAAGGTCTGGGGCAGGCCATTGCCCGCCGCCTGGCAGCAGGCGGCGCCCGGGTTGTTGCCGGTGCCCGAAGTACGGACAAACTGGAAGCTCTGGCTCAGGAAGCACCCAATCAGATTATTCCGTTTACCTGTGATGTAACAAAAAGCGCCCAGGTCAAAGCGATGATTGAATTTACTGTTGAACAATGCGGTCGACTTGATCTGCTCATTAACAACGCCGGTCTCGCCCACTTCGCCCAGGTCCAGGATTTGACCGAAGAGGAATGGGATGAAATGATGGACGTAAATCTTAAGGGAGCTTTTCTTACTTGCAAATATGCCATTCCTTATCTGAAACAAACCGAAGGCCACATTGTAAACATCTCCAGCGTGGCCGGAACGGAAGCATTTGCAAATGGCTCCGGTTATTGTGCTTCCAAATTTGGCTTAATGGCCCTGTCCGATGCTTTAACCCTTGAGTTGAAACCTCATCATGTCAAAGTAACCACCCTTTGCCCCGGTTCCATCAAAACCGAGTTCCACAACCCTAAAGATTACGCCATGGAAGCAGAGCAGGTAGCGGAGACGGTCTGGACCTGTGTTTCAGCACCAAAAGGGGTTATCTACAACCAGATCATTATGAGACCGTTGGTGCCGAAGAAAGCTCAGAAATCATAGAATTGACTGTTTCCGGGGAAAAATGGGGCAATCCTACAGAAGACTTTTTTGATTCCTCATTACGAAACCCGCTTCCAACATTCGGGAGCGGGTTGTTCTTCACAGAATTGTGCGGCAACTCTTAAGCCCTATTGTCAGCGGTTAAGGGGGACAGTATCTTCTTTTTCAGCATCGACCGGTAAAAAATGTAGGCAAACACATGAAACAGACAGAAAGCGAAAATCCAGGCAGATGTCAGCTGTTTGCGATGGTAGGCCGAGATGATCGCCCAGATTGCAAACAGAACCCAGTAGACGAGGAAACTTCCAAACCCGACCGGGACAAGCGGGGCAATATATTTGCTTAAGTCCCTGTATGGATATTCTACGATCTCCACAATCCATAAATTATCAATTGGATTTCCATGCTTGTCTAACAGTTCACCTTTCCCGTTAAAGCCATGGATGGGATGATCCATCATCAAATGCCCCGCTCCGTTTGGGAAATCTTTCGCATTTTCAGGATATATGTACCGGGCTTCCTTCACCGGATGGGTATTTGCTTCAAAATCTTTGGTTTTAAAAATGGCTGCATGATGGATTCTCTTTTTATTTTCATTTACAAGTTGTTGCAGTTCCTTTTTTATCCGGGGCGTAATTGTGGATGTTTGCACTAATTCTTTATGGATGCGTTCCATTAACTGCCGGTCATTCATAGCTTGTTCTCTGATGTTTGTGTTGTAAGTGGATAAAATAAAATACGCCGCCGTTACAAGAAACCAGACCGTCACCGCCAGCATGGCAACTCGAAAAATCCATTTCGCAAACTTTTTTTGCACCTCAAATACCTCCTGGAGATCCTTGTTTAAATGGCGAGTATCACCAAACCGTCTGATTGCGATATAAACACTTTCCTCTTCTGATTTCCCTTCTGCCTTTAACTCTTCCACCGCTTCCAGCAAATGCCGCTTCATTTCTTCTTTTAATTCTGCAATCTCTGTTGAGTGATCCATTCCTTGATATACCGAGTCAATGTATGTATTAATCTGTTTCACTCCGGAGTCACTCCTTCAAAAAAGCATTTCATAATGGTACTGATCGTTTCCCACTCTTTTTTCTTGATACGGTATTGTTCCATACCAGGGGGAAGGATGCGATAATATTTTCTTCTTCCGCCTTCGCTTTCGTCATCGGTTCCCCAGTATGATTCAACAAATCCTTTTTTCTCCAGCCGCTTTAAAGCCACGTACATGGTCCCTTCCTTCAGCTCAAACAAATTGCGGCTGCGTTCGCGGACCCGTTTGGCCAGCTCATATCCATACGAATTCTTTTCACTTAAAAGAGCGAGAATAATAGTGTCAATATGCCCTTTTAAAAGCTCACGGTCCAGTTCCAATAAAAACCCTCCCTCTAAAAACATAATAATGCAAATTACTTAATATTGCAAGGTATTTGATGTTATTATATCCAAAAAAACAGCCTCCTTACAACCACAGGGGTTGAAATCGGCTGTTGGCTTATTTACAAATCTTTTCCCTCTTCTTTCACCCGGATCGGAAGCTGAATGATAAAAACCGTTCCCTCACCCAGGGAGCTTTTCACAGAAACTTCTCCGCCATGAGCTGAAACCAGGTGTTTGACAATTGACAGTCCTAACCCTGTCCCGCCCGACTGGCCTCTGGTCCGTGCTTTATCCGCTTTATAAAAGCGTTCAAAGACAAACGGCAGATCTTCCTCCGGGATTCCTGAACCGGTATCCTCTACTTCAAGAAAGATTCTCTCTTTCTCTTCATAGACGCGGACCCGCACAAAACCTTCAGGCGGAGTATGCCGGATCGCATTGTCGATTAAGTTCGTCAATACTTGCTCGATTTTATCTCCGTCCCAGCAGACATCAGGAAGACCGTCAGCGAGATCGGCCGATAACCTGATTTGTTGATCCCGTGCCAATGCTTGAAATTTTCTTATCACACGCTGAATAAACTCGTAAATCGACAGTTGACCGGGTTCCACCCGGATATGCCCGGCCTCCATTCTCGCCAGATCAAGCAATTCCCGCACCAATCTCCCCATCCGTTGCGACTCCTCATTGATCACCAGGGCAATTTCCCGCCGTTCTTCCGGCGTTTCCGCGATATCATCCATCAACGCCTCACTATATCCCTGCAACATCGCCAGCGGAGTCCGGAGCTCATGTGACACATTGGCCACAAAATCTTTGCGCATTTTATCAAGGCGGCGTTCTTCTGTTACGTCCCGCAAGACAGCCACCACACCCCGGACTTGATCGCCGGCATACAGCGGGGCCATAATCACTGCCCAGGTTCTTCCCTGTTCAGTGATATCCCCCATATGTTCTTGCTCATCTTCCACAACTTTGTTAAAAAAGTTTCGCAACGGTGGTGGAAGGGTGTTCATTTCTTTGTCTGAATCCTTCTCCCTCCACAATCCCAGAAAACGGTCTGCCGGGGGATTGGTAAGAATCACCTTGCCAAATTTATTCATGGTCAATACCCCGTCAGACATACTGCGCAGGATACTGAACAATTGTTCTTTTTCCTGGGACAATTGATGGATCGAATCTTCCAGTTGACCGGCCATACGGTTAAAAGTCATAGCCAGGTCCGCAATCTCATCCCGTTCATGGAAGCGGACGGGAACCCGGGTGGAAAATTGCCCGCGAGCCATTTTTTCCGCTGCCTTTTTCATCTGAATCAGCGGCCGGGTAATTCGGGTAGACAAAAAGAAGGCAAAAACAGTCGTTAACACAATCCCTATTAAGGCCGAGTAAAAAATCCAGCGTTTAATATCTGTTTCGCTCAACTGATCCTGCGTCTGATAAAGGATAAGAATTCCCTTGATATCCTCACCATTGAAATAAGGAACACCGACGACCAGGATATCATCTTTCAAAAAAGGGAGAGACAGGCCGGTCTGATCATCGAGACTCACCCGTTCCGTCTTTGGTTCCATTTTTTCCCCGCGCAGAATTTTGTCTAATTCCTGCTGGCTGAGAACATCCTTCCATGGAACATTTGATACAACAGGTGAACCGACATTGGTAAGCACTGACCCGTCCCGATCCAGAATTACCATGTAGGTGTTGAACATCTCGGAGATTTTGCTCATATCATGCAGATATTGCGTCTGGTCGGAGCCCAGGGCTTTAAGTGTCTTTTGGATTTCATCAGCTAACTGGCTTAAGCTTGCTTTTTGATCTTTCACATAGGTTTTTTCCACCTGTTCACTCAAAAACAAACTGAGCAAAATCAGGACCAAAGAGACGAGAATAATGATGGTCAGCCACAACTTGCCGACAACACTTCTTAAGATCACTCTTTCGGCACCTCAAGCTTATAACCGACTCCCCAAACAGTGGTAATCATCGCCGCCGCTTTGGCCGAGGCACGGTTTAACTTTTCGCGCAATCGTTTCACATGTGTATCTACAGTACGCAAATCACCGAAAAACTCGTAATTCCAAACATCCCGCAACAGGGTTTCCCGGGAAAATACCTTGTCCGGGGATTTGGCGAGATAATGCAGCAGTTCATATTCTTTAGGCGTCAGGGAAATGACTTTGCCGCCTGCTTTTACTTCATGGGCATCATGATCAATCGTCAGATCCGGGAAAACGATCACGTTGTGCGTTTCCATTTCAGTTGACAAAAAAGCAGTAGCAGAAGCCCTGCGCAGTACTGCTTTCACCCGATGGACAAGCTCCCGCGGGCTGAATGGCTTGACGACATAATCATCTGTACCTGCTTCAAAGCCTTCAACACGGTTTGTCTCTTCACCACGCGCTGTCAACATGATGATCGGAGTCGCCCTTTTCTTGCGAATCTCCACACACACGTCCAACCCGTCCATCCCGGGCAGCATCAAATCCAGCAAGATGAGGTCATAGTTTTTCTCAAACGCTTTTTCTAAAGCTTGTTCCCCATCTTCTGCTTCATCGATCACATAACCCTCACGTTCCAGATACATCCTTAACAGACGCCGGATACGGTCTTCATCATCAACCACTAAAATTGTATGTTGTTTTTCCATTGTTCTCACCTCTCGGGAACAATCGCTATTCTTCATTCTATCGCTTACGCATAGGAATGCAAGCCGGTAATGACCAGGTTAATCACAATCAGGTTAATCATGATAATGACAAACCCTCCCACCGCTAACCAGGAGGACTTTAACCCGTGCCAACCCCGGGAAAGGCGCAGATGGAGATAGGCACTATAGAATAACCAGGTGATGAAAGCCCACGTTTCCTTCGGGTCCCAGCCCCAGAAGCGTCCCCATGCTTCATGTGCCCAGATCATGGCGAAAATAAGGGCACCCAGGGTAAAGATGGGAAATCCAATGGCAATGGAACGATAGCTAATCTCATCCAGCAATTCCGGATTGATATTTTTAACAAGCGGATGAAAAGCTTCCGATAAGCGTTTGCGGGCAACCAAACGATAAATTCCATACAGGACCAATCCGGTTATAACGGACCAGATCACGGAATTAAACTTGCTGGCGGCTTTTTCACCTTTCATCCATGAAGGCACCTCAAATAAAGGTTGATCCATCCCAAGGAAGGAGTCCATCTCAATTGTCTGCCCCTCATGCGGACCGGCAATCGGAGGTAATTGGTATTCCTGGATCACAGGTTGCCCGTCAACCGGGTGTTGGAATTTCGCTTCATAACCAATTGAACTGAACATAAAACTGATCAGGCTAAACCCGACAAACATGAGGATCACCACAAAAGTCACCTCAAGCCAAAAGGCGCTTTTTCCTTTTTTATCTTTACCCACCCGCTGAACCAGGTAGATCAGGCCGGCTACAAAACCGACGGCAAAAGCGCCCTGCCCAAGGGCGGCCATTGTCACATGGATATACAGCCAGTGGCTCTGCAACGCCGGAATCAGCGGCTGCACTTCCCTGGGGTAGACAGAAGCATATCCCAGTAAAATGACGGCCAGCAACATGACAAACGCTCCCAGTGCCACAGAGCGGTACATAAAGAAAATAACAATAAATGCAAGTACAAGTGTAAAACAGAGGAAAGCTATAAACTCAAACATGTTACTGGTGGGAAAATGCCCGCCGATCATGATTCGGGTGATAATAAACATCACTTGAAAAACAGCACCTGTAATAGCCAATGTAATGGCGATATTTCCCCAGCGGCGCTCCCGTGCATCGCTTTTTTTCTCCTTATCTTTCGATATGCCGATCACAAAAGAGATCGCTGACAATAAATACAGGAAAAAAGTGGCATAAAGAAAATTTTCCATCAGTTGAGCCATACGACTTTCACCCCTACTCCTTCACTAGCTGCAACTTGAGTTCCGCCCGCCTGGAGGCCAGTTGCAACTCGCGGCGCAAGCTAAACCAGTTTTTATTTGTATGTGCACCAACAAATAAAACCCCATCCTTCCAGCGCACCCAAACACGCCGGTGCTGCCAGTAAAAACCCATAACAAGCCCGATCATAGAAATGATTCCGCCAAAGAAGATCACCGGTAAGCTTTTATCAACCCGTACCATCAACGCGGATGAGTTAACCGTATTTAAACCAGACAGGTCAATGTCATACTGATTTGTTTTGGGGTTTTCAAAATTCAATCCGGAGATCACCCAGGAGCGCTCCCCTTCTGATTGCCCTTTTTGTTTCACCTCAAAGATAAAGGCCGGTCTGTTCGGTGTTTGTGACTTGGTAACCGGACGATGATCCTCCAGAGCAAAATCGGGGTAATATTCCAATACACGAACTTCTAAATTGCCTCCGACCGGATACACATGGTCCGGCTTAATATTGTACAAGTCTACGGTAAACTTCCCCTGTTCCCGTTTCGTCTTTTTTTCCGTCACCTTTAAGGTGATTGAATCCACTTCCGGCTTAAGACCTGACTGGAACAAGGACAATCCCTGGTATTCCAGGGGATGGTTAACCAGAATGGATTGCTTGTGAACCGGTTTCAGTTTGCCTGTTTTTCCGTCTTTTTTGTATAATATCGCATCCGTCTGGTATTTCTTTACTACCTGGCCATTTTCCCCGGACTGTTGTGGGATCTCTTTTTGGTCATACATCTCAGCGAAGGCTCTTGCGTTTTTCACGTAGTACTCCGTTTCCGGTACGCGTTTCACTTCCCCCTCGCGAATCCACATGGATTCATCCAGATACCAGCCGGGAATATAGCGTAAAATAACCCCAAACAAAAAAATAATTAAACCGATGTGGTTAATATACGGCCCCCAGCGGCTGATCCGCCCTTTTTCTGCCAACAGGGCATCCCCGTCCCGGCGTACGTGATAAAACTTTTTTTGCAGAGCATGGGCCAATTGATCCAGCTTCTGATCTTTATGCTCCAATAATACTTCTTCCTGATGGGAGATTCTCTGCCGGGAGATAAAATCAGTATTCTTGATTACCTTTTGATTCTTCAGCGCCCGGTAGAGGGGAATTACCCGGTCAAGGCTGCAGATGACAAGTGAAACTCCAATCATGGCAAGCAGTAAAAAGAACCACCAGGACGAATACATATCAGATAAACCCAGTTTATAAAAAAGTTCTCCCCACACTCCGTACTCCTGCGAGTAAAAAACTTCAGGGGGACCATACCGGATAAACTGTTCTTGCGGAAAAATCGTTCCGATTCCGGCGGCAACCAGTGTAATCAGAATTAAAACAATCGCCACCTTCACGGAGGAAAAAAAGTTCCACACCCTGTCAAACAAAGTTGAGTCAAACGTTTGCGAACGACGCGCTTTTCCTTCATAACGCATTTCCTGCTCAATCGTTTGCTTATCTTTTATGGATTCATCAAGTGGTTTTCCACAGTACTCGCACAGAATGGTACCAACAGGGTTGTTGTGTCCACATTCACATTTTGTATTCTCAATCATGTTACGTAAACCCCCGTTTCAAACATCCCGCACAGAATGGATGTTTCCACTTTCATTATATCTTCTGTTGCAGCCCTTTCCGGCTGAGCAATTTGAAGATTATATGAAGATCATCCCCTGAGCAGTTGTTTGAGCCGGCTTATTTCAGCAGGGGTCAGCTCACGGTAATCTCCTCTCTTTAAACCGTTGAGAGTGAGAAAAGCGAGACGCGTACGGATCAAATGCCGCACAGGATATCCAATCGCCTCACACATTCGGCGCACTTGCCGGTTACGCCCCTCATGAATCGTCAGCTCGATTTTTGATCGGTTCTCTCCGGCTTGAATCAGGCGGACACGTGCTGGAGCGGTCCAGCCATCTTCCAATCGCACCCCTTTTTGCAATCGTTCCAGGCTGTCGCAGGTTGGTTTTCCTTTCACAGTGGCAAGATACACCTTGTCCACTTCATAACGGGGATGAGTTAAACGGTTGGCCAGCTCGCCGTCATTCGTAAGCAAAAGCAATCCTTCCGTATCATAATCCAATCTCCCTACCGGATAAACCCGTTCCGGGATCTTGCCAAAGTAATCTGCCACCACTTTCCGTCCCTGCGGATCTGACATACTTGTAATCACAAACATTGGTTTATAAAAAAGAAAAGTTCGTTTCCTTTCTGATTGAATTCGCTTTCCACGGACTTCAATCCGGTCTGCCTCCGGATCCACCTTGATGCCAAGCTCTGTTGTGATTTTACCGTTCACTTTCACTTGTCCGCTTTTGATCAGTTCTTCACATTGGCGCCTGGAGGCCACTCCTGCCCTGGCCATTACTTTCTGTAAACGCTCCATCATTTCCACCTCTATGTCATCTTATCCATTTGCGCCTCCTTTCACAAGTGATCAAATAAAAATAGGCCAGTTATTTCCCGGGCCTTAAGCCGAAAATACCATCGAGCAGATCAGCCACGCGGCAAGAAATCCTGCCAGATCTGCCCACAATCCCACTTTTAAAGCATAGAGAGAATTGCGAATGCCGACCGCTCCAAAATAAACGGTAATCACATATAAAGTGGTATCCGTGCTTCCCTGGATGGTGGAAGCCAATTTACCCAGGAATGAATCCGGGCCATAGTTACGCAAAATGCTTTCTACAAAGGCCAGAGATCCCGCACCGGAAATCGGCCTTAACATCCCAATCGGCAGAACTTCGCTGGGAATATGCAGCCAGGAAATGAGAGGTGTCAGAAATTGAAGATAAAACTGCAACGCTCCTGTGTCACGGAAAATTGCCACTGCCACCATCATACCTACCAAATGCGGAATAATGGAAATGGCTGTAGGAAATCCTTCCTTTGCCCCTTCAATAAAGCTCTCATAGATGGGAACCTTGCGAAAAATAGCATAAAGGGGGATAAATGCCAAAATTGCCGGCAACATCATTTTTGAGATAAATGAGATCACCTCATACATTCCTTTTCCCCCTTTCTTTCACCTCTTCTTGTTTCCCATCAACTGTTTTTAAATTGCCGTTTACGGTAATATCTGTCAAGCATCACTGCAATAATCGTAGCAACCAGTGTAGCCAGGATCGTGGGTCCGATGATTTCTGTCGGGTCGGCCGAATTGTGTTTTAAGCGAATCCCGATAATCGTGGTTGGAATCAGAGTCAGCCCGGAGGTGTTCAATGCAAGCAAGGTGCACATCGCCGGGGAGGCTGTTTTGGGATCAGGGTTTAATTTTTGCAGTTCTTCCATCGCTTTTAACCCCATCGGAGTTGCTGCATTCCCCAGCCCGAACAGATTGGCGCTCATATTGGACAGGATATAGCCCATCGCCGGATGGTCATACGGAACATTGGGAAAAAGGAACCTGGCAAACGGTTTTAACAACCGCGCCAACTTTTCCAGCAGACCCGCATCCTGGGCAATCCGCATCATTCCAAGCCAAAACACAAGAATACTGATCAGTCCCATACAAACAGCCACTGCGTCTTTGGCCCCGTTTAACGCCGCTGTGGTCACTAAATCCAGCCTTCCCTGAACCACGGCCGCGATTACTCCGCTGATGATCATAAACAACCAGATATAGTTAATCAATGTGGCCCCTCCTGTCCGATCACAACTGTGAGCACCTGCTTCCAACTGGATAAAACAGAAGGCTCATTCGCGTACCTGGTAATCAGGGGAATCGACCCAATCAATTCTTTATTGAGAAAGATCCGGGCAGTGCCCACCTGCATCCGCTCCCGCTGTGCCAATTTCAGAGGGTAACTGATAACCGGCTCCACGGTGATCTCCCTTTTTTCTTCTTCTGTCAGTGAATACTGGAAAGAGGACCCGGTCACAACTTGAAGGCGCTTGTGATCTTCATTTTCATATGCCGTTCTGGAAATCACCTGCCCCTTCTTTAGAACCGGCACCAGGTCATAGTGTTGAAATCCATATTCCAACATCATCATTGAATCTCTCCAGTCATCTCCATCATTTAAGGTAACTGTGATCAACTGTGTTCCCTCTTTGGACGCTGAAGAGACCAGGGTGCGTTTCGCTTTTTTGGTATACCCTGTTTTTACGCCGTCCGCCCACTGGTAAAACCGCAGCATCTTATTTTTGTTGTAAAACTTGCGATGCCACTTTTCCCCCGGCCAGGACACCACTTTTACTTCCGTTTTCACAATTTCCCGGAATATCGGATTTTTCATGGCATAAGCGGTCAGGATCGCCAGATCCCTTGCTGAAGAGTAATGATTTTTCGCATCAAGTCCATGCGGATTCACAAAATGGGTATGCTGCAAGCCGAGATATTCAGCTTTTTCATTCATCATATAAGCAAAGCCCTCTACCGATCCACCGATGTATTCCGCAATCGCCACCGCGGCGTCATTCCCGGAACGAAGCATCAGGCCATATAAAAGGGTACTGAGCGGAACCCGCTCACCTAACTTTAAATAAATAGACGAGCCTTCCACCCCGACGGCATTGGGTCCTACCGTTACCAGTTCATCCATCTTTCCGTTCTCGATCGCCACGATGGCAGTCATAATTTTTGTCAAACTGGCGATTAACATTTCTTTGTCTGCTTCTTTCTCATACAATACCCTGCCGGAAACAGCATCCATTAAGATTGCGGATTGTGCCCCTTCTGCCAGATCCGGGGGCAATGGTTCGGCACGGGCATCATTTAACCCGGCGGGAAAAAGAAGCACAAATATAAAACAAAAAATGATGATTCGAAATAGTCTCTTCAAAACCTCCACCCCACCCGTTCATTTCTAGGGTTTGTACCCAATATATGCAAGTAGGACGAGTTTATGAATTGCGAGCGGGAAGACACTCCCATTCAGGACGATGCAGTTCATGAAAAAACGACACTGCTTTCTATGAGCGGTGCCGTTTTTCACTTTGTCAATAACCCGGATATTGTGGCGGCGGGCAGTCATTGTTTTGCTGTTGATTTCCTTTTTTCTTGCGCCCCATATTCTGTAACCGCTCTAATAAGCCGGGAGCCAGATCGATCAAACGGTCGTAGAGATGGGTGGAGCCTTCCAGATTCAACAGGCGAATTCCTTTTTCTCCCACAACGATAAACCCTACCGGCGTAATGGAGACACCGCCTCCGCTTCCTCCGCCAAACGGAAATTGAGTTCCATTTTTATCCTTCTCTTGTTTGCGATCCTGGTCCGGACAATCTCTTGTTCTTTCTTCATGTTTCTGGTTTTTAAATTCACTACCACCGGCAGCAAAACCAAATCCAACTTTAGAAACAGGGATAATTACTTGCCCATCAGGTGTTTCAACAGGATCCCCGATAATGGTGTTAACATCCACCATCTCTTTGATATTTTCCATTGCTGTTTTCATCAAGCCCTGAATGGGGTGCTCTGCCACTTCCGTTCCCTCCCTTTGCGCAAATGAAGTAGTAAACGGGTGATGCCAAGGATAGCATGCCCGACCCGGAAGCGAATTATGCTATGTAGATGTGTTTCCAATACAGGTTGGGAAAAATGGGGTTCCACATACAACAGGGGGGATTGATCCCATCGGGTATAACCGCTCAACATACCCACGAGGGTAGTTTTTATGCCCCACACGATTCCGGTCAAGATCCCCGATTCTGCCGCATCTCCGGTTCCAATCGTGGTTACCCATACCAGCTTTTCACAGGTTACTTTACTCAGAAACCAACGCACCGTGCGCTGAAAATCTTCAATATGATCCAACACTTGTTGATACTGGCTCCTGAACCTGTCAACAGTCTTCTTCGTGATATCCGCCTCTTTTTCCCTGTGAACGCCGACAGATTCCGCTTCGCCCTCCAATTTGACTCCCTCATTTATCCCCCCCCACCCCAACCGGGGGATTTTCATGCGAAAGCGAATCAGCCCACCCCATGCGGAAATCGTCACTTCACCGCGATCATTCCCGTTTTCACGTTTAAAAATCATCTCAACCCGGACCGAGGTGATCCAGATGATCATAAACAGTCCGGTCAAAATCCCCATGACCATCAAAAATATTTTCAAGCCCACACCACCTGCCATTATTCAGTAGTGTAGGCAAGTAAGAACAATTGTATACGAAAAAAGATTCCCTTTTATCGAAAGGTGCAACAGCCAATTTGCTTAGTTTGCAACGAATACTCAAAGATTCAGATTCCCACTATTTAAACTTTATAAACTATAATATATAATAAATCTAAAAGATGACTTTATGAGGTGCAGAAATGCCAGATCTTATAAGAGATAAACGTTTACTGACCATCCTCACTGCCAACATCATTTCTGCCATCGGTACCGGAATCACCGGAATTGCGATTCCCTGGCTGATCATCAATCGTTCCGGGGGCGAGCAAATATACGGATATACCATATTAACGATTACGATTGCCTTATTTTTTCTGTCTCCGTATATCGGCATACTCATAGACCGCTACCCGCGAAAATCTTTTCTGCTGTTTTGCCAAGTCCTCGGTTTAACCTTTGTATTGCCGTTTGCAGCATGGGGCTACATATCCGGAAACTTTTCGACCTGGCAATTAATTGTAATGGAAATCGGGGCTTATCTTTACTACGCGACCCATCTGCCCACCCTGTTCGCCTTTAGTCAGGAAATTTTTGATCCATCCCAATACAAAACAGTGAACAGTACTATGGAGATCCAAAGCCAGTTCGCATCGATGTTCAGTGCCGGATTGTCCAGTATTCTCGTAAGCCGGATCGATTTTTCATTGATTCTTCTGATCGATGCAATCACCTATATCATCGGTTTTATATTATTTTTAAGCATTCCCTACCATCGTTTACAGACCGGCACCGAGGTGAGAAAAGCATCCATCTGGTCCAATATGAAAGAAGGATTTTCATATTTGAAAAAAACTCCTCTGCTTATCGTTTTCCTCGCCTCCTCACTGATGCCTTTTATCTGTGTGATGGTGGGCAATTACTTAGATCCGATCTATATCATTAAAACCCTTCATGCTGACGCAAGTGTGCTGGGAATTTCCAGCGCCGTGTATGCCATAGGGGCTGCTTTCGCCGGATTCACCATCATCTATATGATGAAAAAGCTGGGATCGTATCAGGTCGTGTGGATCTGCACCGCCGTATACACCATTGGCATCCTGATGATTGCCATGATACCCGCCGTTTCTTTATTCATTGTGCTTAAATTCACCCTCGGCTGGGGAAATGCGGGATCAAAAGTAGCCCGCAACACCCTGATGATGGAACTGATCCCCAATTCACTGATCGGGAGGGTAAACAGCTTCTTTAATGGTTTGGGTATGGCCGAACGGGTCATTTTGATCAGCTTTTTTACGCAATTGCGAAAATATGCAGGCCCCTCAACCGCTTACGCCATTTTCGGGGTTTTATTAATCTTTGCATTGATCGGAATCTTTTTCAGCAGACAGATCCTCTCCACATCTGCAAAAAACGTTTCCACCTTTAAAGAAGTTGATTAATGGAGTAACCCCAACTCCCTGCTATCCTGATGAGAAAACCTGCAAGCGGTTGGGGGTTGATCTTGCACAAACCTCTATCATTCCAGGCCAAGGACATTTTTTGTATTTTCGGTTTCCACAACAATGGGCATACTAAACTTGAGGTGTGGTTTATGAAACATCATGACTGTGACTTTTCCCCGCTGAAATTAAAACTAAAAGAACAGTTGACCGCTATCTCCGGAGAGATCACAAAATTTCTGGGGGCATTGGATAATGAAGGATACTGCCTGCTCAGTGAGTTTGCCGCGATCAGAGGTAAGTTTGCAAAAATGGAGTCCATCGCATCTTCATTTTATTTGTACTGCTATTTATCTCCTTTTACAGACAAATATGTGGAGATATCGGAAAGTGTCCAACATCTGTCAGATCGTAAACATGGTGCATTAATCGTGATTGAGAGACAAGATCCCCTGGGACCCTTATTAAATCAAGGAACCCCATTGAATGCAACTTTTACAAGCTCGCTGTTGGAATCAATCTTTTATCCCGGAAGCCCTTTGCATGATGGGGCGCTATTGCTTCGTGGGGACCTGATCGTTTCAGCGGCGCATATTCTCCCTCTCTCCATCAAGAAAATCGAAAGCGAACATAAGCTGGGAACCCGCCATCGAGCTGCTTTGGGATTGACCGAGCGCAGTGATGCCCTTGTTATTGTCGTATCTGAAGAAACAGGCAGGGCATCCTTCGCTCTTCATGGCAAACTATATCCGCTTAACGCCCGGGAGTTGTATTACTGAGTGGTACATGTTTCACCCTGTTTCAAGCACAATTTTCCCCCGTGCGTATGGGTTTCACTGAGGGCATGAGCATCCTGAACCCCTTTTGCTGTCAGGGGAAATGTATGTCCTATCATCGCCTTTAGCTTTTCTGTTCCAGCAAACGGGCCATCTCTCTTAGCTGTTGTCCGTTCGGAATTAACCAGACTAAACCTGATTTAATATTTTTTTGTGACGCTTTGTGGGTCTGGTTCCCCGACAATAGAGGCCAGCCTGCCGCCTTCTCTTAACTAGTAATAATTAAAATCTAAGGAGATGTATTTATATGAAAGTACTGATTGCAGGAGCAAATGGGTATACCGGAAGGAATATAGTGGAATTTATGAGCCAAAGAACCGGCCATGAAGCCTATGCCATGATCCGTCATTCAGATCAGGCTGAAAAGATGATGGAACTTGGTGCGGCAGGGATTATTGTAGCCGATCTGGAACAGGATCTCTCCGAAGCTGTACAGGGGATGGATGCCATCATCTTTGCTGCCGGATCCGGTTCCAAAACCGGCCCGGAGAAAACGATTTCCGTGGACCAGGAAGGAGCAAAAAGATTAGTTGACGCAGCAAAGGAAAACGGCATAAAACATTTTGTCATGCTCAGTTCAATTGGAGCCGACCGTCCCCATGGGAAAATCAAGCATTATCTTGAAGCAAAAGGAATAGCCGATGAACATCTGAAAAAAAGCGGACTTACATATACGATTGTACGCCCCGGCAGACTGACTCACGAACCCGGCAAAGGGCGAATCGAATTGGTTGACCATTTCGAAAAACCTCAAGGCCGTGACATTCCGCGTGCTGACGTTGCTCATGTGCTTGTGGCATCATTAGATATCGATAACGTCAAAAATAAGACATTTGAAATCTTGTCCGGAGATGAAAAAATTGAGGAAGCGATGAAAAGTTACTGAGACAGCAGGCCACGTAAGAAGAGAATGCAATCTGTGAAAAAGTGTATCAGGGGAAGGATCTATTTCTAATCCTCCCCCGCTGAACTCTGCCGGCAAGTTAGTCAGTTGCCGCATCGCCTGTGGGATGATCAGATTTGTCTTTTTGCTTATACCAGCCCTTCAATTCCATCATTTCAAATTCCTCTTCTACGTCAATTCTGAGAGGCGCAATGAATTCTAACGAGTTTCCGTCAGGGTCTTGAAAATAGATAGCAGCATGAGCCTGTGGATTATTGGGGAGCACAAGAGGTTGACGTTCAGGAGAAAAGCCAAACGCTTCTCTGACTTCTATTCCCCTTGCTGTTAACCATTCTTTCGCCTTCTTGATATCTTCTAAGTCTACATGAAAAGCGATATGTCTGATGGAAGGATGATAGGGAAGGTTTGCTTGATCAGATTCCCATAAACCAAGCCAACTCTTCCCTTTCTCAATCCAAAAAAATGTAACTCTCTCACTTTTATAAGCTAATTCTAAGCCAAGTTTCCGGTAAAATTGTATTGAATTTTTCATGTTACGGACAGGTAAATGTGCTTCATACAATCCTTTAATCATGGAAATCACCCCAATTGCTCTATCCCTTAAAAGCCTCCGCTAATACTTGAGCAACCTCATCCGGCTTCAGATGGCTTGCCGCCGGTTCATGCCCCTCACCGATAAAAGACAAAACGACTGGATAATTTCTCCCTTTAATGCTGGAAAACGGCGACAACTCTTGTACGAGAGTCCATGTTCCCTTTGCGCTTTCCGCTGCTTTCATTTTGTCAATGGCTCCTTGCAGAGGCGGATAGCCAAAAAAGTAACCATTTGTGCTTCCTTTGAAAATAAAGCCGGGAGCCCTCCATGAATCCGGCGTATCGGCCCACATATACCCCGGATACCAGAGGTCATAATAGGTTCCATCTTTTCCTTCGATTGAAACCATATGTACTTTTTCCCGGTCCTTCAAGGAACGGACCTGCGGATAGAGTAGTAAATCATCCGCTAAAGCAGCGTTAAACTCCGGAACTTTCAGAGCCTGATCCATCTGTCCACTCATCGTTTTTGCAGGGATATGATAGTGAACAAACCTATTATGATAAACCTTTCTTTCGATCTCCCCGGATTCCACTTTATGCAGCGAGTCTTGAAGCGCCCGGATTCCTTTTAAAATACGCTCATCTTCAGTGTTGCCTTCAATCAATTCCATCGCTTTTTGGAAACATTTTTCATAGATCGTTTGAATATCCGTATCCTGGCTTCTTAAATCATTCATCAATAAAGTAAGCCCTTGAAACAAACGCTGGGCCGGTTCGCTCCCCCATGCCCAAAAGTCACCCATCTCCGCTGCTTCAATAATCGTTTGCCGATGCGCTAAAGCAAAATCAGGGTAAACCAGGGTAAAGATTGACAGCACGCCATCCACGTCCAGATGGTTATTGATTGCCAAATCCCAATCCTCCGACGATTCCTCCGAAATAAATTTCATGCAAATTTCTGTCGATGTGTCCGCTTTATACCTCTCCGGCGTCTGATTGGGAATCCAGTGGCTCAGTTCCATGTCAATTCCTTCCCTAAAGCTGGAATCGGGGGAACCGTCAACAAAAATGGTTTTGCGGCTTGAAGGCCTTTCCTGCTCACTGCCGAGAATGTAAAAGTTGAATTTCATGTCTGAATTCCTCCTTCATTTTGGATTTACTAATATATATCACGGAAAAACAATTTTTAAACATTTTTATTTGCTAAATTTCAAAATAAGAAATACGCCTTTTTGCCAGGCTAACCAGTTCATATTTAGTAATCCTGATAAAAATTAGTTAGAATATAATTTTATTTAAAAATAGATTGAATAAATAAAAAAATAATAGTATGCTATTTATATAGATAAATATTTATTAGCAGCTGCTTCTGTGGATTTAAATTTACCTGTACGGGAGGATTTATTAGTGAATGGCATACCAAGCAAAATGATGTTTACACTTCTTTTTGCCCTCGTTATGGTATTTGGAGTAGTTGCCGAGGTATATGCATATGGCTGGACCGGCGCCAAACAATGCCACTACTACTACGTAAAATTCCGTTGGGGCGGCAACATATCAAACAACCACAAAACTAATTTCAGCGCTGCTTTAAAGAACTGGAATAATGCACAAAACAAAAGACATTTTGTTGGCGATAACAATGCTTCCGGTGTTCTTGATTCCTACTATTCTTCAACCCAGGGCTACTATGGTACGACAACCTGGACACCGGCGACAGGTTGTATTGATGCCTGGGCGTCCAAAATGAACAAATATTATTACGCCACCAGTGACCCGTTCAGCGGCCAGGGGGTTGGCGGACACGAGCTGGGCCATGCACTTGGATTAGGGCATACCAATTATTGGGTGCTCATGAACCCCGGCCGTGAGATCTATAACGACGTTTGGACTCCCCAGCCGGATGATATTAAAGGTGTCAATAATTTATATTAAGCAGGGGGGGTTTTTCATTTGAAATCCTTGCGGTGGCCAATTTTACTGATTGCTTTTGCCGTCATTGGCGGATCGATGACTTATACCTATGTCACTGGTTCCAAAAAGGCTGACCTTTATTTTGCAGGAAGCCCTGTCCTTGCAAATGGGCTTGAGGATATGTCACAAGCCGCCCCTGCAATTGTGGCCGGCTCATTTCAAAAACATGAATCTACAGTCAACGGAGCCAGAAATCCGAAGGACCCCTCCAAACCAGCTGCAGACAATTATGAAGAAGTGAACGTTTACACCTTTCAAGTTGACGAGGTTCTCAAAGGAAAAGTGCCTTCAAAAATAATCAGAGTGGGATATGCAAAAACGATGGAGCTAAACCATCCAAAGTCTAATGGCAAAATTACCATTAAACATCCGTTGCAGGTCCATCCTGCAATAGGCCGTAAGTACATTTTGTTCCTAAATGAACCTGACCTGTACACCCATTTCTACACTTCCGCATTTACACCAAGCCTGATTGAAATCAAAGGCAATCAAACGGTGGAGCTCAAATTGCCGGATAAAGGGCTAAAGCTGCAAAAAATGTCAATGAGCGGAGAAGTAGTCAGTATAGGGGTTGAAGGGTTTCCGGACGATTATCAAGACACCGTCTCAGGGATGAGCGTTGCGGAAGTCAAGGATATCGTTCGATCTACCGGCAATTGATTCAGGCAGGAATGTTTAAGAATCAACAGATGTTGCCCGTCATCCAACGTTTTTCTCTACAATAAAAAAGGCTACCAGAAAACTTCTGGTTGACCCTATAAGTTTAAAAATTTATGCTTCTGCTGAAGCATGCTTTTTATTTTTAGTGCGTAAATTATACAATTCCAAATTTATCGCTTATATTCCTTTCATCATTCTCTATAGAATCCTGAAGAAAACAATCTTGATAAAATGCCTTTCAAATTGCTTATTAACGAAGCCCTGCCAGCCTGAGATTATGGAACTTGTCGGTATCACCATCTCCACCATGGATCAAAAGAAGGATTGGACCCGAGCCACGTACCTCATAGTAGAGATTCGCTCCAGGTACTTGCAATCTTCCGTTTTTTACTACATTCATTTGTAAATCCTTCCTTTCTGCTTTCATCTCCCTTAACTTTACAGGACTGGCGCATGATATAAAATGCAGGAAATAACTAAGAAACAAACTCATAATATGCAAAAGCACAGACCATTATTTCCTCAGTGCCTTGCAATAGATCATATTAACTCCTGCAAGATTCAATAAAATATCTTCAATGTTGGTGGCACCCGCTTTTCATTCGGCCGGCACCACCACAAAAGTTACTCTTTCACGAAAGGAGAGGGACTTCCATACGAAGTGATAAACAATTTATCCCTGGCCCTGGTGCTGGCAACATAGAGCAGAGAGCGTTCCTGCCTGATTTTTTCTTCTCTTTCTTCCTGATCCTCTATTTTGGTAAATATATCAATCGGGATAATTTTTTCATTGACCCCTGCAAGAAAAACAATCCGAAATTCAAGACCCTTACTCCTGTGCATGGTCCCGCAGTTTACTCCCCTGTTTTTCAAGTGAGATTCTGTGGTTAGGAGAGAGGCTGTAATTCCGTTGTTCCCCAGAAACTTTTGGTATTTCTCAACCATTCTTTTGGTTCTGGCAAAAAGGGCTATCTCGCGGGGCAGGATTCCTTCTTCCAACAGTTTTTTTATCTGCTTGAGAATAAACTGCCTTTCAAGGTTTACATTTTCAAAGTTCACGCAAACCGGTTCTGTCCCTGATATGAGAGATATATCGTCAACAAAATTTTTCCCTCCGTTTAAATCGTCGAATTCGATTCCTTTTATCATACGGATCGCCTGTTTCCGGATTTGTTCGGTTGTGCGGTAATTAATGCGCAGCCGTTTGGATCTTTGGCCCCGAACCTCGATTCCACAGCGGGAGAGAACGGCAAAGCGGGGATAAATGCGCTGATGGGGGTCTCCGACAATAAAAAGATCATTTCTGTTCTTTGGAACCAGGGCCCTTAACAATTTGAATGACTCTTCAGTAAAATCCTGGGCTTCGTCGACAATGGCGGCGCGATAGTTTAATTGTCCCGGATTCTTCTCCAACCACTTTCGGGCCATACGGATCATGTCAGGGTATTCGTACCAACCTCTTTGCACCATCTCCCCGCGGACCGCCTCGACCACTTTCCATACCTCTGCGCGTTCTTTTTTGCTTATCTTCTTTTTCCCGCCTTTGCGTTGCAAACGGAAATATTCCTCCTTCTCTTCAATCCTGTTGGGCTGGATAAACCGGTCATACTCTTTCCGGATCCATTCCATCCGACTTGAATCGATGCCTAACCTGCTTCCCGCCTGCCGCCAGATTGTTTCCCGGTCCCTGTCACTCTCCATCAGCTTGTTTATTTTCACTCCTGCACAAGTTTCAACAATCTCTTTGGCTAACCGGTCGATATGAATAACTTTGATCCTTTGTACCTCTTCCGGGGTACACATCGTAGCTAAAAGGTCCTGAATAATGTTTGCCAGATTGATATTAAAAGTTGTAAAAAGAAGCTTCTCATCCGGCCGCATAAAATCTCTGATTAACTTTCTCGCCCGGTGCAAGGCAACTACTGTTTTCCCTGTACCGGCTCCCCCAAGCACTTTGACAGGGCCGCTAAAATCTTTTTCTGCCAGTTCCTTTTGACTGGAATGCAAAAATAAGCGCCAGTGATCAAATGGGTACCGTAAGATCTCTTGCAGTTGAGTATCCGATGAAATCACTGCCACCTGGCTGGATGTATTCAACATGGCTTGAAGAAATGGCTGACCCGGTGCTTGTTGCTGTCTGCTTCGTTCTGCTTTCTGCTCATTGACAATCTGCAGCACATCCTGATACGATTCCCCCTGAGCAATCCAAAGAAGGGGCGCAAATGTGTCTTCAGGAATTTCATCCACATACTTGTACAGCTCATCCTCATGTTTTATTTCATATATGACAGGTATAAGGTCTTCAGGAACACCAATGGCGATCAGTTTATCTTCTGTATAATCAGAAAACAATCCTTTTACATCGATAGAATCATTGGTTTTCTTATTGCTTGTCCACATTTGCAAAAAGCCGGTCACCTGATTGACTTCAAAACGTTTCCTTTCTGCCCAGTCGTATGCATTATCATGTTTATCAATCCAGACGAACAGGTTTACATCTTCTTTTTCCGGCCTGACAAGGATGGCCCGATATTTTTGGTTCACACGGACAGAATGAACTTTGGAATCAACCGCACCTTTGACCCGTTCAAAATTCAGGCCGTGTGCTTCGGGGTGTTCAGTAAGCTGGTGAATCATGTTCCAGGCCAATTTTTGAACTTGGGCCGGTACTTGCGCGATAGAGTCAGTAAAGGTTCTGTGAATCGAAATGGTGGTCATAGAAAACTCTCCTTTCAGAATGATCATTCTTTGTATATTTCTGTAGCAGGCAGAAGCATTTCCGCTTCTGCCTGCATCTGCTCTTTACTTTAAACCAAACAGTACGAAATTTTAATTCTTAACTTCAAATTCGTATGGTTTTAAATTTGGTTTTCGCTGTTTCCTTCCAGATAGATCTTAAAACCGCTATCTGCCCTGATTGCCGGGAAAACTACAACTCCTTCACTTGTCGAACCGGGAAGAATGTCTGACCGAAGCTATTGATCCGGATTAACAAAAAACGTTTGCATTTCCTCCTTGGTTACCGGCTTATCCTGAGGCTTGGCTGATGCTGATTCCGCTTTAAATTCGCTATGATAATCAGCAATACCATTTGAAGCCAATACTGGATATTTACCTTTTTTTCTATTCTTTTTTGGTAAATCGTAACCCCTTTTTAAAGTAACTACATCACCTAATCTAACTTCCTTCCAATCCTCAAAACTCATACCCAATCCAGATTCTTTCTAATCTCCTCTTCCAACTCCCGAGATTTGGCAAACTGATCCGCCAACTCACTGGTCTAGCGAACCATCTTATCTGCAAATGGTTCTCCGTCCTCTTCTGTTTCCTCAATTCCCACATACCGGCCCGGAGTGAGAATATACTCATGCTGCCTGACCTCTGCTAAAGTAGCAGATTTACAGAACCCTTTTACATCCCCATATTCTCCTGTCTCTTTTTGCACGCGCCATGCGTAATAGGCCCTGGCAATCTTTTGGATATCTTCATCCCTTAACTCCCTTCGCACACGATCCGCCATATGCCCCAATTTACGACCATCAATAAAGAGAATTTCCCCTTTACGGTTGCGATGGTTTCTGGCCGCTTCGTTTTTGGTCATCACCCAGACACACACCGGAATCTGCGTAGAGTAGAAAAGTTGCCCCGGAAGGGTAACAATGGCGTCCACCAAATCATTTTCAATTAAATTTTTACGAATGGCCGCTTCACTGCCGGAGTTGGTAGACATCGAACCATTTGCCAGTACAAACGCGGCTGTTCCGCTGGGAGCCAGTTTGGAAACCATGTGCTGAATCCAGGCATAGTTTGCATTTCCAGCCGGGGGAACGCCATAAAAGGGGGGATTGGCGAGGATATAATCTGCTTTCAGGGTTTTATGCAAGTCCTTATGGAAGGTATCTGCATGGTGCTCTCCCAGATTGTTGTCAATCCCGCGAATGGCAAGGTTCATTTTGCAGAGGCGCCAGGTAGTGGGGTTGGACTCCTGTCCGTAAACGGCAACGTCACCAATTCGGCCCTGGTGGGCTTTGATAAACTCCTGGCTCTGGACGAACATGCCGCCGGAGCCACAGCAGGGGTCATAGATGCGGCCTTTATAGGGCTGGATCATTTCAACCAGAAGTTTTACAACTGTGCGGGGGTGTAGAATTGTCCGCCGTTTTTCCCTTCCGCACTGGCAAAGTTATTGAGAAAGTATTCATAGACACGTCCCAGAACATCATGGGACTGGCTGTCTTTATCGCCCACTTTAAAGGAGAAGAGGTCGATAATTTCGCCCAGTTTGGTTTTGTCTAACTCGGGGCGGGCGTAATCTTTGGGGAGAACGCCTTTTAGGGACTTATTTTCCCGTTCGATGGCTACCATGGCGCTGTCGATGATTTGCCCGATCTCCGGTTTTTTCGCATTCTCTTTGATATGGGACCAGCGGGCTTCCCGGGGGACCCAGAAGATATTATTGGCGAGGTATTCATCGGGATCTTCGGGGTCTGACCATTCATCTTTGGACAACTGCTCATACTCTTCTTCAAACGCATCGGATATGTATTTTAAAAAGAGCAGCCCCAACACCACATGTTTATATTCCGCGGCATCCATATTGTTTCTCAGTTTGTCGGCCATGCTCCAGAGACGCTGTTCAAATCCTAATTCGGCACTGTTGTTATTTGATACTGCATTCACTCCGGCCTCCTCAGTCAAATAGTTGATCATAAATCTGGCGGCGGTTTTTCTGCCAGCGCTCTTGTGCCTTACGAACAGTTTCCAGGTAGAGTTGATGTTCCTGCTGGTACTCCTCAACCAGCTTTTGCTGTTCTTCCAAATCGGGCAAAGGAATCTCCATCTCGCCCAGATCAGCAGGGTTGATATTCATCACGGTTGTCCCCCGCTGGAAGGTTTTGATTAATTGGGTGCCCAGCGGGCTTTCCAAAAAGATTTTTACATATTCACTCATCACTTTTTTTGAAAAACGAACCACTATAATATTCGCGGAAGCGATCACTTTTTTGGGCAGCTCGCGAACGACCGCCGCTTTATTTACCGTGCCCCGGCAAGTAATCACCAGGTCCCCCCTTTCCAGTTCGTACCGCCTTACTTTGCGGTACTCTTCATCGATTGTGTCCATCCCATCCCAGATAATCTCTCCCTCTTCGATGTTGGAGATGTTGAGAACCGATATTTCTCCCGGCTGGATATGGCTTTTCATAATTGACTTTCCGCGAAAAAGTTCGGCAATCTCTTTTAACTTGACGATCGAGCGGCCGGGTCGGGCCAGGCCGTGAAGAAGATGGTCCCGGTCGTCTGCCAGCAACAGTTCCATGCGCCAGTCTTCCCGTTCCTGTAACTCCTCCCGGAAGATCTCCTTTTGTACATGCGGGAGAAATTGCCCTTTTTTTAGTTCAAATTCTCCCAGCCGAACCGAATCGACCGGGTGGCAGGAGATGGTGATCAGATAAGTTTTCATCCCTGTATATGGGCGAAGGGTTCCTTCTGGTAAGGTAAAAATTGACTTTATGTAAAAATGCTGTACAATCCAGGCCCTTAACTTTGCAAAAGTGCCGCCGGAAAAGGTAAACCGCGCGGGGACAACAATTTGCAGCTCCCCGTATTCATTCAGCCATTCAAGCAAATGTTCGGCGGCAATCCCTTCCGATTCTCTCGTAATAAACCTGTCTGTGTCTATATCCGGCTTTAACCCAAATGCTGGCAAAGCAATAATAAGGTCAAATTCCCGGTTTAGAGGGAAAGGGGTGTAGAGGGAAAAATGAAGCACCTCCACATGGTTGTAAGGCTCAAAAATAAACTTTAACCCCTCGGCCAGCCATTTTTGCTCAGCAGAGAGAACAAAGTTTTTATCCAAATTTGTTTCGATCAGCTCTGTCAGACCGTGCAGATGTTTATGAGCTTCCGGAATAAAAACCGCCTCAATATGTCCGGCCATGGCCGATTTGGCAAAATACCCGACCAGGTAATCCGGGCTGACGATGATTCCGGATCGGTCTTTCTGGTAAATTTCTGTTAGAGCCTGAATAAAGTTGATCTCTTTCCCCGCTTGAAAAAGTTCAAAAAACCAGGTCTGGTCTCCGGGGAAATAACCGAGCGGCCCTTCGGTATTTTCTTTCATTAACTTATATAAAGCCTTTTCATCCACGCTCTCCACACTCTGGTATTTTTGTTCGTACGCTTTTCGAGTCATGTGGATCCGCAATAATTCACTGGCGATTTGCTCCCGTTCGATGATGTCTCTTTGTTTGAGCAGGTCTTTGAAGTAAAAGAGCGTTTCCATATTTTGCGCCACCATCTTTCCCTCCTCTCGAACATAGTATATACCTGGATAGGTGGTATTGACAACAATTATTTTGATATTTTAATACTAAATTTTGATTCGACCTAAAATGCCAAAAAGAAAATGGTGCATCGTTTTTTAGATCGCACCATTTTTTTAATCATTGTAAAAGATGTATATTTACATCCATCTAAGTTATTCATAAATCATAGCTATATCATCATGAAACCCCCAACCAATTCTACTGTATTCTCCACCACCGCTTAAATTCTCTTTTCGTATTGCTCATATAATTCTCCAGTCTCTTCATCATTTACCATCTGAATCACAGAGAAATACATGTCTTCAATACTATCGTAAAAACGTTGATTTATATCTATATAGGTCTTGGTGAATTTTACACCTATTTCCACAAAAAACAGTTTCAACTCTAAACTGTATTTTTTAAAAATCCCGATCAGCGTATCAAATTTGTTAATCACTTTTTTCGCCTTTCCCAGCCTTAATCCGCGTTCTCTGTGTTTCGGGAAAAATTCATCCTTTATACGTTTTATGAAGCTGGTAGAAAGTAATCTCGCTATCGACTGGAAATTCCCTCCTTATAGGAGGATCGATATCTTTAGGTATTACTTTAAATTGATATATCATATATCTTTACTCCTTCTATCCGTTCATCTTTTTCACTGATTCTTTTAAGAGAAAGTTTAAATTACGATTTTTGTCATTGCCTTGGGCTTTCTTGATAAGACATGTCGGAATTTCCTATATGAAAAAGACACCTTTTTTGCAGGTGCCTTGTCAACGCTCTGGTCATCAAATCTCGCAAATCATATACAACCCTCTAAAGTTTGATCAAGTCAATTTCATACTCATCATTAACAAATTTCATATCCTTATCCCTGGAAACGAGGGTGATATTATGTTCAAGAGCAGTAGCTATAATTAAGGAATCGGGCGTTTTTAACTTTCGTCCTTTTCTTAATTGTCTTTTCTGACAATTCCTGCAGCTCTTGCAATTCGGGAAGTGACATCAATACACCGTCTGGGACTGAACAATTTAACTGCCCTTAACTGTTCTTCTGGTTTCAAACCAGTAAAAACCTCACATTCTGTTATAACGGAAAAATATAATCCTAGTTTGTCTTGGTAAGCTTGATGGGCAAAGTTAATGACTTCTTTTTCATTTACCAGTAAAGCGATGGCTATGTTGTATCCAGCAAATATCCTTTAAGCATTAGTCCCAATTAACTTCCTCCAGCAATTCTTCAGCACGTTCAGGAGTGAGTGTGCCAGCCGCCTCTAAAATATCGTCAATAGAATATTCATCTTCTGCAATCTCAACCGTTTCTTTACCGAAATCGATGGTAACCCTTTGATTAAAAATATTTAGCCTGGTCAATATTGCTTTCAGTTCCTTGGCTGTTTGATGATCAAGCTTTTTTGGGATCATATCATCACCCCTGATTGGCATCATTGATTTTCATTATAACAAATTTGGTAATTAATTGATATCCAAATCGTGTAACACTACTTATAGTGAGACTTGTTGGTTTGAGGAACTCCATGTGTTGAAAGGGCTTCGTCCCTCTACCTATCTCTGCAAAATTCTCCTCTCAATCCATGACCAGGGCAACAGATGTTTCAGAAAAATACCACTCTCCACCCCTTTGCCGACGGGATACCTTAGCTTCGGGTGTTTTGTATTTGCCACCTGTACAATCAAATCGGCAACTTCCTGGGGATCAGCTGCGCTTTGGGAAATGTGGTTCACTTCGCGGATGATCTTTGCCATTTCCTTTTCATAAGCCGATTCACCAGTATGCACTTTTCCCAATCCCTTTGACCATATCTCTGTCTGATATGAACCCGGTTCGATCAGAGAGACATAGACACCGTAAGGAAGCAGTTCCAGACGAAGGGATTCGCTGAATCCTTCCAGTGCATGTTTGGAGGAGACATAGGGACTGAGTGCGGGGAATCCGATTTTGCCGCTAATGCTGCTAATATTAATTATCTTTCCGGTTCTTTGCCTGCGCATATGGGGGAGGACTGCCTTTGTCACTGCGATTGTGCCAAAGAAATTGGTTTCAAACTGGCGGCGGAAATCTTCGATGCTCAGGTCCTCCACAAATCCTCCTTCCGCATAGCCGGCATTATTGACCAGGACATCTATTTTCCCGAGTCGCTTGATCACCTCCTGGATCGTAGCGGTTGCCTCCTCATGTTTGGTTACATCCAATGGGACCATTTCTATCTCTTTGATCTGTTGCCGGTGAATGGCTTCTTCCAGCGCTTTTTTCTTCTCCGGATTGCGCATCGATGCAACCACATAGTAACCGTTGCCGGCCAGGGCGATACTGGCAAGGAGACCAAAGCCGCTTGAAGTTCCGGTAATAAAAGCAACAGGTTTTGTCATGTACTTGTTTCCTCCCGAACTTAAAATAGTACCTATTCACAGCGCAAAAAAGATTCGTCGGGGTCAGTCACCAGGCGAAAGGTACCCTGGGAGAGATGTATAAATTGTTCCGGCTTTTCGCTGTGTGAATGGGCTTCCTTATTATTATAGAAAGCGTTAAACTTCTTTTCGATGCTGTCAATATATTCAAACAACTTTGCGCTTAAAATAATTGTTTCCGGTTCTTTCCCCATCACTTTTTTATAAAAATAAATGGTATACTCCAAAAACTGAATATACTCTTCCCGATCCTTAAAAATAGTATTGCGAAATTCAGAATCCCGTGTCAGTTTTTCTAAAAATTCCACTGTAAAAGCCTCCCTTTCAGATCGTCTATGGCCTATGATAGCTAAAGCTAACTTCTATGATTTATTAAACATTTATCCTCTCAATCCTGTCTAAACAAAAGAAAACCTCCTGCATAACAGAAGGTTGATATGGATCCGCCCATGTCTTCCGGTACCTTTATTATACCGGAGAGGGAGTGAGTGAATCTGACGAGACCGTTTGTTTCAATAGCCTGACAGGCACCCATCCGCGCACACTATTGATCAGCCAAATGGAATCAATCGTTTTTAAATCATCAAGTGTAAGTACCCGTTCTTCAATCTCACCGCTGTCCAGCAGCTCTGCCCGCAGGGTTCCGGCAAGCAAACCGCATTCTTGCGACGGGGTAAACTTTTTCCCATTCATCTCAACAACCAGATTGCCAATTGTAAATTCGGTCAGTTCCCCTGCTTCGTTCCACAGCAGAACATCAAATACATTCGGGTGCTTCCTCCGTTGGGATTCGTACATGCCCCTGTTTGTCGTCTTGTGATACAGGAAGCGATTTTGTCCGGAAATCGGTTCACTTGCCAAAGCGACCGGACATGCATCTCCAATCGGCTTGACCGGCTGTCCCTCAACCCGGATTGTCCCCTCTTTTGAAACCAGCAGCCGAACCTTATACACATCTTCCGGGTACATTCTTGCATACTCACTTAAGCTTTTCTGTACCTTCGCGGGGCATACATGAAATTGAAAATAGTCCGCCGACGCCTGCAACCGTTGCAAATGCCTTTCCAGCAGCCAGTACTTGCCATTCTCCAGCCGTAAAGATTCCAGCAACTGAAATTCCGGGTGTTCCTCCGTCAGTAAGACAGCTTTGGTAAGAACTTCTTCATATTCTCCTTCAGCTGTTGAATCCCATGTAATGCCTCCACCCACTCCATACTCGGCGATTCCGGTTTCAGTATCAATAACTGTGGTGCGGATGGGAACATTAAAGATGGCTTCTCCCTGGGGAGTGATATACCCGATTGCCCCACAGTAGACCTCTCTTGGTGAACTTTCCAGATCTGCAATGATGTTCATGGTACTCACCTTGGGGGCACCTGTGATCGACCCGCAGGGAAATAGAGCGGATAATATATCTCTTAAGGTGATATGGTCATTGGTGGCCGCTTTGATAGTGGATGTCATCTGGTACACGGTAGGATAGCGTTCAACCTCGCAAAGTCCGGTTACTTGAACAGAGCCTTTTTCCGCCACACGCCCCAGATCGTTACGCAATAAATCAACAATCATCATGTTTTCAGCCCGATTTTTTTCAGATTGTTCCAGCCATCGCCGATGACGAAGATCCTCTTGCGGCCATCGGCCTCTTTTTATCGTGCCTTTCATGGGCCGGGTTGTGATTGTCTCTCCATCCCATCGAAAAAACAACTCCGGCGAAGCGGACAACACCCGGAAACGCCCCGTATTTAAATAGGCACTATAATTTGAGTTTTGAGCCCGTGACAATTTGCGATAAAAACCAAGGTCATCTCCGCTGAATTTGGCACGAAGACGCATGGTGTAATTAACCTGATAAGTATCTCCTCTTTCAATCGCATCCCGAACCGCCTGAACACAATGATTGTAGCTGTTCAAACTTGTATCCGGCTCCCAGTTGGAAACAGTAAAAGTGCCATCGCTTTGTGGCAGAGAGCACAATGAAGCGGGTTCACGGAACAAACCAAACCATAATAAGGGCATCTTGCCCCCTTCTTTAACGGAAAAAGCCGGATCAAAAGCAGGAGCTGCCTCATATGAAAGGTAACCGGCTGCATAAAACCCCTTGCTGACTTCATGTTCAATTTCCCGCAGGGCAGGTATGATTTCTTTCACCGAATGTATTTGAATGATCCTCAAAGGATCTGAGAAAATTACAGGATGCTTCTTCCCTTCAACATTCGCAAATTCAAAATGTAAAAACGGAACCTTCGTGCTAACCATGATCCATCGCCTTCTTTCGCTCAACAGGTCACACATATATGATTAAACAAACAAGAGACCCTACCAAATCTACTTTATTTTGATTCGACAGAGTCTGCAATACCATCTTTTATCTTATTTTCAACCATGCTCACAAACGATTTGCAGGAATCCATTTACTTTTTCGCATCCCAAACTTTAAGGAACGAATAGGGATTAATCGCCTCCCGCCGAACAGAAAACAGCCCCTCGCTCACATAGATTCCAAAATGTAAATGGGGAGTAAATTTCCCGGTCATGCCCTCCGGACCATACCCGCTATCCCCCACATATCCAATCACTTGACCTTTGTTTACCTTGTCTCCCTCATCAATTCCATTCGCATATCTGCTTAAATGCGCGTAATAGTAGTAAATCTGCGGATGCTTGGTATCACGAATCAAAAGCCGCCAGCCCCCCAGACGGTCCCATCCCTTGCGAACCACCTCACCATCGGTGGTCGAAATCAACGGTGTACCTTTCGGAGCCATCAAATCGGTACCTTCATGTTTTCGTTTTCCGCCGTACGTTCTTCCGGCTCCCCAGCTGTCGGAGTAAGAGACCCGCTTGCGATCCTGTTTGCGAAATGGGAACAGGTATGCTTCGGTCAGGGGAGCTGCCTCCCATGCATAAGAATCGGCAATCTCCATCATTTGAGTTACCTCCGGGTGGGGGTAAATCTGAAGCAAAGCTTTTTCTACGTTTTCGGGCGAATCTTCTTTCCCGTTCAATAATTTTTTCAATAGACGGGCATGCTTGTCCATCGTTTTTTGATTCACTTTTTCGTACTTTGTCTTAACTTCATCAATAGATGCCAGATAAACCCAGGATAACTGATATTGATTCGCTGTTTTCACATAAAGAGGCGCCAATTTTCCCGGAACCTCAAAGCTCCTGATTTCGTGCTTTTCCCAGGAAATATGATTTTGATCATAAAAATACCATCCCGCGAAACCCACAAGGATGAGCAGCAAAAAAATCAAGACAAATTTACGCAACGATGAGACTCCTTTGCTTTCTTCCAATAGAAGTATGGAAATGGTTTCGTGAAGCAATCGTTATTCTTTTACAAACCCCAGTTCATTGCCGTATAAATCGCGAATCGTAAATTTTCTTGATCCATACGGGGTATCACACAACTCTTCGACAATCTCTGCTTTATGTTTTATTTCTTCCCACAGATGATCTACGTCGGAAACATAAAAGTTAAATCTACCATTAGACGGAACCCTTCGATCCTCAGCAATTGAAAATATGGCTCCTTTCTCAGCATCAAAATGAGCATAGTTTGGTTTTTCCGGCGGCCAGGCTCCTGTCACCTTAAACCCTAACACTTTCTCATACCACTCAATGGATCGTTGAAGATTAGATACATTCGCTCGAACGTGCATCAATGTTGTCTTCATTTTTTTCTCCCCACCTTAGATTATCTATTTGTACTTAATAATAACAAAAAATCAAACACAAGTTCTTATCATTGCCCTGAAAATTCAGGTGTTTACCAGCGAGCGGTCACTATTTTCTTTCTCGTATAAAACTCAACTCCGTCTGAACCGTTGGCATGCAGATCTCCGTAGAACGAATCTTTCCAGCCGGAGAACGGAAAGAAAGCCATGGGTGCGGGCACTCCCAGGTTGACACCAAGCATCCCCGCATCGATTTCTTCACGGAATTGGCGCACATTTGAACCGTCTTTGGTAAAGATACAGGCACCGTTGGCGAAATCAGATTGATTTGCCACCTTAATCGCTTCTTCCAGGCTCTCTGCTCTGACAATAGAGAGAACGGGTGCAAAGATCTCATCTTTCCAGATGGTCATATCTCTCTTCACGCCATCGAAAATCGTCGGGCCGACAAAGTATCCCCGTTGGTCTGTCGCCGTGTCTTTCCGGCCGTCGCGGACCAGCAGGGCTCCTTCTTTTTCACCAGTTTCAATATATTTCAAGGTTCTCTGTTTATGTGCATCACGAATAACCGGACCCAGGAACACACTTTGGTCCAAACCGTTCCCCATCTTGATATCATCAGCGGCTTGTTTCAATTTCTCGATAAACGGTTCGGCAACCTCCCCGACCGTTACCACCACAGAACAGGCCATACAGCGCTCCCCGGCTGATCCGTAAGCGGCATTGATTACCTGCCGGACAGCATCGTCCAAATCAGCGTCCGGCATGATAATGGTATGGTTTTTCGCACCAGCCAGGGCTTGTACTCGCTTTTTGCGGGCAGAGGCGGTTTTGTATACGTATTCTGCCACCGGCTGGGAGCCGACAAAGGAGATCGCCTTTACATCCGGATGTTCGAGAAGTCCGTTGACCACCTCATGAGCGCCATGTACCACATTTAGAACCCCATCCGGAAGTCCGGCCTCGGAGAACAGTTCAGCCAGCCGATTCGCCAAAAGCGGTGTCCGTTCAGAGGGCTTTAAGACAAAAGTGTTGCCACACGCAATGGCCAGTGGAAACATCCAGCAGGGAACCATCATCGGAAAGTTGAACGGGGTAATCCCCCAACGATTCCAACCGGGTAACGGTACATTCCCGATTCAATATCGGTCGCAATGTCAGGAAGTTGTTTGCCCATCATCAGAGAGGGAGCACCTGCGGCAAACTCAACACATTCGATCCCCCGTTGTACTTCTCCATAGGCTTCCTGATAACTCTTACCATTTTCCCGGGTAATCTGGGTTGCCAGCTCTTCCCAGCGATCCACCAGCAACTGCTGATATTTAAAAAGAATGCGGGCCCTGCGTGGAACAGGAGTTTTGCGCCATGTTTGAAACGCTTCCTTCGCTGCCCGCACCGCCTGATCCAAATCTTCCCGGTTGGAAAGCGGTACGTGTGCCAAAACCTCTTCCGTCGCGGGATTGGGAACGGGTTCTCTTTGATCGGAACCGGATTCCACCCATTTGCCGCCAATGAAGTTCTTTAATGTTTTCACTTCGCTTCTCGCAGCCATTGTTTCAATCCCCTCTCATCAGTTGCCGGTTTGGAATCTCTCAACTTGTCTGGCCTCTATCACCCAATGATTCAAAACGGTGAAAGTTTTTTTCAGTGAAGCGGTTAACATTTATCTAAATTGTATGATATTTTATACATCCACTCAATATATTTTTTCTTTATAAAAAGTATAGTTCATTTATCATCTAAAATATCATATATCCCTGTCTTTAATTGGCAATAATTCCCTTTCTGCAACCCAGTATAATAGAGTTATGCCACCTTTGGAGAAAGGGGAATTACATGTTCCGCTTAAATACATTTATCAAAATGATTGCCAAGCTAAACTGGCATTTGTACTACGAAATATTTATTACTTTTCTCGTCTTATCCTATGCAATTCTGCTGCTGCAAAGCACTTTTGATTCGATTCCGGACTTATTGTCGGAAAGGGAAATCGCCGGAATCGATAGGGTTTATACTATTTTTTCTGCTTGAATATATCATTCGGCTCATCAAGGCACCCGATAAATGGCAATTTGTAAAAAAAATTGGTTTGATCTGATCGCCATGTTACCCGTGGATGCTTTGTTCCGTTTTATGCGCATCATTCATATATCGACGCTGTCTGGTGGGCGGTTGTTACCACCACCACCGTTGGTTACGGCGATATTTCCCCGGTTACGCTGGGTGGAAGAGTGATTGCAACCATTTTGATGTTTACGGGAATTGGCTTGATCGGTTCTGTCACCGCCAGTGTAGCCACTCATTTTATCGAATACCTGAACCAAAATAAAAACCGGTATAATACGGATGAAAATCGAGTTCGCTCTGATCTTATCCGTTACGTGCAATCCCAAGCGGAGAAATAAGTGAGGAAGAATATCAGGAACTGTTATCTCTTATGGAAACATTACGAAAAAACATCCCGCGATCGATAAAGTTCCTATAAAATGAAGATCAAAAACATGATTATGGCTGGTTCTGTCGAATGAAATCAATGAACCGGCCATAGCAAACAGCGAAAAAACCATGCGGAAAACTATTTATTTGCTATTATTGGAAGATACGAAAGGGATGAAAAAACATGATCATCGATGTAAAACATGTTTCATGGAAACGAGAAAAGAAAATGATTTTACAGAACATTTCCTGGCAGGTCAATCCCGGGGAACACTGGTGCCTGGTCGGCCTCAACGGATCTGGCAAAACGACATTGTTGAATTTGCTCAATGGTTATATTTGGCCGACCACCGGTACAGTCACCGTCCTTGGCCATCAATTCGGTGAATGTGATTTGCGTGAGCTCCGCAAAAAGATTGGATGGGTAAGCTCATCGCTCCAGCAAAAACTGTATGGCCATGAAACAGCGGGACGGATTGTCCTGAGTGGGAAATTTGCTTCGATTGGACTGTACGAACAGCCGGAGAAGCAAGATGAGGAAGAAGCCATCTCTTTAATGGCCTTCTTAGGCTTGGAGGAACTTTCAGAGCGTACATATGATACCCTGTCACATGGAGAACGGCAAAAAGTGCTGATTGCCAGAGCTCTGATGGCGTCACCAAGGTTATTAATATTGGACGAACCCTGCACCGGCCTTGACATTCTGGCAAGGGAGCAGTTATTAAAATTAATTGATAAAATCGCCCGTCAGCCTGGCTGTCCAACGTTGATTTATGTTACCCATCATGTAGAGGAAATTTTGCCGTGTTTAAGCCATACCCTGCTCCTTAAAAGAGGCAAAGTGTATACAACCGGACTCACGTCAAAAATTATGACTTCTCAACTGCTGAGTGACTTTTTTGACACATCGATGGAAGTTCTTCATCAGAACGGGCGATTCTGGATTTCTCTTACCGAACCTTCCACAATTTCGTGAGGATTTAAATGATTTTCTTTAAAATAGTTTCTTCACCTCCCAGCCTCTATGGCGGAAAGGATATCATACCGGAGGGGTTCTTATCGCTATGGACCTCTCCCTTCCTACTTGGGGGCGTTCGTTTTGCGACAGGTGATAAGCCCGTCATAGCAGGCATTCGGCTTAATATTGTTGGCTGGAGACCAGCCCTAATTTTTGCGAAATTCCGATTTCGTCCATCATCCGGATCATGTTGACTCGGATGGGACCGGCCAAACTGGCCTGTTTTTTGGCTTGATAACAGATCTCTTCCGCAGAGTTCCCTTGACGTAAAGAATCCCGTGCTTGTGCGTAAGAAAGCATCATCTGGCTCCAGCCCGGGGTAATGCCTACTTTCACTATTTTTGCTTCAGGGTTTAAATAATCAAATGGACCATATGAGATCTCCATGCCATTTTCTTTCTCCAGTAAAAAATCTGGCCGGAGCAAGTTCTTTTTACTGATATGCTCAGGCAAACTTGAAATTTTTTCTGTGTAAAGATGAAATAAGGAGTTATTTACCAGCATAAACTTCCTCCACGTTTGCTTCTTTATCTGCTGCGGGAAATTCCGGGATAAATAGTTAAACTCTGGAATAAACTGGAGAATCACCGGCTTAAACAGGCCGATTTTTTGTTAATTATTTCGACTATCTAAAAATATGATATAATTTTTTATTAAAGATGACTTATCTTATTGAGGGTGTAAAAATCTTTTTATCAACATTGAGGTGAAACGATGGTCCTGAATTCTCTTTCTATCCCTATTATCCAGGCCCCAATGGCCGGAGGTGTCTCAACTCCCGATCTCGCATCTCAAGTATCTCGTGCCGGCGGGCTTGGCTTTCTCGCAGGCGGATACAAAACAGCCTCAGCCATGCAAAAAGAAATTCATGCTGTACGGGATCTGACAGATCAACCTTTTGGAGTAAATATTTTTGTGCCGGGTGATGATCGCGTTGATGTTGAAACAATAGACCGTTATCGGGAAAGTTTGGAACCGGAAGCCCGACGTCTCGGCGTGAGTCTCGGTGAACCCCTGTCAGATGATGATGACTGGAATGCCAAGCTCGCTGTTCTGTATAAGGAACGGGTACCCGTGGTAAGTTTCACATTTGGCTGTCCTTCGTCTGACATTATAGCAAAACTGAAACATTGCGGATCATTGGTTGTAGTAACTGTTACAACCATACAGGAAGCTCTTGCAGCCAAACAGGCAGGCGCTGATGCGTTATGTGTGCAAGGTGCAGAGGCTGGCGGTCATCGCGCATCGTTCCACAATCATCTTTCCGATGATCAAGACCTGAGCCTTCTTGTGCTGCTCGGCCTCATTCGTGAAAAAGCGGATTTACCGCTGATCGCCGCGGGAGGAATCATGCATGGCCGCGACATCGCTGCGGTACTGACGGCAGGCGCCTGTGCGGCACAATTAGGGACTGCATTTTTGCGCTGTCCGGAAAGCGGGGCACATCCGGTACATAAAGCTGCCCTCCATGATCCGCGTTTCACTTCGACGGCGTTCACCCGTGCCTTTACTGGGCGTCGTGCCCGCGGTTTGGCTAACCGTTTCATGTCTGAGTATGAACCGATGGCACCCGCAGCGTATCCACATCTCCATCATCTCACGAAAGAACTGCGGAAAGCCGCCGCACAGGCGGGGGACCCCCACTCTATGTCATTATGGGCCGGACAGGGTTATCCACTTGCCCGGGAAATACCCGCAGCCGAGCTGGTTCATCTGTTGATGGATGAGACTAGAAGCGCGCTGGCTGAGTCAACCAGAAAACTTGGCCTCTCAATCTGATTTTGTTGTTTTCAAGCTTGCGTGTCTACTTTGCACAGAAATAAGATAAAGCATACCACATGAAAGGAGAAGATAAAATGTATGTAAATGCCAGGAGCATCATTGAACGTGAAATTAACAACGAAACAGAAATATTATTGAATTCGCGATCGCCCTCCGGACCCGAAAGCGTTAGAGTTTCCCTGTGGAAGGCTGGAAGAATTTGAATCTGCTTTAGACGCATTAAAGCGTGAGGTCAAAGAAGAAACAGGCCTCACTGTTACTGAAATTCTGGATGATCCTCACCATATTGTTCAACAAGGGTCTGTTACAATTATGGAGTGCCTGACACCATTCTGTTTATCAAACATTGCAAGGCCCAATTGACACATTAGGTTTTTTCTTCCGCTGCCGCGCGGAAGGCCTATTGATTCCAGCGGAGATGGTTCATACGAACATCGCTGGCTTTCGATAAAAGAAGTTGCACAATAATTCAATGCGACTCCTGATTTGTTTGATGGGGGCACACAGGCTGCCTTGAAATTTTATTTCATGTGGCAATCCATCCAGGCACTGAAGAAATAGCGCGGGTCAAATTAGCTAGTCATGAAGATTTTCTGTTTTTGGTTCAATATAAGTTAATCCCGTTGTATGGTATTGTGCTTCAATTTCTTCATGTATGATGTCACAATCTGTTAATTCTTGATCTAACTCTTTTTCTCTCAATGTTTTTAGGTCCGCTTTGGTTTCAACTGATTTTTCATTTTCCTTCATCTATTTCACTCCAATTCATTTTTATTCCGGTACATATTATTTCCTGTTACCCTTTAAACCATTTGTCCCTCTTCTTTATATGCTTTCTGACATACAATACCCCCCTATTTCTTAAAATTAGGGGGGGTGTATGTCTGTTTAATTCTGTCTCTCATCGATTCAATTTATGTAACATTCTTACGCCTGTACAGACTCCGTTTTTTTCTCTGACTCAGTTTCACCTTCCGCTTCATTTTTTACTTCATCCGTCTGGCTTTTTGCCTGCTCCTCATTTGGCTCTACACCGAGGCGCTGGAACAAGTCTTTACGATCCTGTTCCCATTCCTGCCAGTTAAAAATAGAATCAGGCGGAGGCAGTTCATCAATATGGTTGAGGCCAAAATACTCAAGAAACTCTTTCGTTGTCCCGTAGAGAATCGGGCGGCCGGCCCCTTCCGCGCGGCCCACATCGCGTATAAGTCCCTTTCGTTGCAGCTGCTGAATGATGCGGTCACTTTTGACCCCGCGAATTTCTTCTGTTTCAAGGCGGGTGATGGGCTGGCGGTAAGCAATAATGGCCAGCGTTTCCAGGGCAGCGCGGGAAAGTTGGGAACGTGTGGGTGCTTGAGCCAGTTTTTCAAAATAAGGGCGATGCTCGGGCAGTGTGGTCATCTGATACACTTGTGCCACTTTGACAATTTGCAGACCGCGTCCTGTTTCCTTCCAATCGACACGCATGTCATGGATCAAAAGCTCCACTTCGTGCCTGGCCAGCCCGGTTACATCTGCAATCTCTTTGGTACTTAGGCCATCTTCTCCGGCAGCAAAAAGCAAGCCTTCAATCACCGCTTTCATTTCATGGTTTCCCATCACGCACTCACTTCCGCTTCCTCCAGTTTTTCAATCAGGATCTCGCCAAACAGATCTTTTTGGCGGCAAATGATTTTTTTCAATTTCATTAATTCCAGTAATGCCAAAAAGGTGGTAATCACGCGCTCTCTGGTTACCTGGTCCCACTCCAGCAACCGGGAGAAAAGAAGATGCCCGCGTTTGAGGAGATCCTGGTAAATTTCTTCCATGCGGGCACTGACGGAGATTTCCTCCCGTGCTACACGGGTCATTGGTTCCGATGGTTTACGGCTTTTCAAGACATCGACAAACGCCTGTAACAAATCATCAGGTGTTAAACCATCGACCGGATTCACTGCCGGTGCGTAGGCAGCCAGATCGAGGGCCGGACGTGAGTAAACCTTGTTTCGTTCCTGTTCACGTTCCCTAAGCAACTCACCGAGCCGTTTGAAGCGTTTATACTGCAACAGCCGCTCAACCAGTTCTTCACGGGGATCAAACCACTCTTCTTCGCCAAGGTTCATCTCATCTTCACCAAGCTCCTGCCTGGGCAGCAGCATCCGGCTTTTAATGGCGATCAAAGTGGCGGCCATCACCAAAAATTCACTGGCGACATCCAGTTTCATCTCCTGGGCTTCTGTCAAAATCTCCATATACTGATCAGTAATTTTGGCAATGGGAACTTCGTAGATATCTACTTCCGCCTTTTCAATTAAATGGAGGAGAAGATCCAGAGGACCTTCAAACATATCCAGCTTAATTTTCACATCCACGATTTTGGCTCACGACTTTCTATTCAACATATTAACCAAACAACACACGTTGCAGGTTGGCCATCTCAATCGCGCTTACAGCTGCTTCCCAACCTTTGTTTCCGGCTTTGGTGCCTGCCCGTTCAATGGCCTGCTCAATATTATCCACTGTGATCACTCCAAAAATGACAGGCAAACTGTGGCGGACCCCGGCAGCAGCCACCCCTTTTGAAACTTCGCTGCAGACATAATCATAATGGCTGGTGGCGCCGCGAATCACCGCACCCAGGGTAATAACTGCGTCATATTTGCGTGATGCCGCCATCTGGTCAGCAACCAGCGGTATTTCAAATGCACCGGGAACCCAGGCAACTTCCACATTCAGATCCTCTACTCCGTGCCTTTTCAGTGCATCCAGAGCTCCCTCCAACAGTTTACCAGTGATAAATTCATTAAACCGGCTTACGACAATCCCGAATTTCAACCCTTTACCCACCAGGTTGCCTTCATAAACTTTTGCCATTGCAGTTCCACCTCAGATCATAAGTGCAATAAATGCCCTAATTTTGTTTTCTTTGTTTCCATATATTTTCTGTTATTCTTATTGACAGGGAGTTCAATCGGCAATACTTCAACTACTTCTAAGCCATATCCCTTTAATCCTGTTATCTTGCGGGGATTATTTGTTAACAGGCGCATTTTTCTTACGCCCAGGTCACGCAAAATCTGTGCCCCAATCCCATATTCCCGCAAATCGTCGCGAAAACCCAGGCTCAAGTTGGCTTCCACTGTATCCAGGCCTTCTTCTTGCAGTTTATACGCTTTTAATTTATTTAACAATCCGATCCCCCGTCCTTCCTGGCGCATATATAGCAGGACACCGGTTCCTTCTTGTTCGATTTTTTCCAAAGCGGCATGGAGTTGCGGGCCACAGTCACAGCGCTGGGAACCAAACACATCGCCGGTGAGGCATTCAGAGTGAACCCGGACCAGAACCGGCTTTTCCGGATCAATGTTTCCTTTGACAAAGGCCACATGTTCTTTGTCATCAACCTGATTGGAATAACCGACCATCTGAAATTCTCCGAACTCTGTCGGCATACGGACAGAGACCACACGCTCAATCAGTGTCTCTTTGCGTCTGCGATAGTGTATCAGGTCTTGAATGGTGATCATCTTGAGATTAAATTTTTGGGCCAGCTTCATTAAATCAGGAACGCGGGCCATTGTGCCATCTTCCTTAATCACTTCACAGATCACCCCAGCCGGGTATGAATCACACAACCGTGCCAGATCGACAGCTGCTTCGGTATGACCTGCCCTGCGCAGAACTCCGCCCTGACACGCCACAAGCGGGAAAATATGTCCCGGGCGGCGAAAATCATGTGGACCTTTCACCGGATCAATCAACTGTTGAATCGTGTCAGCCCGCTCAAAAGCGGAAATTCCTGTGCTGGTGTTAAAAGCGTCCACAGACACCGTAAACGCTGTCCCGTGGCGATCCGTGTTCCGGTTGACCATTAACGGAAGATCCAATTGTTCCGCTCTTTCTTCTGTCATCGGTACACAAACTAATCCCCGGCCGTGGGTAATCATAAAATTAATCACTTCCGGGGTCGCCTTTTCAGCAAGAGCGAGCAGATCCCCTTCATTCTCCCTGTCTTCATCATCAACCACGATGATCAATTTGCCCTGTTTCAAATCGTCAATCGCTTCTTCAATGGAATGAAACATACTTCCTCACCTCCGTTAAGTTTCACGTATACCCTGTTTTTAGAAGTCCTTTTTTATAATTATTAAACTTACACAAACCCGGTTTGTTTCAATTTTTCCAGGCCGAGCGGTTGTGAGGACGGCATGTTTGCCCACTTTGCAAGGTATTTTCCAATCATATCGCACTCAATATTTACCAGATCTCCCGGTTTGGCAGATTGAAGCTGTGTATGTTCAAGGGTATGGGGGATCACGGAAACGGTAAAGAAATCACTTCCCACATCCACGATGGTTAAACTGATTCCGTTCACGGCGACAGAACCTTTTTCAATCATGTACCGGGTCAATTCCGGGGCTGTACGAAAACCAAATAAAACTGCATTTTCAAAAGGCCGGCGCTCAATAATCGTGCCCGTTCCATCTACATGACCCTGGACGAAATGGCCGCCCATCCGCTGTCCGGCCGCTACAGCCCGCTCCAGATTAACCGGGGATGAAGGTTGAAGATATTTCAGATTGGTTCGCTTCATCGTCTCCGGCATCACATCAGCCGTAAAATAGAGTGAGCCCTGACGGGTGACAGTTAAGCAAACACCGTTTACAGCAATACTGTCCCCTAATTTTGTTCCTTCAAGTACCTTTTCACATTGAATTGTTAACTCCATCGCCATCCCCGATTTTGATATCTGGCGAATATGTCCTACCTCTTCTACCAATCCGGTAAACATGAACCCGCCTCCCGTTATTCATTTACAATATAACCTGTCACACAGAGATCTTGACCAAATTGCTCAATACTGATATCGCACAACGTCCGCGCTTCAGCCATTTTAGCGGGACTTTCTCCTTCCACCGAGGTTGGACTGTCTTTGCCCCCAATCAGTTTTGGAGCAATAAAAGCGATCACCTTCTGCACACGGTTTTCAGAGAGCAAGGAGGCATTAACCTCTCCCCCTCCTTCAACCAGCAGGGACAAGATACCTTTTTCACCCAGATGGCGAAGCAGAGGTTCCCATCCGACACGCGGACCCGCTCCGGCCGGGATCACTTCTACCCCTTTCTCCCTCAATCGCTTCTCCTTTTCAAAATCTCTCGCCTCAGTCGTAAAAATCCATGTCGGTGCTTCGCTCGTGTCAACCACATTCGCATCGATCGGGATTCGCAGGGAACTGTCGACGATAACACGAAGCGGGTTGACTCCCCCTGTCTCCAACCGAGTGGTAAGGCGGGGATTATCAGCGAGAACTGTCCCGACACCTACCAAGATAGCATCATACCGGTGTCGCAATTGGTGGACGTATTGCCTTGATGCTTCCCCGGTGATCCAACGGCTGTCTCCGCCTGCTGTCGCAATTTTGCCGTCAAGCGTTGTGGCTGTTTTCAGTGTGACAAAGGGTTTGCCTGTTCTCCGGTGATGAAAATAGGCTTCATTGAGCTTCAGGCATTCTGTTTCCAACACTCCTGAAATCACTTCAATCCCCGCTTCGCGCATGCGGGATATCCCCTTGCCCGATACATTCCTGTCAGGATCTACCGATCCAATCACCACTTGTTTCACCCCGCACGAGATAATTTTTTCTGTGCAGGGCGGGGTGCGACCGTAATGGACACATGGCTCTAACGTGACATAAAGGGTACACCCCTTTGCTTCAGCCCCCGCCATGTTGAGAGCATACACTTCCGCATGTGGAGTGCCCGCTTTCAAATGGGCCCCTGAACCAATGATGCGTCCCTCTTTTACAGCAACAGCGCCGACCATCGGATTTGGCGAGGTCTGCCCAGCTGCCGACTTTGCCAGCTCATATGCCAGACGCATCCAATCTTCGTGCTTACTCATTCTGTTCTCCTTACCTGTAAAAATAAATGAAAAGCCCCGATCATAGTGACCGGGGACGACCGTTTTTCGGGAAGAAGCAGATTGTATACCGCTTTCCAAAGTTAAGCATAGTCAAATAAACCTTCAACTCCAGTGCAAAAAACACATGTTAAAGGGTACACAATCCTACCATCCTTCTCCCATCCAGACTCTAACTGTCGGCTTCGGAGTTGCACCGAATCCACCGCTCACGCGGGTCACGGACTGAGGCAAAAAACTGCCATCACCGCCGGTCGGGAATTTCACCCTGCCCCGAAGGATGTTGCTATTCAATTAGATTTGATCCTAAGTTTGAGTATAGCTGAACAAACACAAAATGTCGAGGAAATTGCTCCCCGACATGAGATCTCCCATCCCGTCCTTATGACAAAACAGGAGTGCGGCTATTGACAGACTCACCGGATTCCCGCTTCCAGGGCAAACCCAGTTGCATACACAGATAGCTGAGAACGGAGAAAAAGACGGAAATAATAGTTGTATGAAGCAGAGCAGCCATCAGTTGTCCGCCGGTGAAAACGGTGATCATGCCACTGAGGGCCTGAATCGTAATCAGGATAAATGCCAGCCAGCTGCCCCGCAAGAGATCTTCCCGCGCTCGATAGCGGCGAATGACAGCCACCAGGAAACACAAGACACACAGCCAGAGTGTGATGGAAGCGTAACGGTGGAGCATATGAATCCCGGCCAGGGATGAAAAACTGGGAAAATAGGTTTCACCACAGAGCGGGAAAGAAAAACCGCAGCCCATCGTTGCTTCCGCATGGCGTACCAGTGCCCCTGTATACACTACGATATAGGTGTAGACGGCCAAACCCCAGACTGTGTAACGAATCCGCCCGGAGACAGGGGCATTTCGTGTAACCGTCTTCCCTTCCCCTTCTGTTTCTCTTGAAAGCTGAAATAAGTAAACAGTCAGCAAAACAACGCTGGCAAAAGATATCAGCGAGAAACCAAAGTGAAGGGCAAGTGCCGCTGTCTTGGCAAAGGACCCTTCAAACACGACCGTCAAGGCCCCAAGCGCCCCTTGCAACACGACAAAGAAAAGGCTCATAAAGCCCAAAACTTTAACGCGGCGATTCTCACGATAGGCCAGCCAGGCCCAAACTGTTAAAGTTAGGATTAAAAACCCGACTCCACCTGAAACAATCCGGTGGCTGTATTCAATCACCGTTTCAATGGGCAACGACTCCGGAATTAACTGTCCGTGACAGAACGGCCAGGAGTTTCCACAGCCTTTTCCGGAACCTGTTTTTGAAACGATTGCTCCCATCAGCAACATCAAATAAGAGCCGAAGGAGGTGACAACAGCAAGTATTTTTAGCAAGCGATGTTTTTGCATCTCTATTTCCCCTTTGCAGGCGGATCTTTCAAACCACATCATAACACATGTACCGCCCCCGGAGGCAACCTGCCACCCAATAGGCACAAACTTTCCAAAAACCCGCTACATTTACAGTTATCACTTGCCACAGATCAACCGGGTCCTCTCCTATTTTCTAAATCTGTTTTTAAACAAATAAACGGTCACCCATAAGCCTCCAAATAAAAGTAAAGCAATTAAAATCCCAAACGAAATATATCCCCAATACTGTTTAAAAGATAGCCCCTTGTCAATATTTTCAGACACTGACCAACCGTCTGCCAGGACGGAGATAATTACAAAAAAGAAGCTGGCAATCATAATTGCATTCTGATTACGGTTTCTCCGGTCATTATCTTCCATGTCGATCAAAGCGGTGATCGCATCCAGTTCCAGTTGTAACTCCTCCATAAGTTCCTCAATCCGAAAAGCGGTACGCATCAATACATATAAATTGGCCTGGTGAGTAATATGGCTGACCTGCTTAAATGAAGAACGCAATTTAAAAAGAACCATTCTGTTTTTTAATGATTCTACGGAGGGTCTGTCTTTTGCTGACGGATTAATTTTTTGAAAATGATCTTCCGACCGAAACGGAAGCCGGGAAGCCAGTATTGAAAAGTACTGCAATGCAAAATATTGGTGTAAAACCAGAATATAAAGATAAAAATAAGTCCTCTTTACATTGTTGATATGGTTTTCCAAAAAAAATTGATTGGTTTTCTCATTTTCAACCAGGTGGCTTACTTGTGCCGCACCTTCCAAAGAAATTCCCCAGTAACTGTTTTGAAAAGTTTGCAGCACTTCCGGGTTATCCGTCAAATTAAACTCCGACTCAGCAGGAAGGTAGGTTTTTTTAAAAGAACGGCGCATTAGAAATAAATAGTTTTTCAGCAGATTTTCATATTCGGTATCAGGCCTGCCCCACACGCTTTTGTCCAGAACAATTCCGCTGTAAACAAGTGCCCTCCGTGGAAGTCCCTTTGCATTTTCAAAAAACGTTTCCACCTTGATCTCTGAAAGCAGGTTTAAAGTTGTTTCACCCAGACATAACGTTTGTCTCACTTTTTCCGGTTGTTTTGGCCGCGGCTTCCGGTGTATTTTGTGTCTGTATTGAGAGATTTTTTTTAAATAATAGTTACAGCTGATAAGATCATCAACAGCTGTTCCGGAGGGGTAACGGATCTCATACACCATAAAACCAACTTGTGTTTCAAATAAATAGACAACAATTTCACCAATAGAAAACGCGTAAGACTCCCCGGCCGGTGTAAAAGTTACAAGCTCCTTCGTGTTGTTCGGAAGCCAGTGTGCAGACTTTCCCGCAGGTTCAAGCACCAATCTTTTCCCAATCGCTTCATTCTGCCCGGGGCTGCAATCAATTAAGTGATCCACATGCTGAAATAACTGTTGCTTGGAATCATTCTTCAACCTCCAAAGACAAGTGTTTGAACCGGCTTTTGTGGCCGAAGCAAGAGTTTGCACGGCTGTTTCATAGGGCATCAGGTAGGCAAAAGGGATAACCAGATAGGTAATTTGACGCTCCACGAGTGGCGGAGCTGAACAGTTTGCCTCCGGCATCTGCTGGTCCTCCTTTCTACTCCCGACGGTAAACGCCATATTTTAATATTTCGACCATCTGTTCCATTTCCTGCAAAGCATCATCAAATTGGGACAGCCCTTTATCCTCATTAACCTGAAAACGTTGTAACCATTGGTTCCTCATCGCTTCCAGGCTTAACATCACCAGTTGGATCGCTTTCTCTTGATCGATTTCGGGACGAAATTTTGAGTGATCAATCCCTCTTAGCATAAACGAATAGCTAATAGCCTCCGTTTGCTCATAGCGTTGTTTTATTTCTTCTGCGATCTCTGCCGGCGCGTCCGCAAATGCGATCATCAGAATACGGTACTCTAAAGGGTGATCAAGAAACATTTTCATTTTCGCTTTCCCCAGTTCCAGCAATCGTTCAAAAAAATCCGCGGACATTTCTTCCATATAAGGCTGCATATGGTTTAAAAGAAGGTTGAAACAATAATCTAGTGTTGCCAGAAAGAGATTTTTCTTGTTCTTAAAGTAATGAAACAATAAACCTTTTGATATATTGGCCTCTTGAATGATTTGATTGGTGGATGCCCGTTCATAACCGCACCGGGCAAATTCTTTTATTGCCGCTTGTAACACTTTATCCCGTTTATCTTCCGGAATCTGTTGGTATGGATCGGCCAATCAATCACACCTCCTCATCAGTTGACCAAGTGGTCACTCATTGGCTGTTATTATCTTATCCTATTTTGACCAATTGATCAAAAAAGTGAAAATCAACTCAGCACATAAATATGACCAGTGCGACAACCCACCGGGTTGCTTATGACTGGTTAGAAAGTCCGTTTCCGGAAGTTCTTGAGTTGCCGGGAGTAGAAATAGCCAGACATACGGCCAAAACGATGGATAAAATATCATCTTCAACTAGGTAAGGTATCTGATAAAAAGACCGCCCGAATATGGAAAATCCGTTCAGAGAACGGGTTTCATTCCATTTTTTAGGGCTAACAGTTATATTGTCTTTTAAGAAAGGAAAAAGGGATCATTCCCTACGTAGAATACGTAAAGAACTGTCCCTAATTATAGTCCAGTTTGGGGTTCAGCGGTCTTTTCGTTTACCTTTGGGTGTCAGGATTAGGCTTAAAGCGTTTTAGATAGCTGGGATTCATTTGTTTTTACCTGTTCCTTGCGCAAAAGGCGCTTTGGAATCCGATCCTGTGAAATGATATCCTGTAACGTTTCCCTTTCCACAACCAGATCTGCTTCTCCGTTTTGTACAAATACAACAGCGGGCCGGCGGATGCGGTTGTAATTATTCGCCATGGAATAATTGTATGCCCCCGTACAGCTGACCGCAAGTAAATCCCCCTGCGTTACCCGGGGCAATTCAATATCCCAGATGAGCATATCGCCGCTTTCACAGCATTTTCCGGCAATCGAAACAGTTTCGTCCGCTTCCTCAGCAGCACGATTGGCCAGCATGGCTTCATACCTGGCCTGATACAAAGCCGGGCGGAGGTTATCTGTCATTCCGCCGTCCACGGCTACATATTTGCGGACACCGATTACTTCTTTGACCGTACCTATGGTGTAGAGGGTGGTTCCGGCTTCCCCAACAATACTGCGACCCGGTTCAATCCAGATTTCCGGAATTTGCGGTAAGCGTTGAAATGCCCGGGTAACTGCGGAGGCGATTGTCTGAACATACTGTTCAACCGGCCGGGGAGTTTCATTTTCCTCATAGCGGATACCAAAGCCGCCCCCTACATTTAAAATGCGTGTTTGAATCCCGTATTGTTCATAACACTCCTTCGCAAGCCGGGCCATCTTATCAATCGCCAGCCGAAACGCTTCTGTTTCAAAGATTTGCGACCCGATATGGCAATGAAATCCTTCCAGGTTGAGATGGGAAGCATGATACGCTTGTAAGGCCGCTTGATGCGCTTGTCCGCTGGAAAGATCAAAACCGAATTTGGAATCTTCCTGCCCCGTTTGGATATAGGCATGGGTATGAGCCTCAACACCCGGGCTGACACGTAAAATCACATTTGCCTTTTTCCCTTTTTGTTCAGCTAATACCTGAAGCATTTCTAATTCAATAAAATTATCCGCAACAAATAAACGAATGCCTGCATCCAGTGCATACTCTATTTCAAACGGAGATTTATTGTTTCCGTGAAAATAAATTCGTTCCGCGGGAAATCCCGCATGAAGGGCGGTATACAGCTCACCGTCCGAGACGACATCCAATAACAGGCCTTCCTCATCCACAATGCGGCACATAGCCAGGGTACTAAATGCCTTGCTCGCATATCCCACTTGAAAGGGGAGCCCTGTCTTCTCAAATGCACCAACAAACGCCCGCATCTTTTGTCTGATCAGTTGTTCATCTACAATATATAAAGGTGTACCGTATTGATTTGCCAGTTGAACGGTATCGCATCCGCCGATTTCCAGGTGTCCGGATTCATTAATCCGGCTGGTGCCATGCAAGAACATCAATCTCTCCCCTTTGCTTCTTCGTTCTATATCATCAAGTTTATATAGCATTTTTTTCGTTTGTAATACCCTTTAATATACGACAAGTCCCGCTAGAAATAAACAAGAAATTTTGCGCAGGAATCAAAAAGAGAAAAGGCGTTCAAATAGGAAGCAGACGGGCCAGACATTAAAAGTGGATTCGGAAGAAAAGTGAAGTGGTTCAGATGGTCACTTCGCCGAACAAAAATGCCGATCCTATAACACTGGGGATCGGCATTTATTTTATTTTTTTCGCTTTGTTTCGGTTATATTGATCCAAAATGAGCTTTACGGCTTTGGTAGTGACTGGTGCTCCCAACCGGATATGATCCTTCCTTTTCATTTTCCCGACATCTCCGATCCCGACAATGAGAGGAATTTGAATCTGGTTTAACACTCCCACGGTATCGCCAAAAATTCGCAAGTGTTGGGATTCTTTTACCTGTCCGTATTTATCGACCCCATTCCCCACTACATTCCCGTCACAATCAAGCGCCATATGAACGGGGGTTCCTTGACTTTTGGTAGAATTAGAAGCAACGGCAATCGCTCCAAGCACCTCGAGATCCGGATGAGTGGCTACATACTTCAGCGCTTGTTCTCCGACTCCTTCCCGGTTTGAGCCACAATCATCAAACATTACCAACACAGGGTCATAGGCGGCTTGTTTGATGAGTCCCACCAGTTCCGGTCCGCTTAAGGGGCTTGGATTGCCTGCAGATAAAGAGATACAGCGCCCTCCCACCTTTTGGGCAACTTCTTCCAATGTATCCTGGGCCACCATATCTCCATCTGTTACAAGAATAACTTGACGTTTGGACATACCGTTCATCCTTTAGGTTTAAAAATTGCAGCGGTGAGAAATCCAAAGATAATTGCGGCCGAAATACCGGCACTGGTCACTTCAAAAATTCCTGTCAGGATGCCGCCCCACCCATTGGTTTTTGCTTCCATGAGCGCCCCATGGACCAGAGCATTGCCAAAGCTGGTGATGGGTACAGTTGCCCCTGCACCGGCAAATCGAATCAAAGGTTCATAAAGGCCGAAACCGTCCAGTATTGCACCTATAACAACGAGCAGGCTTAATACATGTGCGGGTGTAAGTCTGGTTAAATCAATTAACAATTGTCCGATGACACAGATGATCCCTCCCACCAGAAATGCCGCCCAGAACGATCCCACTGAATCACAACCTTTCTTTACAGCTGATTACCAAATCTGAAAAATAAGCCATTGAAACAAGGACCCTGTCACTTTTCCCAAAGCCATGGCCATCAACAGATAAAGGAGATGGGCCTGCATATGCATTCGCTTCACCAAAATAGGGAATACATTCAACACTTCTGTTAACGCTGCCGCAAGCATCCCGACAAACAGCCCCATCACCCACCCAATGGGAACCATGATCCAGACCGGGATCTCTATCGTCCATCCGCGAAAATCGATCCAGGTAAAAAAAACAACTCCCAAAACCATGGAATATTCAAAGCTTTGAATCGATTGATGAGACTTCGTGATCTGTGTCAGCCTGGGAACAATATCCAGCACCGTGATAAAGGCGACAAATCCGCTTCCGACCGCGATCCCCCCGGCTAAACCGATGAAGATAAACAGTAAACTATCCAGAAGGTTCACGGGAGCTTCCTTCTACTTTCTGTTTCTCATCATTAATGACATACTGATCAATCGCTTCCTGATAAAGATACATTTCCAACTCCATTGGACTTGGCTCTTCATTAAAGCGTTTCTTAAACAGGTGGTTAAAAAATATAATCATCCCCATACCGATCCCGATGGAATAAGGAATTTGCAGGATGAATGGACGTTTAACATGCTCTCCGGTGATCAGATAGTAAATCCGCTCATGTACTTCTTGCATACTCACATCTGTATGGAAATTCATAATGGCAAGGCCAGAGCCGATAAATAAGATAATCCATACGAAAATAACAAGTAACGGGTTTGGAGCCTTCCCCGGCGTTTGGATTTCCAGGACCGTTTGCGGGGGTCCGATATTACGGATGTCTAATGTAGGATTATGCTGATGAATCAGATGCATCAAGTCCAGAAAATCGATCACGGCAAAGTTTCCGTGTTCAAGAGATGCCGTAATTACGGGAATCTCCTGTAACTCTTTATAAGATTCATCCCCAACTAACCGGCTGACATCCTTGATGCGTAACAGTTGCCCGGGCTGCGCTTGTAATTTCTTTTTCAATCGCAGATAGACAATCGGTTTCACGTGGGCAACTCCCTTTCATGCATTGATATATGTAGTATGCTTCACAGCTCTGCAGACATGCACATATGGAAAACTTGCCAACCAGGATATCAGAAGAATTTGATAAATACTCACTATATAGATTCCGTCAAAATAGGAATCCAATTTAAAAGTAAGTTTTGGGAACTGAAAGACTGCCCAAATATTCTCCGGGAAAGTAAGTGAAAAAGAGCACTTCATCGGAAGAAGACTTCCAAGAAGTGCTCTTTTCTGTAAAAGTGTGTAGTTAAAGGGGGAAGGCAGAATTCTGCTTCCCCGGCATGATTCAAATTTTTATCCCACAGTTGTGTCGTTAGTATGGATTTTTTGTGATTTGCTCTAGTCACTATAGTCCATCTCGTCACGAATGCGGGCAATGATTTTCTTCTCCAAACGGGAGACTTGTACCTGAGAAATTCCCAACCTTTCTGCTACTTCTGACTGAGTTTGATCTTTAAAGTAACGCAGATAGACAATCAGCCTTTCACGGTCGGATAGACGGTGGATGGCATCTTTTAGGGCAAGTTTGTCAAACCACGCGGCCTCCGATTCGTCAGATATCTGATCCATCAAAGTGATCGGATCTCCATCGTTTTCATAAACCGTCTCATGAATGGAAGTGGGGGCACGGTTCGCTTCCTGGGCAAAGATGATTTCCTCCGGATCTACTCCCATTTCAGCGGCAATTTCTTGTACCGTCGGAATCCGATTTAACTTTTTCGATAATTCATCTTTCGTTTTCCGTACTTTGTTGGCCATTTCTTTCAGTGAACGGCTTACTTTAACCATGCCATCATCACGGAGAAAACGCTGGATTTCGCCAATAATCATAGGAACGGCATAGGTAGAAAATTTGACGTCATAACTGAGATCAAATTTATCCACCGCCTTTAACAATCCGATACACCCGATCTGAAACAGGTCCTCTGCTTCATATCCCCGGTTTAAAAAGCGCTGGACAACGGACCAAACCAGGCGGATATTATGGCTGACTAACCGGTCACGAGCTCCCACATCCCCTTCCTGGCTTGCCCGGATCAACTGTTTGACTTCCTCATCAGAGAGATGGCCATGTCTGCTGTTGCGCACATCTGCATCCATAGGATCCCTCAATTGGCCAGCGATTGCTGTTGAGTTTTCAAATATTTAACCATATAAACAGTTGTTCCTTGCCCCGGCTTGGAATGGATGGCCACCTCATCCATAAAATTCTCCATGATGGTGAAACCCATTCCGGACCGTTCTAACTCCGGTTTGGATGTATAAAGAGGTTGCCTGGCTTCATTTACATCGGGGATGCCCACTCCCTGATCGGAAATTGTAATGCTGACACGGGAACCTTCAATTTCAGTTCGGATATAGATCATTCCTTCAGCCTGTTCTTCATAACCATGAATAACCGCATTGGTAACCGCTTCAGATACAACGGTTTTGATATCTGTTAATTCTTCCATCGTCGGATCTAACTGTGACACAAATGAGGCTACAGCAACACGTGCAAATGCTTCATTTTCGGAACGACTTGCAAATTTCAACTCCATGAAATTTTTATGTACCTCTTTCATGACGCCACCCCACAAGCGGACACTGCACTGTGTTCATCCTCATAAATCGGAAGAATCTTAAATAATCCCGACATCTCCATCAGCCGGTAAACAGAAGGCCGGATGGAGCAGAGCATCATTTTCCCGCCTAACTGGGTCACTCTCTTATATCGGCCAAGGATCACGCCGAGGCCGGAACTGTCCATAAAATCCAGGTCTGCTAAATTGACCACCAAATGAGTATATATCTCTTTTTCTAATTCAGCTTCAATCATTTGACGAACCTTTCCGGCCGTATGGTGGTCCAGCTCACCACATAACCGGACGATGAGTACATTACGAGAGTGATGTATTTGAAGTGTTAAACTCATCCGCTGTTCCCTCCCTCTATTTTTATCCATTATTTCTACGAAATGTCTTTCCTTTCCTTCCCTAAAAATAAGAAACAAAAAATCGAGGGTACTTGTCCCCTCGTCCAAGTATTCCTCGACTTTCTTGTTCACTCTTTTTCTTCAGTTTCTCTGGGCAGGAATAGAACACGGTTCACAACCCGCTTAACGCTTGACCATAAATTGGCTTCTTTCACTTCTTTGGCACTTATTATCTCCATCTCCGCAATCTTGCGCCCGTTTTTGGAAAACTCTATTTTTCCGAGTATCTCCCCTTTATGAATGGGTGCCTTCAGCTCTTTCCAGATCACAGATTTTGTAATTCCTTTACCATCATCCCCTTTTTTTACTAAAATACTGAAAGAATGGCTGGCACGAATCTTTATCGTTTCCGGATCACCTTTGTCAATCTCTTTTTCGGCAATTAAATCTCCCTTTTTATAAACGAGATGGCTCGTGTATTGATTAAAAGCGTAGTCGAGCATGCCTGAGACTTCCTGGTTTCTCTTTTTTACATCGGGCTCACCCATCACCACTGCGATCACCCGAAAGTTTCCCCTTTTAGCCGTGGCGGAGAGGCAAAACCCGGCCTCAGAGGTATAGCCGGTTTTAATTCCGTCTACCCCCTGATAGTAACGAACCAATTTGTTCGTGTTGACCAGCCAAAATGGCTTTTTGGATTGTTGGCGCAAATAATCCTGATAGATTCCTGTATATCTGGTAATCTCAGGATGCTTCAACAATTCTCTTGACATTACAGCAATATCGTAGGCGGAGGAGTAATGATCCTCGGCAGGTAAACCGTTGGTATTTTGGAAATGGGTATTTTTTAACCCCAGTTTCTTCGCTTTATCATTCATCATCTGGACAAAATGTTGTTCAGTTCCCCCTAAAAATTCTGCTAATGCTACTGAGGCATCATTGGCAGAGGCTACTGCAACCGCCTTTAACAGGTCCTGGACACTCATCGTTTCGCCGGGTTCCAGAAATATCTGGGATCCTCCCATTGAAGCTGCATTTTCACTAATTCTGACCTTGTCTTTGAGAGAAATCTTCCCTTCGTCAAGTGCTTCCATCACCAACAACAATGTCATCACTTTCGTAATGCTGGCCGGAGGCAGCTTTTGATGGCTATTTTTTTCAAACAAGATTGTTCCCGTATCAGCATCCATCAGTACCGCGGAAACTGCAGAAGATGCCAAATCTTGTTCCGTTTTAGCAAAAGTTTTGGGAAGAAACAGGGTAAATGCAAGGCAAAAGGCCAGCAAGGCAATCCCGGTTCGTCTATACATCTGCAAGGTCCCTCCTATTCAATGTACTCATAGTCTGAACCTTGAACAGGGTAATTATTCCAAAACACAGGCAAGAAGTGCCCCCCTAAAGAAAGCCGCATTTTTGGGCGACACAATTCTGGCATGAAAGATTTGTCTCACTGGACCCGCTCCGAAATCATATTGAGGCATAGAAGTTCTTAGAGTTTCAACTCTTAGAACTTCTTTCCCTGTGGGACTCCGTTCCGCAGCGGGAGCTAAGGTCACTCGCCGCAAATATGATTTCTCCGCTCTATTACTCATTGAACGCTTTCACAAAAAAAGCCCTCCCTCTTGTTAAATGAGGAGAGCCTTTGGAAACCAATTATTTTTTGACTTTAGAAACTTCAATCCATGCCTGGGTTTTATCTCTGTTCACTTTCTTCAACTCAATTTTCAACCCGTTCTTCGGCAGTAACTTTCCTCCAGCCGGATTGAATGGAGAAGAATAGTCATTTCCGTCATAGAAGGTTTTGATCCCCGGCAGTGGATCATATTTCATGCTAAATTCCGGATACACGACATTGATCGGTGAAGTCGGTTCAAATCCGAATGCGGCGTCATTTATCTGGTATCTTGTTGTGCCTACCTCGCCATTATCCCAGTAATGCCCGCGCTGGTGTGCATCAACAACACCGAGGAAACCTTCTCCCGGATGGACACCTGTCATGTTATCTTCACCGAAGCGTCCATCGTAATACCAGACAAGCATTCCGGGGTCGTAAGGTAAGTAGCTGTTATTGCGGCGAAGGTGAGCAAGGCCCTCGTCCACTCCGTTATGGGTCCGCCATTCTACCAGGTAGTAATTGGGATATGAGATGCGAGAACCGTCAAACACTTTAAATCCATCCAGAGTGAATTTCGGGGTGCCTTCTGCGTCATCTTTGAGAACAACATTTCCGTCTGCTTCCACTGTGATGTTATCGGCGTAGAAACCTTCCATGGTTAAAGCAATATCAGTCACATATTGGAATTCAACCTTGATTTTCTTTCCAACAAAGCCGGAGAGATCAATCTCTTCTGTGACCCACTGTTTATTTGTGTTATCATCATACGCTTTTACCGGGGTTGGCTTTGTGGCGCCATCTGCGTAAATATTGACATAGAGATAATCGTAGTCCGTCTCAATCTCTCTCCAGGAATCAAAGGTGAGTTTGGCTGTTTTCGCATTGGTCAGATCAATTTCCGAAGAGATCATCTTAGTGTTCAGCATATCGCCTTTGGTAGAGAAATAAGATTTGCTGCCCAGCGGTTGGGTTGGCGGATCCACTAAGCGGTCGGGCAGATTAATTTTGAGCATTTTTCCACTTTTGGTATCTGCAACTGCTTCTTTAACTTTAAATTTTCTCTTTTTATGCAATTCCTCAAAATCAATCACGGTTGGAGCCGGCCAGTTCCCGCCGTATGTTTCATGGAAAAACAATTTTGCCCACGGGCTGAAACCGGTCGGTTCGGTACCCAGAATTTTACCCGTCCAGCTTCCGTAGGACATGAGGGACCAGGCTTCAACCGGAGAACCTGAACCGGTATAACCTGTGTCATATTCATCCGGCAGTCCCAGATTATGCCCGTATTCATGGCAAAATACCCCGGATGCTCCATCTTCCGGTTGAATGATGTAGTCAAATGCTTTCAGTGTGGTTCCCGGAATCGGTACAGGCTCGGCACCGATGACAGAACGGTGAGACCAGATTGCATTTTCTCCCAGGTCTCCTCCGCCCGCCTCTTCACCCATACCGGAGTGAACAATAAACAGGTTATCCAACAAGCCGTCCGGTTCTGAGACATTACCATCGTTATCAAAATCGTAGGGATCACGCTGGTCAAATTTCGCTTCATTTCCGGCAATTTGTTTACCCACAGACTCCAATGTTTCTTTGACAAGTTCCCGGGGTCTGGCATCATTCGCGTAACCGGCGTGGGAACCGTAATATGCAGCATCATTTTTCGCCTTGATCCACGGAGTAACTTTCCCATCCAATGCCCAGTAGCCGGCGGATTGTTCCAAATAGTACTGAGTCATCGTTTTTAGTTTTGTTCCATCATCCATTGTGAATCCATTACGATTAAAGAGCAAATTCTGATAATGCTTTTGATTGAAATCTTTCACCCAAAAATGGCTGTCATCTTCACGCTTGATGTTGTTATGCGGATAATCCGGAAACTCGATCAAAGCAACAACCGCATTATCAACATGCCGCTTTTTTAAGCCCTTTGCTTCCGGTACACTTTCTTTCAAACCAGCAATCTTTTTTGCCACTCTTTTTTGCAGTGCTTTTTTTCCTTTATAAGCACGTTTACCGAACTTACTGGAGACATCGATCCCACCGGTTTTGGCGTTCGGCGTTTTGCCCCGAGTAGCATAAGCTTTGACTGCTTTCTCAATTTCCGCGGGAGAAGCATCTTTACTCAGTTTGCCTTTTTTAATTAAAGATTTTACAAGTGCTTCCTGGTTTACTACTGACCAGTCAACTTCGCTTTCAGAAACCTTAGCTGCCGGCGCAGATTTGGCGTAACCTGCCCCGGGGGTAACTACAGCGGCTCCGATCAGTAAGGATGTAGAAAGCAAGGCAATCACTGACTTATTGATCTTCATACGGTTCCCCCTTTGTTTTAAATTGAAAGTACAATATTAATTATAAATATAGTTAAATGTTTTTCAATAATAATACGTTAATCTAAATATTCAGTTTTTAATTTTTAATTATATGTATGGCGATAGGATATTTCAACAGCTACTGTTGACTTAACATTGGGGGCAATCCACTGATTAAAATGGGTTAAAACAGCATTAGAGATTATATTTGGAAATTTATTTTCCCGCTGATACAGATCCCCCCTAAAATAAAAGCCCGTGCTCATTGATAAGAAGCACGGGCCTGCCTAAAATGTAAATACCAGTTACCATTTCCGGTTAAACTTGAATGATCCCCTCTGCGGAGACAATACAACGAACCAGAGCCGGAGGGGTAACCGGGCGATCCTGAATATCAATCGCACTTATCATGCGTTTTTTCACTTCTTCCACGGCATCCTTTTTATTCACATACAGCGTAGCAATCGCCTCACCTTTTTTCACTTTGTCCCCCACTTTTTTGTGTAAGACGATTCCTACTGCATGGTCGATCTGATCCTCTTTCGTCGCGCGTCCTGCCCCTAATTTCATCGCACACAAACCAACCGTTTCAGCCTGGATGGCCTGTACGATTCCGTCTGATTCAGCCGGCACGGAAATCTTTTCCTGTGGTTGGGGCAATTTCTCGGGGTGATCAATTTGCTCCGGGTTTCCATGTTGCCCGGCAATAAATTCTTTAAACTTTGCCAGCGCACTGCCGTCATTGATGCATGTTTCCAGCGTGTGGCGTGCCTCTTCCGCTGTTTGGTATTTCCCGGACAACACCAGCATCTGACTTCCCAGAATCAGACTCAGTTCTCTTAAATCGGCGGGACCATGCCCTTTTAGTGTATCTATCGCTTCCTTGACCTCAATCGCATTTCCCACTGCAAATCCCAGCGGCTGGCTCATATCGCTAACTACAGCAACTGTTGTCCTGCCAACATGCTTTCCAATCGCGACCATGGCCTCCGCCAGGCGAATGGCATCCGCTTCTTCTTTCATAAATGCCCCGTCGCCCGTTTTGACATCCAGAACAATTGCGTCGGCACCAGCGGCGATTTTTTTGCTCATGATGGAACTGGCAATCAGGGGGATGGATTCCACAGTTGCCGTTACATCGCGTAAAGAGTAGAGTCTTTTATCCGCAGGGGTCAGATCAGCTGTCTGCCCCATGACGGCGATATTGTTTCTGTTTACTAAATCAACAAATTCCTTGGTTTCCATTTCCGTTGAAAAGCCGCTGATCGACTCCAGCTTATCCACCGTACCGCCGGTATGCCCCAGTCCGCGTCCGGATAGTTTTGCCACCGGAACACCTGCAGCAGCAACCAATGGCCCCAGCACCAGTGTTGTTGTATCGCCCACGCCTCCGGTGCTGTGTTTATCTACTTTGACACCGGCAATACCGGACAGATCCACCTGTTCACCCGACTTGACGATAGACATGGTCAAATCGGCCGTTTCTTTCTCGGTCATACCCTGATAAAAAACAGCCATTGCCCAGGCAGAAATCTGGTAATCCGGAATGCTGCCTTTGGAGTATCCATCAATAAGGTACTGAATCTCCTCTGTAGTTAAGGATTGTCCGTCTCTTTTTTTGCGAATAAGTTCTACTGTATTCATATCTTTACCTCTTGGATGATTCCTTTCACCAGCTTCATGAAAACCGGCTTGGTACGGTTGGCTACTTCAACCACCTGGTCATGGCTGAGCGGTTCCAGCTCTTCACCGATCGCCATATCCGTGATGCAGGAGATACCCAGTACTTTCAATCCCGCATGGCTTGCGGCAATCACCTCGGGAACAGTAGACATTCCTACAGCATCCCCGCCGAGATTTCTCAGCATGATCAATTCTGCAGGAGTCATATATGTAGGGCCGCTTACTCCGGCATATACTCCCTGTTGCAACTGAGCACCCTGTTGTTTGGCGACAGTGAAAGCCACTTCCCGCAGTTCCGGGGTGTAGGCAGAGGACATGTCCGGGAAACGGGGACCCAGCTCTGCTAAATTCGGACCGATCAGGGGATTCGAACCAGTCATATTCAAATGGTCGGTAATAACCATCAAGTCACCAGGCCGAAAACCGGAATTCATCCCACCTGCGGCATTGGTGGCAATCAGCAGTTGAATGCCTAGTGCTTTCATCACATAGACAGGGAACACAACTTCGTTCATGCTGTAACCTTCGTAGAAATGGAAGCGTCCCTGCATGGCAGCAACTGTTTTGCCCCCCATCTTCCCAATCACCAACTGGCCGGCGTGCCCTTCCACTGTGGACACCGGAAAATGGGGGATCTCCCCATATGGAACAACGATGGCCTCTTCCATTTCTTTGGCCAGATCACCAAGTCCCGATCCTAAAATGAGACCGATTTGCGGCTGGTGTTCGGTTAATCCGCGTATCTTATTTTTTGCCTCTTCAATCATTTGCAAGCGATTCATTGATGGTTCCTCCCCGCTGTTAAAGTTCACGAATAATGCCTCTCACCAGTTGGATAAATTTTGTTTTTACCCGATCAGCTGTCTCCATCACTTCCTCGTGACTTAGCGGTTGCGGCAGAATTCCCGCCGCCATGTTACTGATACAGGAAATACCGAGCACACGGATTCCTGCATGGCGTGCAGTGATCACTTCGGGAACAGTAGACATCCCCACTGCATCCCCGCCGATTTTTCTAATCATCCGGATTTCCGCAGGTGTTTCATACGATGGTCCCAATACGGCGGTATAAACTCCCTCTTGTAACTGAATCCCGTGCTTGTCTCCGACCCGTCGGGCCAGTTCACGCAAATCAGGATCATAGGCATTGGACATATCAGGAAAACGCACGCCCAATTCAGGATCATTGGGACCAATCAAAGGATTGCGGAACATTAAATTAATATGATCACGAATCAGCATCAGATCTCCCGCTGAGTAAGACTCATTTACCCCTCCCGCCGCATTTGTAACCAATATCGTTTCCACACCCAGTTCTTTCATGACACGGATCGGGAATGTAACCGAAGACAACTCGTGTCCCTCATACAAATGAAAACGTCCTGCCATCACCACTACCTGCTGTCCTTCAAGCGTACCAAGAACCAGTTGGCCGGCATGCCCCTCCACGGTTGACACCGGAAAATGAGGAATCTCTTCATAGGAAATTGATACAGGATTCTCAAGCTCTTCAGCCAGTACGCCCAGTCCTGAACCAAGGATCAGGCCAATTCGCGGTCGAACAGTTGTTTTTGTGGTTATTGATTCTGCTGCTTCTTTGATCTGTGTCCGGGTCAGACTCATCGTTCCACTACTCCTTCTCCGTTATTTGAGTTCATGTAAAAAACTGCGGCCGATGGGAGGTGCCTGAACCTGAAAGTTTTCGGCAATGGTTGCACCAATATCGGCAAATGTCTTACGCAATCCCAATGATTTTCCTTCCTTAGACAACTTCTTGCCAAACACTAGAAGTGGTGTGTATTCCCGGGTGTGATCGGTTCCGTGATGAGTCGGGTCATTGCCGTGATCCGCGGTAATGATAAGCAAATCCCTATCCTGCAAAGCTTTTAAAATGTCCGGAATCCGTGCGTCAAACTCCTCCAACGCCTGTGCATAGCCAACCGGATCACGGCGATGTCCGTACTTGGCATCAAAATCGACCAGATTGGCAAAAGCTAACCCGCGAAACGGTTCTGACAACACCTTTAGCAACTGGTCAACTCCGTCTGCGTTGTTCTTTGTATGTATGGAACGGGTAATACCCACTCCGGCATAAATATCAGATATCTTGCCCAGGCCGATCACATCGAGACCCGCTTCGGCCAGGTAGTTCAATACTGTTTTTGCCGGCGGCTTAACTGAGTAATCACGGCGGTTTGCTGTGCGGGTGAAGTTCCCCGGCCCACCGACAAACGGCCGGGCGATGACGCGGATAACAGAATATTTCTCGTCCATCGTTAGTTCACGGGCAATTTCACAGATACGGTAAAGCTCGTCCAAAGGAACAATCTCTTCATGGGCCGCAATTTGAAATACGCTGTCCGCGGAAGTATAGACGATAAGGTTTCCCGTTTTCATATGTTCATCGCCTAACTCGGCAATGATTTCCGTTCCCGAAGCCGGTTTATTGCCAATCACTTTTCGCCCTGTTTTTTCTTCAAAGACCCGGATTAATTCTTCCGGAAAACCATTGGGATAAGTTTTAAAAGGTTTTTGAGTATAAATCCCCATAAACTCCCAATGACCTGTGGTCGTGTCCTTTCCTTTGGACATTTCACTCATTTTTCCGTAGTATGCGCTTGGAGAGGCAACAGGTTGTACTCCTTCAACCGGCTCGATGTTTCCGAGCCCCAGGCTTGCAAGGTTGGGCAAGTAAAGCCCCTGTTGATGTTCGGCAATATGCCCCAGTGTATGGGCACCGCTGTCATCATACTCCTCTGCGTCAGGCAGAGCGCCGATCCCCACACTGTCCAGGACAATGAGTGTAACGCGCGGAAAGCGTTCCATTCGCACCACTCCTATATTATAAATTAGAAAAAAAAAAGAACGCACAAGTAATTGACTGTCCGTTACCATCATTCCCCTAACCAATAAAAAATAAGTAGGCGGTTTTTAATTTCGCTAAGCGGATCCCTTTCAGACGGAGCATCTTGATATGCAAACACTTTAACCGCCCCGCCCGAGGGTTCCTTATACATAACATCCGGTCTCCAGTAGGGTGCCAAAAAAGCCATGATCTGATACAACAGCAGAGTAAACAGGACAAACAACAGAATAAATTTTGTCCATTCCTTCATCTTGCGCAAAGAGATAATCATAGCAGGATCGTCCTTTTCCGGTTGTTGTTATAAAGTTATGGAAAAGAACGATCAAATATGCGAACAAGTCTCTTTTTCGCGATCACACGATTTGGCGGCCCATTACATCATTAAGGGAAACATACGGCAAGTTCAAGCTTTCCGCCACCGCCTCATAGGTTACATTTCCTTGCATCACGTTCACCCCGCGGGCGAGGGGGCGGTTTTCGATCAAGGATTGCTCCAGCCCTTTGGAAGCAATTTGTACCGCATACGGAATGGTTACATTTGTCAAGGCAAAGGTTGAAGTTCTTGGCACAGCGCCGGGCATATTGGCAACTGCATAATGGACTACATCATGTTTCACATAGGTAGGTTCACTATGGGTTGTAACACGGTCAATCGTTTCAATCGATCCACCCTGGTCAATCGCCACATCAACAATCACCGAACCGGCTTTCATCGTTTTCACCATTTCTTCAGTTACCAGCCGCGGTGCCCGGCGGCCCGGGATCAGTACGGCACCGATGAGGAGGTCAGCCTTTTTCACCATTTCGGCGATGTGGTAGCTATTGGACATCAGTGTACGGAGTTGCCCTTTATACAGATCATCCAGTTGTCGCAAACGTTCCGGATTCAGATCCAAAATGGTAACGTTTGCACCCATTCCCAAGGCAATTTTCGCTGCATTTGTTCCAACGACGCCGCCGCCGATGATCACAACATCAGCAGGCAGAACTCCGGGTACTCCTCCCAGCAGCACCCCTCTTCCGCCGTGCGGCTTTTCCAGGAACTGAGCGCCGATTTGAGCAGCCATACGCCCGGCTACTTCACTCATCGGGGTGAGAAGAGGCAGTGCTCCGTTGTCTAACTGAATCGTTTCATAAGCAATCGCCGTAACTCCCCGTTCCATCAAGGCTTGCGTTAATTCTGGTTCCGGTGCCAGATGGAGATATGTAAACAGAATGAGCCCTTCACGGAAGTACTCATACTCAGATGGCTGAGGTTCTTTTACCTTCAGAATCATCTCGGCATGGTTCCAAACATCCGCTGCCGAATGAAGGATTTTTGCACCATGTGCCACAAAATCGTTATCGGCAAATCCGCTTCCCACACCGGCACCCTGTTCAATGATCACTTCATGACCGGCATTGATCAAAGCATCTACCCCGGCCGGTGATATAGCGACCCGATTTTCGTTATTTTTAACTTCTTTAGGTACACCAATAATCATGATGAAACCCTGCTACTCTAAAATACATAGAAAAATGTGTGCCAGTTGTATTCTCGCTTCTCTCCGCCTGACACACGACCGGACCATTTCGGCGGGCCAGACGGCCGTTTCCGGCAGACGTTGATGCCTGCCCCAAAATTTGTGCGTCGCATGAGAAAAGATCCCCATGCTTCCTGCGAACATCACAGACATTCTTCTATCCAGTAGCAGATATTCACCTCTCTTTTTATAAAATGGTTACAAAGGTAAATCAATTTATTCCCCCTTTGCCATGACTATCATACCACGCTTGTAAGCCTGGTCAAATATTATTTTAAACAAAAAACGCGAGATCTTTTCAACGGATCTCACGTAACTTTGGAACCTACCAGCTTTTTGGGATCGGCCACCTGTCCTTTGCAGCGATGACAGATTCCATGAAAGGTTAAACGATGGTCTACAATTTGAAAATCATATTCTTTCTCAACCCGATCTTCAATCGGGCCTAACAAATCTTCCATGATTTCATCTACCGTACCGCAATTGAGGCAAATGAGGTGGTGGTGGTGATGCTCCGCCCCCTCAGCCCGAAATTCATAGCGCGTCACACCATCTCCGAAATTCAGCTTGTGGATGATCTGCAAGTCACTAAGCAATTCCAGTGTACGATATACGGTTGCAAGCCCGATTTCCGGAGCTTTTTCCTTCACCAACAGGTAGACATCCTCTGCGCTCAGGTGATCTTCCTCATTTTCCAAAAGCACTCGGACAGTCGCTTCCCGTTGGGGGGTCAATTTGTAGTTATGGGCGGACAACTGTTGTTTAATTTGGTTCACCCGTTTTTCCACATCCACACCCCCCTGCGTATCTGACACCATTATATTTGAGGAAGCCTGATGAAGTCAAACCAAATAAAAGAGACTATCATCTAATAATTATTTTAAATATAAATGACACAAGTGACTAATCAATCCGACCGGCGGAACAGCTGTTTTCATCAGATGGGGGGAAATAAATGCTTCAAACAGAGAGGATAGAAGCATCATCACCGCCATTCCGGTTACCAGAATGGAAAAGGAAACAAATTGCGGATAAATGGTTCCCCGATGATGGATCAGCCGGTTTCGCACCAACAATATGGAAAAGTTGATCCCTGATACGGCTACAATAATTAAAGCGGGTATGACCAGCAAATTTTGCGGCACCACAGATACAAAAGCAAACCATAGCCCCTTCCATGACAGTTGGTTCACCAAAAAGCCCACCGTAAATCCGATCACTAAGCCTTTGAGAAAAATAAAGACAAGCAACACGGGAATTCCAATCACCGACAAGCCCAAAATCCACATTAATCCAATCGTTTTCAGGTGGTCACCCATTGAATGCTGAAAGGCGATCTCCGATTCTGCGATTGAATTTTGCTCTAACCCCTGGAAAAAATAACTGAGGTAATTAAGCAATCCTTCCTTTTGCGCGGGGTCTAAAGTATTGACAATGACTGCCCCGAAGATCACACCCATCATAAATAATACCGTTATAAATATATAAAGGGATTTCTGGTTTTGTACATGCACCTGAATGCTTTGGCTCCACTGGCTTTTTCTTTTCATACAAACCCCTCCTCTGCCTGTCACTCTACTCTATGACAGGCAGAGGGAGATTATACGGGAAAGATAAGATAGAGTTAGAGATTTCATTTTCAGGCTTCCATTTCTGGCGATCGCCGCTGAAAGAGAGACAACCTCTGCAAAGATCATTGAGGCACTCGTTTCGCTATCGGGAGAAAAAGGACATTCCGATGAGCATTCTCTGCAGCTTATTTAAAAAGAATCATCGGATGTGCGGCTTTCTTACTGTGTGCCGCTTTCCAATCCTTTACTTCATCTTTTCATGTAAAAAGAATGTTACGATAAAGTAAAGGAGGAAATTCAATATGTGCGTTCTCCCATTCCTTTAAGAACGGTTCGAGCCTGAGAGGAATGTAGATTTCGAGTGATAGCCGGGGCAAGAAGAAGTGTAGTTGGCCGAAATGATAAAGTCCCCCCAACCAATAAGACCAGCGCAGACTTTTTCAGATGATACATCAGGAGTATTGATAGATCGATCCTGCTAGCATAACGGGATTCAAAAGGAGAGACAGAGAATGGGTTTACTTGAGCGATTGTCAAAAAAAGAAACAAAAGAGAGAATGGAAGAGCTGGCGGACATTCATGACGAAATTCTAAACATCCATCATAAATTGGAACGCTTTGACCGCCAATTGGCCCGGTTTAGAGAAGCGGATCAACAACTGCAAGAAGCATTTTCCATTAAAAAATCATCCAGAGTGGTTGCAGAAAAACTAGATGAGGTCTACAGAAATGTGCAATTGATCAGTGAAGCTATCAGGAAAGATGATAAAGAAATGAGAACTTATATTCTTCAACATGTCGATAAAATGGAATGGATCGCCAAGAATGTCCATGCAGATGCAGAGAAGCTTAAAGAGCAGGCAAAAACGGAGCTTTCTGCTAATTATCAAAAAGAGGTAGCCATTTTCAAGAATACATATACTCAGTCCCTTGAACAATTTCAGCAAGAGATGAAGCAACAGACAGAAAACCAATTACGAGAGACGAGTCAGCTTATGGAAGAAAAACTTGATCAGCACCAATTGGATTTGAAACAACTTGAAGTTCAGCTGCAAACTTGGAATGAGCACGTAAAAGAAGAACAAAAGAAATCAGACTGTAGAAAAACCACTTCTGAAAACTGTACCCAGAAGTGGTTTTCTCATTAGCTGGCTTAAAAATCGACCAAGGCGATGGTTACGCCATCGCCAATTGGCCAGTTTCTTTAAATTCATGGCAGCAAAAAGCAGCATCGCCTGCATCTGAACGCGACGCTTTCCTCGAAGCGTCGTCCACCGCATGCCATGCTTTTCTTTCATATCGGCAAAAACCCGCTCAATTGTTTCTTTCCGTTGTTTATAAATTTGTTTATTCTGTTCCGTGTGTCGAAGATGTTCGGCTTCATCTAAATAGTCCTGCCAAATATGGCGATGAATTTGCTTGATATGGTTTCGGCTGTTTGTACATTGGGAAAGAAAGGGACAATCTTTGCAGGTTTTTGGATCAGAAATGTACTGACGATAGCCTTCCCGAGTAGTGGTCCGATAAGTTAACGTTTCACCAGCAGGGCAGATATACCAATCATAATACTCATCATACACATATTCATGTTTTCGAAAAAATCCATTTTTCGTTTGGGGTCTTGTATAGGGCATAACGGGCTGAACCCCATCATCGAGTAGGATTTTGCTGATGTAAGGAGTCTTATAGCCCGCATCAACAGCAACCGCTGTTGGCTGGGCCACCGTTGTTTTGATCTGTTCATAAAGAGATGGAAAGACCTGGCTGTCATGAACATTACTTGGCTCTACGATTGCTCCCAAGACAAAGCCATTCCGATCACAGCCCGTATGAAAGGAATAGGCAAAAATGCGTTCCCGTTCATTTTTGACAAAGTATCCGCTCTCCGGATCCGTTGTGCTTTCCTTCACCTCTTTGATTTCAACATCGCTCTTGGGAGCCAATGTCTTTTTTCCATTAGCCAGTCGATCCTGGTTGATTTCATCCTGAAGTTGCTCCTGGTAGACTCGGGCCTGTGCCCGAACCAGCTTCTTCACATATTTCTTTTTATTTGCATTGCCTTTGACATGTGTGGAATCAATAAAGATGACTTCCGGATTGACAAACCCGTGATCAATCGCTTCTTGCAAAATGCGCTCAAAAATCACTTCAAATAGATCTGTGTCTTGGAAACGACGGACATAATTTTTTCCGAACGTTGAAAAATGGGGAATTTTTTCTGTAAGCCCATAACCAAGAAACCAGCGATAAGCCACGTTGGTTTCAATCTCTTTAATGGTTTGCCTCATAGATCGAATGCCAAATAAATATTGGATTAATGCTATCTTGATTAAGACCACTGGATCCACACTGGGACGCCCATTATCCAGGCAATAATAATCTTCAACAAGGTCATAGATAAAGTCAAAGTCAATGCTGTCTTCAATCTGGGGCTGTCCCAAAAGTAGAAAATCTACTTGAAGGTACAGCTCCTTTTCATGTTGTTTACAGAAATTTTATTTTAGTGTAGAGGGTGGATGAAAT
>NZ_JAECVR010000017.1 GCF_016055185.1 Paenactinomyces guangxiensis
GATGATCTGATCCCGCCGGACCCCTTTTTCCCGCAAGACCCGGGCCAGCTGGTTGGCCCGTTCATTTAACTCCCGGTAAGTCAACTGTTCTGCTCCAGACACCACGGCCATATGATCCGGTGTTTTCTGCACTTGCTCTTCAAACAGCTGATGGATGGTTTTCTCCCGGGGATAATCAGCTTTTGTATCATTAAACTCCAGCAACAGCTGACGCTTCTCTTCTTCGGAGACGATTTCTATATCTTCCAGCTGAATGTGTGGATTAGCTACGACAAGCTCCGCTACTTTTTTAAAGTGTTTGCAAATGTTCTCGACAAACTCCCGCGAATAGATGAATGGATTAAAACTAAACTTCACCGTTAATTCTTTACCGGGATTGACAAGGACAGTAAAATCGTAGTTCGTCTGTTCAAAAACATCTACATCTATGATTTGGAAGTCAAGCGCTTTCATGCTGTTGTCCAGGGCATCCCTGTCTACAGGATAACTTTCAAAAGCGATAATATGATCAATGAGATCTCCGGATAGTGCCGTATTTACCTGGATATCAGCTAAAGATAAATAATCATACTCTTCTGATTGCAGGGCGGATCGCTGCACCCTTTTGATCAGTTCGCCAAATGTTTCTTTCTCCCGGCTCCGGACCCGCACCGGAATGGTATTGATGAATAAACCTACTATTTTTTCTACATCTTGAATCTCTGATGGCCGTCCGGATACGACCGCGCCAAACACCACATCTCTGGTATTGTTATACTTTTGCAGCAAAACACCCCAGATGGTCTGGAAAACAGTATTTAATGTGACCTGATGCATTCCGGCCAGCCTGGACAATTGATTCGTCAGCCCTGCATCCAGACGGCATATAACCTCTTCTTGGATATTTTTTTCGTTTCCCTTGCGGGCTTGTCTGGGGACGACTGCTGGCCGCTCATAATCCTGTAAATAATTTTTCCAGTATGCACGGGCCCTTTCCTGGTCTTGCTCTTCCAACCACTCTATATAATCACTGTACGGAGCCACTCTTTCCAGTAAAACCGGCTGTCCGTTTACCCGGCGCTGATACATCCGGAACAGATCGTTAAATAAAATTCCGATGCACCAGCCATCAAACAAAATATGATGAAAGCTGCAAATCAGTTGATAACTTTGGGAACCTGATTGTAACAGGGAGAAGCGAATAAGCAGATCGCGGGAGAGATCAAATCTTCTCTCCCGGTCTTTCTGTTTAAATTCTTCAATGCAGATCTGTTTCTCTTTGTCCGTCATGTACGAAAGATCTTTATAAAAGATCCTGGCTTTTCTCTCTTTTAACACCACTTGAAGCGGTTCATTCAAGTTTTCATAAAGAAAAATGGTTCGTAACAAATCGTACTTTTGAATCAGTCCATTCAGGCTTTCTTCCAGGCAGGAGATATTTAACTGACCCTCAATTGAAAGAGTTATTTGCTCAAAATAAGCATGACTTCGTTCATCTTTTAAGCTATGAAACAACATCCCTCTCTGCAAAGGGGACAATCCGTATATATTTTTCAGGTTCCTTCTGTCCACCATCTTTGGCACCCCATTCTTAGTAATCCCTGCTGTTCTCCAATACTTCCAAAACATGATCCAGATCTTCAAAGGTTAACCTTTTTGCAGTAAAATCACTTGGAGTCCATCCTTCTTCATTCTGTTCCATACAATGACGGATACATTGCGACAAGTAATATTTGTAACGATTTATCAAGCCTTCTATCGTTTTCCGCTGGTATACTCGCCGATTGTATGTGAATTCCATCTGCAATGTTTCGTTCGCAACTGCACCGTTGATATCCAATGCGTAAATAGACGTATTTTTAGAACTGATCCGTTCTCCCGCCGGCATAGAAGACAGACTCAGCCCTTCTGCTTGTTGGAGATCTTGATCAAATTGTCCCAGATAGTTAAAACTGATCTCCGGCTGTAATTGAAATGAGATCGATTCTTTTTTGTCCGGGGGAGTCAAATATTTCAGAATGCCGTATCCGACTCCTTTATCAGGGACCTGCCGCAACGTTTCTTTCACTAATTTGATCGTGTAAAACAGATCGTCTGTGTTAAGGTCAAAAACAATTGGATAGGAGGATGTAAACCAGCCTACCGTCCTTGTTATATCCACACCCTGTACAATTTCTTCACGGCCATGCCCCTCCAGGTTGACAGCTACTTTCTCTTCCCCGGTCCACTCTTTGATCGTGAGTCCAAGCGCAGTGAGTAAAAGATCATTCACGTCCGTGTGGTAAGCCCGATGGACATCTGTCAATAACCATTTGGTTTCTTCTGCGGTCAGACTCATGGTGATCGTTTCTGTGTCTTTTAACAGGTTTTTACCGGTTTCCCGCCGATCTTTCGGAAGCGCCGGAACAATCGTTTCCTCTACTTTTTTCCAGTAAGGCAGTTCTTTTAAAAGTTTTTCGCTGTTCGCATACTCCCGTAACCTTTGACTCCACATTTGATAAGAGCTGGTTTTTGGTGGAAGGCTGATCTCCCGATGCTGAATCGCTTGCCGATATCCTGTTGCCAAATCCTCCAATAAAATTCGCCACGAGATGCCGTCAACTACTAAGTGATGGATGATGATAAGGAGATGGTCTCCTTCTGACGTTTTAAACAATCCCGGCTGAATCAAAGGTCCACGGCTTAGGTTCAGGCTTTGTTGTAACCGGTTGGCCTCTCGCTCCACTCGTGCCCGTACATCAATTTCACCCGACAGATCTAACACTTCGAGTGTAAAAAGTTTTCCTTCTGGTGCACGGCTTGTTTGTACTACGGGACCTCTGCCTGAGGAATAAACCATCCGCAATGCATCATGGTGTTCCACAAGTTTATGAAAAACCTGCTCAAGATATTTCTTCTCCCATCCTTCCTTGCTATATAGCATCACCGCCTGATTCCAGTGGTGAGGATGAGCCAGTTCCTGTTCAAAGAACCACTGCTGGATCGGAGTTAACGGAACTTTACCTTCGATGAAACTTTGTTCAACCGCAGTTTGAATCAACTGAACACAGGGAGCCAGATCAAAGATCGTTGGATGCTGGAATAAGTCTTTCATCTCCAGCTTCCGGTTTTGTTTGTGGAGACGTGCAGCGATCTGGATGGCCTTGATGGAGTCTCCGCCGATTTCAAAGAAATTGTCATGGATTCCCACCCGTTCAATGCTCAATACTTCCTGCCAAATCCCCGCGAGCAGCTTTTCGGTTGGATCTGACGGAGCGGCATACTCCACACCTGTCTCCACTCGTCCCAACGGTTCGGGTAAAGCTTTTTTATCCACTTTTCCGTTTGTGGTCAACGGCAGTGTTTCCAGTTCAACAAAATACGATGGGATCATATAATCCGGCAGTGTTTGCCCCAAATGTTGCCGCAGTCCGGAGATATTCCAGTCTCCGTCTGTCACCAGATACGCACACAAGGCGGGGGAACCTTGCTCATCAGTCCGTACGGTCACCACCGCTTCCCGCACCGAAGGATGCTCCAGCAGCCGTGTTTCAATTTCTCCCAGTTCAATCCGGTATCCCCGGATCTTCACCTGGTCATCCATGCGTCCCAGGTATTCCAACTCACCGTTCGGAAGCCGGCGCACCAGATCTCCCGTTCTGTACATCCGTTCTCCCGGAACAAACGGGTTGGGCACAAACCGTTCTTCAGTCAGATCAGGCCGGTTTAAATACCCCCGGGTTACTCCCTCTCCACCGATGTATAATTCGCCTGGTATTCCCACCGGCTGCAATTGCTGATCCCCATCCAGCACATACATGCTCACAGTAGGCAGCGGTCGCCCGATATTGCTGGTATTGGACCGGATCTCCTCTGCTGTGATTTCCTTATAAGTCACATATACCGTTGTCTCTGTCGGGCCGTACATATTGACCAGCCGGGTTTCCGAGTACTTCTCTTTCCACGCTTGAAGCTGAACCGGTGCCAGCGCTTCTCCGGCAAAGATCAGGATGCGAATCTGCAAACCGTGGTCCGCCCTGCCCATCTCTTCATGTGACAACGGATAAAAGGCCGACGGGGTCTGGCACAGAACCGTCACCTGCTCCCGCCGCAGCAGATCCAGCATTTGTCCGGGGTCCCTGGCTGTCATCGCGGGAATGACCACCAGTTTCCCGCCGTTTAATAATGCGCCAAACATTTCCCAGACAGAAACATCAAAGCAGAAGGAATGAAACATCCCCCACACATCATGCTCGCCAAAGTCAAACCGGCTTTGGTCGTTAAACAGCAGCCGCACCACATTGCGGTGTTCCACCATCACTCCCTTGGGTTTTCCCGTCGAACCAGAGGTATAGATCATATAGATCAGGTCATGCGGTGTGTTTACTGTCTCTACATCAGACCCTTCTCCCCGGTATAACTCCCGGTTGTCAATGGCAAGAATCTCTCCGGTATACCCTGATGGAACCTTCACCTGCTGCTGTACCAACAGCCACCGGGCCCCGCTGTCCTCCAACATATACCGAATCCGGTCAGACGGATAGGCCGGATCAATCGGCACATAAGCCCCGCCGGCTTTGAGAATTCCCAGAATTCCCACGATCATTTCCACTGAACGCTCCACCAGAAGGCCGACAAACTCATTGCGTCTGATCCCTTTTTCCCGCAAGGCCCGGGCCAGCTGATTGGCCCGTTCGTTTAACTCCCGGTAGGTCAGCCGTTCCTCTCCAAACACCACCGCCATATGATCCGATGTTTTCCGCACTTGCTCTTCAAACAGCTCGTGGAGAGTTTTCTCCCGGGGATAATCAGCCGTATCATTAAACTCCACCAGCAACTGTTGTTTTTCCGGCTCTGTCAACAGTTCAATATCCGATAAATGGATGTCCCGCTGATCGACAACCTGTTCAAGGATGTGGACAAAATGTTGAGCCATTCTTTCTATAGTGGACCGCTTAAACAGATCTGTACTGTATTCCACGGCAAGCTCAAGGGTTTCCCCTTCAGCAACCGTCCAAGTCAAATCAAATTTGGCCGTCTTCCATTCCAGATCATAAGACCTGAAAGTCAAACCGGGAATTTCCGGCTCAAACAGATCCATATTTTGCATGACAAACAAAGTATCAAACAGCGGATTCCGGCTTAAATCACGGTTGACATCCAATTTCTCCACCAATTCCTCCAGTGGATAATCCGTGTGCTCATAAGCTGCCAAAACCTGCTCTTTCACACTTGCCAAAAACTGCACAAAAGTTTTATGGCGGATTGGATAATTGCGGATTGCCAGGGTATTGACAAACATACCCACAAGCTGTTCCAAATCCGGATGAGGCCGGCCGGCAACCGGAGATCCGACAATCACGTCTTCTTGACCCGTATATTTCATAAGCAGGATATTATAGGAAGCAAGGAGCGTCATATACAGTGTAGCCTTTTGCTCTGCGGCCAGTTGCTTTAACTTCTGTGTCAGTTCATCAGCAAGGGCAAACGTAAATAAATCACCGTTAAACTTTTGAATAGGCGGCCTTAAATAATCCGCGGGCAACTCCAGGACCGGCAGCTCCCCTGAAAACTGGTTTAGCCAGTACTTTTCTTGTTTCTTTATCCGTTCCGTTCCCATAAAACTCTGTTGCCATACTGCATAGTCTTTGTACTGAATCTTGAGCGGCAGAAGGGACTTTCCCTGATAAAGAGAGGCGATCTCTTGATACAAGAGCCCCGTTGATACTCCGTCCGAGACAATGTGGTGCATATCCATCAGCAACAGATGCCGCTCTTCCTCCACGTGAATCAGTCCCACACGAAGCAAAGGAGCCTGACTCAGGTCAAACGGCCGGATCAAGGACTCAATCCGCTTTTTGACATCTTTTTGATCTACCGTGATCTGTATGATTTCCAGCGGCACCTGTGGATGAATTTTTTGCACCAATTCCCCGTTGTTGAAATGGAACGAGGTGCGAAATATCTCATGCCTTTGTACCAGCGATGCAAAAACATTTCGCAAGCGCTCCACATCCAGAGGCCCTTCCACTTCCAGGACCACGGGAATGTTATAACCAGACCCTACATTTTCAAATTCCTGAATCACATATAACCTTTTTTGGCCCGAAGAAACCGGATAAAAATCACGTCTCCCCGCTGGTTCAATTGCTTGATAGCTGTCTCCTTCCGCTTCTTTGATGTAAACAGCCAATTCTTTGATTGTGGGCCAGGAAAATAACTCCCGTAAAGGGATTTCCGGGCCCAGTTCCTTATGAATTCTTGCCGCCAACTTCATGGCTTTAAGAGAATGACCGCCTAGTTCAAAGAAGTTGTCATGGATCCCCACTCGCTCTACTTCCAGCACATCTTCCCAAATCCGGGCCAGAATTGCTTCCGTCTGATTGGTCGGAGCCGTGTATTGTACACCTGTTTGCACTTGTCCTGATGGTTCGGGTAAAGCTTTTTTATCCACTTTTCCATTTGTGGTCAATGGCAGTGTTTCCAGTTCAACCAAATACGACGGGATCATATAATCCGGCAGTGTTTGCGCCAAATGTTGGCGTAATTCGGAATGATCCAATATACCATCCGGGACTACATAAGCACAGAGATCAGCCTGGCTCCGGCCATCTTTACGGGCAGTTACAACCGCTTCTTTCACTGCCGGATGCTTCAGCAGTTGTGCTTCAATTTCCCCCAGTTCAATCCGGTATCCCCGGATCTTCACCTGGTCATCCATGCGTCCCAGGTATTCCAACTCACCGTTCGGAAGCCGGCGTACCAGATCTCCGGTTCTGTACATCCGCTCCCCCGGAACAAACGGGTTGGGCACAAACCGTTCTTCAGTCAGATCAGGCCGGTTTAAATAGCCACGGGACACTCCCTCTCCACCGATGTATAATTCACCCGGTATTCCCACCGGCTGCAATTGCTGATCCCCATCCAGTACATACATGCTCACAGTAGGCAGCGGTCGCCCGATATTGCTGGTATTGGACCGGATCTCCTCTGCTGTGATTTCCTTATAAGTCACATATACCGTTGTCTCTGTCGGGCCGTACATATTGACCAGCCGGGTTTCCGGGTACTTCTCTTTCCACGCTTGAAGCTGAACCGGTGCCAGCGCTTCTCCGGCAAAGATCAGGATACGAATCTGCAAACCGTGGTCCGCCCTGCCCATCTCTTCATGCGACAACGGATAAAAGGCCGACGGGGTCTGGCACAGAACCGTCACCTGTTCCCGCCGCAGCAGATCCAGCATTTGTCCGGGGCCCCTGGCTGTCATCGCGGGAATGACCACCAGTTTCCCGCCGTTTAATAATGCACCAAACATTTCCCAGACAGAAACATCAAAGCAGAAGGAATGGAACATCCCCCACACATCATGTTCGCCAAAGTCAAACCGGCTTTGGTCGTTAAACAGCAGCCGCACCACATTGCGGTGTTCCACCATCACTCCCTTGGGTTTTCCCGTCGAACCGGAGGTATAGATCATATAGATCAGGTCATGCGGTGTGTTTACTGTCTCTACATCAGACCCTTCTCCCCGGTATAACTCCCGGTTGTCAATGGCAAGAATCTCTCCGGTATACCCTGATGGAACCTTCACCTGCTGCTGTACCAACAGCCACCGGGCTCCGCTGTCCTCCAACATATACCGAATCCGCTCAGACGGATAGGCCGGGTCAATCGGTACATAAGCCCCGCCGGCTTTGAGAATTCCCAGAATTCCCACGATCATTTCCACTGAACGCTCCACCAGAAGACCGACAAACTCATTGCGTCTGATCCCTTTCTCCCGCAAGGCCCGGGCCAGCTGATTGGCCCGTTCGTTTAACTCCCGGTAGGTCAGCCGTTCCTCTCCAAACACCACCGCCATATGATCCGGTGTTTTCTCCACTTGCTCTTCAAACAGCTGATGGATGTTTTTCCCTCGTGGGTAATTGGCTTCCGCATCATTAAACTCCACCAGCAACTGTTGTTTTTCCTGTACGGACACAATCTCTATCTCTTCTACAGGTATATGGGGGTTGGCAACAACAAGTTTTACAACCTGCTGCAAATGGTTAAACATGGTCTGCACAAACTTCGGCGAATAAACTTCTTTATTAAAAATAATTTTTACAGATAATGCTTCATCAGGATAAACAATCACGTTAAAGTCATAATTGGTCTGTTCAAAGGCATCCATATTGGTGATTACAAAACCGAGTTCTTCACTATTTTGATCAAAGGTTTCCTTGTCTAACGGATAACTTTCAAATGCAATAATGTGATCCATCAAGTTGCCCTGCGAGGACGTATTTGCTTGAATATCAGCCAGGGAAAGGTACTGGTACTGCTCCGATGCGAGGGCTGATTGCTGTACATTCTTTACCAGATCAATAAATGGAGCATGCTCCCGGCTATCAACTCGGACTGGAACGGTATTAATAAATAAACCGACAATTTTTTCCACATTGCGTATTTCTGCTGGTCTTCCAGAGACAACCGCGCCAAAAACCACATCTTTGGTACGGTTATATTTTTGCAGCAAAATGCCCCAGATTGCTTGAAAAACATTATTCAGTGTGACCCGCTGGGTTCGGGCCCAGTTTGACAACTCCCGGATCAACCGGGGATCGAAACGGAATACAATTTTTTCATGGACACAGTCCGGATATTCCTTCTTCACCCCCTGACGCGGGATTCCGGAGAGCTGCTCATATCCTTGTAAATATGTTCTCCAGTATGTACGTGCTTCTTCATCATCTTGTCCGGCTAACCACTTAATGTACTGACTATATGGGGTCACTCTTTCGATCAGTATCGGTTTATTGTCTATACATTGCCGATACATATTCAGCCAATCCCTTAAAAGCAGCCCAAGACACCAGCCATCCATCAGGATATGATGAAAACTCCAGATCATTTGGAAACGATTGGATTCTGTTTTTAGCAGGGAAAAACGAATGAGAAGATCTTTAGAGAGATCAAATCCCTTCTCCCGATCGCGCTGTTTGAACTCTTCAAGGAAGGCAGACTTTTCCTGTTCTTCCATGCAGGAGATGTCTTTGAAGTAGAGTGTCCCGGTTCTCTCCTTTAAAACGATTTGGATTGGCTCACTAAAATTTTTATGAAAAAAAGCAGTACGTAAAATATCATATTTCTGAATTAAGCCATTAAGGCTTTCTTCAACACGGAAAACATCCAACCGCCCTTCAATGGAAAACATGATTTGTTGAAAGTAAGCCGGGTCAGTGGGAGCTTTTAAATGATGAAACAGGATTCCTTTTTGAAGAGGAGATAGCTCATACAGATCTTGAATGTTTCTTTTATCGATCATATAGCAAACACCCCGGTCATCGTTTTCAAATGGGAAACGGGGAACCGTTTCCCATTCATTCTAAGGTTTCAAGAAATTCTTCCCATTCCTCCAGGCTTAGTTTACTGGCACTAAAATCACTGGGGGTCCGGGTGGATTCTTCCTGCTTCAGGCAATGATCTATAATTCTGAGCAGGTAATACTTGTAACGAAGGACCAGCCTTTCAATCGTTTTCCGGTGATAAACGAGCTGATTGTAACAAAAGCTGAATTCCATTCTCCCTTCTACCACCAACCCATTAATCTCTAATGGATAAGTGGGAGTAAGGGGGTTAAAACAATCCCCGATTGGAGCGGTGGCTGAGTCAAAGCCACCGATTTGCATATATTGGTCAAACTGTCCAAGATAGTTAAAGCTAATTTCCGGATGCAAGCGGAAAACCATTGATTTTTTCTGTTCCGGATCGGTCAAGTATTTCAGGATCCCATAACCGATCCCTTTATTGGGTACTTGCCGCAAGGTTTCTTTAACCGACTTGATGGCACGGGGTAACTCACTTGATTTCAAATCAAATACTACCGGGTAAACAGAGGTAAACCAGCCGATCGTTCGTGTGAGATCCATTCCCTTGATGATCTCTTCCCGTCCGTGTCCCTCCAAGTGTACGGCAACCAGATTCTGGCGGGTCCATTCCTGAATGGTCAATCCCAGTGCGGTGAGCAGCAAATCATTGATTTCAGTAAGGTAAGCCCGATGAACATGGGTAAGCAGTTGGTTCGTTTTTTCCTCTGTCAGACTGATCCTGATCGTATCGCTGTCTTTAAGCAAATAGGAACGAATCCCGTCCCGGTCTTTGGGAAGTTCAGGAACAACCATCTGCTCCACTTCTTGCCAGTAATCAAGTTCCTTTAATAATTCCTTCCCGTTGGCGTATTCTGTCAGCTTTTTTGCCCATGTTTGGAAAGAGGTCGTTTTCGCCGGCAGGAGGATTTCTTCTTGCTTTAATGCATATTGATAAGCTGTTGCAAAATCTTCCAACAGGATGCGCCAGGATACTCCATCCACAACAAGGTGGTGAATGATGATCAGCAAATAATTTCCTTCCCCGGTCAGGAACAATGCGAGCCGCACCAGTGGGCCCTGCTCTAAACAGATGCTCCGCTGCAACTTATTTGCTTCCCGTTCCATCTGCGCTCGTACATCAGCTTCCCGGGTGAAATCAAACACTTGTAGAGTGAAGTGTTCTTCTCCGACTCCCCGAATTTGCTGCACCAAAGGTTGTTTTTGCCGGGAATAAACCATTCTTAGCACATCATGATGCTCGACCAGTTTTTGAAAAGCTTGTTGAACTGCTTTATGATCCCAATTTTCCCGGCTGTGTAGCATTACTGCCTGGTTCCAATGGTGGGATTGGCTCATCTTTTGTTCAAAAAACCATTGCTGAATCGGGGTTAACACCACTTCCCCGGTAATGATTCCCTGCTCAGCTACTGTCTGGTTCATCTTTACAAAGGGAGCTAATTCAGAAATCGTTGGATACTGGAATAAATCATTCATATTCAATTTCCGATTATAATGGTAGAGTCGTGCAGCAACCTGTATTGCTTTTATCGAATCGCCGCCTAATTCAAAAAAGTTATCATGAATACCCACACGTTCAACCTTTAAAGCTTCCTCCCAAATTTGAACAAGAATTTCCTCTGTCCGGTTCGTTGGTGCCGCATATTGCGACTTGGTCATCATTCGTTCCCCCGGATTGGGAAGTGCTTTTCGATCCACTTTTCCATTTGCTGTAATCGGGAACTCCTTAACTTCCAGAAAATACGAAGGAATCATGTAATCCGGCAATATCAGACCAAGATGTTGGCGTAACCCGGAGATGGTCCATTCTCCTTGGACAACCACATAGGCACACAGATAAGATTCGCCTTGATCATCTGCATGTGCCATCACAACGGCTTCCCTGACTGCATGATGTTTGAGCAGTTGTGCTTCTATTTCCCCCAGTTCAATCCGATAGCCGCGAATCTTCACCTGATCATCGATCCGGCCCAGATACTCAATATTTCCGTCGGGCAGCCATCGGGCTAAATCACCTGTCCGATACATTCGCTCGCCGGGAACAAAAGGATTAGGCACAAATTTCTCCGACGTCAATCCGGGTCGATTTAAATAGCCCCGCGCCAGGCTCTCTCCGCTGATACATAATTCTCCGGTCACTCCGACCGGTTGCAGTTGCCGGTTGCCATTTAATATATACACATGATTATTGGCAATCGGGCGGCCAATCGGAAGCACGGTTGCATATGGATCCACCTGGCAACAGGTCGTCACCACCGTATTTTCCGTAGGTCCATAATTGTTCACGATACGATAGTTTTTTGCCTGAACCCGGTGTAACTGATCTCCCCCTACCAGCAATGTCCGGAGCGACCGGTTATCCAACTCCATAAACTGTTCGGACAACTGGGTTGGCAAAAAACTGATCGTAATTCCGTGTTCCTCGTAGTATTGGTTTAAGGCTTTCAAATCATAGTGAATCCCGTCTTCAATCACATAGATGGAGGCACCTGCAAGCAGATAGGGAAAAATCTCCCATACTGATGCATCAAAGCCGAATCCGGCAAATTTTGTGCTTCGGTCCTGTTCTGTTACTTGATAGTACCGATTATGCCATGTAGCAAGGTTGACCAAAGAGTGATGTTCAACCATGACCCCCTTAGGCTGGCCCGTCGATCCCGAAGTGTAGATCACGTACGCCAAGTCATGCGGCCGATTCACTTTTTCCAGGTTGGAGCCTTTCCCTTGCTGCCATTTTTCATCATCGATCACCCATCGTTCCCCCGTATATCCTTCGGGAATCTTTATATGTTTCTGAGTCAGTAACAGCCGCGATCCGCTGTCCTCCAGCATCTGATTGATGCGCTCGGACGGATATTTGGGATCGATCGGTAAGTAAGCTCCACCCGCTTTGAGAATGCCCAAAATCCCGACAAACATGTCCAGGGAACGGTCCACTAAAATACCTGCGATTTGTTCCCGCTTAATGCCCTTTTCGCGCAAGACCCTGGCCAATTGATTTGCCCTGGTATTTAATTGTCGGTAGGTGAGTTGCTTTTCCCCAAACACTACCGCAATATTTTCCGGAGTTTTTTCCACCTGCTCCTCAAACAGTTCATGAATCGTCTTCTCCCGCGGATAATAAGCAGCCGTATCATTAAACTCCATCAATAACTGATGCCTCTCCGACTCTGTTACCAGTTCAACCTCAGACAGGCTAAGCTGCGGTTGATCAGCAATCTGTTCCAGGATATGAGTGAAATGGCTGATCATTCGTTCTACAGTGGTCCGCCGAAACAAACAAGTATTGTATTCCACTGAAAATTGAAGTGTTTCCTTTTCCACCGCTTCCCAGGTTAAATCAAACATAGCTTTTTTCCATTCCCATTCATAGGGGGTGATGGTCAATTCCGGAATGGAGATCCCGGGTATATCCATATTTTGCAAAACAAATGCTGTGTCAAACAATGGATTTCGGCTTAAGTCCCGCCGGGCATCCAGCTTTTCCACCAGCTCATCAAACGGATAATCTGCATGTTCATGCGCTTGATAAACCTGCTCTTTGACACTTGCCAGAAACTCACAAAAAGTTTGGTTGCCGGTTACATTACTTTTTAGAACCAAGGTATTGACAAACATGCCAAATACAGGTTCAAAATCGGCATGGGAACGTCCGGCAACCATGGTTCCCACAACGATATTTTCTTGATCCGTATACTTAGATAAAAAAAGCTGGTAGGAAGCCAGAAGGGTCATATAAAGAGTGACACCTTGCTTTGTTCCCAGTTGCTTGATCTTGCGGGTCAGATCAGGACATAGCTTAAACTCAAGTTTTTCACCTGTGAACTGTTGAACAGGAGGACGGGGATGATCAGCAGGCAGCTCCATGGCCGTCAAGCCCCCTGACAATTGCTTAAGCCAGTATTTCTCTTGTTCTTTAAACCGTTCCGTTTGCATCAAATGTTGTTGCCACACCGCATAGTCTTTGTATTGGACCCTGAGTTCCGGCAAAGACTTCCACTGATAAAGCAGCCCGATTTCCCGGTGGAGAATTCCCATTGATACTCCATCCGAGATAATGTGGTGCATATCGATCACCAACACATGCCGCTCTTCCTCCATCTTAATCAGCCCGACACGAAATAAGGGAACCCGGTTGAGATCGAATGGGCGTATAAAAGATTCTATAAGCCTATTCACTTCTTCTTCATTTGCTGCCTCCATTTTCGTAATATTCACATGAACCCACGGATGAATTTTTTGCATCAATTCCCCCCCCACAAAGTGGAAGGAGGTGCGAAGAGCCTCATGTCTTTCAACAAAGGAGGCAAAGGCTGATTGTAAACGATCAATGTCCAGCGGACCCTTTACTTCAACAATTGAAGGAGTATGATAGGTGCAACCAATCCCCTCTAACTGCTGCATAACATACAACCGTTTTTGGGCGGAGGAAACGGGATAAAAGTCTCTTTTCCCTGCCGGTTCAATCGTTTCAAACGCCTGACCTTCCCAATTGTTGATATAATCGGCTAATTCCTGAATCGTCGGACTTGCAAAAACCTCCCGTACAGATAGTTTGACTCCAAAACCTTTCTGAATCCGCGCTGCCAGCATCATCGCTTTGAGAGAATGTCCGCCCAGCTCCAGGAAATGATCATGAATGCCCACATGTTCAATTCCCAGTACATCCCGCCACATACCGGCTAATATTTTCTCCGTCGAAGTCGTTGGTGCCACATAGGCTGCACCTGTTTCAACTCGCTCCCCCGGCTCAGGCAATCTCTTTTTATCCACTTTGCCGTTTGCGGTCAGCGGCATCGTTTGCAACTCCACAAAACAGGACGGAACCATGTAATCGGGCAGTGTCCGGGCCAGATGGTGACGCAGCTCGTTTACGTTCCAATCTCTGTTCACAACCGCATAGGCACAAAGATAAGGAGCGCCCTGTTTATCAGTACGGGCCGTTACAACCGCCTCCTGCACTGTCTCATGATTGAGAAGCTGTGTTTCAATTTCTCCCAATTCAATTCGATAGCCACGGATTTTCACCTGGTCATCGATGCGCCCAAGATATTCAATGCGTCCGTCAGGAAGCCAACGCACCAGATCTCCCGTTTTATACATTCGCTCGCCGGGGGCAAAGGGATCCGGAACAAACTTTTCTGCTGTTAACTCCGGGCGGTTCAGGTACCCGCGAGCCAAACTTTCCCCGGCAATGCATAACTCACCCGGCACCCCAATCGGTTGCAACCGATAATGCCTGTTTAAAATGTAAACACAGTTATTGGCAATCGGGCGTCCGATCGGAAGCACAGATAATCGCGAATCTACCGGACCACTCGTCGTTACAACGGTATTTTCTGTTGGTCCGTAATTATTTACGATGAGATAATTCTTATCCCGGACCCGGTGCAAATGGTCTCCACCGACCAACAGGACCCTTAATGAGCGGTTCTCCAGTTCCATAAACAGTTCCGCCAGCTGGGTTGGTAAGAAGCTGATGGTGATTCCCTGTTCCTCATAATACTGATTTAAGGCTTCCAAATCGTGACGGAGAGGTTCCGGAATAATATATACTGAAGCACCTGTGATCAGATAAGGGAAGATCTCCCATACCGAAGCGTCAAATCCGACTCCGGCAAGCTTGGTGCTCCTGTCTTGCGGCGTTACCTGATAGTAGCGGTTATGCCATGAAGCCAGGTTCATGAGTGAGCGGTGTTCAACCATCACTCCTTTGGGATTACCCGTTGAACCCGATGTATAGATGACATACGCCAAATCACGAGATTGATTAATCTTATCAAGGTTGGAAGACTCTTCTCCGTCCCAGGCTTCATCCAGTGACAGAATCTCGCCCGAATAATCTTCCGGGACCGGCATCCGCCGTTCGCCCGTGAGCAGAAGCCTTGTACCGCTGTCCCTCAGCATGTAAGCGATTCGCTCGGCCGGATACCGGGGATCAATGGGCAAATATGCCCCGCCTGCTTTGAGAATCCCTAAAATCCCCGTGAACATGGCCAGGGAATTCTCCACTAACAGCCCCACAATCTCTTCACGTTGAACCCCTTTTTTCCGTAAGATTCGTGCCAATTGGTTCGCCTGTTTGTTTAGCTCCCGGTACGTGAGCATCTGCTCCCCGGACACCACCGCGATATTTTCCGGTGTTTTCGCTACCTGTTCCTCAAACAGTTCATGAATTGTTTTTTCCCGGGGGTATACGGCCTCTGTATGATTAAACTCGGTCAATAATTTGAACTTTTCTGTTTCAGTCACAATTTCCAGATCATCTGCAGGGTGATTCGGATAAGCAACCACAAGACTTATGATCTGCTGAAAGTGTTCAGCCATTGTTTCCACAAATTCGGGTGAATACACAAGATTGTTGAAAGTGAATTTTACAACAAATTCTTCACCAAGGCGGACACGTACCTGAAAGTCATAGTGAGCCTGTTCAAAAATTTGAATATCCGTAACCTTTAGCTCAGGAGCACCGGGGACTTTCCTGGTGTTCACCGTCCCTTTCTCCACTGGAACAGCTTCAAAGGCGATGATATGATCAACAAGATGATCGGAAAAACATGTACTCTCCTCAATATCGGCGAGAGACAGACATTTGTGACTCTCAAACGCCCGTACCGCCTGATCAACCTTTTTTAACAGATTTACAAACGTCTCTCTCTGTTCACTCCTGACCCTGACCGGTGCCGGATTCACAAATAATCCTGCCACTTTTTCCGTAACTGCACCTGCTGGCAGGCACTCGGACACCATTGTGCCGAAAACCACATCTTCCGAATTGCTATACCTTTGCAACAAAATACCCCAGACTGTTTGAAAAGCGGAGGCCAGGCTCACTTGATACTTTTCCGCCAGTTCCGACAGTTTATTTGTTAAATCTGTATCCAGTTGAAAAACGAGCTCTTCCATTCTTTGATTTGAGTTGTTCCCATCTGCTCTTCGTTGTATCGGAATGCTTGCCAACTGTTCATAACCATGCAAATATTTTTTCCAATATTGGCGGGTTCCCTCTTTATTATGCTCTGTGATCAACTCAAAGCTTTTACCGGATGGAGATTTTTCCGCGAAAAAAGTTTGCCGGGAATCTCTCTGCCCATATAGTTCAAATAACTTTCTGATTAAAATCCGCAGGCTCCATTCATCCAGCCGAGTCCAGTGATAACTGCAAATAAGGGAATAGCGATCATGATCTGTTTGCAAAACGGAGAAACGGATGAAAGGTTCGTAAGGATCACCAAAGCCTTTTTCCCGATCATTTCTTTTAAAATTTTCTATGAACCGCTCTTTCTGTTCATCGGCTAAACAAGAAATATTTTTAAAAAAAGCGTTTATTTTCCTTTTCTTGCGCAAAAAATATTCCCTCAAAACATCATTTGTATAAAACAATAAATTCAAACTGTTATTAAATGATATAATATCAAATCGCCCTTGAAGGTGCAGTACCACCTGCCTCAGATCAGCATCATTTTTTTGATAAATCATCTGAGAACCCACAGCTTTTTGTGATGATAATAAATAAACAAGATGATTATTTTTCAACCCTAAGACCTCCAACCATCGAAAAAATAAGTTTGTTTATAACACAATCTGATCGCTTGATCTTTTTTATATGGCGGATCGGAACATTCCCTAAAAATTAAATTACTTTGACAGTTATGAGAATATAATCTTAAAATAGGGATCTATTTACCAAATTAGCTTATAACAACTTTATTGGTTAAAATATACATTTCAATATATAAAAAACCAACTAGATAAAGATACTTTCATCTCCCATCAACATTTTTATATCAAAAACCAACCTAAAGCCAGAAAAATATAAACGAATAACATGCGGTTTATAAATAAAAATCATAAAATACCATGTTTTCAGAGTCATACACATAATTAATCAATTTAAATTTTATTATATACTCCGAAAAATATCGTATGAAAAAGAACATCAATTGTCAATACGAGAGAGGATAATCATTAATTTACATTAAAGTCGGATAATTCCGATTTTATTCTTAAACCATGTTTTACTAAAAAGAAAGTGGTTTAAAAGTTTTACAATCCAAGCCACGTGCTTCCTTTATTGAGCAGAATAACCCCCTTAATTTTTCATCAGAAAAATAAGGGGGTTGGCACTCTGTTCGACAAGGAAATTTTTATACAAAACGGGTTCCGGACAACCAGTACCCACCGTCCATGGTTATGCACTCTCCATTGATATACCCGGCTTCTTCAGATAATAGAAAACGTGCCAGGGCGGCAATCTCATCAGGCTGTCCCAATCGCTTCAATGGAATGGAATGTTTCAGAGCCTGATACACCTTCTCATCAGCGATCAGCTTCGCCGCTCCCCCGGTATTTTCAATCGCACCGGGTGCAATACAGTTCACACGGATTCCGTATCTGCTCCCCCACTCGACGGCGAGCGATTGGCTCATCGCCAATACACCGGCTTTCGCAGACGCGGAGTGAACAACACCGGCGGCACCTGTCCACGCATAGGTAGCAACAATATTGAGAATAGAGCCTTTTTGGCCGTTGGCGATCCAGTCTTTTGCAACCGTTTGGGAACAGTACCAGGTTCCGTTTAATACAATATTGATCACGGAATGCCATCCGTTATATGTAAGATCTTCCGCAGGGACAATAAAGTTTCCTGCCGCATTATTCACTAAGTGATCAATGCGCCCGAATTTTTCTTTTGTTTGCCTGACCATGTCTTCTACCTGACTGATCTCTCGCACATCCATCGAAACAGTAAAAACCTGCCCGTCCAGCGACTCCATCTCTGCTTTCGCTGCTTGCAATCGCTCCCGGTTGCGGCCGGAGATCACAACATTGGCCCCCTCCCGGCAAAGGCGTTTGGCAATTGCCTTGCCCATTCCGCTGCTTCCGCCCGTTACAATTACCGTTTTTCCTCTCATCGCTCCCGCCCCTTTTTTGAACATTCAATATTCATTAATGAATCAAAATACATCTCTATTTTCAGCTTAACTTTTTTTACCTCATGTTGTCAACTCTTTCACCCGATAACAACCACCTGTTGGATCTCATCGGGAAGATTTGAATCCCTTCTCGCAAAAAAGCGGGATATGATAACTGATTTATCCTTTCGATTCAAGTTTTTTATTTTCAGGAGAAGGGAAATATGTTGATCACCACTTTAACCTGCGGACAGGGATTCCGTACATAGCGGCGAGTTGCTTCAACTCTTCCCATACTTCATCAGACAGAGAGATTCCCGAATGCAACGTTTCTAAATATCTTTGATATCTCCGTTCGCCGGGGTAATAAATTTCGTCTGCATCCCCGGCTTTCGGGGCCGATTTCAGCTCTTCCACAAATTGCTCAACCCGCCGGTAATATCCCTCCATCGGCATCCAGTGGGGGATATGCAACAAGAAGAAAGTATGCCCTACATTTGCCTTCTTTGCCTTGTCATCATAGATATTTTGTACATGGGGCCCAAAGGCTGCCCCGCTCAATACTCCGGTCAATAGTTCAATCGCGGTGGCCAGCGCATACCCTTTCGCACCCCCAAACGGGAGAACAGCACCGCTGAGAGCCTCCTTCGCATCAGTCGTTATCAGTCCTTCCCGATCTACGGCCCAACCGGCCGGAATTTTTTCCCCCTGTTTAGCAGCCAGTATTATTTTCCCCCTTGCGGCCACACTTGTTGACATATCAACAATAATGGGGGGAGAGGTTCTGGCCGGAAAACCGAATGCAATCGGATTGGTCCCGAGAAATGCTTTTTTTCCGCCTGTCGGAACAATTCCCGGCGGAGAATTGGTCATACCGATCAGAATAATCTCTTCTTTACACGCGATCCGGCAGTAGTAAGAGGCGGTGCCATTATGATTGCTGTTACGAACAGCTATAGCAGCAATCCCCTCTTGTTTGGCGAGAGGAATCGCAGCTTGAATGGCCCGAAAAGTGACAACGTGCCCGAGACCGTTTCCACCGTCAACCTTTAGGACATTTCCTGCCCGCTCGATGTGGATATTCGGATTTGTTTCGATTCTTTTTTCCATCATTCGCCTGGCATAGATGGACAGGCGGCTGATCCCGTGACTGCTGATTCCCTCCAGGTCAGCCTGTACCAGAGCATCCGCTACTACAGCGGCGTCCTCTTGAGGTACACCGATACTCTCAAGGATGTGAACGGCCAGGTTGATTAATTCTTGTGGTTGATAATTTGGCATATCCCTTTTTCCACCCCAATCATCTATGATTATTCAGAGTAAACAAGAAATTTTCTTCCTCCCCTTCATCCAATTTCAACAAATAATCCGTTACGAAAAGATTATATATTTTATATTATTTAATTATTCAATCCAGCAGTCCGCACAGGAAATGTAAAACAAAAAACCCCGCTGGTAAAGCGGGGCCCTTCATTCTCTATTTATTTTTCCCAGCGCAATACTGGCTTTCTGGCTGCAGTCACCTCGTCCAGCCGTTTAACTACCGTATGGTGGGGGGCTTCCTGGACGATTTCCGGATTTTCTTCAGCTTCCTTTGCGATTTGAATCATCACGTCAATAAAGTGATCTAATGTTTCTTTGCTTTCCGTTTCAGTTGGTTCGATCATCAGACATTCATCAACAATAAGTGGGAAGTAAATCGTCGGCGGATGGAAACCGAAATCCAACAGGCGCTTCGCCATATCAAGGGTACGGACGCCAAGCTTTTTCTGGCGGTTTCCGGACAAAACAAATTCGTGTTTGCAATGTTGCTTAAATGGCAATTCAAAATACGGCTCCAGCCTTCTCATCATATAGTTGGCGTTGAGAACAGCATTTTCAGATACCTGGCGCAGCCCATCCGGCCCCATGGTGCGAATATAGGCGTAGGCCCGAACCAGAATGCCAAAATTGCCGTAGTATGCTTTCACGCGTCCGATCGAGTTGGGCATGTCATATTCGAGAACATATTTGCCTTCTTCTGTTTTAGCTACCAACGGTTTGGGCAAGAAAGGAGCAAGCTCTTGTTTGACGCCGACCGGACCTGAACCGGGACCACCGCCTCCGTGTGGAGTGGTAAAGGTTTTGTGCAGATTCAAATGAACCACATCAAAGCCCATATCTCCCGGGCGGGCAATTCCTAAGATGGCGTTTGCGTTGGCTCCGTCATAATAGAGAAGCCCGCCCGCTTCGTGAACCAGGTCCGCAATCACTTTAATTTCCTCTTCAAACAGACCGAGTGTGTTGGGATTGGTAAGCATCAAAGCGGCTGTATCGTCACCCAGCACTTTTTGCAGTTCTTCCACATCGACCAGGCCTTTTTCGTTGGAAGGGATGGTGATTGTTTTAAAGCCGGCTACTGTGGCGCTCGCCGGGTTGGTTCCGTGAGCGGAATCGGGAACAATCACTTTATTGCGTCCGGACTCCCCGCGGCTCTCATGATAGGCACGAATCATCATCAGCCCGGTCCATTCCCCTTGTGCACCGGCAGCGGATTGTAAGGTAACTTGATCCATCCCGGTAATTTCAGCAAGATCCCGTTGCAATTCGTAAAGAAGTTGCAACGCACCTTGAACCGTTTCTTCCGGCTGATAGGGATGAATGTTCGCAAACCCCGGAAAACGCGCTACATCTTCGTGCACTTTTGGATTGTATTTCATCGTGCAGGAACCGAGAGGATAAAATCCGTTGTCAACACCATGGTTCCGCCGGGAAAGTTCAGTATAATGACGCATTAAATCCAGTTCCGATACTTCCGGAAGTTCTGCCGGCTGTTCACGCAGCAGTTCTTTTGGCAAGACATCTGTCTCCGGGACATCGGACTCCGGCAAGCTGTAGGCGACACGCCCTGGTTGGCTCATTTCAAAGATGAGTGCTTTTTGTTTGCTCACAGTAGACCCTCCAATACTTCAGCCAACTGATCAATCTCCTCTTTGGTACGCACTTCTGTCACTGCAATCAACATATGTCCGGCGAGTTCCGGGTAGTTGCGCTCCAAATCATATCCACCGATGATACCTGCTTTGAGCAGATGTTCATTAACTTCCCGGACCGGGCGATGCAGCTTGACAACAAACTCGTTAAAGAACGGGCCGTCAAAAGCGGATTCCACTCCATTTACTTGCAAGAGGCGTTTTTTCGCATAATGAGCTTTTTGGATGTTCAGGCGGGCTACATTCTGCATTCCCTGTTTTCCCAGGGCTGACATGTACACCGCAGCCGCCAGGGCGTTGAGAGCCTGATTGGAACAAATATTGGATGTCGCTTTATCGCGGCGAATATGCTGTTCCCTTGCCTGCAGGGTGAGAACAAATCCGCGTACACCCTCTTCATCCACAGTCTGGCCGACGATCCGTCCCGGAATCCGGCGCATCAATGCTTTGGTGGTTGCAAAGTAACCACAGTGGGGACCGCCAAACGATTGGGCAATTCCCAACGGCTGGGCATCGCCGACAACGATGTCCGCCCCGTATGCACCGGGTGGTTTCAGAAGACCCAGCGAAAGCGGATTGGCACTGACAATAAACAATCCTTTATGCGCATGAGCTATTTTTTCAACCCTTGCCAGATCTTCGATATTACCGAAGAAGTTTGGAGATTGTACGATTACGGCAGCTGTTTCCTCATCAGCAGCCTCTCTCAACTGATCCGGATCTGTGACCCCATTTTTGTACGGAACCTCCACAACAGTAAGTCCCAAACCTTTTGCACTGGTCGTCAATATTTCACGTGCCTCCGGATGTACCGCACGTGAGACAACGATTTTCTTTTTGCGGGAAGCCGCTGAAGCCATAGCGGCTGCTTCTGCGAGAGCCGTCGGTCCATCATACATGGAAGAATTGGCGACATCCATACCGGTCAGTTCGCAAATCATGGTCTGAAACTCAAAGATCGCCTGCAATTCTCCCTGGCTGATTTCAGGCTGGTATGGAGTATAGGCTGTATAGAATTCCGACCGGGAAATCACGTGGTTGACCACACTGGGAATGTGGTGTTCATACACCCCTGCACCGAGAAAAGAGGTGTACCGGTTATGAGAAGCGTTTTTGCCTGCCAGGCGGTTCATGTGACGAACCAGTACAGGTTCGGCCATTGGCTCAGGGATATTCAATTTTCCTTTAAAACGGACATTTTCCGGGATTTCAGCGAACAATTCTTCCACCGATTGGACACCGATGGTTGACAACATCTCTTTCCGGTCCTGCTCTGTCATCGGCAAGTAACGAAATTTCATACCTTCATCCTCCCACAGTTGATCTGCTGTCTGTATTTGATCGTGACGCGCAATATCGGGCAAAACAAAATGTTTGAATCTTTCAGCAACCCCCTGTTACCTGGGCCGTTTATAGAAAGGGGTTTTGACGATTTTGGCCTTAAGGCGTTTTCCCCGTATCTCTACTTCAACGATTTTCCCCAGGTCTGCGTACGCTTTCTCGATCAAGGCAAGACCCACATTTTTCTTCAATGTTGGCGACTGGGTTCCCGTTGTTACTTCACCGATTTGTTTCTCTCCTGCAAACACAGGATAATGGGAACGGGGAATCCCGCGGTCGATCATTTCAATGCCAACCAATTTGCGCGGGGCTCCCTCTTCTTTTTGTCTGGCCAGCACTTCCCGGCCGATAAACTCCCCTTTTTCCGGTTTGACCGCAAAACCGACCCCTGCTTCGATGGGAGAGATCTTTTGCGACAACTCCTGGCCGTATAAAGGCAGACGTGCTTCAAAGCGCAAGGTATCACGTGCCCCCAAACCGCACGGCAATACGCCTTCTTCTTTTCCGGCGTCCAGGATCCTGTGCCAGAGAACAGGGGCATGTTCGGCTGCAAAATAAAGCTCAAACCCGTCTTCACCCGTATATCCGGAACGTGAGACCAATGTTTTGATTCCGGCAATCTCAACCCTATTCTTAAATTTGAATGGCTTAATTTCGGACAAATCCGTTTGTGTCAGTTTTTGTAACACTTGTTCTGCGAGTGGTCCCTGCAGGGCCAATTGTGCGGTTTCGCCAGAAATATTTTTTACAGTCACGTCGCCCGATTGATGCCGGGTAATCCACTCCAGATCTTTTTCGATATTACCAGCATTGATGACAAGCAGATAAGTTTGTTCACCTGTACGGTATACCAGCAAATCATCCACCGTGCCGCCATCCGGGTAGCACATCATGGAATATTGCGAATCACCGATGGAAAGTTTGGAAGCATCATTGGTTGTTAATTTTTGTACCAGTGCAAGAGCATCAGGTCCGCTGATTTCCACTTCACCCATATGGGATACATCAAATAATCCGGCTCTGGTGCGGACAGCCTCATGTTCCTGTTTAATTCCCGAAAATTGGACAGGCATTTCCCAACCGCCGAATGGCACCAGTTTGGATTCGTTTTGATAAACCTTAAACAAAGGAGTTCTTTTTAAACCGGTCATCCTGTACACCTCCGTAAATAAAAAAACAGAGAAATTCCCTATCATTAAAGTCTAGGTGAATTCCTCTGTCCTATATACCTGAGAGTTTACTCTGCCGCTCCCGGCAAAGTTGCCCCGTGGGTGGCCCGGTCAACCGGGCACTCTCCAGAGATGCGTCCAGCGGGCCTCCTTTTGCCTGAGAGATTCACCCGGAAAATGGGTTTGCTCCTTCGGCGCCACAACCGTGGTCTCTCCTCCCGCTTTCAACCGCCGAACAATATAAAGCTGACTCATACACATTGTGCCACAAATTCCGTTACATTTCGATACTTTCTTCAAAAAAAGTACGCCTTTTGCTGTGAAAGTGTGGGGAAGGCAGAATTCTGTCTCGCTCCTGATCGGCGCCCTGCAGGGAGCCAGAGATGCCCGCTCCAAAAACTGCACAAGGGGCGCAGTCAAAGGCAAGGAAGCGAATTCAGTGAAGAGTTGCCTCGCCTCGCTTTTTCTCATGTTCCGTTTTTTCCGCTGGGTTGGTCGCCGAAAGGTTACCCCTAGAATTCTGCTTCTCCGGCATGTTCAAACTTTCATGCCAGAGTTATGCGGACAAGTCATAAGGTTGTCCTGTATACATTTTCGGCATAGAAACATACTAAATCTGTCATAGATTGCTGTAGAAAGGCGGAGAGGAACTTGATGCAATCGCTCCCCATCCGTATGGATCGCCAGTGGTTGAACCGGTTTCAACACCGGATCGAAAATGACACAGACTGGTCTAGCTGGGAACAATTTCAATTAGCCTTGGAAGCAGCTGAAAAACAAATCGTCCCTACTTTTGACTCTATCCAAAGTTTACAACAAATTCAAGGTTTTGAACCGCTTCCCCATCAAATTGAGGTGGTGCGCCGCGTTGTCAACGAGATGAGGGGCAGGGCAATCCTGGCGGACGAAGTGGGGCTTGGGAAAACAATTGAAGCCGGGCTGATCTTAAAAGAATACATCATTCGCGGCCTGGTAAAAAAAGCATTGATTCTGGTGCCCTCCTCCCTGGTCCTGCAATGGACCCGGGAACTCAATGAAAAGTTTCAAATTCCTGCTGTAGCCCAGAAAAAAGAATGGATGTGGGATAAGTACGATTTTATCGTTGCCTCGTTAGATACTGCTAAACGGGATCCCCACCGGCAATATGTGCTCAACAAACACTATGATCTTTTAATTATTGATGAAGCACATAAATTAAAAAACAAGCGAACCAAGAACTGGCAGTTTGTAAATGAACTTCAGAAAAAATACTGTCTCCTGCTCACAGCCACACCGGTACAAAACGAGATTGAAGAGCTGTATAACCTGGTTACCATCCTTAAACCCGGACAACTGGGCAAACAATCCCGTTTTCAGAACGACTATGTGGCCGGCAAAAGAAAAGCGAAAAACGAAACGCAATTGCGGGAAGAGATCAGCCGTGTCCTGATCCGTAACCGCAGGCGTGACGGCAACCTCCATCTCACCCGCCGTATAGTTAAAACGATTCCCGTCCGCTTATCGCCAGAGGAACGGGCTCTGTATGATGGAATTACTCAATTTGTGCGCAGCCGTTATCAAAGTCATGCCGCTGATTTAAAAAGCATGCTGGCTCTTCTGGTCCTGCAAAAGGAGGTTTGCAGCAGCAGAGACGCTGTTTTTCATACCTTATTTAAATTATTTCAGCGCAAAGAAAGCGGAAAGGAAACCCTGTCTCCTGAAGTCACACATTTAGCGGGGCTTCTGCGGGCCGTTACCTCCTCTTCCAAAGTGGATGCCGCCATTGAATTGATTAAAGAAATTTCTCCCGAAAAAGTTATTCTTTTTACCGAATACCGGGCCACTCAGGAAATGTTGATCCGGGAGCTGGCGAATGTGGGCATTCACGCAGTTCCTTACCGGGGCGGATTTAACCGCAATAAGAAAGACTGGATGATGGAGTTGTTTCAGAAAAGGGCACAGGTGATGGTGGCAACAGAGGCCGGAGGGGAAGGAATCAATCTGCAGTTCTGTCACCATATTATCAACTTTGATATGCCATGGAATCCGATGCGCGTCGAACAACGCATTGGCCGGGTCCATCGCCTGGGGCAGTTGAATGATGTACATATTTACAACTTCGCAACGGAAAATACCATTGAAGAGCATATTATTTGGCTTCTTCATGAAAAAATTCAACTCTTTGAAACAGTGATCGGAGAACTGGAAACTATTCTGGAAAAGTTAGAAGCAGAAGAAGGGCTGGAGCAAAGCTTAATGCGCATCATGCTGGAAACGGACGATGATCAGCAAATGCGGGATCGTTTAAACAGCCTCGGAGAGTCATTCCACAGAAAGAAACAAGAAGTTCAAGATCAAAAAGAGAGACAGGAAGTGCTTCTCTATGGATCAAAAGGAGATTAGATCCTTTACTGAACGCTACTTACAATGCCATGATTGCCATATTATCGAGTCCGCTCCCACTCACATCGTGACCCAACTGTCAATTCATGCAGATAAAGATTTACTCAACCGTCCCTTTTATTGGATGTTTGTGGAACGGATGAACATGGAACCCCAACCGGCACAACTGTGTTTCTGCTTTGACGCTGACTTGAGGCCCGAACATGGCCGGGTGGAGCATTTATTTTACGGATCACCCCGTTTTGCGCAAATGTTGAATTCCGCTCAAAAAAACGGACAATTTGTCCGTCTTTATCAACAACCGCAGGGCTGGGAACGCCGCAACTATATTTCAAAACCGTATACCCCCTGGCTGGGGATAAATTTCAAAATTTCCTATATCTGTGACCAGAAAATGGATCGAATCAGCTATGTGGGCATAAACCTGCAAAACGGCGAGGTTCGTGACGGTTTTTATCAAATGATCCAATCACTTTCCTGGACTTCCAAACTCCCGGCACAACGGCATATTTTATCCCCCCGACTCACGATTCCTGAAGCGGTGGGAGAACTGGAATATTACCTGCAAGAACAGATTGAAAATGAAGACCTTACCTGGGCCGATGAGGCGATGCAACGACTGGAAGCGGAGTTAAATCAGCTTGACAGCTATTACCCCGATGAAACATCGATGTCAGAGGAGACGAGAAAAGAAAAAAAACAACGGCGCCGGGAAACGATCTGGCAATATCATCCGCGGGTAGAGATAAAAACGATCAATTCCGGGCTTTTTTATATAGAACAGTTGCCTGAGTCCGGACAACACTAATGAAACACCGTACTCTTCTTTCATCTGAACAATCATGAACAATATCTTTTAAATTAGAAAATCCAGGGATGACAGAGGGGTTAGTGAGATGAAAATAACCAAACCTTATGTTTCCATTCATCGCCCACACACCCATTACGAAAAGAAAAAAGCAGAGCGGCGAAACAAAAGTGGAATTACAGAAAATCAACTCGTTTTTATCGGAGTCGGGTCCATTTTAGGTGCCGGTTTTTTCCTGGCCACTGCTAATCTTATTCGCGAAACAGGCCCGTCTGTATTGCTGGCTTACCTGATCGGTTTATTTGCCGTATGGACTATTTTTGAAGCTATGGGTGAGATGCTTGTCCTGGAGCCTGGACACAAGGGATCCTTTTTATCTTATGTGGAGAAGTACTTGGGGAGGGGTTACGGATTTGCCGGGGGATGGTTGTACTGGATTGCCGGCATTTTAATCATGTCCAGTGAGGTGACTGCAATCGGCCTGTTTACGCAAAAATGGCTGCCGTTTATACCAGTTTGGCTGCTGTCTGCCATTTATACTTTACTGGCACTGGGGATTAACCTGATCGGCTTAAAAAACTACGGGAAAATAGAATCTCTTTTCGGAGCCGTCAAGATTGGCGCGGTTATTTTATTCACAGTTATCGTGATTGGCTGCTTGCTGTTCGGACATACCAGACCGGCAGGAGTTGTTCACGCTGCTGATAACAGCCTGTGGTTTACCCGTGGGCCTGCCGGATTTCTAAGCAGCCTCAGTATTATGTTTTTTACATTTGGCGGTGTTATTTCTACAGGCATGGCTTCTTCGGAGATCGAAGACCATCAACGGATTCCGTCTGCCTTCCGCAAACTTGTCGCTTTGTTGGGAGTATTGTATCTGCTTTCTCTCGGCACAGTGTTGGTTACAGCACCCGTCAATCTGATCTTCGCCAACCAAAGCCCGTTCGTTACAACGCTCATGTACTTAAAAGTGCCCTTTGCAGATCATATCCTTAACGCTGCCATGATCACCGCCGCTTTTTCAACGATGACAGCAACAATGTTTGCAGTTTCAAGGATACTGGTCAATTTAGGCCTAAGGCATGAAGCACCTTCCAGCTGGGCAAAATCAAACCGAAAAGGAATTCCTCTGAAGGCACTACTCATCAACATTGCCGGGTTATTCATTTCCATCGTCATTTCCTTTTTCTTGCCTGACGTGATCTACGAGCTATTAACTACTGCGGCCGGAGTCGTGCTTTTACTGCTATGGGGTCTGATTCTCTGGACACAATACCGGTTCAGAAGAAAAAATGATGCACAACCTGCCCTGATGTGGGGATATCCCTTGAGAAGCCTTGCAGCGATCATCATCATTGCCATTGCTATAATAAGTACTGCTTTTGATCCTGAACATATGATCAGTTTAACTGTCAGTATCGGATTAGCCGTTCTGGTGACGTTTATATATTTTTTAATTCGCGAGCGTATTGAAGAGGGAACAGAAAACATTGCAGAAGAGTGATGGCCCTTTCTGTATCATGATCCGGTTACTTTGACTACACCCGGATAACAGAAAAAAAAGCGACTAAGTAGCCGCTGATCACATCACCTGTATGTTTACACGGAAACTTTGTTCAACTCACTCGGCACAATGACAACTTCCATATCCAATGCCTTTAAAACCTGCTTCACCTTCTCCATACTGGCCCCTCCATACTCATTTCTCTCATCTCTGGAAACTTGCGGGGCGGAGACACCCAATCGTTTGGCTAATTCTGCCTGGGAAAGCCCTCGATAGATCCGGAAAGCAATCAGTTGCCGGCCGATATTGTCAAACATGCAGGTCATATCAAAATCACCGGACTTATAACGCTCATACTCTTCCACTTCCGCCCGTACCCGTTCCTGAAACAAGCGCGCCGGACCAAGTCCTCTTTCTACTTGTTCTTCCGTCAGCCCCATCTGTTCCAATTCTTTCCGCTGTTCAGCCAGCAACTGTTCATGGTGCTTGATCTGTTCAAGAGAGCGCCTGTACTCTTGTTCCGTTTTGATCATGAAATCACCCTTTCACCAGTTTGACAATTCCCTTAGGAATGAGAAAATCCCGATCTATGCGGAAAAACTCGTCAAACTTCATATTTTGCCCCTGTTCATTCGGGATCCCGGAGTAAACCCCTTTACAATGGGGATAAAGCTCAACCCGATACCGATGCCACATCTCCAGTTGCAGATTCCCGTACTCATCAAATCTTTGCCGCTCCCACCCCCAGCATTGATAGGGGTCCAGCTGGTTTAATCTCATCGCCAGTGTTCCATCCATGATTTCTGCCGGATCGGGCGGAAGGAAATATCCGTCAATATCATTAGGCTGGTATTTATCGGTACAAAAAGATCCGTCGATAAAGATTTCCTCAATCCCGCATGCCCACAATTGCCTGACACAGATTTCCAGATTATCCACCAGCCTCTTCCGCCAGTAACCGTCCCACGGGAGCAGAGAATTCTCTTCACCTTTTACTAAAATTGATTCCCGCAACTCGGAAAATGTCATGGCATAATCTTCTGGTGCTAACAGGCCGTATTCATTAAACCTCATTTGTCAGGTTATCCTCCTGCATACTATCCTATTCATATATAAGGGAGATGATGACGGTTATCCTTAACATTTATGTTAACATAACGAAACAAAAAATGATATATTCATACTTATTTGATAACTGGAAAGAAAAAAGCCGGCACTCAGGTTCCATCTTATTGGTACCTGGCGCCGGCGCTTACACTGCCTTTATGAAAAAACAGTGTCAGAACCAACCAGAAACTTAGATAAAAATTGCTGTGTCCGCTTTTCGTTTGGATGGACAAAAAGTTCTCCGGGTGAATTGATCTCCACAATTTTCCCGTCATCCATAAACACAACCCGATCAGCCACATCCCTGGCAAACGACATCTCATGGGTAACAATAACCATGGTCTGTTCTTCCTGAGCCAACTCTTTCATCGTCTTTAACACTTCACCGACCAGTTCCGGGTCCAGGGCAGACGTAGGTTCATCAAACAACAGCACATCAGGCTCCATGGCCAGTGCACGCGCAATCGCCACCCGCTGTTGCTGCCCGCCCGAAAGACGGGCCGGATACACGTCTTTTTTGTTCAACAAGCCGACTTTGGCTAAGAGACCTTCCGCTTTTTGAACCAGAGCCTTTTTTTCTTCTTTTTTAACAACCAGCGGACCTTCCATCACATTTTCCAGGACGGTTTTGTGGGGAAAGAGATTAAAACTTTGGAAAACCATGCCTGTTTTCGCCCGAAGCAGCCGTTGTTCTTTTTCCGATACTTGATGAGTATCAAAGGAAATTTCTGTATCATCGATCCGGATCTTTCCGGCACTCGGGATTTCCAATAAGTTAAGACAGCGGAGCAGGGTTGATTTTCCCGATCCACTCGGTCCGATCACACAGACAACCTCTCCCCTGCCAATTTGCAAATCAATCCCTTTCAACACCTCAAGCTGGCCAAATCTCTTTTTGAGTGCCTTCACCTCGATCATTGGACCACCTCCTCCCTTATGCTGCAAACCTTCCATAACGCTGTTCCAACTTGTTCTGCCCGTAACTCAGGAAGGTACAGATAACCCAGTAGACAATGGCGACAAGGATATAAACAGTCATATAATCAAATTCACGTCCGCCGACAATTTTTGCCCGGTACAACAACTCTGCCACCGTAATCGTTGACAGCAGTGACGTATCTTTCACTAAACTTAAAAAGGTGTTCGCCAATGACGGCAATGCGACCCTGGTTGCCTGAGGGATAATGATCCGCCGCAACGTCTGCCAGTAAGTCATGTTGATCGACTTCGCCGCTTCCCACTGCCCTTTTGGAATAGATAAAATCGCTCCGCGTATCGTTTCTGCAGCATAAGCACCCACATTGAGGGACAATCCGATAATTCCGGCCATTACAGCAGAAAGGGTAATTCCGATCACAGGCAAACCAAAATACAAAATAAACAGTTGCACCAGAAGGGGGGTTCCACGAATGATTGAGATATAAGCACGAGCAGGGTATCTTAAAACGCGGTAACCAGACATCCGCCCCATCGCAGTGATCAATCCCAAAACCAAACCAATTCCCATCGTAAGCAGGCTGATCCAGAGAGTACTTCTTAACCCCTGTAAAATATAGGGAGCAGATTCAACAGCCAATTCAAGGTCAAATAAATTTTCCCACTGAATATATTTCCAAGTATCCATCTAAGACAACCCCATTGTTATAACCAAGGATTCTGATATATTTTATTATTATATAGCATGTTTTTTATCATAATCCCCTTTCTTTCTTCTTGTCAATCAGTCTTTTTATAAGTTAATTACACAAAACCAAATATAAAAAAGCCACAAACCCCTATAAGTAACAGGGTTTATGACTTTAATCCACAGTTAGTAAATCTATTTTGACACTACCTTTTAACTATTAACTACTCACACCTTCCAATAAAACAACACGGGCGGGAGCCGCCTCCGTATTGACCAGTTTGATCGGAGCTGCAACCATAAAATACTTCCCCTCGGGTACTTCCTTTAACCGGAGCCCTTCAATGATGAGAATATCCGCATGAAACAAATTTTTATGTGTGGGATGTCCGGGTTGGGAGCGCTCAACTCCCAGTGCATCAATTCCGACTCCGTGAACCTGCTTTTCCACCAGGTATTTGGCTCCATCTTCTGCGAGAAAGATAAATTCAAAGTCAAATTCATCTTTAAAAGAGTTTTTCGTTTTCAAGAGCAGAAACTCTCCCGCCTGAATGTCAAACCTCTCCAGATCTTTCCGGGTAATACCGCCGCTCACATCGGTACAGTCCAATACGCGGCAAGGACGGACCAGACGCTCTAATGGCAGAGTTTCCATTGTTCCTCCGTCTGGGATCATATGGAGCGGGGAATCAACGTGTGTACCGGTATGAACATCAAGGTCAATGCGGGACTCCCTGGCAGACGCGGTGTCAAAATCCTGAACAACGCGGATCTTTGGTTGCTTTTCCGGTTTATTTTTGTAGACCGGCATCCCTTCCATAATCGGCATAGAAACATCGTAGATTTTTACCATCATTTATCTCTCCCTGTTCATTTAAATTTTTGCCATTTCTCTTGCTCTGACAATGCGATGGCGCCGCTGAGTGGATATCGGCCACCATTTATGCCCCTGACCGGCCAACAGTTCATGGGCAGCCTGAGGTCCCCAAGATCCGCTTTCATAAAATTCCATGGGGGCTTTCTCCTGATCCCAGGTACGGCGAATCGGATCAATAAATTTCCATGCCAGCGACACTTCTTCCCAATGGGTAAAAAAAGTTTGATCTCCTATAATGGCATCATGGAGTAAAGATTCGTATGCTTCTGGTGTTCCCTCTTCGCAGTTATTACAAAACTCCATCGCCACCGGAGTAATCTCATCCACCGAACCCGGCTTCTTCGCATTCAGTGTCATATACATGCCTTCCATCGGATGAATGCTGATCACAAGCAAATTCGGACCCAGATCATTGTTTTTATTAAAATAGAGATTTTTGGGCATCTCTTTAAATTGAATAACGATTTCGGTAGCCTTTTCTGCCATTCTTTTGCCGGTACGGATGTAAAAAGGAACTCCCGCCCAGCGTAAATTGTCTACATACAACCTTGCAGCCACAAATGTTTCCGTACGCGATTCCGGGTTGACATTTTTTTCATCCCGATATGCCGGTACCTGCTTGCCGTTTATCACACCTGTCACGTACTGGCCGCGAACCACATAATTCCCGATTTCATCTTCCTGATAACGGCGCAAAGAGCGCAATACCTTTACTTTTTCATCATGAATCGCTTCTGTTTTAAGGCGGCTCGGGGGCTCCATACACACCATCATCAGCATCTGCAAAATGTGGTTTTGCACCATATCCCTTAAAGCTCCTGCCTCATCATAATAATTGGCCCGGTCTTCTACACCGACAGTTTCACTTGCAGTGATTTGTACCGATTCAATAAAATGATGACTCCACAGCGGTTCAAATAAGGAGTTGGCAAAACGGAGCACCTCGATATTTTGTACCATTTCTTTTCCCAGGTAGTGATCGATGCGATAGGTTTCCTTCTCTGTAAATGATTGCTTAATCTGTTCATTCAACACTTTTGCGGAAGAATAATCGTGTCCGATCGGCTTCTCAATGATCAGCCGCTTCCAACCGGCTGTCTCCGTTAAACCGGATTTTTTGAGATTGAGTGAAACGGTGGCAAACAGGTCAGGAGCAATCGCCAGATAAAACAAACGATTGCCTTTTCCCTTCACCCCCAGGGCTTGTTCACGTTCTTCGACTGTCTTTTTAATCCCCTGGTATTGGACGGGGTTATTCACATCGGCAGCGGCATAAAAAAACCGACTGGCAAACTCATTCCATTGGCTTTCATCTGTCACCTGCAATCGGGCAAATTGATTGATAGAATCCCGGACTTCCATTCTAAATTTTTCCGCAGTTCTTTCAGATCGTCCCACTCCGACAATCGTAAAGTCGGAATTTAACAACCCGTTCTTAAACAGCATAAATAAAGCGGGAAATAACTTACGTTTCGACAAATCACCGGTTGCCCCAAATATGACCAGAGTAAACGGTTCTGTCTTCTGAATATGTATGGACATGATTTCACTCCTTTGCACATTATAATCGATTATCCCGTCCCTTTTAAGGTTTAATATGTGTGGAAAGTGAACCTAATATCCCACCCTGTTACCGGTTGCCCGCTTCAGAAACGGCGGCAACGCGGTTCCCGATCCAATTCTGCCCGCCAATGACTATAAGATAACTTTCCAGTAACAGCCATAAATATAGTAACAGAACTCAAACAAATTGTATCTGATTTCTATTAAAATCATACTATTGGAAAATTAAAACAGCTAAACAAGAATGGATTCGCAAGCATTGAGCACATTAATCGCAAAGGAAACTTTTAAGCACAGGTTATGGTATACTTGTGTCACGAAACCAACCGCCTCAGAAAATATTTTTGAAGTGAATGAAAAAAGGTGGGGATCATGTTGCCAAAAAGTCAAATCGGGGTCATCGGCCTGGCTGTTATGGGAAAAAATCTGGCTCTGAATATTGAAAGCAGAGGCTATATCGTGTCTGTGTTTAACCGGTCTCCGCAGAGAACGGAGGAATTATTGAAAGAACAGCCCGGGAAAAATTTAGTTGGAACTTATACAATGGAGGAGTTTATTCACTCCCTGGAAAAGCCGCGAAAAATTATTTTGATGGTTAAAGCCGGAAAACCGACCGACGATATGATTATGCAACTTAAACAATACCTGACTGAGGGAGATATTGTTATTGATGGCGGCAACTCCTTCTTTCAGGACACGATCAGAAGACATCATGAACTGCAAGAGAAAGGAATCCATTTTATTGGGACAGGTATCTCCGGCGGGGAAGAAGGTGCACTCAAAGGGCCTTCCATCATGCCTGGCGGCAACCGGGAAGCATATCAACTGGTAGAGCCGATTCTCACAGCAATCTCAGCCAAAGTAAACGGAGAGCCTTGCTGTACATATATCGGACCTGACGGAGCTGGCCATTACGTAAAAATGGTCCACAATGGAATTGAATATGGGGATATGCAATTAATCTGTGAAACTTACCATTTACTCAAGCACATTTTGCGAATGGACGTCTCGGAGTTGCATGAGGTATTTTCTGAGTGGAATCAAGGAGAGCTGGACAGTTATCTGATTGAAATTACCGCTGACATCTTTAGCAAAGTCGATCCGGAAACGAATCAGCCGCTGGTAGATGTTATTTTGGATACGGCCGGTCAAAAAGGGACCGGAAAATGGACCAGCCAAAGTTCTCTCGATCTTGGGGTTCCTCTGTCCATCATTACGGAATCGGTCTATTCTCGTTTTCTTTCCGCGATGAAAGAAGAGCGAGTGACAGCCAGTCAGCTGTTAAAAGGGCCGACACTTCCCAACACCGTTGTTTATGACAGAAAAGCATTTATTGAATCTATCAGAAAAGCCCTCTATGCCAGTAAAATCTGTTCTTACGCTCAGGGATTTGCCCAATTGAGAGCTGCTTCCGAAGAGTTTGGCTGGGATCTTAAATACGGCGATATTGCCATGATTTTTAGAGGCGGCTGTATTATAAGAGCCAGATTTTTACAGAATATCAAAGATGCCTATGACCGAAATCCGGAGTTGAAAAATTTATTGCTGGATCCGTACTTTAAAGAAGTGATTGAAAATTACCAGGAAGCGTGGAGAGAAGTAATCGCGACCGCTGTGGTCAACGGTTTACCCGTTCCCGCGCTCTCCAGTGCCCTGGCCTATTTTGACAGCTACCGGTCAAAAACACTACCGGCCAACCTTCTGCAAGCCCAACGGGATTACTTTGGTGCCCATACCTATCAACGGGTGGATAAAGAAGGAACTTATCATACCAACTGGTTGGAAAAATAATTTTCCAAAACGAAGGCCCCATCAGAGGCAGCAGGTGGGCCTTCGTTTTATACCGGAGGGATATCCAGAGAACTATCTGACCCAGCTCCTCCCTCCGACCCCATGGATTTTGAGCTTGTCCATTGTAATTCGTAGAAAGCTGCCTCCTTTTCTAAAAAATTATAGAGTACAAAAATGGGCAAATAACCCCAAAATCGGTCTCAGCTACATCCATTCCTATTTAAGGATTACATCACTCAATCCTACTTCTGCGGCCTGTTTGGGAAACGACTATCTAATCCATAAAAAAAGTGGCGCCCCTTGATGCCACAATGATTCCCCGTGAAACACAGGGAAACCTTCGTCTATTATTTTGAAATATCTTCGCCAAACCATTTTTCGGAGATTTTACCCAGTGTCCCGTCTTTTTTCATACTTTCAAGAGCTTTATTTATCTCTTTGACCAGATCAGGGTTTCCTTTCGGCACCGGAAAAGCACTTTCCGATTTTTCCATCGGCTCGCCTACTGTTTTTAAAGGCAGATGGGTTTCTTTTAACATTTCCGCAATCGCTAATCGGTCGTTCATGCTGAAATCGATTCGTTTAGCGGCAACATCTTTCATCGCGCCCATCATATCTTCATAGGCGACAATGGTGGCACCTGCTTCTTTTGCCATTTTTCCGTAGTTACTGGTAGGTGTCTGGCCGGCACGTTTGCCTTTGACCTGTTCAACCCCTTTGATTTCCTGGTTGTCTTTGTGAACAACGATTAGGCCGTAAGAGACCGTGTAAGGATTGGAGAAATCAAATTTCTCCTTTCGTTCTGGTTTGATTCCGACCTGGTTTGCAACCATATCAATTTTGTTTGTCTGTAAACTGCTCAACATCCCATCCCAGGGAATTTCCACAAATTCTGCTTTCACACCCATTCTCTTCGCGACTTCCCGTGCCACCTCTACATCAAATCCTGTGAGCTGGTCTGTTTTCTCATCATGAAAGCTGAAGGGTTTGTATGTCCCTTCCGTACCAATTCGCAATGTTCCTCTTTCTTTAATCTTGCTTAAAAGTACCCCTTCTTTATTGACACTGCAGCCGGATAGCAAAATGAACACTGCCAGACCCATCGCGATCCATATGCCAGGTTTAAATGTAAACATTAGAACTCTCTCCTGTTCTCTGTTTATATCCTACTTTATTGGTAGGTTTTTGGTTATATTAGCATTTTTATATTAACGATCTATGGAACAACTGTCAATCTATATATGAAATCTTTATTTTTGTGTTCCCTGTCAAAAGAAAAAACCGCATTCCCCGGAATGCAGTTTTTTATCTGCTAGAGATATAACTCTGGTCGGCGATCCTCAAAGACAGGAATCTTTCTGCGTACACGCTCAACTTCAGACAGATCAATCTCCACCGTCAAGATGCTCTCCTCGTCCCCGCCTTCAATCAATACGTTCCCCCACGGATCAATCACCATGGAATGACCAAAAAATTGATTGCCTCCTCCTTCGCCGACTCGATTAACCGCCACTACATACATCTGGTTCTCAATCGCTCTGGCCTGATTCAACAGCCGCCAATGATTTAACCTGGGGGAGGGCCATTGTGCCGGGACAAAAAGAATCGAGATTCCCTGTAAAGCAAGGGAACGAACCCACTCCGGAAAGCGAAGGTCATAGCAGATGATTGAACTTGCCAAATGCCCGTCAATAGAGAAAAAAGCCTTTTCCTGACCCGGTTGAAGGTACTTTTCCTCCTCCATCAAGCGAAATAAATGCACTTTGCGATAGCTGGCAATCTCCTTGCCATCAGGCCGGTATACATACGTCTTGTTATAGATTCCGCTCTCTTCTTTTACAGCGACGGAACCTGCAACCAAATAGATACCGTGCTCCCCGGCTAATTGCCCTAACCACTGGCGCAATTCCCCTGTATCAGCGATTTCCTCCAGCCGTTCCAAATCATAAGCGGTATTCCATAGTTCCGGCAACACCACTACCTCCGCACTCTCAATCTGAGCTGCCTGCTGTACCATTTTCCCAACCTGTTGTTTATTCGGCTCCGGTTGGCCAAAAGCCATGTCCATCTGGATCAACGATAACCTCATGACGAAAACCCCTTTCCAAAAAGAAACCATGGCCCCGGTGTAACATCGTTTTGATCTACACTTTTTCTCCATGGCGATATGATATGTAAAGCACCCGCAGCAAGACCCGATACCGCTGATTCACTTCCTGCAGATAGATATGAAATGATTCACCGTTCATTCGGAGCAAGCTAAAACACGCCAAATCAAGGTAGTAGACCACTTCGTGTAACTGTGAATGTTTTTTTATCAAGTTTCTCGCTAATAATCTTTCTAATGACCATTCTACTTTTTCACTTATTGTCTCAACAACACCTAATCCTTTCTCGTCTGAAAAGTGGTTTAATAAACGTACACTCTCATCGACTACTTTTAAAATTTCTCCCAATTCATTGGAACGAGTGTCCAATTCCAATGCCATTCCTACACCACCTCAGAGGAAATCTCACACTGATCCGCAGAGAACTTCATAAAACGACAGAATATATATAAAAATTCATTTTAATAAATGAATTCTATTATGGGGAGAAATATGCGCTACATAAACCCTATAGGATCGTAATGAGCAATTGAGATGCGAAATAAGTTTATTTATTTTTAATTTAAAGAATCAAAATTGTATTTTCCGTTTTACCCGGTCTATAGCTACACTATATCTTCCTTCGCCTTCAAGTCCCGTTTACCTTCTTTTATTTTTTATTTTCGTGTAGAAAAATGAGTCGGGATTTCACTAAATCTGTCGAATCATTATGGGAAAGCCCTTATCACAAAATATTTTTGTCGAGGCTGTCGCATAAAGCGCGTGAAATCGACTCCCTTTTGTTCTTTCCGGCAGACTCAGGGTTACAGAAAAGAATACAACAACCTTTCAGTAATCAAAAAAGTTGCGGCTTTGCCCAAATAGACGGGCATACATTTTCATGGCGAAGGAATCAGTCATCCCGGCAATATAATCACAGACAATTCGTGCCCTCTCTTCGTCGGAGAAAGTGAATTCCATTTGGTTGCGGTCATTTTCCGGCAATAATTTAGGCTCATTCATAAAGGCTTCAAATAGCTGTTGAATAATATAACTCCCTTTCCAGGCTACCGTTTGCACTTTTTGCGAATCAATCACTTTATCAACCACTAATTGTTTCAGCTGGTCCAACAATAGACGAAGATCCGGCGGAAGTTGGACTTGATACTTGAGGCGCGGGGACACAGGTTTGTTTCTAATTTCTACGCAAAGACGGGTAATAAGGGTGGAGATGATCGCAGAAAATATTTTCTTTAAACGATATTTCAATTGGTCCTGATCAGGGTCTAACTGATCCAGTTCCTTGAACGCATGTATTAATTCCGGGTACTTATTTTTCCTGTAGACAGGGTCCATCAGCTCTTTAAGTTGGGCAATGCGTATGAGACCGAGATTAATTGAATCTTCAACATCATGCGTACCATACGCAATATCGTCGGCCAACTCAATGATAGAGCATTCCAATGTTTTGTTGATCGTTTGCAGATGCCGGTCCGAAGGTTTTATCGTTTTCATGAAAAATTCTCTTTCTTCCTGTGTGAAGGAAGCCAGTGTCCAGGCAAACGCCTCTTGGTCACACAGAAAAGCACTGGCTTTAGGGGGATGCACCTTTCCCTGCTTTACATATTGCTTGGGACAGACAGCATCATCCAAGAGAATGGGATACTTCATAATTGATAAAAGAAGCGCCCTTGTCAAATTAAGCCCATTCTCCTTATCACCTTCCAAACGGGTCAGAATGCGGAAAGTATGAGCGTTTCCCTCAAATCCGCCGTAATGCTGCATACATTTATGCAATGCCTCTTCTCCCCGATGCCCGAAAGGAGGATGCCCCAAGTCATGAGCTAATGCAGCCGCTTCAATCAGAGACGCGTCCAGTGCATAATCTTCTTTAAATACAGGGTGATTGGCATTGAGATGGATCACGATTCCCCTGGCAATCTGCGCCACTTCCATCGAATGGGTCAGACGGGTACGGTGAAAATCTCCTACATCCAAGCCGATTACCTGTGTTTTCGATTGCAAACGGCGAAAAGCGGCACTGTGGACGATACGCCCATAATCTTTTTCAAAAGAATCCCGAGCATCTCTGTCATTCATTGAGGCAGAGTTTTTTTTCCGTTCAACATCCGCTGGCAGATATAAACGATTTTTTGTCACTGGCCTGATGATCATACGAATCCCCCCGCTTAAAATAATATTCTTATCAAAAATATTTAGTCAATCACTGTACTTTCTGAAAACCTGTTATTCAACAAGCGGAAAAATTCAATCATCTGATAGATCAAGATATAATGAAAAGAGATTATACCTCTTTTGAAACATCATCAAATATATTTTGACAGGAGAGAATTACATGAGAGTTATTCGCTCCCTCTTCCTATTTGCTCTGGTTTTCACACTGGCTTCCTGTACACCCGTCTCCGAACCCCCGGCAGCGGAGGAGATTTCAGGCATTCCGGACCTTAAACCAGAGACTGTTGCCCAAAAGCTGAGAACTCCCTGGTCAATCGCTGTTCATGACGGAACTTTTTACATCAGTGAACGATCCGGAACTATTGTCAAAGTTAATCAAGGAAACTCTGAACGCCAAAGATTAAAATTAAAACATCTGGTTTATGAGGAAGGGGAAGGAGGTTTTCTTGGTATTGTTCTGGCACCGGACTTTGCTCAATCCCGTCTCGCTTATGCTTATTATACGTACAGGGAAAACGGGCAGACGTACAATCGGGTGATCATGATCAAAGAATTGGAAGCTGACGGCTTGTGGACAGAGACAAAAACATTAATAGATAAAATCCCTGGTGCCGTCTTTCACAATGGCGGAAGGCTGGCAATCGGGCCTGACCAGCACCTTTACATAACAACCGGAGATGCGAGACAAGAAGAGTTGGCCCAGAATGTCAGAAGCCTGGCCGGAAAAATATTACGCCTGAAATTAAACGGGGAAATCCCTGAAGATAATCCATTTCCCCATTCCTATGTCTATTCTTACGGCCACCGTAACCCTCAGGGGCTGGCCTGGGATGCGGACGGAAACATGTACAGCTCGGAACACGGACCCAGCACTGTTCCGGGCGGGCATGATGAAATTAATCTCATCAAATCGGGGAAAAACTATGGCTGGCCCAAAATGATCGGGGATGAGAAGAAAGGAGAGATGATTTCTCCCCTGTATCATTCCGGGGATCACACCTGGGCTCCCTCAGGCATAGCCATTGATCAAAAGAAGCAGATTTATGTAGCCGCTTTACGGGGTCAACAGCTGCTAAGATTCTCAACATCCTCCAAAAAGGCAGAAACTGTCCTGGAAGGGATGGGCAGATTTCGTGATGTTTATATTTTAGACGACGAACTCTATATACTCACAAACAACACAGATGGCAGAGGTGTTCCCGAAGAATCAGATGACCGCTTATTGAAAATCAAACTACCATGATATCTGCATTGCCCGGAGAAAGATTACGGCACCGTAATTATGACGCGGTGCCGTATGCCTGCAACAGATACATTTTATGGTAAAGCCCCTGCTTGGCCAACAACTCCTGATGAGTTCCTCTTTCTACAATCTCCCCACGGTGCAAGACGATAATCAGGTCAGCATCTTGAATCGTAGATAAGCGGTGTGCGATGGCGATGGTTGTGCGTCCTTTTCTCATTTTTTCCAGCGCGGATTGGATTGCTTCCTCTGTCTCTGTATCAACACTGGCTGTAGCCTCATCCAATACCAGCACTTTGGGATTCATCGCCATCGTGCGGGCAAAGGAGATCAACTGTCTCTGGCCGCTGGAAAAGGTTGCTCCCCGTTCCCCGACCGGCTCATCATATCCCCCCGGCAGTTTCTCAATAAACGGAGCCGCCTGGACGAATTGAGCCGCTTCTTTCACCTGTTCATCTGAAATCGATTTATTGTGCAAACGGATATTGCTTTTCACGTCTCCGACAAAGAGGAATGGATCTTGCAACACCAAACCGATCTTTGCGCGTAATTCTTTGTCGTCAAAGGAGTTGAGCGGTTGTCCGTCAATCTTAATCGTTCCCCGTTCGACAGGATAAAAGCGCATAAGCAAATTGATGATCGAACTCTTTCCGCTGCCCGTATGCCCGACAAGGGCGACGGTTTGCCCCGGTTCGGCCACAAACGATATATTTTTTAACACATCATGCCTGCCGTCATAAGAAAAGCTGACATTATCAAATTCTATCCGCCCCGAAGTAATCACCGGGTTGCCATCTCCTTGCTTCTGTGGAGCATACTCGGTCCGGTCCAACAGTTCAAACACCCGTTCAGCGGAAACAATCGCCTGCTGCAATTGTGACAGCCGCATCATCATCTGGTTAATCGGTTCAAAGATCCTGTCCAATAAGTTTAAGAATCCGTACAACACACCAATTTTAACAGCACCGGTGAACGATTGAAAGCCAAAGAAGTTGAGGACAACCACCACCGTAATCACGGACAGCAGCTGCGTCGCAGGGCGCAACATTAACGCAAACAATTTTAAGTTTTTAATCGCCGCTCGGTAATGATCATGGTTTAAGGCCCCAAATTCTTGCCGCATCCGCTCCTCCTGGCGCAAGGACTGAATCATATTCATTCCTTGGATGGATTCATTCAGCTTGGCATTCATCTGGCTTAGCTTCTGCCGCGAAATATGGTATATTTTAGAACTTAAGCGGCGGTACCACTGCATGATGGTAAAAACAACCGGCAACAGGAAGAGGCACCACAAAGCCAGCTGTACATCCAATACAAACATGGCAATAAAAACGCCGATCAAAAGCACCATATTTTGCATAAACGAAGACAATACATTGATATATAGATCTTTTACCGCCTCCGTATCGTTGGTAATCCGTGAAACCAGCGAGCCATCCGGTATGCGGTCAAAGAAGGAAAGGCCCAGATGCTGCACCTTGCCGAAGACATCCATTCTCAATTGCCTAATCACCCACTGAGCAATCGTTTGAAAGGAAAGAAGCTGGTAGTAGTGCAGCCCTGCTGAAATAAATTGTAACAGCAAGTACCCCCCGCCAAAAAGCAGGAGTGATTCCCGGTTAAAGTTGCGCGGAACAAGATGATAATCAATAAAGGTACTGACAATGAGCGGACTGACTACATCTGCCCCCGTTGCCGCCAATAATGCGGCAAAAGCAATCCAAAATCTTTTTTTATAGGTTTTAAGATAGCGGAGAAGCCGTTTGATGGCCAAATGTTCCGCCCCCTTCCATCACGAGAGATTCCAATTGTTGTTGCTCATACATCTCTTTGTACCAGCCGTTTTGCTTCATCAGTTCCTCATGTGTTCCGCGTTCTGCGATCCGTCCTTCTTCCAAAACGATAATATGATCCGCTTTCTCCACGGCACTCAAACGATGGGCAGAGATCAGCGTTGTCTTATTGGTCCGATTTTTCCGCAGCGCTTCAAGAATGGCATGCTCCGTTTTCGCATCCACTGCGGAGAGGGAATCGTCCAAAATAAGAATTTCCGGATTCAGCAACAGGGCACGGGCAATGGAAATCCTCTGCTTCTGACCGCCCGACAACGTTACACCGCGCTCACCCACAACTGTTTCGTACCCTTGATCAAAATGCAGGATGTCTTCATGAATACAAGCCAGCCGGGCGACCTCTTCAATTTCATCACGTGTGGCATCCGGTTTGCCAAAGGCAATATTTTCAGCCACTGTTGCCGAGAACAGCACGTGATCCTGTGGTACGTAGCCGATCGCCTCCCGTAACTTCAGCAGCTTCATATTTGTCACGGGAACCCCGCCAATCGAGATCGCTGAGGGAGCGGCATCAAATTCGCGCAGCAGTAACCTCAAGAATGTGGTTTTTCCGCTTCCTGTCTTGCCGACAACTCCCAATGTTTCCCCCCGTCTTACATGCACAGAAATATCTTGTAGCGCGGGCGTCCGGCTTTCAGGATAAATAAAGGACTTCAACTGATACTTGATGTCCCCCGACGGCACCCGGTCGATTGCATCTGGTTGGTCCTCAATATCGGGCTGAATATTTAACAGCTTGTCAACACGGTCATAAGAGGCTCTCCCCCGCTCCACAATGTTAAATAACCAACCGAAGGCGAGCATCGGCCAGATCAGATGACCAAGATAAATCGTGAATTGGGTAAGTTCCCCGATGGAAAGGGTTCCCTCCACAACACCCACAGAACCATAAGCAACCGTAAGAAAGAATGAAATCCCCACCACCAGGATGATCGTAGGGTCGAACAGCGCATCAACACGGGCGACAGCAATATTTTTGTCTACCACATCATCGAGGAGCTCTTTAAATTCCTTTTTTTCATGTTCCTCTTGTCCAAATGCTTTAATGACCCGGACACCTGAAATATTTTCCTGTACTTTATCGTTAGTGATTGAAAAAGCTTCTTGCGCTTTATGAAACCTTTTATGCAACATGTTTCCGTATTTGCTCGTCGCCCAGGCCATAAAAGGCATCGGGATTAAAGCGATAATCGTCAATTTCCAATCAATAAAAAAAGCCATGGTGAAAACAACAATTCCACCTGTGATGATCGAGTCCGCCAACGTGAGAACGCCATCTCCTGCCGTCATGACAATTGCCTGGATATCATTGGTCGCATGGGCCATCAGGTCACCGGTCCGGCGTTTATGAAAAAACTGTGGCGACATTTTTGTAAAATGGTTATACAGGCGATTCCGCAGCAGTCTTCCCAGACGGTTTGAAGCCCCGAACAACATGATCCGCCACAAGAAACCACAACCATAAGCCATAACTCCGACGAGCAAACTGAGTGAAGACCAAAAGATCAGATCGTTCAACGTCAGTGTATCCGCAACCATCTTGTCAACAATGACACGGACGGCAACAGGAGTAAACAGATGCAGCAAAGCGATTCCCAAAAGAGTGAGGATCCCCAGAATATAACTTTTCCTCTCCAACTTAAAAAACCACCATAAGTCTTTAAAAATACTCAAAATTCCCCACTCCTTCACAATAAAAAGAAGCCATTGGCATCCTATGGCTTCTTTCTCTATTTCACCGTATTTTTCCAACCACAGCAGCCATATGGAGCCAGCCACCGAGTCTCAGCTGAGATCTTCGAGGGTCGGTGATCCCTTTCGTTCAAAATCGCATGCGGAGGCAGCTCTACGCCGATATGAAATTGAAGAATAAACAAAAAGCCGATCCAAGCCCATTGCCGGGATATCAATCATGACATAGACCTCCCATCCTCATTATTTAGCGAGTCTAATGTTACATAAAATAAGCAATTTTGTAAAGAAAAATTTATGTAAAATATGTTAAGTAGCGAATAAGCCTGAAACAATACTTTTTGACTCTAAATAATTATACCAAAATTGCGCATACAATTTCAAACGTATGTTCCCAATCCCATAAACAGATGACAACGACCCGGGTATTTAGTATTCTGATTTCAGAACATTTGTTTCCAATCCGTAAACACAAATAATCCCGATCCCTTCTTCCTTATCTGCCATATGCACGACATCCTTGCCTGTGCAAAGTTTTACATAGATCCATACAGGATGAAGCTGGCCCGGAAAAAGAAAGCAGGGTTTTTCATGTCCAAACTTCTATGTTTCAGATATTGAAAAAGCAAGGCAACATTTGCTGAACCATGGGGGTACATTGAGTGAAATCATTTGATGAATCAGATGTCAAATGGCTCTGGTTTTTTGACCTCGACGGTAACCGCATGGAATTGTGTTGCTTTGCGGAGTCATAGATCTTGTGCCAGTCACAAGGTCTATGACTCCTCCTTCTCTCAATCAATTCACGTACTCCTCTTGTTTTTTCCTCCATTTTTCCGCATGCTTTCGGACAAAGCCAATCCACTCGTTTAAAGCGGGAGAAATCCATTTTCGCCTGTGGTACGCCAATTTTGTTGTCACGCGATAAGGGCGGTCATCCCAGTTTAACATCGCCAGTTTCCCTTCTGCGATCTCTTTTCTCACCGTGATGAGAGGCAAATAGGCAATCCCTACCCCGGCATAGGTACAATTTTTAATTGATTCAATGCTGGAAAATTCAATCGCCGAGTCGGCTTGGATTCCATTTGTTCGCAAATATTGTTCAAAAATCGTGCGATAGCTGCATCCCATTTCCGTAAACAGCAAAGTTTCCTGTTTGAAATGTTCTGCTTCCACACGTTCTAAGCGGGTCAATGGGTGATCTGCAGGGGCAATGATCCCCATCCGTTCAGTGATGAGAGATTCCAAATGAATGTCACTCTCTTCGGAAACATCCGGTTCCATCAAAAAAGCCATATCCAGTTCCCCTTTTCGTACCAATTGCCTCATTTCCCAGCAGTACCCCGGTTTTAGAATGATCTTCACCTGCGGAAACGTTTGTTTGTACTCTTGAATGATCGCCGGCAGGCGAAAAGAGGCCAGTGATTCAGGGGTGCCGATCATAAGAGTACCGCCGGGGATCGATTGAGAACGAACCGCCTCTTTTGCTTCTTCATGGGTTTCCAGCATCCGTACCGCGTATGGCAACAACCGTTCACCGGCAACAGTCAGAGCTATTTTTTTGCCCAGCCGGTCAAACAAAGGGGCTCCCAGTTCTTCTTCCAGAGCCTGAATCTGTGCGGTTACACTGGATTGCGCATACCCCAGATGCTCTGCGGCACGCGTAATCCCCTTAAGCTCAGCCACCACCTTAAACGTCAGAAGATTTTTCAGTTCCAATCTGTCTCTCCCTTTCCATCGAAAATATCGATCTAAATGATTTTATATATCTATTTTACTGATATATTCATCTTCATGTAAGATAAAAACAGAAAAATCCTCCTGACAGAGTCCAGCCTTAAAGAAACTCTTTCAACGAACCAGGGGACAATATCTTCGCCAAAGCACAAAAAATTCTATTTTATCCAACAAAGTTGAGAGGAGAGACAAAGATGAAAGTAAAGCAGGAACTGGAGCGAACGATCCGCTTGCCGCAAGCCGTGGCTTTATATATAGGAGCAGTGATGGGTTCAGGAATTTTACTGGTGCCGGGAATGTCTGCCGAAATGGCCGGTCCTGCTTCTCTGTTGGCATGGGGTGCAATGGTCATATGGATGCTGCCTATGGCTTTGGTCATGGGCTGGCTTGCCGCCGCGTACCCCCATGCCGGGGGAGTGGCCCATTATGTTTCGCGGGCATTTGGTGAAAAAGCCGGAGTCTATGCCGGGTGGTTCTTTCTGATGTCCGTGGTGATCGGCGCACCTGTGGCCGCCTTGACCGGGGCAGGTTATTTGAGCGCTGCCCTCGGGTGGGGGAATTTTGAGGTAATCATTCTTGGGACAGCCATTTTACTCATCGGTTTGACAGTTAACTACAGGGGAATGAAATTGAGCGGGCGAATTCAGGTAACCATCATTGTCGGCATTGTGGCGGTTTTACTTCTGGCCATCATCGGTTCCGTCCCCCACATTGAATCGCGAAATTTCACTCCGTTTATGCCGGCTGGCTGGATCAGTGTCGGTCAGGCTGCCTCCATCCTCTTCTGGTGCTTTATCGGCTGGGAGGCCGTCTCCCACCTTTCCGAGGAATTCGTCAATCCGAAACGAGACTCTGTCAGAGGTGTAATCATCGCCTCAACCGTTGTGGGATTGCTTTATTTCCTAACCGCCTTTGCCACCGTTGGTACAAAAAGTTACGGTACAGAGATGGGGTCAGATGTTGCTCTGGTGAAAGTAATCAACCAGATGTTTGGCTGGGGTGGTAGTATTTTGGCCGGGGCAACCAGTTTCCTGATCTGTTCAGCTACAGTTATCGCCTATGTGGGAGCTGCTTCACGTCTCGCGTATGCAATTGCCCGTGACGGAAACGCACCATCGGCCCTCGCCCGCTTATCGAAAAAATATGCCACACCTGTTGGTGGACTCACCTTTTTGGCTGTCTGCTTCCTTATGATCATTACTCTGTACGGAGCAGGGTGGATTTCTCTCACCACTCTGATTCAATTGCCGAATGCTACATTTATCCTGACTTATCTTGCAGGATGTGCCGCCGGGGTCCGCCTGCTGGCAAACTCACGCTGGGGCTTCCGCATCAGCTGGATCTCCCTGATATTAACGGCAGCTGTTTTCCCCTTTACCGGCTGGGCTATTGTGTATCCGGCGATGATTGCCCTCTTTGTCTGGCTGAGTTACCGGTATTCAAAATCGAAAAATCCCAATCGGGCAGCAGTGGCGGCATCTTGTAAAAAAGACATGAAGATGGAACGAACTTAAAGTTATTTAAGAGTAAAAAAGACACTTATCAAAATGGATTCTATTCCTGCACGGCCTTGAGCAATCCGGGAGCCAGGGGCGACTGAAACAGCTTAGAGCCTATGTTCTATGTGTACCCGGAGTGCCCCCTTCATCTCTTTCAACTGTTACCTGATCCGTCTCCGTCGGTGATGATAAAATATAAACACCTTTAAACCCTTCATCTTTTAACGTTTGAAGGGAATGACGGAGATTTTTCATCTGGTTGCTGATGGCGTGAACAGGAACAGTCCGGTAGGTTCTGACTTGATTTCTTTCCTGGCAAATTTCTTCAGGAAAGTTAAAAACTATCGCAACAGATGGACAATCATATCTCTCTGCGATTTGCAACAGTTGTTTTCTTTGTTCTCTCTTTACATTAGTTGCATCTGAAACTGTGAGCTTTCCTCGTTTTAAACGTTTCTCGGCAACATCATATAGAAGCTCAAATGCATCTCCGGATGCGGAAATATCATTTTCATCATCGGTAATCAGACTGCGAAAAAAATCGGATGACAAGATCTCCGTAGCCCGAAAATGCTTTCTGGCAAAAGTTGATTTTCCACATCCTGCTGCTCCGATCAACACAACCAATGAAAATTTTGGAATCCGGATATTCATACAGGCATACTCCCTCAGTTTTTACCTATTTAAACCGTACTCATCATGATTTTTCACAACACATCCGGTTTATATTCTCTCACCCCTGATTCCCTTGTTTGAGGACCTATGGGGATTCTTTTTTTTGTAAAACATGATCTTTCGACAACTTACAACAAAAAGAGCTTTTTTTGTTTTTATAGAAAGTGGTTATGGTATCTTGCTGCTAACATATGGTACGATTGCGGTTGAGACTAAATTTTATGGGTGAAGAAGGGGGTTGGGAGCCTTAGGCTCCTCACCAAATGAACAAACCAGAAGAGATTCGCAATATAGCTATCATTGCACATGTTGACCATGGGAAAACCACTCTGGTGGATGCGATGCTAAAACAAAGCCGCATTTTCCGCGAAAATGAGCAGGTGGACGAACGGATTATGGACTCCAACGCCCTTGAGCGGGAACGGGGGATTACTATCCTCTCAAAAAATACGGCGATTCAGTATAAAGGGATTAAGATCAACATTGTAGACACTCCGGGACACGCAGACTTTGGCGGAGAAGTTGAACGGGTTATGAATATGGTGGACGGGGTTCTGCTCCTGGTAGATGCCGTAGAGGGCCCGATGCCGCAAACTAGGTTTGTATTGCGTCAGGCAATTGAGCGCGGGCATAAAGTGATTGTTGTCGTCAACAAAATTGACCGTGAAAATGCCCGGCCGGACTATGTGATCAACACAACGTTTGATCTGTTTGTCGATCTGGGTGCATCAGATGAGCAATGTGAGTTCCCCGTGATCTATGCCAGCGGGTTGACCGGCTCCTCCGGACGTGAAGCAGATGCTCTTGAACCAACGATGGAACCGCTTTTTGAAGAAATTATCTCTTACCTGCCGGCTCCCAAAGCAAATGTGGATGGTCCCGCCCAGTTGCAAGCCACCCTGCTCGGTTTTGATGAATATAAAGGGCAGATTGTTATCGGGCGCTTGAACAGGGGAAAAATTCGCCGTAATCAATCTCTGGTTTTACTCACAACTGACGGTGGAAGCCGCCCCGTTAAAGCGGCTCACGTTTTTACCCACCAGGGTTTGCACCGCCAGGAGACGGAGGTAGCAATTGCCGGAGATATTATCGCCTTAACTGGCCTCGGGGAAGTGGGGATCGGAGACTCCATTGCCGATCCGGAATATCCGGAAGCTCTCCCCCCCATCCGTGTGGAAGAGCCAACACTACAGATGACTATCGGGGTTAATACCAGTCCGTTTGCAGGCCGCGACGGCACCTACCTCACTTCCCGCAAAATCCGTGAGCGACTGTTTCGGGAAGCAGAGAAAGATGTTGCCCTGCGGGTAGAAGATACCGATTCAGCAGATCATTTCCTGGTTTCCGGACGCGGAGAACTTCATCTGAGCATCCTGATTGAAAACATGCGCCGTGAGGGTTACGAGTTCCAGGTTAGCAAACCTGAAGTGATCTTGAAAGAAATGGGCGGCGTCAAAGTTGAACCTGTGGAAACCGTGGAGATTGAGGTCAGCAGTAATCACCAGGGGGCCGTTGTTGAGCTTCTCGGAAAACGAAAAGGACAGCTTCAGGATATGAGTGTACAGGAAAACGGAAATATCCATTTTACTTATAGAGTCCCGTCGCGCGGATTGCTTGGATTCAGGCAACAGCTGTTAACCGCTACCCGCGGGGAGGCGATTATGAATACGTTGCTGGCCGGATATGAACCATATGCGGGCGAGATTGACACCCATGAATACGGGTCCCTAATCGCCTGGGAGTCAGGGACGGCAACCACATATGCCCTTCATTCCGCTCAGGAGCGCGGACAGCTTTTTATCACTCCGGGTACGGAAGTATATGAGGGAATGGTTGTCGGCCAGCACATCAGGGATAATGACTTGGAAGTGAATGTATGCAAAAAGAAACATCTCACCAGCATTCGCCGCGCTACCGCCGAAGAAGCTTTACGGCTGGATACTCCCCGTCTCCTGTCCATCGACGATGCAATTGAGATACTCAAAGATGATGAATTGCTGGAAGTAACCCCCAAAACATTCCGCCTGCGAAAAAAATACCTGTCCAAAAACGAACGGGCCCGTCAGGCAAAGCAAAAAAGCTTTCAAAAATAATCAAAGGAAAACACCATCCTTTTGATCTGGACATCAGGGGATGGTGTTTTTTATCTCAAACACAGAGAAATGCTGTTTTGGGTGACTACATCGCCACTGAAACAGCGTGCTTCTCGCGCATCATCCAGTGCAGTAACCTGCATCCATCTGCGAAGGCACACACCATGCCTGATATTATCCGGTTTCCCGGGGCTTCATTCTCACGGTAGTTTTCATGTTCCACGCACTCAATGGCTATACCAGGCTCTTCCTTTCATCTCAACAATCAATTAGGCGGGTCTTTTCACTTGCAATTTATAAAACACTATTTCCTCTGTTTTCCGGCCAGCCACTCGTCATACGGCAGACGAGGCAATGAGAATGTTTCCCCCAACTTGCCATAGGTAGTTCCTGCCAGCCTGCTGACCGGGTCCAAACGAAATGTGTCAATTTTCCCGTCGAATATTAGAGAGTCATCAATATGAAACAGAACCACTTCACCAATGATTAAATCCGTGTTTGGATTCCCATCTTCTCCCCCAAGGGGCATCATCTGGTGGAGGCGGCATTCCATCTGTATCTTCGTTTCGGCAATACGCGGCACTTTCACCACCTCACTGGGCAACAGATGGAAACCAACCGCTTCCGCCTCACTCACATCAGATGGAAATTCAACCGAGGTATCGTTGACAAGATTAACATTCTCTCCATCTACAACATGAACGACAAACTCCTTCTGTTCAGCTATATTGCGAGCTGTATCCTTCATTCGCCCCCCCGGTTTACGGTTGACAGCTACACTGATTAGAGGGGGTGCGGTGCCGGCGACGTTAAAAAAGCTAAACGGGGCTGCGTTCACAAGTCCATATCCGTTTACAGAGGTTATGAAGGCGATCGGGCGGGGAAGAACACTGCCGATCAGAAGTTTGTAATTCTCTTGTTTCGTTTGCTGTTTTGGATCAATGCGCATTTTTTTCACCTGCTTACTCCGGTAGCCAGCTGTACATGTAGGCCGGGTCCTCGATTTCCAGAGCCGCTTTTGTCACCTTTAAAGGCTTAAATGTATCCACCATGACAGCCAGTTCTTCCGTCCGTTCCTTACCGATACTCGCCTCGGCTTTTCCGGGATGCGGACCGTGTGGCAAGCCGCTGGGATGAAGCGTGATTGATCCTTCATTGACTCCTTTGCGGCTCATGAAATTTCCTTTGACATAGTATAAAACTTCATCACTATTTACATTACTGTGAAAATATGGGGCGGGAATGGCAAGCGGATGATAATCATACATTCTTGGCACAAATGAACATACCACAAAATTTGGGCCGGCAAATGTCTGGTGAACGGGGGGCGGTTGGTGGATCGAACCGGTGATTGGTTCAAAATCTTCAATGTTGAAGGCCCAGGGGTATAAATATCCGTCCCATCCGACCACATCCAGGGGATGAAAATCGTACGTATAAGCATGAAGCTGATTTCTTGACTTCACGCGAACTTCAAAGGTACCTGTTTCATACCGGGGATTCAGCTTCTCCGGAATGCGGATGTCCCTCTCGCAATAAGGGCTGTGTTCCATCAATTGACCAAATTCATTGCGGTATCTCCTGGGCGGAGTAATCTCCCCAAATGACTCAATCACCAAAAAGCGAGATTCTTTACTCCTCATCTCCAATCGATACGTCGTCCCCACCGGGATCACCAGATAATCTCCCGCCCGATAGGGCAAATCGCCGAAGATCGTCTCAAGTGTTCCTTCTCCCTCATGAACAAAGATCACTTCATCTCCATCGCTGTTACGGAAAAAATAGTTCATCGGTGCAGTTGGTGTTGCCGTGGCAATCGCCACATCATCATTTACCAGCCAGTGGATCCGTCCATCAATCGGATCGCTCCCTGCTTTTGCGCGAAAAGTGAGCAGATGGCGATGGCGATTGACACCCGCTTCCTCTACCGGAACCGTCCAATCCCTGATGAGCCGGGCTTCTCTCACTTGTGCCGGTGCATGAATATGGTAAAGAATAGACTGAATCCCCGAAAACCCTTTTGTCCCCATCACCTCCTCGCGATACAGGCTCCCATCTTCCTGCCGAAATTGGATGTGCCGTTTGGCAGGAATTCTTCCCAACCGATGATAAAATGGCATGTTCTCCCCTCCAATATTTCTGCAGTCGAAATGTAAGCGGATTCATTTTTATTTTAACGTTTTTTGCACCAGAAGTCTCTTCATTCTAACGGATAGGTTGAATGCGGGTAGTGCTCACCAGCACTTTTTCAGCCATTCCAAAGCGGCAGATATGGTTGCAGGAAAATAAAAATGGATGCCGAATTATATACTACTGCCAGTCAGGTGATTAAATGGGAATTTATGTAATTAAAGGGTGTATTTAGTATAACCTGTTCTAAGGGAGTGTCATTGTTATGCCGAAACCTTTCCAAAGTCAATTTCTGAACCGCACTTTGGACCATCTTGAACTGGAATGTCCGAAATGCAACAGAAACTTTGAGCAATTATGTATTGTGGAAGACAGACAAGAAATGACATGCCCTTTCTGCGGTCTCAAACAAAAAGCTTCTCAATTTCTCTCTCAACAGACAGTTGAACAGATGTTGATCCTCGCACGCTACAAAATGTCCTTGGCCTGTAGTAAAACAGAAGAGAAGAGTTAAAGAGGAAAGAGTTTTTTTAGGCTAACAGATTGAATTAATAATGGAAATATTTAATGATAAAATAGATAATAAGAGATTTGTCTTATAAAAGGAACAGAGTTTAATCAAAATGATAGAAAATGAGAATAATCACGTTCGTTTAATCTTGTAGAGGAGTGGATCATTCCAGTGAAATTGCTGAAGGAAGTTTACACATGGTTTAGTTCAATCACAATTGGTGTAACCGTTGCTCTGATTATCAGTATTTTTGTCTTTCAACCGACAAAAGTACAGGGTAGTTCAATGGAACCAACTTTACATGACAATAATCGAATCTACGTCTCCAAACTTCCCCGCGCCTTAAAATATCAACCCAACTATGGAGATATCGTGATTATTGACAGCCGTATAAACAGGGAGCGGACACTGATCGACGACCTGGAGGACAGCTCCATCTACAAACTGTTTACCGGGAACGAACAACATAATATATGGGTTAAAAGAGTGATTGGCAAACCCGGGGATACCATCGAATTTAAAAATAATAAGATCTATCGAAACGGAAAACTATTGGAAGAAGATTATATAAAAGAATCGATGATGAATACACCGAATGAGAAATACAAGGTACCCGAAAATCACATCTTTGTAATGGGAGATAACCGGAACAACAGCCGAGACAGCCGGGAAATCGGTTATGTTCCCCTCGATCATGTTTTAGGAGTTAAATTGTTTTAAAAACAGGACGAACTCCCCGCCGGAGTTCGCTCTGTTCTATGATTAGCCCTGTTTCAAGTTTTAACCTTCCGGGAGATTCAGGAAGCTTTCTAAAAAGTGAATCATCATTGTATTTGCTGCTTTCCGTGGGAACTATTCTCAGTGACCCCGTATCGCGGCATCTGCCTGTTACTCCTGTAAAGCCTCACGGATTTAAAAATATAGCATCTCTTTGGGTCATCAATCTAATCATCCCCTTACCGTCTTGCGAACTGTCTGGCTACTTCTTTGGCACGCAGCAAAGCATTATGTAATATCCATGAATAGTTTTCAACTGTAGACGTCCCTTCAGCAATGATCGACTCAAGATCTGTAACCCCCATAAACGCAAGAATGGAACGAATATAACTGTCTCCAAACTCCATGGTTCTCTCTTTTCCCTGTGAATAGATCTCTCCCCGGGCCTGAATGTGAACAGCGTTTTTATTGATGAGCAATCCCTTAACCCCGCTATCTGTATACTTAAAAGTCTTACCCGCGATGCAGACTGCATCGAAGTAAGCTTTCATTTTCGGCGGTAAACCAAAGTTCCACAATGGTGTGACAAATATGTATTTATCTGCAAATACAAATTGATCGGTTAATTCATTGATCCGGTTTAACTTACGCCTTTCCGAAATGTTTAACGGAAACCCCTTCACTGATTTTTGCCAACCTTTAAATACGTCACTATCCAAGAGCGGAATGTCGATCTTGTAAAGATCTAATTCAATAATTGTATCCTGAGGATTGACTGATTTATAGGTGTTCAAAAATTCCCTGCCAACTTGTAAGGACACTGACAGGTATTCCGGTTTTGGATTGGCAGTTATATATAGAACTGTAGCCATTACATGACCCCTTTCTCTATCCATGTAAACAACTAATGAATATTCTCCTTGTTTTCTGATCACCATGTCTTCATATGATAATAAAATTATACAAGAATAAATGGCGTTTTTTCACGAAAAAAAAGAAAAAGATCAAATTTTGTGATTATCGGCTGAGATAATTGCCCATACCGCTCTGCGTGGACGCAAAAAGACGGCTCCACCTACAGGACCGTCTCTGATTGCCTCCTCATCGAAACGACATGAGTAGATATATTAATGTTTTTTCAACTCTTTCAGCCATGAGTGATCTCCGGGCTGAATATCTGATTGTTCTTTTACCGACAGATCTTCGGATAGAAATGTAGTCAACATCTCCCGGGTTCGCTCCTGCTTGGGAAGCTTTGAACATCTGCGGCTATGAACAACTTTTACCTTTTGAAAATACTCCTTCACACGGGCTGCTTTGCTTTTTGGTCCCGGCTTATTCCATAACCGGCGCATTTCTTTCTGCAGGGTTGGCATGGCCGCCGGATGAACATGATAATCTTCATCTGCAGCAATCCGTTCCAACATCACGGCCATCTCTTCAGGGGAGTAATCGGTAAACACATAGTGATGCTTCAGTTTGCCGGCAATTTGAGGATAGGAATTGATCCATCCGGCCGTCTCCGGCTCCGGACCCGCGATGATAATCGCCAATTCCGGTTCTTCCTGGTTCAGTATTTGTTGCAGGTGATCCAAAAGCACTTGCACGGAATCAAACGGCCACCTTCCCGGGGTGAGCAGATGAAGATGGTGCAGGTAGAGGATTCCTCCTTTTGCCTCCTGAATATATTGTTTAACCATTTTCCCGGTTGTCGCTTTTTCTTCATGAATCATGTCTGTGCTTCCGGCAATTACCACTTGGCCGGTATTGAGAAATCCCATTTCTTTCATGATCTGCCCATACAACTCTGCCACCCGCAGCTTCCCTGTATCAGGCGGACCCGTAAATAAAGCATGGATATTCAATGGCTCAGTCGTCTTAAAGCCCAGGCGCTTCCGATCCTGCAGATAATCGAGATAAAGAACTACTTCACGCAGGGTTTCTTTTACCTGCTCTTGTCCGATTACCTCGTCCAATTCCGTAAAAAGACGGTAGACTGGTTCACTAAAGGCGATGGCATCATTGTTATTAACTGGCACATCCACTTCCCGGCCATCTTCCTCTTTGCAGTGGCGAATCACCGGTTGGCTTTCATGAATATCCCAAACGGTTTGTTTCAATCCTTTAAAAGAGCACTGTTCAAACGTTCCCCGCCCATTTTCCTTTATTTCCGCTCCCAACAGACTGTCATACACCCGGCAATGGACAAACAGAGGATCAGCTGCCTGTGTGACATGGAGAGCCGCTTTCCTGGGAATGAGATAAACCTCTGTATCTTTAATAATCCCTTCTCCCTTTTGCGCCATATAGATTCCATGTTCATTCCCGTTGTAGATTTTACAGCGCAGCAAATCCAGTTTACCCGAATGGATGACTGATACGATATTTCCGTTAAACCCGTATAAATCGCAGCTTTCCATCAATCCTTTGCCCGCATCATAACTGACAACCGCTTCATAGTTGCCGTCATGGATGCGCGAACGCAAAAATTGCGGTTGGGCTTCACTCCTTATGGTTACCGCCGGCTTATGGATAAATCCGAACAAATCACAACTTTCAACAATTCCGCCCGCTTCCTCTTCAAATAAAAAGGCACCGCCTTGGCAATTTTTAATTGTACAGTGTTGAAAGCGCGGTTGGGAATGCTGAGATACGCGCACGGCAGGCAGCTCTTTCCCAAAGCCGAACAGTGTGCAATCCTGAAATACTCCTTTCCCCTGATGGATGGCTACTCCGCTCTCTAACCCGTCGTGAATCTTACAGCGAATAAAAGAAGGATTTCCCCCATCGATTCCAATCGCCGGACTGTAATCGAAGCCGTATATGTTACACTCCTCAAACGTCCCCTTCCCGTTCTCCTCCACAAACACACCATAACCCGGATTTCCAGTGAGGGTACAGTGACGAAAAACCGGATTTCCGTCAGCAATAAACACAACGGAGACATCACTGTGACTGGATAGATGACAATCTTCCAAAAGCACTTTGCCATTGCTTTGGTTTAAAATAGCCACGTTTTTGACGCTGAAAAAACGGGAACGGCGGAAAACGGGCTCAGCCTCATTGCCGATGATCGACACACATGGCCCCAATTCCGACAAAACTTCACAACCGTCTAAAACCAGTGATCCCCGGGTAACAAGAACCGTTGCTGATCTGTTTCTTTTTGACTGCCGTAAAGTTACATTTTTAATCACCGCATATTCAGTTCCCATCTCAATCGCGGCTTGTTCTGTCCCCTGGATGATAATCTCTTCTTTCGGCCCTGTGCCGATGATTTCTATGTACCGGTCAATCCAAATATCCTCTTTATAAATACCCGGCTCAACCTCAATTACACTTCCCGCCGGTGCGTTTAAAATCGCTGTCTGGATACTGCGGTATTTAGCAAACAATTTTCGTGACACGCGAATTCTGGACACCTTCTTTCCACCCGCCTTTCTCCTTGTGTCCATCCCTCTCTATCATGTTCATCCATATGATTTCTTTTTAACAATTTCCCTTCAGTTTCAAATATATCACGCTTGTGGGTGAAAACATAATATATGTTCCTCTTTTATCGTTATCAATCGCCGGATCCTTTTATGTTCCTTCACATTTTATTTTTGCGGGGAAGTTGATTGCCCAAAAGGGAACATATACTTTCGCGATCCGGACGGAACATCTTGGTGGTGTACCGGTAACACGGCAAGCCCAACCATTCGCCGTGATTGAAAAACGGCAAAAAGCCGCAGGGTTGTTCCCGCGGCTTTTTCTTATTCGTAATACTTTAGCAAATATTCACGGATCATATCGCTTTCTGGTTGATTGTTTGTCTCTTTTGGCTTTAATTCGGCCCCGCACACCTCACAGCGATGATTTTCTTCCGAATCGTGCAATTGGGTGATCACCGGGAATCTCCTCCAGTGAAAGATGATTTTAAATACATTATATTATAACAATAACTGTTATGCAACAGATTGTATTATAACAAATAAAAGAGGAAAAACAGATTCTATGTTGTCAAAAAATCAGCATGTTCATACTTGACTGCATTTTTGCAAAAAGATGGCTCCTTGTCAGAATTTATTTGGCCAATCCCTCCCAAATTGCATCTTATTATCGCCCGCTTTCCTTTACCATATGTATCTGCAAAGAAGATGGTCAATCTCATATTCTACCTGACTCATAAAAGAACCCCGGATTCATCAAGCTCCCGGGGCTCTTTTAACGGACGGATCTGTTTATTCTTTATCCTGTTGTCTAAATGACCTTAAAAATAGTCATTATTATCTATTCCGGCAATTTATTTTTCTATCGAATAGATCACAACTGGGATAGATTGAAACAACGTTTCCTTTTCTTTGCTCATGCCGATTTTTTCTGCTACCTTGATGGATGCCAGATGATCCGGTTGAATGATACAGACTAATCTTTTTATTTTTAACTTTGTAAAGGCATAATCACGAAAAGCAGCTGCCGCTTCACTTGCATAACCTTGCCCCCAGTATTTCTTTGCCAACCAGTAGCCGATCTCCCACTCCATTTTCCCATCTACTTCTTGGGGAACAATCCCGGCATGTCCCAGGTATTCACCTGTCTGTTTTAGTACAGCCAGATGCAATCCAAACCCTTGCCCTCTTTTCTCCACCCAACGTGAGAAAATTTCCTGTATCTCCGCTTTCGTTTTTATTTTTCCGTCTCCAATATAACGAACTACTTCAGGGTCTCTCCACAGCGATATGACAAAATCCAAATCCCCGGATTGATAAGGACGAAAGTATATTCTCTCGGTTTCAAGCATGTTCTTTCCTCCAACTCGAAGATTGCTCTTTAAACAGACAACCCTCATGACTTGCCGGCACAACCTTGGGATGAAAGTTTGAATCATGCCGGGGAAGCAGAATTCCGGGGAGCGACCTATCTTTTCGCAGCCTCCAGAACTGTCATAAAAAAACCCGGCATCCAGGAACCCTGTGGGAATACTGGATTTTATTTAGATTCACCTTTATATTTTAGTAGCTTAACCCATGTCCAAACGAATACAGACCTTCGATCGACACAGGCAATTTTCCACCCGGCTGGGCTCCGTAAAGAACTTCTGCGGCGGCCCGCAACATCGTCGGGTTGGCTGTTTGCCAGCGGTCAATCGCATAAGTACTCATAAAAGCCTTTACTTCAGGGACATATTTGATGTCGTAGGGCAATCCAATCGCCACTACAGCGACAGGTTTATTCAGTTGATTCAAAGCCTTGATCAATTTGACCTGTCCCTCGGGCAAGACGCTTTGTGAATAACTGGCAACAACGATTTGGTCTGCATTTTCAGCCAGCTTAACCGCAGCCGCAATTTCCGGGTCCGTCGGATTTGCCGAAGATGCTTGCCATGTTGTCACCTGATTCCCGCTCACTTGTTCAATGGATGAGGCGAGCGTGTTCACATGGTGGACTCCGGCCACAAAAGTGGTTCCTTGATTCTTGGCCAAAGGCAGAACCGCGTTCTTATTTTTCACCAGTGTAACAGACCGCTTACCGATCTCATTGGCCGCTTGTTTAAACTTTTCTTGACCGATCACTTTCTCCGCTTTGTCCGGGTTTACATAGCGCCGGTGATCCAAATGATATTTATATTTTGCTTTTAAAACACGCTTGACAGATTGATTAAGGTGTTGTTTGGACAACTTCCCTGTTTTGGCGGCATCGATCAGAGCGTTGTATGTCTCTTGTTGATCCTTTACTCTGTTGGCCACCATCACTACATCTGCACCAGCTTGAATAGCCATCACTGTCGCTTCACCCATTCCCCAGTTTTTGGAGATGGCATCCATCCACATCGCGTCGGTCACAATGAGACCATTATAACCCAATTTCCCCCTTAAATATCCATCCAGCACTTTGGGTGATAAGGTTGCCGGCAAGTCGGGGTCAAGTGCCTTTACGATAATATGGGCCGTCATGATGGAGTCTGTTCCTGCCTTTATGGCCGCTGTAAATGGTGGCAGGTGGACCTTTTCCAGTGTATTCAAGTCATAGGCCACTGTTGGCAAACCCAGATGAGAATCGACGCTGGTATCGCCGTGGCCGGGGAAATGTTTGGCGGAGGCAATCACGCCTTCCTTCTGATATGCTTTTACTTGGGCTGTCGTCATCTCGGAAACCAGTTCCGTGTTCTCTCCAAATGAACGAACCCCGATCACCGGGTTGGCGGGATTGGTATTTACATCGGCAACCGGAGCAAAGTTCCAGTTAAATCCGACAGCTCGGGCTTCTTTGGCCGTAATCCGCGCAGACAGACCCGCAAGAGGCGGTTGATTTGTTGCAGCAATACCCATCAGTCGGGGGAAGGTTGTTGCATGGTCCGGCATCCGCTGTGCCGCACCGTACTCCAAATCCGCAGAGACCAGAAGCGGAATTCCCAGACGTGTATCTTCCGCCCATTTTTGCAATTGATTGATGTATTCTGCCGTTGCTTTGGGGCTTCTTTTTCCGTAAAGAATCACAGATCCGACTTTATAGTTCTGAATCGCGGCCCGGGTCATTTCAGATGGCTGTCCATCCGGCTGGTCAGTGGTCGTAATCATCATTAATTGACCTACTTTTTCTTCATCAGTCATCTTTGACAACATACGTTCAATCTTTGTCTCCAATTTTTTTTCTCCACCGGCCACAGTTGCCTGGGCAAATACGGGAGGTCTGATAATAGTGAATAGGGCGAATAGGGAAACAATTGCAACCAGTCCTGATAGCCTCCATCGTTTTTCCATCTTTCCCATCCCTTTCTCTGTAAAATTAGAGCCGTTTAATATTTCGTTATGAAATAATTTTATCCTTCTTAGTATTTAAAATCATACAAAAAAGCGCCGATAAGGGCGCTTATCATTGTGTGATGCATCAATATTGAACCAGTGAAACAATATCCAGTTCCTTTAATTTATCGCGGCCATTGAGATAGGTTAATTCAATCAAAAAAGCAAGCCCGATGGGTTGCCCCCCTAACTGCCGGACTAGATCAAGAGTAGCGGAAATCGTACCGCCGGTTGCCAAAAGGTCATCGGCGATTAATACTTTTTGCCCCGGTTGTATGGCATCTTTGTGAATGGCGAGAGCATCTTTGCCGTATTCCAAACTATAGTTGGCTTCAACGGTTTCAGCCGGCAATTTACCCGCTTTGCGCACAGGGACAAAGCCAATTTCCAGAGCATAGGCTAATGGTGCTCCCACCACGAATCCTCTTGCTTCCGGCCCGACAATCACATCTATTTGCTTACCCTTCAGCTGGTCTGCCAGTTGATTGATCGCCGCCTTATAAGATGGCCCATCTTTTAATAGTGTAGTAATATCTTTAAACCGAATTCCCGGATGCGGAAAATCTGGAATCACCCGAATCTTCTCTTTGAAGTCCATTATTTTTTCCTCCTAAGTGCCATTTAAACTTGACGTTTGTCAACAGATAATTGCAAAGTTCCCGATACGAAGAGTAAACGAGTGTCTGCAATACTTGTTCCCTGGCTAACTGACGCTGGTATAACTTCGATTCAGTCAACGCTTTTTTAATTGGATGAGGATCAACATGAATAAGGCCTTGTTCGATTCTTAAGAACCCTAACTCCTCAAACACATGAATCATAAAGGAAAGCGGTCTCTTTTGCAATCCCGTTACCCGCATTAATGACGGCATATGCCGGCTGATGGAAATAGTCCCTTTTCCCGCCAGCGCTTGATATAATCGTTTAAATTGTTCACGAGTCGGCACTTTCACCAATAAATCATCAAAATCGGCGTCCCCGTAGATAAAGTACAGACGCTCCGCTTCCCGGCAATAGCTTAACCCCCGAATAAACAGTTCCATCGATGGCGGAGGATCCACGAAGACAAAATTCTTTGCCTCTCTCGCTTTTTCCTCCCATCTGTCTATCTCCAAGTCCTCCCAAAAAATAACGCGATTTGGCCCTTTTTCAGCAATCAACTGTGGCTGGGAACAAGATTTTGCACAGATAAAGCGATAACTTTCCTCTTCGATCCCGGATAACCATTCCAACTGTACACGGTTGCTGCGCCAATCGAACACTTGCAAGTGAGGGATCGAGAGATCACGAATTAGCAGTTGCGGTGTTCGCTTTCCATTCCATTCATTCATCTGCAATTCGCCTAACAATTGGACTTTAGCATAGGGAGCCATCTCCTGTGCAAGATCGGCTAAACGGAAACCTACTGCATCCATATGGTGCCCCCCTGCCTCTAAATACAACTTTAAATGCTGTTTCTGCTGTCCAATCAATTGCACGCGGGTGATATTGGCTTCACGAACAACAAATAAGGGCGTCGGGTTGCCCATCCCGTACGGGGCGAGTGCTTGCAACTGGTCAATGAGTTGCGGCTGGATCTGGTCTAACGTTAGCTCTTCTTCCGGCACAGTCAGCGGGGTATAATCCTCAGGAGCAAGCCATTCTTTTGCCAGTGCAGTCAATCGGTCATGAAAGGATGGGAGGTGGTCTGTTGGCAAGGTCATTCCCGCCGCCATGTAGTGGCCTCCGTAATGGGGCAACAGATCCCGGCAAGCAGTTAATGCCTTATACATATCAAACCCGGCAATACTACGCGCCGATCCTTTTGCCATTTTACTTTCCTCGTCCACCCCAAGCACAATGACCGGGCGATAATATTTTTCTACTAAACGTGAGGCAACAATGCCGATTACTCCGACATTCCATCCCTCTTTGGCCACAACGATGACATGACGGTGGCGTTCAGGAGAGGCCTCTACTTCAGCCACTGCTTCTTCGGCCATCTCCTCCACGAGCTGCTGCCGTTCACGATTCATCAGATTGAGCTCTTCCGCGATAAGGCGGGCCTGTTCCCAATTTTTTGTAACAAGTAAGTCAACAGCCTGATTAGCGGAATCCAAACGACCACTCGCATTAATCCGTGGACCGAGAGAAAATCCAACATGGCCTGCTGAAACATCCTGATCGATCCCGGACACTTCCAGGAGGGCAGCAATCCCGACATGCTCCCGTAAATTCATCCTCTTTAAGCCGTATGTAGCAAAAACGCGATTCTCATCCACAAGTGGAACAAGGTCAGCAATCGTCCCCAGCGCAACGATTTCCAGCAATTCCTCTGGCACCCGGCCCAATAAAGCGGTTGCCAGTTTAAATGCAACTCCGACTCCGGCCAATTTGTCAAAAGGGTAAGAGCAAGCCGGTTTTTTGGGGTTGATTACCGCCAGGGCGTCCGGCAGGGTTTCCGGCGGTTCATGGTGATCAGTAATAATCAGGTCCAATCCCAGCTCTTTTGCGAATCCGGCTTCCATGACGGCACTGATTCCGGTGTCGACGGATATAATCAGCTGAAATCCGCGCTCCTTGGCCAACTGCAGTGCCTCTTTATTGATACCGTAGCCTTCACGAAAGCGATTCGGAATATAGTAATCCACATCTGCCCCTAATTGCCGTAAAACCATAATCATTAAACTGGTACTACTGACACCGTCAGCGTCATAATCCCCGTATACGAGAATCTTTTCCCCCTGCCGGATCGCACGGTGGATTCGCTCAACAGCTTCATGCATCCCGTCAAGTAAAAAGGGGTCATACAAATCATCCAGACGGGGGTTTAAAAATCGCTTTGCTTGCACTGCATCATCGATTTCCCTCCGGATCAACATTCGGGCAACCGTAGGGTGAATGTTTAACTCTTTACTTAACTTCCGGCACCGGTCCGGGTCGATCTGCGCCGGTTGCCACCGGGTTTTTGAACGTAACATCATCCGTTCACCTCGCTTTGCGTTTACCATTATAGCACAAAGCAAGTCTCCTACATTACCTTATGTAGTACCGGAATCGTAAGGGTTAATATGAACAAGCACATTGGAAACATGCGGGAATTTTCCCATCAAAGTTTTTTTCACATTTTTTCCGATTCGATGCCCTTCTTCTACAGTGATATGGGGATCAACGGCGATTCGGATATCCACAATTACATAATGACCATGCTGCCTTGCTAATAACTCATCTACCTTGATCACCCCGTTTACCTGTGCCGCAGTCTCCAGCAGATCTCTGGATTCCTCCGCATTGAGTACACGATCCAGCGCATCACCAATCGATTCCCTGGCCAGCCGGTAAGCCATAAATAAAACAAAGATTGAGACTCCAATTCCGGCCACCGGATCAAGATAGACTAGCTCAGGAACTCCGATATAGCCTCCAACAATCGATCCCAGAATCCCCAGCAACGCCGCCAGGGTGGAAAAAACATCGGAACGATGATCCCAGGCATTGGCAATAATCGCCTGGCTGTCTATTCGTTTGCCCAGACGATATGTATAACGAAACAAAATTTCTTTGGCAAGGATGGAGAATACGGCAGCAGCAACAGCCATCCACCCGGGAGGCTTAATTGGCTCCAAAAAAGCCTCCACCGACCGGTAACCCACCTCCAGCCCGACCCCGGCAATCAAAACAGCGACAACAATAGCCGCAATGGTTTCTGCCTTTCCGTGCCCGTAAGGATGCTCTTCATCGGGAGGAGTGTGGGCCAAACGAACTCCAAACAGGACGGCGACGGAGCTGACTACATCGGTGGCGGAGTTGGCAGCATCAGCGATCAAAGCCCGGCTTCCTGACATCATGCCTGCTGCTCCTTTTAAAACGGCTAAACAGGCATTTGCGATAATCCCTACCCATGCTCCCCGTTTCGCCTCTTGATACCGGGTATTACTCATACGCAGTTACCTCCAAAAGATGAGCCGCGGACGAACCGCGGCCTGCTCAATGAAAGTTTACGTATGTTACTGTTAATCTATTCGGTGACCACTTGATCACGGTTTTTTTCTTTTTGCAACGAGCGCCATTTCCACCCGACCCAGATCTGGCTGGCAAGGAAAATGGAAGAGTACGCTCCCGAAAGCAATCCCAACAGCAGAGCCAGAGAGAAGTTTCGGATACTCTCTCCACCCAGCAGGAAGAGAGCAAGAGCGGCAAAAGCAACTGTCAAAACGGTATTGATCGAACGTGTCAACGTCTGAAGAAGACTCTCATTGACCACTTTTGAAAGTTCTTCCCATTTGGTCGGTTTTACCCGTTTCATATTTTCGCGGATGCGGTCAAAGATCACAATTGTATCGTTAATTGAATAACCGATAATCGTAAGCACAGCTGCAATAAAGACAATATCCACCTCTAACCGCAAAATGGAAAACATCCCCACCGTAAAGAGGGCATCATGAAACAGGGCGATGATCGCCGCAACGGCAAAGCGGTATTCAAAGCGCACCGTCACATAGAGGATAATCACCGCCGAGGCGATCAGCACCGAGATGATCGCGTTTTTAGCAAGTTCGCGCCCGATAATCGGATCAACGACCTGCTCTTGCATACTAACCTTTTGTTTGAATGCCTCATTAAACTTCTGAATGATTTTTGCCTTTTCCGGTTGGCTGATCTCTTTATCTACGCGGAATATGAGAATGTCCTGGTTTGGGCCGCCAACACGGGCATTGGGGTTCTTGTAGCCAAGATTCTCCAGTACCTGCCTGGATTTTTCAAGATTAACCTGTTTCTCAAATTTAATATCCAGGCGGGAACCGCTAACAAAATCAATTCCCAGGTTAAGTCCCTGAAGGAGTAAGGATCCAATCGCTAAAACCATAAGGATGATGCTGATGGTAAAATAAATTTTTCGTTTGCTAACAAAGTCTATTTTAAAGGTCACTGATCTCATCCTCTCTCACGCCAAACAGCCCGGGATGTTTTAGCAGGTTGGATCGGATTAATAAGTTCATCAAAATCCGTGATAAGCCTACCGCCGCGATAAAGCTGACGATAATACTTACAATCAAGGAAACGGAAAATCCTTTTACAGCAGCCGTTCCATAGAAGAAGAGAACACCTGCCGCAATGATTGTGGTGATATTGGCGTCAAAAATCGTCCAGAAGGACCGCCGGGATCCCGATCTCATCGCAGCCGGAACACTTTTCCCGATCCGCAACTCCTCACGAATCCGTTCATTCATAATTATGTTTGCGTCAACCGCCATCCCGATTCCAAGAATGAACGCCGCAATTCCGGGCAGGGTTAAGGTGACATCCAACAGCATAAATGTCAAAAGTACCAGGTAAGAATAAGCAATGAGAGTGACTGTAGCGATCATACCGGGCAAACGGTAATAACCGATAACAAATATAAAGATAGCGAGAATCGCATATACTCCGGCGATCAGGCTGTCCTTCATGGATGCAGCCCCCAGGCTGGCGTCAACAGCAAAGCTTTGCACTTCTTCCAGTTCAATCGGAATCGCTCCCGCATTCAGGAGGTCTACCAGTTTCTGTGCCTCCTCTACTGACCGTTGACCATCTATCTGGGCATTTCCACCGGTAATGACAGTTTGAATGACAGGCGCACTTAACTGAGTTTCATCCAGATAAATAGGCATAGGCTGCCCTAAGTATTTTCTCGTTACATCTTCCAACTTTTTAGGATTTTTCATCTGCAATGTCACCAGCGGCTGGTTTGTTTGAGGATCGTAGTCAACCTTGGCTCCATGCTCTTTTAAATCTTTTCCGTCAATCAATACCTTTTTTCCCGTCGGGTCACGAAAAGTGAGTTTCGCAGGTTTACCTAACAATCGGCGTGCTTCAGCCTGGTCTTTGACCCCCGCCAGCTGTACACGGATTCGATTGGGCTCTTCAACAGTAATTTCCGGTTCGGTCACACCGATCACATCGACCCGGTTCCGAATCGCACTGGCGGCATCATGCAAAATTTGCGCATTCACTTTTTGTCCCTTTTTTGCTTGATAGAGGACTTCAAATCCACCTTGTAAATCAAGTCCCTTGGTAATATTGTTCCATATTTTGCCGGTGGTTGTGGCCGCTGTTCCCAATATTGCAACCACCAGGAGGATAAATATGGTCAATTTCCCTTTACGAAGCTTCATCCTTTGCTCCTCCTTCATTCAAAGCACCATAGCTATAATTATCCCAACTGAAACAGGCAATGTCAATTTGCACAGAAACACCTGGCTTCAAAAATACCAACTCTTCACTGATAATAGAAAATGGATGGAACGCGTAACCCGGGCATGAAATATTGGTAGGATTCCAACATATCAAAGATTTTATCTTGTCTCCGGTTCACAAAAATTGTACCATCTTAATTGATCATCATTTCATCACCCCATGACGGAAACATCCAAACAATAAATAAGGATGATATGACCATTGAAACTGATCAGACAATTCATTTATTTTGTTTACCAACAGTCTATCTCCTGTATCTTTCCAATCGCCATCTTTATCACACTGGCGATCTCCAAGGTCATTGACCCTCCCTTGATTCATCGTTATGATTTTATTTTGATTATCTGTGTGTTGATCCAAATCATGATGGTTGTCAGTGGTCTGGAATCAAAAGAAGAACTCAAGGTAATCAGCATTTTTCATGTGATCGGTCTGGGTTTAGAGCTGTACAAGGTACATATGGGCTCCTGGGCATATCCGGAACCGGCATGGGCAAAGGTGTTTGGGGTTCCGTTATACAGCGGCTTTATGTATGCCAGCGTTGCCAGCTATTTGTGCCAGTCCTGGAGCCGGTTAAAACTCCGCCTGCACGGCTGGCCCAGTGCGGTCTGGACAGCATTGATCGGGTGCGGGATTTATCTCAACTTCTTTACGCATCATTACCTGTATGACATGAGATGGATTTTAACCGCCTTGTTGATTGTGGTATTTTACCGTACCTATGTAGAATTTTCCGTAAAAGAGGTTACATACCGGATGCCTCTCGTTCTGTCGTTTGTGCTGATCGGCTTTCTCATCTGGATCGCGGAGAACATTGCCACATTTCTGGGTGCCTGGCAATATCCGTATCAAAGGCTGGCATGGAGCTTCGTTGATTTCGGGAAAATCAGTTCATGGTTTCTGCTGGTGATTATCAGCTTTATTATCGTTGCCCAGTTAAAGCATGTAAAAGAATCATTAAGAAGAGGAGAGCCTGAAGGGCTGATGGCCGGAGAAACAAAAAACGGGCTTAACGCGTAATAAAAAAGTTTTAAGCGACACCACTACACGGGTAGCCGGTGTCGCTTTTGTTATTGGATGGGACTCTTTTCCCGATCCTATTCCTTATAGACCGAAAGCATTAACCAATTCATAAAGCGATTCGCCTTTAACGACATAATGTCATTGACTAAACGGTTTAACCGCGGCCAGCCTCTGCGGTAGTTTTCGGATACACAGGCCCAGATCTGTTCCCCGGTTACATTTTCATATCCATACATACGAAATTCTTCTGCTTTACTATTGCATAAATCTTCGATACACTGCATCAGTTCATGCTCGCGCAACAGTTCAACAGTGTTGTTTTTTAAACGGCTTACTGATTTTAACGTACCATGTCGTCCCATGGTGTTCCTCCTCAAAAATGATTTACGTCGTCTGTAAAAAAACATAATTCGACATAATTCTGTCAAATCCTACTTTGTCCGCAATTTATTTTTAGGCATGAGTCTGCAGGACAAGGCATAGGCTTGTATCAATCAGTGTATAAAGGAGGGGCCGGGATTTGAGCAAACAAGGATTTTTATATGGCACCTTGGTATTAGTTGGTGCGGGCTTTATCACAAAAGTGCTTGGATTTATTTACCGTATTGCTCTTTCCCGCATCATCGGAGATGAAGGAATGGGTTTATTTCAAATGGCATTTCCCATTCTTATTTTTACAATCGTGATCACAACGGCCGGCCTTCCCGTTGCTATTTCTAAGTTAGTCTCTGAAGCGGAAGCGAAAAATGAAGAATACAGAATTCGTTCCATCCTTATTGTATCAATCTTGATTGTGATTATCACGAGTGTAGTTATTACCAGCGGAGTGCTGCTGGCTGCTCCGATCATTGCCAGTACTCTGCTGACCGATGAACGGGCGATCTACTCCTTACTGGCTATCGCACCCATGATCCCCATCATCGCCATCTCATCTATTTTTCGGGGATACTTTCAAGGACGGCAACATATGAGTCCTTACGCCACTTCGATGATTATCGAGCAATTTATCCGCATTTTCACCGTTCTTCTGCTCGCACAATATCTGCTGCCCATTGGGATTGAGTATGCTGCAGCGGGAGCGATGATCGGGATGGTCATCGGTGAGTTTGCCGGAATGATGTTTCTGATATACTCCTTTAAAAAAGATCCCAAACGTCCCAGCTTACATTTTTCCGCAAAAAAAGAGAAAAAAGAAAAGAGCAAGGGTTTCCTCCGGCGCTTTGGCAGCACTACACGCGATTTACTGGGAATTGCAATTCCAGTCTCGGCAAGCCGAACTGTAGGTTCTCTTTCTTATGCGATTGAACCGATTGTGGTATCCCAGAGTTTGGCCATGGCCGGCATTGCTACAGCAACAGCCACAGCTTTGTATGGACGGTTGGAAGGAATGGCTCTTCCTCTCGTTTTTTTTCCCTCTTTTTTCGCCTATTCGATCTCCGTGTCACTGGTCCCGGCCATTAGTGAAGCAGCCGCCCAAAAAAATATACAACTGGTGGAGTACCGCTTTCAACAGGCATTTCGCCTCGCACTGATCGTTTGCTCCCCCTGTTCTCTGATGATGTTTGTGATGGCAGAGCCTTTATCCGTCTTATTATACCATCAGGCGGAAGTTGCCCGTCTGATGCAAATTATTGCCCCGTTTGCTATATTTGCTTATTTGCAAGGGCCATTCGCTTCCGTCCTTCAGGGATTGGATCAGGCAAGGGTGGCTATGCGCAATTCAATTATCGGTGCGATTGTGAAAACAGGGTTGATTTTCGTGCTGGCTTCCCGCCCCGAATTGGGAATCGACGGAGTCGCATTAGCCATTAACTGCGGAATGATCATTGTGACGGTTCTTCACTTTATCGCCATCGCAAAAATCATTCCCTTTACCCTTCGTGTACAAGAACTGTTAAAACTGGGGATCGCCATTATCATTACGGGCCTGGTTGCAAAACAATTATTGCTGCAGGAACAAATTCCGCTTCTTTCCAGAACAATGCTTACCACCATCGGCAGCGTAACTGTTTATCTGATCTGTATGTTTGTGCTCTCGCTCATCCGCAAAGATGATGTCAGCCGCATTCCGTACGTTGGTAAATGGATGTCCAATATCCTTCCGCGTTAACTCCTTTTTCCGGAATCTTTGCGGTCAATATACAGTTTACCTTCGTAATTCAAACTTGCAAAGTAAATCTCTTTAAAATCCTTATAACCCTGTTTTTGAATTTCGTTTTTCAGCCAAAAACGGTTTTGTCCAATTTTGTTCAAAGCCTCGTCCTGAACTTTCCCGTCCACAATCAGGGTCACAGGCATATCAAAGCGCTTCAAAGGACGGGTTAAATGGACATCTTCTTTCATGATAAAACGTTTTTCTTCCTTTGGAAATACGCTTAATTTCCCTGATGTCTCCAAAACAGCAAATTCAACATCAGCCACATCAGGAATATTTTTTTCTCTTAACTGCATGAGTAAGTCATCCATCGTATACCGTGATTTTGCCATTGCTGAATCTTGAAGTTTACCATTTTTAATCAATACCGTCGGATTACCGTCGACTAAACTTTTTACTTTTCTACTTTTTAAGGAAATATAGGCAAGTACAATTTGCAGGGCCACAAGGGTCAGAATTGGGATAATGGCTCGGGTAAGAGGAACTGCCGGGTCTTCCAGCACAATCGCGGAAATGTCTGCAATCATAAACGAAACAATTAAATCAAACAGAGACAGCTTGCCAATCTCCCGTTTCCCCATGATTCGCATCATCATGAGAATAAACACGTAAATAAAAAGAGTACGCAAAAAAACCGTCCACAATTCGCCCACTTTGGTGACCCTCCTCTCTTTTTCAGGTACCCATATTTTGACCAACCCCCCTTATTTTATGAGTGAAAGGGAGCGGTGAATAAATTCCAATACAAGCTCATAACATGTACCATTCGGCTCGGAGGTGGTTCGTATGAAAGAGAACTTATTGGACTCTTCCAAATGGAGTTTGCGTTCTCCCTGGGTAATGGGACAACTTTTCGTATGGGGAATCATCCTGATCTGTTCTTTTATTGCGGCACTGCTCATGCGATACACAACTTTTGATTCTTCACAATTGACAACTGCTGCCTATGGTATTAATGCGCTTGCTCTCTTCGTCGGCGGCTTTATCTCCGGACGCAAAGCGGGGCAAAGAGGATGGTATTACGGGGGGTTGCAAGGAATCATCTATGCCGCGATTCTCCTGATCATCGGTTTTCTAGCCTTCGATTCCGGAATGGTGATCAATCCCGTGTTATTTATGGCCTGTGCTTTCGGCATCAGTGCCATCGGAGGAGTGATCGGGGTCAATTCCGGCAATTAGATCCTGGAAAATTTAAAAAACACAGAGGAATTGATGTTGCAGTGATCTTTATAGGCCACACCGCGAGGGGGAAAGTATATTAAAACAGTTGCAGCCGGCTTCTTAACAAAGCCGGCTGTTTTCAGATTTTCTGTTGTACAGATAGATGCTTTATTTATTTGTTATCAGCTTTCTCTTTCTTTTCTTCAACATCAGCCGAAGAAGCATTCTCCTCATTGTTTACGGAGTTGATTGCAGAACGTTCAAACACCAAACGGGTATTATCACTTACCTTTAAAGTGACTCTCTCATCATTCAGATCGACAATGGAGCCGTGCAGGCCTCCGATGGTAACCACTTTATCCCCTTTTTTAATGGAATTCAGCATTCTCATACGCTCTTTTTGCCGCTTTTGCTGCGGACGAATGAGAAAGAAGTAGAAAGCAACCAAAACCAGCAGAAATGGAAGTACACCCATTAATTGTTGTTGCATTGAACATACGCCTCCTTTAAAGGTACTTTTTACCAGGCTCTTAAAAAGCAGTTTGCGGATTTGTAGAGCCGTAATACTGAACCAGAAACTCGTTACGGAAATCGAGCAGACGGTCTTCGAGGATCGCCTGACGTACTTTTTCCATCAACCTCAGCAGAAAATACAGGTTGTGATAGGTGGTCAAACGAATTCCAAACGTCTCATCTGCTTTGATCAGGTGACGCAGATACGCCCGCGTATAATTGCGGCATGTATAACAATCACATTGAGGGTCCAGAGGAGTAAAGTCCCGCGCATATTTTGCATTGCGCACCACCAAACGTCCCTGGCTGGTCATCGTTGTTCCGTTGCGGGCAATCCGTGTCGGCAACACGCAATCAAACATATCAATTCCGAGGATTGTACCCTGAATCAAGGCATCAGGAGAACCGACCCCCATCAGATAACGGGGTTTTAATCTGGGGAGGAGCGGTGTTGTGTACGATAAAACTTCATACATGATCTCTTTCGGTTCACCCACGCTCAGACCGCCTACTGCATAACCGGGTAAATCCAAATCAACGAGTTGCCGTGCACTTTCTTCACGCAGGTCCTGGTACATGCCCCCCTGAACAATGCCAAACAAAGCTTGTTCATCAGGCCTTTGATGTGCCTCTTTGCAACGTTTTAACCAGCGGTAGGTACGCTCGGTGGAAACACGGACATACTCCCGTTCAGCCGGATACGGCGGGCATTCATCAAAAGCCATGATAATATCCGCTCCAAGGGCATTTTGAATCTCGATCGCTTTTTCCGGACTGATAAACAGCTTTTCACCGCTTAAGTGAGAGCGAAAAGAGACCCCTTCTTCGGTAATATTGCGCAACTGGCTCAGGGAAAAAACCTGAAAACCACCGCTATCAGTCAAAATAGCCCGGTCCCAGTTCATGAAAGAATGCAAGCCGCCCGCTTCTTTGACAATTTCATGGCCGGGGCGCAAAAAGAGATGATATGTATTGCTCAAAATAATTTGACTGCCCATCTCTTTGAGCTCTTCCGGACTCATCGTCTTAACGGTTGCCTGTGTGCCTACCGGCATGAAAATGGGAGTTTCAATCGTTCCGTGAGGTGTATGTAAACGTCCCAAACGTGCACCCGACTGCTTGCACTCTTTAATCAGTTCATATTGAACAGCCAACGATGGTTCCTCCTACATAGTTCCCATTATAACTGAAACAAAGAGTTTTTCGCTATCCCATTATAAAGCTTGTTGCAACAATCTCATTATAAAAAGGAAAAGAGTTCAGGACAAGTTTTTAAGTTCTTTGGGAGAAATCCCTGATCAGAGTATGAGCATGGCATCGCCGAAGCTGAAAAATCGGTACTTTTTCCGTACCGCTTCTTGATAAGCTGACAAAATTATTTCTCTGGAGGCAAAAGCGCTCACAAGCATCAGGAGCGTCGACTGAGGCAAATGAAAATTTGTCAACAGACCGTCTACGGCAAGAAAAGTGTAGCCGGGGTAGATGAAGATATCCGTCCATCCGTTGCAAGCTTGAATTTCTCCCGCAAAGCGGCCGGCCACCGTTTCCAGGGTACGAACAGAGGTGGTACCAACACAGATCACCCGGCCACCGCGCTGTTTGGCACCGCGAATCATCTCAGCTGTTTCCTGGCTCACCTCATAATACTCGGAGTGCATCTGATGTTCTTCAACCCGCTCTGCCGTAACCGGACGGAAGGTTCCCAGTCCCACATGCAGTGTGATAAAAGCAGTCGCAACCCCTTTGTGACGAATTTGCTCCAGAAATTCAGGGGTAAAATGCAAGCCGGCAGTGGGAGCCGCCGCCGAGCCGACCACTTTGGAAAACACTGTCTGATACCTCTCGGCATCATCCAATTGCTCATGGATGTAAGGGGGTAATGGCATCTGTCCGAGTTGTTCAAACAGGGCTTCCACATCATCCGCTTCATATTCCAGCTGAAACATCCGCCCCCCGGCCACTTCTGTGCTCGCTCCGGCTACTGCTTTTAACCGCCCGTCACCAAATACGATAACAGTACCCTCTTTCACCCTTTTGGCCGGCTTTACTAATGCTTCCCAGCGGTCTTCTCCGTGCGGGTTTAACAGGAGCAGTTCAACCTTCGCCCCTGTTCCTTCCTTGGTCCCGATTAAACGGGCGCGACGGACGCGGCTATCGTTTAATACCAGCACATCACCCGGATTTAAAACATCGATCAGTTGCGGAAAGCGGGTATGGGTAACCGCACCGCTATGCCGATCAAGGATCATCAAACGGGAGCCGGTTCTTTCAGGAGCAGGTGTCTGGGCAATCAATTCTCTGGGCAAATCAAAATCATAACTTGAAACATCCATCTTTTTTCACTCCATTGCTAAAATCCAAAAAGAAATCGCCCGTTTGCTCTAGCGAAACAGGCGAAACAGATAGCTAAGCAAAGATAAAACGACACTGATTAAGATACAGGTGACAATGGGAAAATAGACTTTCATATTTTCTTTTTCAATTACAATATCACCGGGCAATTTGCCGAGGGGAAAAAACTTGCCCCCCACCTGCCACAGCAATCCAATAAGAATCAAAATGCCACCGAAAATGATCAGTCCTTTTGCCACCGGATTCATTTAGGCCACTCCACTCCAAAATGTTCACAACAGCGAAGAGTAATCATGCGCCCGCGAGGAGTTCTCTGCAAAAAACCAATCTGCATCAGATAAGGTTCATAAACATCTTCAACAGTGTTTGGTTCTTCCCCGATCGTAGCCGCCAAAGTATCCAATCCGACAGGTCCCCCGCGAAACTTTTCGATAATTGACATCAAGAGGCGATGATCCACATGATCTAATCCAAGTTTATCCACCTGAATGCGATTTAATGCGTACCTGGCCGCCTCTCCGGTGATAATTCCGTCCCCCTGCACCTGGACAAAGTCACGAACCCGCTTTAACAGGCGATTGGCCACCCGGGGAGTTCCCCGCGCCCGGGAGGCAATCTCCACCGCTCCTTCTTCCAGAATCCTCACCTGCAATAAATCCGCAGCCCGCTGCACGATAAACGATAATTCTTCTATCGTATAATACTCAAGCCGGCTCACCACACCAAAGCGATCACGAAGCGGGGAAGAGAGTGAACCGGCCCGGGTAGTCGCCCCCACCAGAGTAAACGGAGGCAAGTCCAGGCGGACAGAACGGGCACTTGGTCCTTTTCCAATCATAATATCGAGGGCAAAGTCCTCCATCGCCGGATATAATACCTCTTCCACCGAACGGTTCAACCGGTGAATCTCATCGATAAATAACAAGTCATGTGCCTGGAGATTAGTCAGGATCGCCGCCAGGTCACCGGGACGTTCAATCGCCGGCCCCGAGGTGGTGCGTATGCTGACTCCCAGTTCATTGGCGATGATATGGGAAAGAGTTGTCTTCCCCAGTCCGGGCGGACCGTACAACAACACATGATCCAGTGCCTCGCCTCTCATTTTGGCCGCTTCTATGTACACTTTTAAATTCTCTTTAGCCCGTGACTGGCCGATATACTCGCTCAAATAACGAGGGCGCAGACTAAATTCGACCATCTCATCTTCACTCGCCATCTTTGCGGAGATGATCCGTTCTTCCATATGCGACCCTCCCTATCTTTTCATGGAAATTTGCAACGCCCGTTTAATCCAGTCTTCGGTCGAAAGCGTCTCCGCTCCCGAAGATGCCAGCGCTTCACGTACTGCCCACTCTGCTTCTTCCTCATTATAGCCAAGCGAAAGCAAGGCATCAATGACATCCCGTCCATCCGAATCGGACTTATGCACAGATACTTCAGCATCCGCCTGATTCACGGAAGATTGCAGGCGGCTCTCCCAGCCTAATTTTTTCAACTTATCTTTCAAGTCCAGTACAATGCGTTGAGCTGTCTTTTTCCCGATTCCGGGTAAACGGGTGAGAAACTTCAAATCTTCCATTTGAATTGCCGTCACCAGTTGCTGCGGTTCTCCCCCTGCCAACATGGCAACTCCCGCTTTGGGCCCGATTCCCGATACTTCCAATAACAAACGGAATAAATCCCTTTCCTCTTTTGTTGGAAAACCGTACAGCAAATGGGCATCCTCACGAACGATATAGTGAGTATAAAGGCATACATTTTCTCCTTCTTCCCAACGATAAGGGTTGGTCACAAATACTTGGTAACCCACCCCGTTCACATCTACCGCCACATAGTCCGAATCCGCGTAAACCATTTGTCCTCTGATAAAATCGATCATCATTTCGTGCCTCGCTTACCCAGCTTATGTATCACATTTGACGAATGGGCCTCACAGATCGCTATTGCCAGTGCATCAGCCACATCGTCGGGTTTAGGAATCTGCGGAAGTCTCAGCAGCATTTTTACCATCTCCTGAACCTGCCTTTTTTCGGCCTGCCCGTATCCAACCACTGCCATTTTCACTTGCAGCGGCGTATACTCCGTAATCGGCACCCTTGCTTCCTCCGCCGCCAGCATAATAACTCCCCGCGCTTGCCCAACGGTAAAAGCAGTGGTCACATTCCTGTTAAAGAATAACTTTTCAATCGCCACCACCGCCGGCCGATGTTCGGCAAAAAGTCGGGTACAAGCGTCATAGATTTGTTTTAGGCGGGTCGCAGTAGCAAGATCAGCCTCAGTCTGGATACTTCCGTATTCCACCGGCTTCAACTGATTTCCTCTTTGATCCAGCACCGCAAAACCCACAATCGCAATGCCCGGATCAATCCCTATGACACGCATTTTCTTTCTCCTCTCGCTTGAGCGAACATTTATTCTTGAACTTTGATTATATCATAATTCTCAGGGAGACTTTTTCATTTCTCGTTGGTTTGTTCTGACGAGGAAGCAGAATTCCGCCTTCTCCCTCAGATAAAACCCTTTCACAGAAAAAAGCCCCAACAATATATGCTGGAGCCCCGATTAGAACAATTTCTGATAACCTGAAATTAAGCAAGGGTCCGCTTCACCGTTTGAACAAATTCCGTTTCAACTGACGCAGGCGGTTTGGCTGTGAGCAGACTGACCGCGATGATTGCGATCGTACAGGCGATAAAACCGGGAATGATCTCATATACGGCATCAAACGCTTTAATTTGCTCCCATACAATAACAGTAGCAGCACCGGCAATCATCCCTGCAAGTGCTCCCCATTTGGTCATGCGCTTCCAATATAGGCTTAACAGAACAACCGGACCGAAAGAGGCCCCAAATCCTGCCCAGGCATATCCAACCAGGTTCAAAATTGTTTCATTCGGGTTTAACGCCAGAAAGAGAGCGATAAGTGCAACACCGAGCAAAGAAATCCTTCCTGCCAGTACAAGCTCTTTGTCCAAAGCGGACCGCCGAAAGAAGGACTTATAAAAGTCCTGAGTCAAAGCACTGGCTGTAACCAGCAACTGTGAGGAAATTGTACTCATAATAGCCGCCAGTATGGCTGCCAACAGGAAACCGGTGATAATCGGATGAAAGAGCACTTGCGATAAAGCGATAAAAACAGTTTCCGGATTTTCCAGCTTGCCGTTTTTAACATGAAAAAAAGCAATGCCGACAAGTCCCGTGAACATCGCACCTACGATGGAAAAGATCATCCATCCCATTCCGATGCGGCGGGCGCTTTTCATTTCCTTAATAGATGTGATGGCCATAAAACGTACAATGATGTGCGGTTGGCCAAAGTACCCCAGTCCCCATGCAAGGAGGGAAATGATCCCAATCACACTTGTCCCCTTAAAAATATCAAGCAGGGTGGGATCAATCGTGTGAATTTCATCAAAAACAGGCTGAATTCCACCTAAATTCAGAATCGTAAACACTGGAACGAGAATTAAGGCAATAAACATAATCGTTCCTTGAACAAAATCCGTCCAGCTAACAGCCAAAAAGCCGCCAAACAAAGTATATAAGATGACAACACCTGCTGTGATTAAGACCCCCCACTTATAATCAAGATGAAACGAACTTTTAAACAGCTCGCCCCCTGCCACCATGCCGGAAGATGTATAAAACGTAAAGAAAACGAAGATAACAAGTGCTGATGTCACTCGCAGGATGCGGGACTCATCTTTAAAGCGGTTTTCAAAATAGTCCGGAATCGTGATCGAATTATTGGCAATTTCCGTATACGTTCTTAAACGCGGCGCTACAAATAACCAATTTAAATAAGCCCCCAGCGTCAAACCAACAACAATCCATCCGCTGCTCAGCCCGCTCACATACATGGCACCCGGAAGCCCCATCAGCAGCCAGCCACTCATATCTGATGCACCTGCACTGAGAGCGGTAACAGCCGGTCCCAGATTGCGCCCACCTAGCATATAATCGGAGAGATTTGAGGTTTTCCGATAAGCGTAATATCCAATCAGCAACATCGTAATCATATAAATGACGATTGATATAAGAAGTCCATACTCCACCATTTTTCCCCCTTTATCCCCGAACTTCCAGATTCTCCTATTGTTACCGCTTACACTTCTTTTGCTGCTATGTAAAAGGACATGTTTAGCAACGCGGAACAGACAGGAAAAATAGGATCAGGTTATAAATTATGAATAAATATCTACAATTAAATAGTATGACAGAATGATAACCAAACGTCAATTCTACATTATTATGTATATAATGGATAAAAACACCATTTATGCAAAGGAAAATCCAGCAACCGAAAGACGACAGGAGCAGCTCACGCATGAAAGAGGATTCGCGTGAATGTGAACCCCTGAAAAGGGAAGCATAACACCCGAAAACTGCCTCCATGAAAGAGGAAGGCAGAATGATGGGCTGTTATTTTATGAATGTCATCCGGGGGTTACTCGGGATCATTTTCCTTTTTCTCATTGCCTTTTTATTTTCCAACAACAAAAAAAGAATTCGTTATCAAACCGTTATTCTCGGGTTTCTGTTACAATTTTTGTTTTGCCTTTTTAGTCTTGAAATGGCCGGCGAGACTTGAATCCCGGCCAGACCGGAATTATTGCAAATCTAAAAAAAATATTCAAGTAATTTCCTGTCCCACACTTGATTCCTTTACCCTTAAATTCACCTGCTACCGGTATAAAATTTTTCAATTCAAAACAAACTAACCCTGATTGAATTCTATAATGAAATGGGGAAGTAATTTGGAATTAAAGGATCTGAAACATGCTGTCTCATACATCCATTCTGAAATCAACAGAATGGAAACCATGGCGGGTACTCTTTCTTCTATTGAAAGGGATCATTATAACAAGTTAACCCGCTTTGACCACAGTGAACTGATGGATGTAGCCGTTGAGGAACAAAACGCAGCCAAACAATTAGGGGCCATGAAGCAAATGTGCCTGTCTATCTCACAAAAACTGGAAGGAATCCAGCAGGCGATTGAACGGGGTGAGTTTGGAGGAGCTGAAAATCGTGATCAAACTCATTAAAAACTTTGCCCGCTCAGTCATCAATGAAGTTGTAGATGAGGCGATCGAACGGCTGATAAAGGATCAATACATTGAGAATCTGTTTGAAATGGTGCCTGCAACAAAAAAAGTAAATCCTATTTACCTGATGGAATTGGTCATGCGTTCTCAATTGGGAGCTCCTGCTGCACGTCCACTGGGAAGCCACATCCATTTTTCACCCTGGGAAAAAATCCTCTTTAATCCCGTTCATTTATTTCGCTTTCCAACCCAGGAAAATGTCAGCGTTCAAACATCTGTAACCATTGGAAAGCGGGCTAAAAAGCCGCTTACGATCTCGATTCCGATTATGATTGCCGCAATGTCTTTTGGCGGGGCTTTAAGCAAAAAGGCTAAAATCGCTCTCGCCCGGGCAGCCAGCCAAATGGGAACAGCAACCAACTCGGGAGAAGCGGGGCTGTTGCAAGAAGAGAGAGAAGCGGCACAACTCTTTATCGGGCAATACAACCGCGGCGGGTGGATGAATACGCCCGAAAAATATAAACAACTGGATGCAATTGAGATCCAATTGGGCCAGGGGGCTCAGGGTTCTTCACCGCAACGGACGACGGCCAAAAATATTGGACCTGATTTCAGGGAAGTTTTTGAGTTAAAGGAGGGCGAGGATGCCATTATTCATTCCCGACTGCCGGGAGTCAATACAAAAGAGGATTTCATTGGACTTGTGAGACGCCTTCGCGATGAAACCGGGGTTCCGGTTGGTTTGAAATTTGCAGCCACCCATCACCTGGAGAAGGAATTAGAGATCGCCTTAGAAGCAGAAGTGGATTTTATCACATTGGACGGAGCTGAAGGCGGCACTCACGGTGGAGCCCCTGCTTTGCAAGATGATGTAGGACTGCCCACTTTGTACGCCATCACCCGCGCCCGGGACTTTTTGGTACAGAAAAAAGCGGTTGACGACGTCAGTCTCATCGGGACAGGCGGCTTGATTACCCCCGGACATATACTAAAAGCATTGGCGTTGGGTTGTGATGCAGTTTATATCGGAACATCTGCCCTTTTGGCAATGGTTGGTGACCAAATCAAAAAAACAATGCCATTTGAAGCTCCTACCAGTTTAGTGGTTTATACGGGAAAAATGACTGACCAATTAGATATAGACCAATCTGTCTCCAATTTAGTACGTTACTTAAATGCAGCTGTCCTGGAAATAGAATTGGTAACCTATTCACTTGGCAAAACCTCACTTACCGATATTAATAAATCCGACTTGTGTACCACGGACCCTTTTTTCGCCAAAGCCGCCGGGATCTCGTTTGCGGGCGTTCCGGAAGACAAACAGAGCCAGTTTTTTAATTTCACACGATCGTGAACTATCACCACTAAAGAAGAAGAACTTCTCGGTTCATGAATCTGAAGTGATCTTCTCCACAAGCGTAACTTCCCGTAGTTTTGCGGCAATTTAACATGTTCTCTCCCTCTGACAGGAATCGATTTACATGGTGCCGGGGCCTCTCTGACCACAACCCGAATCTGATCAGTTTTCAAGACACAGCACATACAGGTATATGAATGAATTCAACAAATTTTATTAGAAAAAGTTTTCCCGCTCGCTAATCACAAAAAAACTCTTCCCTGATTTAACGGGAAGAGTTTGCATAGGCGGGGGTATGCAGAAGTTCATCAACGGTTACAAATTCATAGCCATTCTTTTTTAAATATGTAATCACCTGCGGAAGTGCTTCAACGGTACCGTTTAATCTGCCTTTAGCCCCGGAAGAATGTTGAAGAATAATCCCTCCGGGTTTTACTTGTTTTTTTACTGTGAGAAGAATTCGATCTGAGGACCTTCCCTTCCAATCAAGTGTATCTACACTCCAGTTAATAATTTTATACCCTTTACCGCCAATCTGCTTTTCCAGTCTTTTGTTAATTGAGCCGTAAGGAGGACGAATCAATAAGGGTTCTTTGCCGGTCGCATCACGAATTGCCTTATTGGTCTTTGAAAGTTGGGACTCAACTCCCCTTTTGGAAATTTTGGTAAATTGCGGATGGCTCCAGGAATGATTCCCGATCACATGTCCTTCCTGGTCAATCCGCCGCAACACATCCGGATTTTTTTGGGCCAAGTTGCCCACAACAAAAAAAGTGGCCCGTATACGTTCCCGTTTTAAGATATCAAGGATTTGCGGAGTGTAATATTTGTCAGGTCCGTCATCAAAAGTGAGGGCAACACGTTTTCGCGTAGTTGGTCCTTTATAAAACAGAACCTGATCCTTGTATTTTTCAAGTTCCTTCTTCTCTTCCTGCGTGAGAGGGGCAGTGGGAAGCTTCTTCTCTGGCTGCTGCTCAATTTTATTTTTCTCTTGGATCTGTTTTTGCCGGGAAGCTTTCGCTTGTTCCTGTTTTTTTGCTTTTACCTGATCCGGTCTCTGTGAAGGCTTTGTCGATGGCTTTTCGGAAAGGCGGGATACCTTTTCGTCAGCCTTAACATCTGTGCATCCGATTAAAACAAGAAAAAAAAGCATTAAAAAAGCTCCTACTTTTCTCATGATGTTCATGTCAGTCACTCCTACTTACTGTAAAAATATAACAACAAAAATATAAAAAAAGCAGAAGCCAAAGAATATTTTAAATAAAGGTTTGCGGAAAACAGATTTATTTTCGGGGAAGGTGAATCACTTGAAAAATCTCTTTCATTTTCGTTCATTCTACCATATTTTGTTCATTTCGACAGTACCTTTTCATAGATTTGTAGAAAAAGGGGATAGATTTTTACAGGCAGGAAAACCGGAACATTTCGTGTAGACGGAATGATATAACTTTTATATCTTCGCGAGCTGCAGAAGAGATTACCCAAAAACCCCCGCCATTCATGCGTGTGGAGTGGCAAAATGAGCAATCTTCTATTCCTTTGCACATGTATAAACGATAGCAGGAGGGATATTGAGTGGTACAACAGAGAGATCCACAGATGAAAATATTTCTGTTAATTGATTTTTCATCTGAAGGGAATATTGAAAAGCGATGAAAAACCCCCCGGGTTTTAACGTTTGAAAAACCCCCTCCAGGATTTCATCGCGCAGGGATTGAGGAAATATTGCAAACGGCAGGCTGCAGATAATGAGATCAACATGAGAGATTCCCAGCTTAACCAAGGTTTGTTTAAGATCCCTTGCATTGGAATAATAACAAAGGCCCGGATATTTCTTCTTCAGATATTGCCTCAGTTTACAGTCCTGTTCAAAAATGATTGCTATGCTGCCTTCCCGCTTGTTTTCATAAATATGTCTGGTAAATACACCTGTACCCGCTCCTAATTCTGCAATCGTGCTGACTTCCCCCCAGCGGACTTTTTTAAACATCGCATTAGCCAAGAATTTTGAACTGGGGATGATACTGCCCACCTGATGTGGGGAACGGATAAATGTATAGAAAAAACGAATCGTGTCTGTCAATGAACGAATGCCTTCTCTCATCGGATGAACACCTTTTTGCTCCCTTATTATCATTATTCCGTGTCTTAGAGGAAAGTGCCAAAAATACATACACATCTTTCCCAGTACAAAGGAAAGATATACAAGGATGGGGAAAACAAAAAGATGGTTCAAGTTGTTGAGAAAGCTTTTTTTAAAGAGATATAGTGCTCAAAGTTCTCCGCCGCCCAGAAACTACTATTTTTAAGGGGGCAAACAGCCGCCGCATTGCAAACACCCTCTATGCATACTCCTCAGTTATTTGCCTGGAATCGGAGTAGGTGTTGGTTCGGCATACCCTTCTTTATATTTGTTATCAATAAATTGACGAATTTCCAGTGCACTTTTTCCCTTTTCTTTCAATTGGATTGATTCCAATGCGATCTGCTGACAGTTATAACAACCCACTGCATGAGAATCCCATACGATGTTACCGTTCTCCTTAACTTCTTTAATAAAGCAATCGCGATTGCTTCTGTGGTCCACGCTCTGCCCGCAGCCGCAATAACAAGGCATCCATTCAATTAATTCCCGATGCTTGGAGGCCAATTGGTAGACGTGGGATACTGACTTGTCTGCCTGCTTCAAAAAAGAAGGCAGCTGATTTGCAGCGGTTTCTTCATGAATATCTCCAGCCATATGATCATTTTTTCCGGCAAGATTTTCATGGGGAATGACCTGATCATTTTGGGAACTGCAAGCGGTAAGGCTGATAGCAAGTAGAGAAACAACAAGGGGAACGGTTAACATCCATTTGGATTTCCCCGCCATGCTTCTTCCCACCTCTTTCAAATAAAATACAACGTTGATTATACTACTTTCCTTGGCAGAACCCTATAGAGGAAATGTGAACGGAAAGTGTATAATCTTTAGTTATATCTATGTATAATACTTTTATATATTTATAGTTGATTCTTCTTCCTTTTTTAATATATTTACATATTATTGTTTGTTCGCAAACTATCATTGGAGGGAAATTGTGAATGTTTTACAATAAACGCTGGATTGCCGACTTTATCTTAATAATGATTACTTTTGTCTGGGGTACCACTTTTGTACTGGTTCAAGATGCCATCACCACATTCCCTCCATTTAGCTTTCTTGCTGTCCGGTTTGGGTTGGCAGCTCTTCTTTTATTCCTCATTATCCGCTTTTTCAGGAACAGGACGGAAAAAGAGAATCCTGCGACCGACCCACGCCAAAATTGGATCGGCGGTTTTGTTCTCGGTATTTTTCTCTTCCTTGGCTATGCGTTTCAGACCTTTAGCTTACTTTATACCACTTCGGGTAAATCAGGCTTTCTCACAGGTGTTTCAGTCGCTTTAGTGCCGGTTTTCACTTATTTTATTCTGGGAGTCCGGATCAAACTCAGCGCTGCGACTGGTGTACTTCTGGCTATCATCGGCTTGTACTTACTGGCTTTTGCCGATTTTAGCGACATCAACCGTGGAGATATTCTCGCCTTCTTATGTGCCATCTTTTTTGCCCTGCAAATTGTCTACACCGGCAAATTTTCCGCGCGGACTTCAGTCTTTCACCTGGTAGCGATCCAACTGGCTACAGTCGCCCTTCTCAGTTTCTTTTCAGCGTTTACCTTTGAGTCCTGGCAGCAAATACTCCATCCCCGCATCTATGAAGATCCGACTGTAGCTTGGGCACTGATGATCACTTCTCTGTTCGCAACTGCCTTTGCCTTTATTGCCCAGACGCATGTGCAAAAATTTACAACTCCCACCCGTGTTGCTCTTATCTTTACAATGGAGCCTGTATTTGCAGCACTCGCTGATTATTGGTGGCAAGGTGTTACCTTAACGGGCCGTTCTTTTATTGGCGCTATCCTTATCCTCTGTGGCATGATCCTTGCTGAAGTTCCGCTGGCACAACTCTCTGTCTTCAAAAAAAGAGCCAAAGATAAACCATAGAAAAAAGGGTCATGTTTATTGGCATGACCCTTTTTAGCTTATCTTTTTATCCAGCCGAGCAGATCGAAGATTTTCATCTCTTTTGATGCTTTTTCTTTTACTTCCTGGGACCAGCGATTCTCCCAGTCCTCCCAGGTTCCCTTACCTTTTTGGATATCCAGGACTTCCTGAAGTGCTTTTTCCACTTCATAATTTCTAAAAATGCGCCCCAATCAGCACCGCTCCTTATTTTATAGACTACAAAATAGATACGACTGACCGCCCGGTTTTATTCCTCAAGTTTTTAAGTGGCTCTGACTATTTTGACATCGGAGAGTAGTATGATATGAAGCGGATGATAAATAAGTGCATCTTTTATGTATATGTACAAGCAGAGAATCATTTTCCGCCGTTCACGGAGAAGGCTTCCAGGGTTATAAGAAACTCCAAAAAAGCCCCTGTTCGGAAATTTGATTTCAAGCGGATCTAAGCAGATATTGTGGGCTTTTTCAAGAACTAATTGTCACGAAACATTTTTATGTTGTATAATTTAGATGCAGGCAACTTTTTTTGTGTTAACTATAAATATAGTGTTAAACAAAATATATTTTTTTTAGAACTAAAGTTTCCTTAGCGCAAAAAAGTGGCTCATACTCACGATTAGTGCGGTTCTCTTTTCGGAAAGGAGTTGAAATCATGAATAACCTGTCATTAAAACACCCAAATCCGGAACCGCAACCGCTTGGCTGGAGGAAAAAACGGGGTCGTCCCTCTCTTTCCGAAGTACACCGGAGCCTCCCCGTTCCAACGAAGGGCTCCTGGCTGAGGAAATTTTTTGCCTTTGTCGGCCCCGGATACCTGGTAGCCGTCGGGTATATGGACCCCGGAAACTGGGCGACCGACATCGCAGGGGGTTCCCTGTTTAACTACACGCTTTTATCTGTAATATTGCTTTCAAATGTGATGGCCATTTTGCTGCAAGCACTCGCCGGAAAGCTTGGGATTGTCACAGGCAGAGATTTGGCCCAAGCTTGCCGGGATCATTACAGTAAACCGGTATCAATGGTTTTATGGGTTCTTTGCGAACTGGCGATTGCCGCTACTGATCTGGCTGAGTTGATCGGTACAGCCATTGCTCTTAACCTTTTGTTTGATATTCCTTTATTGATCGGCGTGATTCTTACCGCGCTGGACGTATTGTTAGTGCTATTGCTCCAAAACAAAGGATTTCGCTACATTGAATCTATCGTTATTTCATTAATTATTATCATCGGTGCCTGTTTTGCGGTGGAACTGATCCTGGCCAAACCGGATCTCCTCGGGATTGCCAAAGGCTTTGTCCCCAGTCCCCAAATTGCGACAAACCCAGAAATGCTGTACATTGCGATCGGGATTTTAGGGGCAACTGTGATGCCTCACAACTTGTACCTTCACTCTTCAGTTGTACAAACCAGAAGGTATCCGGAAACATCGGCCGGGAAAAAAAGTGCCATTCGCTATGCGACCATTGATTCTACCATCGCTTTATTATTTGCATTGTTTATCAACGCGTCCATCCTCATTTTATCTGCCGCCACCTTCTACAGATCGGGACAGGTGGTGGAGGATATCGGCCAGGCATATCAATTGCTCACACCCCTGCTCGGAACCACGGCAGCCAGTGTACTCTTTGGCGTAGCCCTTTTAGCGTCCGGGCAGAATTCCACATTGACAGGAACCCTTGCCGGACAAATCGTGATGGAAGGATTCCTCAACATTCGTTTAAAGCCGTGGCTGCGGAGGTTGATAACCCGGATCATCGCAATCATTCCCGCCGTGATCGTAACTGCACTCTACGGATCAAAAGGAACCATGGAATTACTTGTTTTAAGCCAGGTGATACTCTCTTTGCAACTTTCCTTTGCCGTCATTCCACTGGTCAAGTTCACCGGTGACAAAAAGAAAATGGGCGAGTTCGCCAATTCTCTATGGTTAAACATTGCCGCCTGGGTCATCGCCGTGATCATTGCCGGACTTAACGGATATCTGCTCTATGGTACATTTTTCGGTTAATGAATCATCTCTTTTAAGCAGGGACAGCTGTTCAGGTGCACTAAAAAGCGGTCTTCCATATGGAGGACCGCTTTTTTGCGTGTATCAGAACTCTTTTATACTGGGATAAACCCGGCAATTCGCCCAAAACTCTTATCATCAAGAGGTCCTATCCCGAAACAGGGATATCTTTGTTCCTGTCTTTTCTCTCTTTCAGGCGTCGGAATAAGGTAGCAGCAATAGGACCGGACAGATTATGCCAGACGCTGAAGATCGCACTGGGAACTGCGGACAGGGGTGAAAAGTGAGCACTGGCAATTGCGACGCCCAGACCCGAATTTTGCATACCAACCTCTATAGAGACCGCCACCTGTTTCTCAAATTTCACCCTCAATATTCGGGCTAGCAAAAAGCCGATCAAAAGTCCCAGCACATTATGAAGAATCACGACAGCAAAGATGAGAAGGCCTGTAGTGGCCATTTGCTCCTTACTCCCGGCGATTACACCGCTGACAATGGCAACGATGGCTGTGACAGAAACGAGGGGCAACGCTTTGACCGAGACTTCTGCTTGTTTTTTAAACAACGCTTTGATACCGATTCCTAAAACGATAGGAATAATCACAATCTGCACGATTGAAAGAAATAATGCCCCGGCATCGACAGGAACCCACTGTCTGGCAAACAGCCAGATTAGGCCCGGAGTAACAAGAGGGGCCAGGACAGTGGTGACTGAAGTAATCGCCACTGAGAGAGTCACATCTCCTCTGGCTAAAAAGGTCATTACGTTTGAAGCGGTTCCACCAGGGCAACAGCCCACGACGATAACGCCCACCGCTACTTCTGGCGGCAGATTTAAACCTTTAGCCAATAAAAAGGCGAGCAATGGCATGATGACAAATTGACCCAGAACACCGATTGCCACATCCCCGGGACGCTTAAAAACTTCTTTAAAATCGCTGGCAGACAGAGTTAACCCCATACCGAACATCACAATGCCCAGCAAAGGTACGATATAGTCGGTGATCCAGACAAAAGAAGAGGGACGAAGATAAGCGATCACTGAGAATAATAAGACCCATAAAGCAAACGTACTGCCAACAAATTTACTCACTCTCTCCAACGCAGCCATATAACCCCCTCCTTTTGGCAAACATCAATATAATAGTATCTAAATATTGTAGATGTTTTCTATATATTTAGCAATACAAATGATATCCACTTTTCTTTTTTTGTTCCACAAACGTGAAGAGATTTTCATCCATAAAATAAAAAAGCATCCAACCTCCGTAATAGAAGTCAGATGCAGGACGGTGATCTTTTTCAGTCTGTATACCTCGCCAATTCCTCATCATCAACATCAAAATTGGCGTAGACGTTTTGTACATCATCGTGATCTTCGAGAGCGTCCATCAGGCTGAGAATGTTTTTAATCATTTCACCGTGCACATGCACTTTGTTGGACGGAACCAGGGTTACCTCGGCATCAGCGAAAGTGAACCCTTCTGCTTCCAATGCTTCCTTGACGTCTTCAAATGCCTCTGGGGATGTTGTAATCTCAAATCCTTTGTCCGTCGTTTCAAAATCGTCGGCACCATTTTCCAGAGCAAGCAGGAGTATTTCTTCTTCATCCTTGTCCGTGGAATCACGGTCGATGGTAAGCACCCCTTTGCGGTCGAACATCCAGGAGACACAACCGGCTTCACCCAGATTTCCGCCTCGCTTGGAAAAAATATGCCTCATATCAGCGGCTGTCCGGTTACGGTTATCGGTCAGGGTGTCGACCATAACGGCAATGCCGCCCGGACCATATCCCTCGTAGGTAATCTGCTCATAATCTTGTCCATCACCACCGCCGGTCGCTTTTTTGATCGCTCGCTCGATGTTATCATTTGGCATATTTTGTGCTTTTGCTTTAGCGATGGCCAAACGGAGCTTTTGGTTATTAGCCGGATCTTTATCCCCCTGCCGGGCGGCAACGTAAATTTCGCGTCCCAGCTTGGCAAATATCTTTCCCCGAATTGCATCCTGCCGGCCTTTGCGGTGCTGGATATTTTTCCACTTGGAATGTCCTGCCATTTTTTCACACACCTCTCCTTTCTTACAGACCCCAATCGCGCAGATAGCGGAAATCAACACCGACCGTACGATTGCCTACCTTTAGGATAACGGGCATGGTTCGTTTATACTGGTTACGGATGATGCGTGTACTCACTTTTTCAATAAATGCGTCATTAAACCCGAGAGCACGCAGTTTGTCAAGAGACAGACGCTGGTCAATCATATAATAGAGCAATCGGTCCACCTCAAGATAGGTGAAACCCAATTCTCCCTCATCGGTCTGGTCTTCCCACAAATCAGCACTTGGCGGTTTGGCGATAATTTGTTCCGGCACACCCAGGTAAGCTGCCAGCTGGCGCACCTGCGTTTTGTACAAATCACCAATTGGATTGATCGCTGAGGCAACGTCACCAAATTGGGTTCCATAACCCAGTAAAAGCTCAGTCCGGTTACTGGTTCCGATGACCAATGCATTATGGACAGCGGAGAGATCATAGAGAATGGTCATGCGTTCACGTGCCATTTTGTTGCCACGCCGCAGAGGAGCAGCTTCAGGCATTTGTTCAAAATAAGCGTCAATCTGCGGAGTGATATCAATGGTGAGTGATTCTACACCCGTATCTTCAATCGCCGCCCGGGCATCATCCAGACTGCTTTGACTGCTGGTTTTATACGGCATGCGCACAGCGATCACATTCTCTTTACCGAATGCCGCCACCGCCAGATACAGCGAAAGCGCAGAATCGATTCCCCCGGATAAGCCCAGAACTACTTGTTTAAACCCTGCCTTTTCTACCTCTTCACGCAAAGCAGTTGTGAGGAGATCAGTGACCAATTTTTCATTTAGTCGTAAAAACGGGGCCGTCTCAAAATTTTCTTCTACGCTGTTCATAGCCATGTTCCCTCCCCTGACCGCTTACGCTGAATGCGATTTAACTCACGGATGGTTAAATCCAGGTTTTCATCACGCAACATGGGCATCTGAAAGCGGGCTCTTCTCACCTTATCCAAATCAAGATCCGCGATCAGCAATTCCTCTTCAAACAGGGCTGCCTGTTGCTCAACCTCACCAGAGGGGTCAATCACTGCAGAACCTCCGAAAAATGTAACTCCGTCTTCCGTCCCCACCCGGTTGGCAAACAACAAATACATTCCATGCAAATGTGCCTGCGTTTTTAAGACTGAATACCATGAGTTCTGTGTTCCCAGTCCGGCAGAAGTAACCCCTCTTCCCGGAGAATTGGATGTAACAATGATCAGAAGGGCACCGTCTTGGGCCAACAAATATGAGGATGATGTATGCCACATGTCTTCACAGACCAAAATTCCTGCCTGCGCGAATCGGGTGGGGAAACTGCGAATGGTATTACCCTGTCCAAAATAGCGGGCTTCATCAAACATCCCATATGTAGGAAGATAGACCTTTCGATGAAGATAATGGATTTTCTGCTCGCTTACATATGCAGCAGAGTTATATAAGATGTGCTCGGGGCTGTTTTCCACAAAGCCGAACACAAGATCAATCCCGTCAGCCAGCTTGACCAGACTTTGGATTTCCGGGCTGAGTGGCTCTTTGGCTACTTCATAAGTAAGATCTAAAAGATTATACCCCGTCAGGCTCAGCTCAGGAAAAACCAAAAGGTCTACTCCTTCTGTCCGGGCCCGGAGGATCATTTCCCGATGGAGCTCCAGATTGATATCCATTCTCCCCAATCGGGGTCGTATTTGTGCAATTCCTACTCTCATGCTGATTGCGCCTCCTCAGGCATTAAAAAAGGCTACTAAAATCAATCTTCATCATACCATAAGCCTCTCATCACTACCAATAGGATATCTGTTTGATTTGTTGGCGCCATCTGTCTCTTTGTGCGGCCAATTTTTGCAGGTAAGGCAAGGAGTGGCGAATCGAATAGCCCTTCTTTTTTTCTACTAAGCCAATCGACTCGCGAAAAAATTCGTTTGGAAAAGAGAGTAGAATAACAATGATTCTTTTTTCCAGGGCAGATAAAGGCCGAACCGATTCATAGGCAAGAAAAATCTTGCTGTACCATTTTTCTGACCAATTGTTTTCAGATAAAATGCGCGATGCTATTTGCCATACATCCCCGAGCTGGCAATCATAATCAGCCGTCTCGAAGTCGATGAGCCATGGTTTTCCCTGGGAATCGATGATCCAGTTGTGGCTGGCCAAATCACGGTGGGTTAAATATCTCCTGTAGCGTTGCTCATGGTTTAAGCTGGCCAGAGGAAGCCACTTCAGCTCCTCCCATGCTTTGACTGCATCAAGATAAAAATCCTTTCCATAAATTCTTAACAATTCGCCCAGTTCCCCCTGCAGGGATGGAGCCTTTCTCATCACCTGATAAAATCGGACAAGCCGGTCATGCAACCGATGATAAAGAAGAAAAGCCGCCCCTTGTTCCGGCGGCGTCCTCAAGCCTCGACCGATGCGGTGAAAATGGGCCAGCACTGGTACAATCTTTTCAACCTCATCCATCTGTGAATAAGATACCGTTTTCCCCTCTATAAACGGTGTCAGCATCCAATGGACCCCATCTGAACGGATCGGCGGCATCCTTGTAAAACCTCTCCGTCTCAGTTCCTGATCCACTTGAATCCACCATTTGAGACGCAAAGGAAAACGGGTGCGTTTGGCAATCCACTTCTCCTCATCCGTTTCGATACACCAATGCTTACGGTAGGGAGTAATATTACGCACAGCAGTATGTAATATTTGCTCCATTTGGACCTGGCGGGGTTCTCTCATCGCTCTCCCCTTCTCCCATTTAATCTTCCCGTGAGGAACTCTCTTTCTCTCTTTGGATCGGGCTTGCGAAAAACGGCAGCGGTGTTGTTGGTGTAAAGGATGGCGGTGTTGTTGGATGTGACCATGGTTCAGCGGAAGGAGGCTGCCAGTTCACTTCCTGTCCTGGTGCATAAAAGTAGGATGAATAATGTTCCGCTGCCGGAACCAAAGGTGGCGGAGGAGCTGCTACAAAAGCGGTCGGACCAAAAATCATCGGATAATATAATGGAACATACCTGCCTTCTGTTCCATCTGGATATTGAGACAACCCGGGAGGAACAGGAGGCAAATCATAAGCAGAACTATCCATGAGCGGCGACTCAGAAGCGAATTGAGACTCGTAACCAGCCACATCGCTTCCGGACATTTCCGGCGTCGCAACATAAGGATATGTTGAAAAGTAAGGGGATGCGTATTGTTTGGGCGACTCTTCCTGTGGTAAAGGATAACGGTCGGGTGATTCCAGACCCGGTGCTGGATATCGGGCGGATGAATCAACAGGTAAATCCCTCTCAGACGGAGGATATGGATAAAGTGTTTGTTGTTCAGGTAAAGGGTATTGCTGATAAATCCGTTCCTCCTCCTGTGAATGGGAATGATAAGGTGCTCCTTCCTCCGAAACAGTAGTTGTATGAGACGACTCTGCCTCTGTTGCAGAGTAAGAGTAGTGACAGGACGATTCCGACTGCGGCTCCGAATACGCAGTCTTTTGTTCAGGTTTTTCTGTGAATTCCTCACTTTCCTTGTTTTGCAATGCTTCTTTTGCAACACCCGCTTTACCCGGGCTGATGTTTGTACTTTCCTCACGCTTTTGGGAAACAATAGGGATTCTTCCTGTAGGTACCCGGATTTTCATACCTGGCTGCAAATGATTCGCTTCTTTGATTTGCGGATTGGCTTCATGCAGCCGTTCCACCGGAATATTATACTTTTGCGCGAGGTCCCACATCGAATCACCTGGTCGGACAATGTGAATTTTCATGAAACAACCCCCTAACTTAGTCCTAAACAATATTATCCTATGCACCCATGGGCATTTTTTTGCTTCACGAATCTGTCGAAGAACAGAAAAGTAAATGATTTTATTTTTCCGGCACGAACATTTAAAATAGTTTATAGTTGATTTTTCGCGAGAAAAAGGGGGTACTCAGGTGAAGACAAAAAAAAGAACTTTGTGGTTTTCCGTTCATCTCATATCAGTACTTTCATTTATCTTCTTAGCCTTCGGATTTATCCTGGCTGTTAAAGAAGTGATTCACCCGCAAAAAGCGACAAACTCTGTGAAGCCCAAACCAAAACTGGCTTCCATTACAGAGAATGGAATGCTTGTCGGCCTTGGAGATTCACTTACGCGGGGAGTGGGTGATTTCTCGGGCCAAGGCTATTTTGGAATGGTGAAAAAAGAGCTGCAAAAGGATGAGATAAATCAGTTTAGTGCCGTTAACTTGGCGATCAGCGGACAAACATCATCTCAATTAGTTAACCAAGTAAAACAAGACCGGGTCAAAGAACTGGTCAAAAGTGCCAAGTGGATCACGATGACGATTGGTGGAAATGACCTGTTCCGGGGGAGCGGCGGTTTAGACAAAATAGATGAAAAAGCAGCTGCAAAAAGCCGCCTCGTATACGAGCAAAATTTAAACACAATATTGACAGAAATGCGGAAGCAAAATCCGGAAGCTACTATCTTTATGTTTGGACTGTACAACCCCTTTGGTGATCTCGCTGAAGAAAAAAAGTCATCCCGATTAGTGTCGGAATGGAATCAAACCATACACAACGTTTCCGCAAACTTTGACAGAGTGGTTATCGTACCCACCTTTGATTTATTCCAGTTGAACCCCCGGCACTACTTATACAGTGATCATTTCCACCCCAATCAACAAGGGTATGAACGCATGGCTGAGCGGCTGCTGCAAGTGATTAAGGATCAGCCGAAGAAGGGGGACACAGCAGATGAAAACTAACAGCTTTGTTCTCTCTGTCGAAGGACTGTCCAAAACGATCGGAAAACGGGAGATTGTTGCCGATGTGTCCTTTAACGTAGGCGGAGGTGAGATCTTCGGTTTTCTCGGACCCAACGGAGCGGGGAAAACAACAACGATCCGCATGTTGGTTGGCCTTATCCGGCCTACAAAAGGCAGGATACAAATCGGCGGTTATGACCTGTCCAGACAGTTTTTAAAAGCAATCCGCCAGGTAGGTTGTATCGTGGAAAATCCGGAACTCTACCCCTATCTCACCGGAAGAGAAAATCTGGAACTGTTCGCACGAATGGTTGATGAAATCACTCCTGAACGAATCGAAGAAGTTGTTCGGCTGGTCGAGCTGGATCACCGCATCGATGATCTCGTGAAAACTTACTCTCTCGGCATGAGACAGCGGCTCGGAATCGCCCAGGCACTGTTGGGGCAGCCGCAACTTCTCATCCTTGACGAACCGACAAACGGCCTCGACCCTGCCGGAATCCGGGAAATGCGTTCCTTTGTCCGCCAGCTGGCGCGCGAACAGGGGATTAGTGTTTTTATCTCCAGCCATATTTTGCATGAAGTGCAATTGATGTGTGACCGTGTGGCGATTATCAACGAGGGGCGAATCGTAAAAACAGGTCGTGTCGATCAGCTGGTGGCCAACCACGCCAAAGTGGAATGGCTCGTACAGCCTCAGGAATCCGGAGCGGAAAAGTTGCGTCAGCTTCCTTATATCTCCCAAGTTGAGATACTGGATCAAGGACGTGTGTTAGTCCATATGCCGATGGATAAAATCGCAGAAACAAACGAGGCCCTGCTGAAACAACAAATCCGGGTAACGGGAATCCGTCCGTTCAAACAGACGTTGGAAGATATTTTCCTGGAGATGACAGGGGGAAACAGCATTGATTAAACTAGTGTATAATGAACTGCTCAAAGTGATTCGCAAAAAGCGAATTCTCGTCATCGTGCTGATCTTGCTTGTTCTGATTCCCATATTCACTTACGGGCAGTACCGCACCGCCCAAGAAACCATTAAACAACTGGGTACTTCTGACTGGCGTGCTATGCTGCAACAGCAGATTGTCGACCAACAGAACCGCCTTTCTTCCAGCCGTATGCCAGAAGAACGGAAAGAGTGGATCAAGCTCATCATTCAACAACAGCAATATTACCTGGATCACAACATTAACCCGACCGCACCCGGTGCCCCCACATTTATCCGTGAATTTGTTGACCAGGCCGTTGCTCTGTTCCTGCCGCTTCTGGTCGTGGTATTAGCAGCAGATATCGTTTCCTCAGAGCACTCCGGCGGAACGATCAAACTATTGCTCACCCGCCCGGTTCGCCGATGGAAAATCTTGTTGAGCAAGTATTTTGCCTTATTGCTCAGTGTCTCCCTGATGGTCGTTCTCACAGCGGTACTCGGTTATCTCATCTCGGGAGTGCTCTTTGGCTATAAGGGCTGGACTCTACCCGTCTTTACCGGATTTCAGGAAAAGGGAGGGCAACTGGTCACCGAAAACATCCACCTCATTCCGCAGTGGAAGTATATTTTAATGGCCTACGGTTTAGCCTGGTTCACCTGTATAGCCGTCGGAACCATTTCCTTCATGGTATCGGTGCTTGTCAGAAGCACGGCCGCCAGTATGGGCATTATGCTTGCTGCCGTCATTTCCGGCAGCCTGCTCGGCCAGCTGGCTCCCAACTGGAATGAGCTCAAATATCTGGCTTTTACCAATCTCAGCTTAACGGACTACCTGTCGGGCCAGCCGATTCTGGTCGAAGGAATGACCCTTCCTTTTTCACTTGCCATTTTAAGCATATGGTCCGTCAGTGCGTTGGTAATCGCGTTTGTGGTATTTTCCAGACGTGATGTTCTGGCTTGATGAAAGAAAACCGTGAGATCCCCTTTAATCAGCAGTAAATTACTGCTTACTTAAAGGGGTTTTTTAGGTAACGCAACAAAAAATACTTCAATTGCATTTTATATTCACATTTTATCTGTATTGGTGTATAGTATAGATAGATATTTAGATAATTAACTAAATACAAAATTAGAAGGATGTAACTTGAACTCAGCTTTTAAAGCATTAGCTGATCCAACCAGACGTAAAATCTTGGATCTCTTAAAGAGAGGGATTTAACTGCCGGCGAGATTGCGGAAAAGTTTGAGATTAGTAAACCATCCATCAGTAACCACTTAAATATTCTTAAAGGGTATGTGAAATTTTTTGTGTAAATGGCTTTTCCCTAAAAACTTTGGGAATACTTCCCTATCAACAGGATAAGGCGATGCTGGAGAGCAACCTGAGCGGTTGATAGGGTCTGCTGAGGAAAATTGGTTGGAGAGAAGTTTCCAGCCATTTTATTTTCCTCAGGAGAAAAAAGCGATAAACTCCGGGGGGGTTGGGGGCAGAGCCCCCAATTTTATATGATTAGGTCTATGGGACAACGTTCTTCAAACAGGATGGCAAATTGAGAAATACATCTGTTCCAATC
>NZ_JAECVR010000018.1 GCF_016055185.1 Paenactinomyces guangxiensis
CTCAAGTTAATCCGCCTCCGTGGTTTGGTGTGGGTTGGCGCTTTCATCTAACCACATTTAGGCGGATTTTTCTATTTAATTTTTAAAAGAGTTATGCAACAACCTCTATTACGTTTAATCCAATACCTTTGAAATTAAAACTGTCCCACTTTAGTGAGCCGGACATTGTTTAGGAACTTCAGACATATTTATTCCTGGAGTATGGGGAAAGAAACATTGAATGAAAAGCAGAAGCAGTTCCTCCACTGGAAATAGTCGATAAATTAAGGTAAAATGAAAGCGCATACAAGGAGGCGGTCATCTTGGTATTTGGCAAAGTTCACGCATCGGGAAAAGATTGGGGATCACTCCGCGTTGGAGACAAAGTAGAAGAAATACGGACTATCACAGGCCGGGACATTTTTTCTTATCTCGGTTTAACAGATGATCAAAATCCGTTGTACATCGAGGATCACTATGCAGCTCAGACTGAATATAAAAAAGTGATCGTCCCTTCGGGCTTATTGATTAGCTGGCTGTCCGCGCTGGCTTCCAAGAGCCTCCCGGGGCCGGGAAGCATTGTGACAGGGACCCGCTTGTCCTTTCCCAATGTTTTACACCACGGAGACACGGTCAGGCTCTCATTAGAGTTGATTCATAAGACAAAAGAGCCGCAGATGATCACATGTAAAGCAACTGTCATCCATCAGGACCGGCCGGCCGCCGAAGGAGAGCTGGATTTGCTTCCCCCTCAGCCGCTTTATTCATTATTTAAGGACGCCTATGATAACTTCTGATAGAATGTGGTAAAAAGTACCTTCCCGGAAGGTGCTTTTTTTACTTTAACTTAACTTTGTTATGCTATCATTTTTTTTGTAAAGAGTATATGAATGAAAAGGCGTTCCGTGCATATTGCATCCATATTTAATATCATGAGGGCGGAGGCTGAAGCATGGCGAAAAAAATCTTAGTTGTTGACGATGAGACGTCAATTGTGAAGCTGGTTCAATTCAATCTGGAAAAAGAAGGATTTGCTGTAGACGTCGCCTTTGACGGTCAGGCAGCTTTGGAAAAGTTAAAAGAGGAACAGCCGGATTTACTCGTACTTGATCTGATGTTGCCGAAAGTGGATGGTTTGGAAGTATGCCGGCGCATCAGACAGGAAAAAAGGCATATTCCGATTCTGATGCTGACTGCGAAAACGGATGAGTTTGACAAAGTTCTCGGCCTGGAACTGGGAGCTGATGATTACATGACCAAACCATTTAGCCCGCGCGAACTGACAGCCAGAGTCAAAGCGATCCTGCGCAGAGTTGAGGCGCTTCAGGGAGAAGACGAGCAAACGAATCCTGAAAACCTGATCCATATCGGTGAACTTACGATTGATCCAGAAGGATATGTTGTGACACGGCAAAATATCGAGATTGACTTAACCCCCAAAGAATTTGAGTTACTGGTCTACATGGCCAACCATCGGGGGAAAGTGTTGTCCCGCGACCAACTGCTCAATGCGGTCTGGAACTATGATTATGTGGGGGATTCCCGGATTGTTGATGTCCATGTGAGCCATCTCCGGGATAAAATTGAGGCAGATTCCCGTAATCCGATCTATATCAAGACTGTGCGCGGAATCGGTTATAAATTTGAGGGTCCGAAGAAAAAATGAGATCTTTACGCGCCAGAATCACCGGTTCTTTTCTGCTCTTAATCGGCTGTTCGGTATTGGGAACGGGTATTTTTGTCGCTCTTTTACTAAAATCCTCCTACCTGGATTCCTTAACCAGCCGGCTGGTTAAGGAAAGCAAAATGCTGGCGGAAACGATCGAATGGGAAAGAAGTCTGAAAGACCCCGCTTCCTTCCAGCATCAGGCAGATGTTTACGGAAAAACACTCGGGGCACGTGTTACTTTTTTTGATGCAAAAGGGTCGGTGTTAGGGGATTCAGCAGAGGGAACAGAAAAGCGGGTTAACGGAAAAATGTTTCCCGAAGTAGGGCAGGCACTGAGAAATCAGGGAACCGACCCTACGGAAATAAGAAATGATTTTCTGCATGCAGCCCAGCCCGTTGTTCGTGATGGAAAGGTAATCGGAGCGATCCGCATCTCGTTGGATATTGAAGAGGTAAATCAGTCATTGCGGCGGGTCTGGTTTTCGCTAGCAGGCGGACTGATTATTGCATATTCACTGGCCGCTTTCTTCAGTTCCCGTATCGCCGGCGGAGTGACACGCCCCCTCGAAGAAATTACCCAGGTGGCCGTCGATATTGCCCAGAAAAGAATTCACCGGCGGGTACAGCAAACCGGGAATGATGAAGTGGCCCGGCTCGGACAGGCGATCAACCGCATGGCTCACAGTTTGCAAAATCAAATGGAAACAATCCGAAAAAGTGAGCGCAGATTGGGCAGTGTCATTGAGACGATGGAGAGCGGATTGGTCATGGTGGACTCAACAGGCCGGATCAGCCTTGCCAATCGTGCTTTTGAGCGAATGTTTGGTATCCCTGCGTCCGATCTGATCGGCGGTTCGTATAAACGTCTCACTTATCCTTACGATTTAAGTGCCTTGATTACAGAATGTGCAGAAACGGGTGTTCGCTTTCGTCAGGAGATTCATCTTTATTATCCCGAAGAGAGAATGTTGGAAGCCAGCCTGGTTCCGATGTGGGTGGAGAAAAACGGCATGGGTGTAGTGATCGTTGTTCACGATCTGACCGCCATTCGCCGCCTGGAACAGCTCAGAAGAGATTTTGTGGCCAATGTTTCACACGAACTTAAAACACCGATTACTTCCATTCGCGGTTTTGCTGAAACATTACTGGATGGCGCAATGTACGATCCCGATGCCTGCCGGGAATTTTTGCAGATTATTAACGATGAAAGCCTGCGCTTGCAAAGGCTGATCGGGGATCTTCTGGACCTGTCCCGCATCGAATCCAAAGAACTGCCTATACGGATGGAAACCATCCCCGTACAAACGCTTGTCCAATCGGCAGTCAAAACAATTGAAGATCAAATCCGCTTAAATGAACAGACCCTTCACGTACAGATCGCAGAACCGTTTGAGATTCAAGTTGATCCCGACCGTTTCCGGCAGATTATTCTCAACCTCCTGTCCAATGCGATGACTTACACGCCTAAAGGCGGGTCCATTACCCTTGCTGTGAACAGGCAGAAACACCATTGGACTCTCCGGGTTTCCGATACCGGAGTAGGCATCCCGGAAGCAGATCTGCCGCGAATTTTTGAACGCTTTTACCGGGTGGATAAAGCACGTGCCCGCGATTCAGGCGGAACGGGTCTGGGACTAGCCATTGTCAAGCATCTGGTTGAAGTGCATCACGGGGAAATTAAAGTGGAAAGTACGGTGGGAAAAGGAACCACGTTTACGCTTACATTTCCGCTGGATCAAAAAGGTGAAAAGGGTCTGTAATTTTGAGGATCACAGACCCTTTTCACACTATAAGGGCTTTAGGTTTTGCGGACTTCCGCAGTTTACCTGCCTGTTTCCTCTGGTTCCCGGATCTGAACAGCCTTCTTATCGGCGGGACTTTCTTCAGTAGTTGCCTGAGCCGTCAGGGGCTTTTCATTGATGCTGAAACTCCCTTGATGCTTTTTGGACTTGGAGGGAGATTCTACCCCGTGGTGATCCATAATACACTCAACTCCTTTAAATAGTTTGCCTTTAGGTTGTCTTCAGGGAAAAGAGTTATTCCTACAGTTTTTGATTTACCGCATCACAGCAGGTAAACTTCTCAAGAACGGGACTTTTTTACAAGATCACACTATTTCTAAAGGATGGATCAGCAATATAGAGAAGGTCAGGGGCAAGATCGGTTTAAAAACACTTGAAATTCATTTGGACCAGCTTGGTTTTACCGAGGATGAAGTCATCGAAATGAAGTCATCGAAATGGCTGAAAAAACGGAAGAAGAGTTGCTCGGTGGCTTTTTTTGTTTTTCCTCCTTAACACAACCTTTACATTTGATTAAAGAACCTTAACACTCCATTGATTTGACGATAATAGTAAGCCTCTATAGTTAGAAGTGATGAAAGGAATTTATTTTAAATTCGTAGGGGGAAACGTTGCTTATGTGGAAAAAAGGCCTGATTTTAGGTACCGTTTTGACACTCGCAATTGGAGCAGTTGTGGGTTGCTCCGGCGGTAAGACGGGTGCCTCGGCAAGTGGCGAAAAAGGGCTTTCCGGTACGGTTAAAATTGATGGTTCCAGCACTGTCTTTCCAATCTCTCAGGCGGTTGCTGAAGAATTTATGAAAGAAAACCCGGGGGTTAAAGTGACGGTTGCTGAGTCTGGCACCGGCGGCGGCTTTAAAAAATGGGCCAACGGTGAAACGGATATCAGCGATGCGTCCCGTCCGATCAAAGATGAAGAAAAAGCAGCAGCGGCAGAGAAAGGCATTCAACCTGTTGAGATTCCAGTTGCTTATGACGGAATTGCCGTTGTGGTTAACAAAGAAAATAAATTTGTCGACAGCCTTACTGTGGACGAGCTGAAAAAAATCTGGGAACCAAACAGCAAAGTGAAAACCTGGAAAGATGTCCGCCCGGAGTGGCCGGCTGAGCCGATCAAATTGTACGGGCCGGGAACAGCTTCCGGAACCTTTGATTATTTCACCGATGAAGTGGTGGGTGAAGAAGGCAAAAGCCGGACAGATTACACCGCTTCCGAAGATGACAACGTACTGGTCAAAGGGGTTCAGGGCGATAAAAACAGTCTGGGATATTTCGGATTTGCTTATTATGTGGAGAACAAAGATAAGCTGAAAATCGTAAAAATTGATGGCGGCAAAGGACCAGTTGAACCAACGGAGCAAACGATTAATGATGGAACTTATGCACCTCTGTCCCGTTCCATCTACATCTATCCGAGCAATAAGTCATTGGAAAAACCGGAAGTAAAGCAATTTGTAAAATTCTATCTTGAAACAGCCAAAGATCTTGTGAGCGAAGTAGGATATGTTCCTCTTCCTGATGCTGAATACCAAAAAGGACTTGAACTGGTGAAATAATGTCCGAAAATGTTTTGACAGGGAAAAAAGGTGCGGCCCTTTTCCTGGGGGAAGAGTGTGCCGCTTTTTTCCCTTGTTTATGGAAAGGAGGAGCTGAGACTTTATGTCACGGCCCGCGAATGTTGTTCAATCCGGCGTTCAAAACAGGTTCCGCAAAAAAAGAACCTGGCGAAATAGCGGAGAATCACTGATTCCTAAATTTCTCTTATTGTGTGCACTCATTTCGGTACTAACGACCGTCGGTATTATCTTCACTCTGATCTTTGAAACGGTTTCCTTTTTTCAAAGCGTGTCCTTTGTTGAGTTTATCACCGGAACAAAGTGGACGGCTCTTTTTAGAGAGGAACAACAAAAATTCGGGGTTCTGCCGCTGGTTACCGGTACTCTGCTTGTCACTGCGGGTGCGGCAGTCGTCGCGATTCCCATCGGCCTTGCCAGTGCGATTTATCTCAGTGAATACGCACCGGACCGGGTTCGCAGAGTAGTCAAGCCGGTACTGGAGATCCTTGCCGGTATTCCTACCATCGTTTACGGAACTTTTGCGATTACCTTTGTTACCCCGTTATTGCGCAACCTGATCCCCGACCTTAACTTTTTAAATGCCTTAAGTGCCAGTATCGTGGTTGGGATTATGATTATTCCCATGATTGCCTCTCTCAGTGAAGACGCAATGAGAGCGGTGCCGCAAAGTGTCCGTGAAGCGGCATACGGCCTGGGATCTACCCGGTTGGAAGTGGCAATGAGAATCGTTGTGCCCGCCGCGTTGTCGGGAATTATGGCCTCTTTTGTGCTGGCATTGTCCCGCGCGATTGGTGAAACGATGATCGTCACCATTGCCGCCGGAGCCACTCCCAATCTGACTTTTATTCCGACTGAATCCATTCAAACGATGACAGCATATATGGTTCAGGCAGCAATGGGAGATATCAGTTATGAGAGCATTGCTTATAAATCGATTTATGCAGTGGGAATGATGCTCTTTTTGTTCACCCTGGTGATGAACTTGTTGGCACAGTTTATCTCACGCCGTTTTAAGGAGGGATATTAATGCCGGCTGAAGAGACTTTAGTTAGTGAAAAAACGGTTCCCCGTTCATCGGTGGCCGTAAAGCGGGACCCGGGCTCGTCACGAGTAGGATTCAGGCGGATCAAAAACAAAACGGCCCATGTTTTGTTTTTGTTGGCCACTTTGATCGGAGTACTGGTTTTAGCTGTTTTGCTATTTGATATTGTACAAAGAGGCTGGCCTTATTTAACCTCTGATTTTTTCAATAACTTTGCTTCCCGCATCCCTTCCCGGGCCGGGATTCATGCCGCTTTCTGGGGTTCCGTCTGGATGATTGCAGTAACGGCTCCACTCACCTTTCTGATTGGCGTCGCCGCAGCAGTCTACCTTGAGGAGTACAGCAAAAAAGGCTGGCTGAGCCGTCTGATTCAGCTGAACATTGCTAACCTGGCAGGGGTTCCCTCCATCGTTTTCGGGATTTTGGGGCTCACTTTGTTTGTACGGGGGCTGGAATTAGGCAAAAGCGTTTTAGCCGGCTCTCTGACGATGACTCTTTTGGTTTTGCCGGTCGTGATCGTAGCGGCCAGAGAAGCAATTGCCAGTGTACCTGACTCTCTGAGGCAGGCTTCATACGCGATGGGCGCAACCCGCTGGCAGACGATTCGCAATGTGGTACTGCCTTATGCTTTTCCGGGGATTTTAACCGGCACCATTCTCGCATTATCCCGTGCGATTGGTGAGACGGCGCCTTTGATCATGGTGGGAGCTGTGACGTTCCTGGCCTTTACACCTGCCTCGGTGTTTGATGAATTTACCGTGATGCCGATTCAAATCTATCGCTGGATTGCGGAACCGAAAGAGGAGTTCCAGTACCTTGCATCTGCCGGAATTATTGTTTTGCTCGCGATTCTGCTTTCCATGAACGCATTGGCTATTTATCTCCGCAATAAATTTCAGCGGTAACCGTTTAGGAGACTTCATAATAAAGAAGGGGAGATTCCTTTGCTTCAACTGGCCATTTCTGTTCATGATTTAAACCTTTTTTACGGAGATACACAGGCATTGAAAAATATTTCCATGGATATAGAGGAAAAATCGGTGACAGCGTTAATCGGTCCCTCCGGTTGCGGCAAGTCTACTTTTTTACGGACATTAAACCGTATGAATGACCTGATCCCCAGTGTGAAAATCGAAGGGGAGATCTGCATTCATAACCAGAACATTTATGCGGATGAAGTAGATGTAGAAATGCTTCGGAAACAGGTCGGCATGGTATTCCAGGCTCCCAACCCGTTTCCAAAAAGCATCTACGACAATGTGGCTTATGGACCGCGCATTCACGGGATCCGCAAAAAGAGCCACTTGGACGAAATTGTGGAGAAAAGCCTGCGCGGAGCCGCCCTTTGGGATGAAGTTAAGGATCGCCTGAAAGATAAGGCAACCGGTTTATCGGGCGGACAACAGCAGCGTTTATGCATCGCCCGTGCCCTGGCAGTTGAACCGGAGATTTTGTTGATGGATGAACCGACTTCTGCTCTGGACCCCATTTCCACTCTGAAAATTGAAGAGCTGGTTCAAGAGTTGAAACAGAACTACACCATTGTGATTGTTACGCACAACATGCAGCAAGCAGCGCGTATTTCTGACCGGACTGCCTTTTTCCTCAATGGGGATATGATTGAGTACGATCAAACAGATAAACTTTTCTCAAATCCGGAAAATAAACAAACTGAAGACTATATCACCGGCCGTTTCGGTTAGGGAGGGAAACACAATGGCGCGCCATTTTGACCAATCCTTGTTTGAAGTAAAAAAACTGCTTTTAGAGATGGGGGGTCGTTTGGAGGTTGCGATTGATAAGGCGGTTAAATCATTAACCACCCTCCATGTCCCAATGGCGCAATTGGTGATTGCCGATGATCAAAAAATGGATGACTTGGAATCGCAAATCGACGACGCGGTCGCCAAGTTAATTGCCACACAACAGCCGGTTGCCAAAGACCTGCGCAAATTGATTGCAGCGATGAAAATTGCCTCCGATATGGAACGCATGGCTGATTTAGCAGTCAATATTGCGCAGGTAACCATCGAACTAAAAGCCAGCAATCAACAGTTGTATGAGGATATGGAACAAATTCACCGAATGGCTGAAGTGACACAGAAAATGGTCCATGACGGAATCAACAGCTATATTGATGGAAATCTGGAACTGGCGAAGTCACTGGCTAAAATGGATGATCAAGTCGACCAATCCTATGATTTGATCGTAAAAGAGTTAACCGGCTACCCGCCGCAGGGCAATCAACATACAGAAGCCGCTCTCAAATTGTGTTTTGTAGCCCGCTATCTGGAACGGATTGCCGACCATGCCACCAATATTGCCGAAAATATCGTCTATATTGAAACCGGACAACAAGCTGACCTGAATTAATCTTTTCACAGAAAACTTTATGACTTGTTCGACACAATCTTGGGATGAAAGTGATCTGATTGGACCGCTCTATTGTGCAAAAATAAATAAACAACAACGGTTCCTGTGGAAAAATGATTTCCATTTTGAAACAGGAACCGTTTTTTTATCGTTATCATAATATATGGAAAATTGGGAAATATAATTTTCGCTTTAATCTTGACTATATGACTCAACTTTATCAAGATTTATAGATTGATAGAGAGAGGAGTGTCTCGATGCGTAAATTGCTGATTTTGACGCTGATCGGTTTTGCGGCCCAACTGATTGACGGGTCGTTGGGAATGGCTTATGGTGTAACGTCAGCCTCTCTGCTCTTGATGTTTGGAATTGCACCTGCCATTGCGTCTGCATCGGTTCACTTTGCAGAAGTAGTCACAACAGCTGCATCAGGAATCTCTCACTTTCGATTTGGTAATGTAGATAAAGAGATCGTTTGGAAACTTACGGTTCCCGGTTCAGTCGGAGCTTTTGCAGGTGCTTGTTTTCTGAGCCGGTTACCGGGAGAACTGGTGAAACCTTATGTGTCTGCGTTTCTGTTTCTTCTGGGAGTTTATGTTTTTGTTCGTTTTTTATTTCATGTCAAACCCAAGCAGACAACTGATGGGGGAAAAAAGGGATTTCTAACTCCTCTGGGCCTGATTGCCGGCTTTTTGGATGCGACGGGCGGGGGAGGATGGGGACCATTGGCTACGCCCATGCTGCTGGCGAGAGACGGCCTGAAAGTGAGAAAAGTGATAGGCTCCGTAGATACCAGCGAATTTGCCATTGCTGTATCTGCTACAGCCGGGTTTCTCATATCGCTCGGGTGGTCTCAGGTAAACTGGTTGTGGGTGGGAGCCTTGATGATTGGAGGGGTTTTTGCTGCCCCGCTGGCGGCGTGGATTGTAAGGGTGATCCCGCAAAATCTGCTTGGAATATTAGTAGGCGGCTTAATCCTGGTCACAAATGCGAAGGTAATCATGAGCGTATTGGGATGGAGTGATTTTTGGCAAATGGCGATTTATATTGTTTTATTTAGCATTTGGGTGACCAGCTTTCTTTATGCCGTTTGGAGAAATCGGAAACCCTCATCAATCATGGCTGATCATCAGGAGCAGGTGGAACATGATGAAAGTTTCCAGTAAAGGGGAATATGCGTTACGCGCACTGATCGTATTAGGGAAACATATGAACGAGGTGGTGCCGATTGCGGAGATTGCCAAACAGACTCATGTTCCAAACCATTACCTGGAACAAATTTTACTGCAATTGAAGTTGCTCGGCTGGTTAAAGAGTAAGCGAGGGGTAAATGGCGGATATTCTTTGCGGGTTCCGCCCGATGAAATCATGATCGGTGAAGTGATCCGGCAGTTGGAAGGGCCGCTTGCCCCGATGCCTTGTGTCAGTGTGAGCCAGTATGAGCCGTGCGAGCTGGAGCCCGGCTGTCTTCTGCAACCCTTATGGGCAAAAGTTCGTGATACGATAGCAGAGGTACTGGATCAAACATCACTGAAGGATTTGTTGGAGAGAAGAGTTTAGAGTCAGACATAACTTTCATCTCTGGGTTGCCGGATTATGAGGGTTTTCTGTGAAAGAGGAACAGTGATAGCCGGGGAATTTGAACTGATACCCTCTATGTAGACAGGTAAATTAAAGCCTTTAAAGAACTTGTCTTCATAGGGGGGATTTTTATGTCCAAAAAAGGGTCACGTCACAGGAAACATTCCCAGGAATTTAAGGTACAGATAGTTGAAGAACATTTAATCGAAGGTATATCAGTCAATGTTCTAGCAGTTGAGCATCAGCTTGAACCCAGGCTAATTAGAAATTGGCGTACTATCTATCTTGAGCAAGGAGCCGAAGGGCTAAAACCAAAGGCCAAAGGAAGACCAAAGGGGACGTTGGGGATGGGTAGACCCAAGACCAACTTCTCTTCGGAACTTGAGCGACTCAAGTACGAAAACGCTAAGCTGAGGTTGGAGAATCTGCGTCTAAAAAAGCTCCAAGAGTTTCTAAGGGGGGATGCAAAGTTCAAGTAAAGGTGATGAAGGGGATTTTGTACGAATGTATCCATGAGCTAAGAAAAGAGTTTTGCATTGAGGATCTCTGCAAGATGGCAGGGGTATCCCGCTCAGGCTATTACAAATGGTTATGCAGAAAGGGAAGATTGAATCGTTGGCAGCTTGAGGAAAAGGATCTTATGAACAGGGTCAAGGCCGTGCATTCCGTAAGACCCAGCTTTGGGTACCGTCGTGTTGCTGATCGGATTCGCAAGGATACTGGTTGGAACATGAGTGACAAACGCGTGTTACGTTGTATGCAAAAACTCGACATTCAGTCCAGGGTTCGGAGAAAGCGCAACTATGAGGTTGGAGGTGTGCATCAAATATTCCCCAATCTTCTCAACCGAGATTTCCAGGCAACTCGTCCTTTAGAGAAAATCACTACGGATGTAACTTACCTATACAGCCGTGGAAAGGTTCAATATATGAGTGTTTTCCTGGACTTGTATAACAATGAAATTCTCGAATATGAGGTTAGCGATCGCAATGACTTGCAGCTTGTGATCCGACCACTGAAAAGATTGCTTACAAAAAGAAAAAAAGATGTGACGGGTACCACCACGATCCACTCAGATCAAGGCAGCCAGTACACATCAAAAGCATATACACTACTGCTTAAACAGTATGGCATTAAGCAGAGTATGTCAAGAAAAGGAACTCCCCTTGACAATGCACCTGTCGAGAGCTTTTTCGGATGGTTTAAGAATGAATTGTATACAGACTATCGTCCTAAAAGCCCGGAAGAACTGCTACATGCAATTAAAGCTCATACATGCTTTCATAACCATCAACGTCCACAAATGAAGCTGAAAAACCAAGCACCTATCCTTATCGAATGAGTGCTTAACGAGGCTTTAATTTTTTGTCTACATACTCTTGACCAGTTCAAGTGAGACCGGCCTTTTGCTTATGGGTGCGGACTGCATTTGGGTTGTTTAACCTCTGAAACCTGAGCGAGCTTAATGAGATAGTAACATTCTTCCCGGTACATATGATCAGCCATCAGGGGGGCGATGGTGCCCAGTACTTCTTTGCTGAGCCTTAACTCTTCCAATTCCTTCAAAAACTTCTGGAATAAAATAATTTCCAACTCCACTTCCCGATTAAATCGTGAGAGCGCCGGGAAACGGTTCATCTTTGTCCTGAGGTAACCTGCCAGTTCAACCGATTTTAAATAGAACACATCAAAATGGCGGGAAAACTGCCTGCTTTTTTCTTTCCATTTTTTTTCGACTCCGTCTAACTCTGCATCAATGGCTGTTGCGTGGCCCGAGGCATCCGGCAGCCAGAGAAGATGGTGATGAAGCGGATGGAGGAGCGGAGGAACTTTTCCTTCCATAAGGCAGGATAAGATCCGCAAATATTCATCAATTTCATTCAGCATGTGATTGATAAAAGTAGGGGTTAAGTTAAAAGCGATGTCCTCCTTCAGCAAACGGCGCAGCAGATGAAGCTTAAACTTCCTCAGGCCGGTGGCAGCCCGGCAGGATGCGTCTAAGTCGGTACTGCGGGTCTGGATCAGGTTTTCAAACAGATTTACATATGACTCTGCTTGTTCTGCTTCATTTTCTTCTTTGGCGGACAAGGCGGTAAGAATAAATTCGGAATGGTCTCTCAGCACAGGAAGCCAGAAGTTTTGTTCAAATACCAAAGCTTGCTCATAACTGTTCAAGCTGATGTACCTCCTTCATCACGGGCATTTGTAAAGAATTGGTGCAACATATACATATGAAGGAGGGGGGGTGATTATTAGAAGTTGGTTTCTGTCTTTTCTGACCTCGTTTGTTGTTCATGCGCGGCTGCCAGAGATGATGCATCCTTTAGAATGGAAAAAGTGGGAACCCCGTCACAATTTGCCGGGATTCCCGTTTTTTTAAGCATGGGAGTGTTTGGGCAGCTGTTCTCTCTTTTTTCTCACAAACCGCTCAATCCGTGTCAACGCTTCACCCAGACGTTCGATGGAAGTGGCATAGGAACAACGGATATGGCCTCTGCCGCTTGGACCGAATACATTTCCGGGAACGACTGCAACCGACTCTTCATAGAGAAGCTCTTCGGCAAACATTTGAGCATCCAGCCCTGTCGCTTCAATCGATGGAAATACATAAAAAGCACCCTGAGGATCCGGGCATGTTAAGCCCATATCTTGAAACGCTTTTACCACCAGGCGTCTGCGGCGGTCATACTGGGAAGCCATTGCCAGGCATTCTTCCATCCCGTTAGTCAGAGCTTCCAGCGCTGCAACCTGGCTGGTAATGGGAGCACAGAGTGCGGTATACTGATGGATTTTCAGCATTCCCGACAGCAGTGTGTCCGGGGCCGCCACATAGCCGATCCGCCATCCGGTCATGGCAAAAGCTTTGGAAAAGCCGCTTATCAGAATAACGTGTTCTTTCATACCCGGAAATGAAGCGATGGATGTATGTTCTCCGTGATAAGTTAATTCAGCATAGATTTCATCAGATATGACAATAAGTTCATGCTTTTTGGCTAATTCCACAATCGGGGCAAGGTCCTCTTTACTCATAATCGCACCGGTCGGATTGTTTGGATAACAGAGAATAAGCACTTTGCTCCGAGGGGTAATCGCTTTCGCCAGGCTCTCCGCACGCAGCTTAAATCCGTGTTGGGCAGAGGTGGACACGGGAACCGGCTTCCCTCCGGCCAGTTGCACACAGGGGGTATAGGAAACATAACAGGGCTCCGGAATCAACACTTCATCTCCGGCAGAGATTACTGTGCGCAAAGCGAGGTCAATCGCTTCACTAGCGCCAAATGTAACCAGAACTTCCCGGTCGTGATAGGAAAGAGAAAAGCGTTGGTGTAAGTATTTGCAAATGGCCCGGACAAGTTCGGGCATCCCCTGATTGGAGGTATAAGTAGTCATCCCTTTTTCCAATGAGGCAACACAGGCTTCACGCACATGCCAGGGGGTGACAAAGTCCGGTTCACCGACACCGAGGGAGATGGCATCCGGTTTTTGATTGACCAGGTCAAAGAAGCGGCGAATCCCCGATGGGGCCAGATTGCGAACGACCGGTGACAGCTTTTCTTCCAGGTTCATGGGCTGATCACCAACCGCTGGTCTGTTTCCGGATCGTCTAAAATAACCCCGTCTTCTTTATACTTTTTCAGCACAAAGTGGGTCGTGGTTGCAACAACTGAATCAAGTGTTGCCAGCTTCTCGACGAAGCGTCCCACTGCCTCCATCGAATCAACTTCCAGCGCGACCGATAAATCATAAGCCCCGGACATCAGATAAACACTACGAACTTCGGGAAAAAGATAGATCCGCTTTGCCAGCGCATCAAAGCCGTATCCGCGTTGCGGGGTCACTTTTACGTCAATCAAAGCCGACACTCTTTGCTTTCCGGACTTTTGCCAGTTGATCACTGCTCCATATTTGACAATTACGCCTTTTTCCTGCAATTCTTGGATCGTTTGTGCTACGTTTTCTTTGCTTTCACCCAGCATATGAGCGATTTGCTCTTGATCCAGCCGCGAATCTTCCTCCAGCAAAGAGAGGATTTCGTGCTGAAGCTGTTCAGACATGAGTGAAGACTCCCCTCATCAAATAAATTTCTTAGTATTATACAACAGATGGAAAAAGATTACGATAGACCTGTGCCACAGGAGATAATGGAGAGCGGGATTCAGGCGGAGGAGGAAGGAGGAAAGCTTAATTCCGGTTGTGAAATAATCTTGCCATGATTCGGGTCAGGAGACGGCGGGGAAGAAATCTGGGAAGCTGAGACATCAGCCGGTTGAAAAAGCCGGGAGTGATAACCGTGATTCCTTTTTCATAGCCTTTAATGGCAATGCGGGCAACTTGTTCGGCGGAGCTTGTGCGGGACTGTTTAAAACCGGCACGGGCGGCAAATTCACTCTCCGTACTGCCGGGGCACAGGACGGACACTTTTACCCCCGTTTGCCGCAATTCCGCAGCCAGTGCTTCACTGTAGGAGAGGACAAACGATTTGGTGGCGGCATAGGCAGACATATACGGAGAAGGGTAAAAAGAAAGAATCGACCCTGCCTGAATAATGCCGCCCTCATTCCGCTCAAGCATCTGCGGCAAAACTGCCCGGGTAAGGCGGACGAGTGCGTTCACGTTTAATTGGATCATTTGCTGTTCCTCTTCCGGATCAGTGCGGCTAACCTGACCGTAAAGCCCCGTCCCGGCGCAGTTCACCAACAGGTCAATGCGGTTTTCCTCAATATAGTTGACCACTTGTTGCAAACCGGCCCTGTCGGTCAAATCGGCAGCGAGAATCCTGGCACGCCCACCCGTTGCAGTGATCCGTTCAGCCATTTTCTTCAGGCGGTCTTCCCTCCGGGCCACCAGTATCACGATGTCCATTTTTTTGGCCAGTTGCCAGGCGAAAGCTTCACCAATCCCGGATGAAGCGCCTGTGATCAGTGCGGTTTTCTGCATGGTCTTTTTCCCCTTAAATATTTCTTAATATACCGTCAATAGGACTGGCAGAAGGGGAGCAGTGCTCTCCTTCAAAAAAGCAGATTTCTATTTTTGGAAGAAGCTTTTTAACACAAAGAGTGCGTTTGCCGGACGTTCTGCGATCCGGCGGGTAAAGTAGGGATACCAGTCTTTTCCGTATGGCGTATATACACGCACCTTATACCCTTCCCTGACCAGTTGCCGTTGCAGTTCATTGCGAACTCCGTATAACATTTGAAATTCGTAGAGATTGTCGGGGATCTGCTTCTCTTTCAGCCAGTCTTTCAGCAGATTGATGATCGTTTCGTCGTGTGTGGCAATGGCGGTGTAACAACCGTTTTGCAGATGGAGTTTCACCAGTTTGACATAGTTGTCATCAACATCTTTTTTGTTTGGAAATGCCACTTCGGCAGGTTCTTTGTATGCCCCTTTGACAATGCGTAAATTTACATTTTTCTTGCCGAGGGCCAGAACATCGTTTTCGGAACGGTACAGATAGGATTGGATAACCAGGCCGATATGTTCTTTCCCGTATTTATCCACCAGTGTGTTGAAGATATCAATCGTTACCTGGAGCCGTGGGGAATCTTCCATATCGATGCGGACAAAATTGTTCTTTTCTTTCGCTTTGGCGGTGATCCGGTCCATATTTTCCAGACAGAAATCCTTGTCAATATCGAGGCCGAGCTGGGTTAATTTTACTGATACATTGGAAATAACCCCCGATTCCTCAATCGCATCAAAGATATCCAGTGCTGCCTGTGTCGCTTCAAGTGCCTCTTCCCGGTTGGAAACGCTTTCGCCGAGATGGTCTAAAGTCACCAAAAGGCCGTCTGCATTAATTTTTTTCACCGTCTCAATGGTCTGGTCTAATGTTTCACCGGCTACAAAACGTGCCGCTCCCCATTTCATTCCATATTTGGATACGAGAGAAGTAACGGCCCGATTTCCGGCCAGAGTTAAAACAGCTTTGCGAGATAAGGACATTCCCCATCCCTCACTTTCTTTAGAATATATAGATGACAGATTAAAAAACCGTTTTCATTATACGTATCTTAGGAAAAATAAACAATAGGAGCAGACTCCAATTGAAGTTCTCCTGTCCGGTAAGTTACAATGGCTGGGGGACAACCATGCCTCAAAAAGCCAACAAGGGGGATTTTTTTATGATCGAATTTAGAAATGAACCTTTTACAGATTTTTCAAAGGAAGAAAACCGGCTGGCCTTTGAAGCGGCTTTAAATAAGGTGAAATCTGAGCTGGGCAAAGAATATGACCTGATCATCGGTGGTGAGCGGATCAAAACGGGGAACAAGGTGAAATCTATCAACCCGTCCAATGTTGATGAAGTGATTGGAATCATCTCTGAAGCAGATGAAAAACTGGCAGAAAAAGCGATGCAAACCGCTGTTGAAACGTTTGCCACCTGGAAAAAAACAGATCCGGCTGCACGTGCGCGCGTTCTCTTCAAAGCGGCAGCCATCCTGCGCCGCAGAAAGCATGAATTCTCTGCCTGGATGGTGCATGAGGCCGGTAAGAGCTGGCCGGAAGCAGATGCTGATACCGCTGAAGCGATCGACTTTATGGAATTCTATGGCCGTGAGATGATCCGCTTAAGCGAACGCCAGCCACTGACCCGCATTCCCGGTGAGGATAACAACCTGACCTATATACCGCTCGGTGTAGGCGTTGTGATTCCGCCGTGGAACTTCCCACTGGCTATTATGGTCGGTATGACGACAGCAGCACTTGTTTCAGGAAATACAGTTGTTTTAAAACCGGCAACCCCGACCAATGTCATTGCCGCGAAGTTTATGGAGATTTTACAGGATGCCGGACTGCCGGACGGTGTCGTTAACTATGTTCCCGGACCCGGTTCTGTTGTGGGAGAATACCTGGTGAAACATCCAATGACACGTTTTATTGCCTTTACCGGCTCCCGTGAGGTAGGCTTGCGCATCAATGAACAGGCAGCGAAAACGGCTCCGGGCCAAAAATGGATCAAACGTGTTGTCGCCGAAATGGGTGGAAAAGACTCCATCGTGGTCGATGAAGATGCAGATCTGGATTTGGCAGCAGAAGCTATTGTAAAATCCGCCTTCGGTTTTTCCGGCCAAAAATGCTCTGCCTGTTCCCGGGCCATTATCCACCAAAATGTATATGATGAAGTTTTAAATAAAGTTGTGGAGAAGACAAACGAGCTGAAAGTGGGCGAGGCCAAAACACTGGGAATCGACATGGGTCCTGTGATCGATGACAAGGCTTACAACAAAATCCTTGAATACATCGAGATCGGCAAAAAAGAAGGCCGCTTGATGACCGGTGGCGGCAAAGCAGAAGGAAACGGCTACTTCATTCAGCCAACTGTCTTTGCCGATGTTGACCCGAAAGCGCGCATTGCCCAGGAAGAGATCTTCGGCCCCGTTCTGGCCTTTATCAAAGCGAAAGATTTTGATCATGCCCTTGAAATCGCTAACAACACCGAGTTTGGGCTGACCGGTTCAGTTATTTGCCGTGACCGCTTAAAATTGGAAAAAGCGCGCGACGAATTCTTTGTGGGCAACCTTTACTTCAACCGCAAATGTACCGGCGCACTGGTAGGCGTCCATCCATTTGGCGGTTTCAACATGTCCGGAACCGACTCCAAAGCGGGTGGACGCGATTACCTCCTGCTCTTCACCCAGGCCAAACTGGTATCTGAGCAATTGTAATAAAACAGAAAAAGAAACAGATATTGGCTCTATCTCAATATCCCCCTTGTAATTTCTCCAAGGGGGATTTTTGACGCTCGGAAAATGGATTTTTTTAAAAGGTTTAGACCGGCACCCATTCGGCAATGACAACATTTCTACTGCTGTAAAAAGTGGTTTATAAGCACAGGAAAGAGGGAAAAAATTATTGTTGTCTCTTTTGCGCGCTCGCCAGGTAATGGCATTCAGCAAAACTTGACAACTTTTTTACGAAACTATATATTGTACCTAGTAAAATATTGATGTAAAGTAATGATTAGTGATTTATTTTCAAAAAATTTTGTTAGGGGGTATTGTAACCGCGGGAAAAAGATCTTTAAGCTGCAATTTTCTTTTTGTTGAGGAAAGTCTTTACAAGAAGTATACTTATAGTCAAGTAACCGCTTTCATTCTATTCTTCGATGCCGTGATTATTGGAAATCATGTATGGATCCATGTTATAAAGAACCTTTAGGACACTGCCAACCCTCTAACAGAAAGGTGTGAGTTTATGAAGAAACTTTCTCTGACAGCTAAAATCTTAATTGGTATTATTCTTGGTCTTATTGTCGGGGTTGTTTTAAACCTTTACTTCCCCAATGTATTTAAGCCGCTCAATGAATATTTATTCGATCCGGCGAGTCAGTTGTTTATTAAGGCAATTAAAATGATTGTTGTTCCACTGGTCTTTTTCTCGCTGGCTTCCGGTGCGGCAGGAATTGCCGACCCCAAAAAATTGGGCCGGATTGGTGTAAAAACCATCGTTTTATATTTGTTTACCACCGCGGTCGCGATTACTTTCGCACTGATTCTCGCTAATGTGATCCAGCCGGGTGTCGGCACCGATATCGCCAAATCAGCGGAAAAGCCTGAAATTGAAAAGGCACCGAGTGTGATGGATACCCTGGTAAATATTGTACCGGAAAATCCGGTGCAAGCCATGGCGAACGCAGATATGCTGCAAATTATCTTCTTTGCTTTGCTGTTTGGAATCGGCATGGCCTTGCTGAAGGATAAAGTAGTCCGTGTACGGGAGTTTATCGATCAAGGTAATGAAATCATGCTGAAACTGGTAACGATTATCATGGCAACTGCCCCGTATGCGGCTTTTGCCCTGATGGCCAGGGCAGTCGGGGAAGCGGGCATTGACTTGATCGGCTCGATGGCGTGGTACATGGTGACTCTGCTTCTGGCCCTGCTGATTCATATGTTAGTCACATATAGTACTTTGCTCACTGTGCTTGCCAAATATAACCCGGTTAAATTTTTCAAATCGATGGGCCGGGCGATGGAAGTTGCCTTTACAACGAGCAGCAGTGCCGCTACTTTACCGGTTACCATGGATGTAGTGGAGAAGGACTTTAAAGTTCCCAAATCGATCAGCAGCTTCGTTCTCCCGCTGGGCGCGACCATCAATATGGACGGTACCGCCATCATGCAGGGGGTTGCTGCGATCTTTATCTCACAATTGTATGGTATCCCGCTGGGACTTGAGCAGCAGCTTATGATTATCCTGACGGCTACACTTGCTTCTGTCGGTACAGCTGCGGTACCCGGCGCGGGCCTGATTATGCTGACGCTGGTTCTGCAAACGGTCGGTCTGCCGGTTGAGGGGATTGCCATTGTGTTAGGGGTTGACCGCCTGCTCGACATGAGCCGGACAGCGACCAACATTACAGGGGACGCTTGTGTAGCGGTCATTGTGGCAAAGGGAGAGAAAGGTAAAGAAGAAGAAGAGACAACCACAGCCGCTTAATCAAAAGAATATATGTGAGACTGCATAAACGGATGGTGCCTGTACGAGGGCATCGTCTTTTTTGTATATACATTTTCATGGAAAAATGCAGGAAATGGTTTCTCCCATTGTTAACAATTCTTTGCGGATGAAGCCGGGAATCAGTGTATAATAGCTAATAGAAATGTGAGCAAGTGTCCCTTTGCATAAAGGAGGGGGAACAATTGAGCATTAACGGTGTAGAATGGCTGCTTATTATCGGAGTGGCACTGATTTTGTTTGGTCCGAAAAAGTTGCCGGAACTTGGGCGGGCCCTGGGAAAATCTATACGAGAGTTCAAAAAAGCGACCAACGGGTTGCTGGAGGATGATTCCGGGAAAAAGCAGGAACCCTCCCAAACACCGGGCCATATACAGAAGGCAGTTCAGCCGGACACTCCGCCGGTGTCAAAAGAAAGCAGCCAAGCAAACCAATAATTGTACAACGATTCCCCGTTTCATGTTAACAAAAAGGATGCCCATCATTTGGACATCCTTTTTGATTAGCAACAGCGGCGTATGTTGCCGCCCCCGTATTTTTCATCGTTTGCACGACGGTGAAATTCCTTTGCACTTAAAGGTTTTTCTCCGGGATGGTTCTTTTGGAAATGTTCCAGATACCTTTCGTAATTGGGTACACCGGCCATCTCATTCAGATAATGGGCAATGGCCCGGAACGGTTTCTTCCACCGGGGACAGGAAAAGTTTCTTTTGTTCATCGGTTACCCTCCAATCGTACCCGGTTGATGTGGAACATATGCCGATTCCTGCAAGGGAAGCTTTTCTTTTTTAACCAGGATTTTATACCAGACGCGGGCGGCATCGACGATAATCACAACCACCAAAAGCATGAAGATCGCCGTCAGGACAGCGTCAATCTGGTTATTGAAAACGATCCGTTCCATCTCTTCAAGGGATTTGGCAGGACCGATCACATTTCCTGCTTGAATGGCAGCTTGATATTTTTCGGCAGCAGCCAGGAAGCCGATGCTCGCATCTTCATGGAACAGCTTTTGCCAGCCTGCGGTCATGGTCACTGTTGTTAACCAGACAAGCGGAGCAATGGTGATCCAGGAGTAAATGGTTTTACCCATCTTAATGAGGATGGTTGTGCCGACTACCAGTGCAACCACTGCCAGCATCTGGTTGGCAATCCCGAAGAGGGGCCACAGGGTGTTAATACCGCCTAACGGGTCAATCACCCCTTGATACAGGAAATAACCCCATCCGGCTACAATAACAGCACTGGCGAATATATTGGCGGGATAGGATTCGGTTCGGCCCAGTGCCGGAGAGAATCGCCCGAGCAAGTCCTGAAGCATGAAACGCCCTACCCGGGTCCCTGCGTCGATGGTGGTCAGGATGAATACAGCTTCAAACAAGATGGCAAAGTGGTACCAGAATGCCATTAGGGAATCGCTGGTAAAGCTGGAGAAGATAAAAGCCATTCCCACGGCCAGTGTAGGTGCTCCGCCGGTACGGGAGAGAATCGATGTTTCACCGATCGATTTGGCCAGGTTTGTCAGTTCTTCCGGTGTAATCTTAAATCCGAAGTTGGATACTGCCGCGGCGGCGCTTGCCACATCCGTCCCGATCACGGCAGCCGGGCTGTTCATCGCAAAATAGACTCCCGGGGTTAACACACATGCAGCGATCAAGGCCATTATTCCGACAAAAGATTCGGTTAACATCCCGCCGTAACCAATCATCCGGGCATGGGACTCCCGGGCGATCATTTTCGGTGTGGTGCCTGAAGAGACCAGGGCATGGAAGCCGGAAATGGAGCCACAGGCAATGGTGATGAAGACGAACGGAAACAGGTTACCGGCAAAGACAGGGCCTGTACCGTCAATAAATTTTGTGAAAGCGGGCATCTTCAAATCCGGCATGACAAACAAAATTCCCAGTGCCAGAGCAAAAATGGTTCCCACCTTCAGGAAGGTACTCAGATAATCACGCGGTGCCAGCAGCAGCCAAACCGGAATCACAGATGCAATAAATCCGTATATAATCATTAACCAGGCAATGGTGGTTCCTTCAAGGGTGAACAATGGCCCCAGAGTGGGGTGCTCTGCTACATATTGGCCGGCATAAAGGGAAACGAGCAGCAGCACAAAGCCGATCAAAGATGTTTCCAGTACTTTTCCCGGCCGGATATAGCGCATGTAGATTCCCATGAACAGTGCGATGGGGATAGTCATGGCGATGGTAAACATCCCCCACGGGCTGTCAGCCAGTGCTTTGACAACTACAAGCGCCAATACTGCCAATAAAATAATCATAATTCCCAAAATAGCAAAGAGTGCAGTAAATCCGCCGACAGGTCCGATCTCTTCCCGGGCCATGTCGCCGAGTGACTTTCCGTTGCGGCGCATCGAGCCGAACAAAATGATAAAGTCCTGGACAGCCCCGCCGAGGACGACACCGACCACAATCCACAGGGTTCCCGGAAGGTAACCCATCTGTGCGGCCAAAATGGGGCCAACCAGCGGACCGGCTCCGGCAATCGCGGCAAAATGATGGCCGTACAGAATCCATTTGTTTGTAGGGACAAAGTCTTTTCCGTCATTGTGAACTTCTGCCGGAGTTTTCCGATTATCATCCAATTCAAAAACTTTTCTTGCCATAAAACGGCTGTAAAATCGATAACCAATCGCATAAGTACAAGTAGCTGCAACAAGAAGCCAGAGAGCGTTTACCGATTCACCCCGGTACAAGGCAAGAACAGCAAAGCCGGCGGCGCCCAGTGCAGAAATTCCTGCCCAGACCAGATATGAGAGCCAGCGGTTCTTCATCTCCATCTACCTGCCTTTCTACAAATGTGAAGTGTTTTATTCATTATACCTGAAATTATTCATAATATGGACAAAAAATTAGAGGAGGAGCGGGGACACTCAAAGCGGAAAACGGATGACCAGCAGGGCAGAACCGGTGCAAAATTGGAATAACAATCGAAGTATATAGAGGAAGGTAAGGAAATCAGCTTCTTTTGTGCTATACTGTGATAAGAATTGATTGGGCAAACTGGAGTTGTGGTTTCTGACAGGCCTGACAGACGAATCTATGAACCTCGGAGGTGAAACAAGCATGACAATTTCCAAAGAACAAGTACGGAAAGTAGCCGGTTTGGCACGTTTAAAACTGACTGATCAGGAAGCGGATCAATTTACCGGCCAACTGAATGATATTCTCGGGTTTGCAGAGAAGCTGAACGAGCTGGATACTGAAAATGTGGAGCCAACCAGCCATGTGCTGCCAATGGCCAATGTGCTTCGTGAAGACGAGGTGGGACCTTCTATACCACGGGAAAAAGCTTTAGCCAATGCACCGGATCAAAAAGAAGGTATGTTCCGCGTACCACCTGTATTTGAAGAATAAGGGGGAGAAACATGTCGCTGCTTCGTGAATCGTTAAAAGAAATACATAAGCGTTTGGCTCGCCGTGAAATCTCTGCACGTGACCTTGTTGAGGAATCTCTTGCGCAGATTGAAAAAGTAGACGGACAGGTCCGGGCCTTTTTGACGGTTGATGCCGAAGGTGCGAGAAAAAGTGCAGAAGCGCTGGATCAGCAGCTTTCCGGCTCCGGGGAGAGGGGATTGCTCGCTGCCCTGCCCGTCGGAGTGAAAGATAACATCTGTACGGAAGGATTGACAACCACTTGTGCGAGTCAACTCCTGGCCAACTACCAGCCGATCTATAACGCTACCGTAGTTGACAAGCTGGCCGAGGCCCAGGCGGTAACTGTGGGCAAGATGAATATGGATGAGTTTGCAATGGGTTCATCGACGGAAAACTCCGGCTTTCATTTCACCTATAACCCATGGGATTTGGAGCGGGTCCCGGGGGGCTCCAGCGGGGGATCGGCAGCAGCTGTGGCCGCAGGAGAAGTTTATTTTGCTCTCGGTTCCGATACCGGCGGCTCGATTCGCCAGCCGGCTGCTTTCTGTGGCGTGGTCGGCTTAAAACCTACCTACGGGCGTGTTTCCCGTTATGGTCTGGTCGCTTTTGCCTCTTCGCTTGACCAGATTGGGCCGCTCACCAAAAATGTAGAGGACGCAGCTTATGCCTTACAAGTGCTGGCCGGTTATGATCCGAAAGATTCAACCTCTGCCGATGTAGAGGTGCCGGATTACCTGTCTGCCCTTACAGGAGATGTAACCGGTTTGCGCATTGCCGTACCAAAGGAAATGATGGGCGAAGGTATTGATGAAGGGGTTCGTGAACGCATCAAAGAAGCTCTCGCCACCTTGCAAAAAATGGGGGCAGTAGTAGAGGAAGTTTCTCTGACTCATGCCAATTATGCGGTTGCTACTTATTATCTGCTCGCCCCGGCTGAAGCCTCCTCCAACCTGGCGCGTTACGACGGGGTTCGCTACGGAGTCCGCAAAGAAGGAAGCAATCTGCTGGACATGTACCTGGAAACGCGCAGCCAGGGCTTTGGAGCTGAAGTAAAACGCCGTATTATGCTGGGAACATACGCTTTAAGCTCAGGATATTATGATGCTTATTATTTAAAAGCCCAAAAAGTGCGTACATTGATCCGGCAAGATTTTGAAAACATTTTTGCCGGCTACGATGTGGTGATCGGACCAACCACTCCTACAACTGCTTTTAAGATTGGTGAAAAGGTGGATGATCCGCTTACGATGTATGTGAATGATATTTGCACCATCCCTGTGAACCTGGCCGGTCTTCCGGCGATTAGTGTTCCCTGCGGGCTGGCGGACGGACTTCCTGTCGGCTTGCAGATCATTGGAAAAGCTTTTGACGAATCAACTGTTTTGCGGGTTGCCCATGCTTATGAGCAGGCAACGGAGCGCTTACCAGTTCCACCGATGGGAGGGGTGCGTGCATGAGTAAATATGAAACAGTGATTGGACTGGAAGTACATGTCGAACTATCAACCAAAACAAAAATCTTTTGCGGATGTTCCACCGAATTCGGCGCACCTCCCAATACCCACACCTGCCCGGTTTGCCTGGGACACCCGGGAGTCCTCCCTGTGTTAAACCGGGAAGCTGTCAATTTCGCCATGAAAGCGGCGATGGCCCTCAACTGTGAGATCGCCGAATACAGTAAATTCGACAGGAAAAACTACTTTTATCCCGATTCGCCAAAGGCATACCAAATCTCCCAGTACGATCAACCCATCGGGCAAAAAGGCTGGATTGAGATAGAAGTCGGGGGAGAGAAAAAACGGATTGGAATCACCCGTGTACATCTGGAAGAGGATGCAGGGAAACTAAACCATATGGAAAACGGAGAGGGCTCTCTTGTCGACTTCAACCGGGTGGGAGTTCCTTTGATCGAAATCGTGTCTGAACCCGATATGCGTTCCCCGGCTGAAGCGAAAGCTTATCTTGAGAAGCTGAAAACGATCATTCAATATACCGGTGTTTCCGATGTGAAGATGGAAGAGGGCTCTTTGCGCTGTGATGCAAACATCAGCTTGCGACCTGTCGGCTCTGACCGGTTTGGCACCAAAACAGAGATGAAAAACCTCAACTCCTTCCGCAATGTGGAGAGAGCTCTGGAGTATGAACAAAATCGCCAGGCAGAGCTGTTGGACCGCGGGGAAACCATTGTCCAACAAACGTTGCGCTGGCTGGAAGATCAGAACAAAACCAAGTTGATGCGAAGTAAGGAAGAAGCACATGATTACCGCTACTTCCCGGAGCCGGATCTGGTTCGCCTCCATATTGATGAATCATGGAAAGAGGAGATCCGCTCTTCCATTCCCGAGCTTCCGGATGCCCGCAAAGAAAGATATACCCGCACTTTTGGGCTGTCCGACTACGATGCCGGCATCTTGACCGCATCCAAAGCGGTTGCTGATTTCTATGAGGAAACGGTAGCGGAAAAGGCAGACCCTAAACTGGCCTCCAACTGGATCACTAGTGATCTACTTGGATATCTGAATGCAGAGGGCAAAGAAATTTCAGACGTCCGGTTTCCCCCGCGCCATTTGGCGGAGATGATCCGACTGATCCAAAAAGGTACCATCAGCAGCAAAATTGCCAAAAAAGTATTTAAGGAAATGCTGGAAAGCGGAAAAGGGCCGGGCCAAATTGTCGAAGAAAAAGGTTTGGTGCAGATCAGTGATGAAGGCCAGTTAAAAGAAGAAGTGGCCAAGGTGCTGGCGGCTAACCCGAAATCAATCGAAGACTTGAAAAACGGAAAAGATCGGGCGCTGGGGTTTTTGGTTGGACAGGTAATGAAAGCGACCAGAGGAAAAGCTAATCCACAGATGGTCAACCAGCTGATTCGGGAACAGATTGGTCTATAGTGGATGTTATCAATATCCGGCTCGTCCCTGATGGGGCGGGCTCCTTTTTAGATGAAGCAGCCAGAGGAGGTTGACCGTTGCAACTGTTTTATATCCTAGTTATCGTTTTGTTTCTCGGTTTCGGTATTTACTATTTATTTTTCGGGAATTCTCCGGCAGTCGCAGTGCATTTTCTCCTGATCGCACTTTATTTTTTTGTTACCTTGTTTGAATTTCGCAGAAAGCCGTTTTCCCGAAACGTATACCTATTAGTGATTCTGCTGTTGATTGCTGATGGGATTGCCAACTTATTTATCTTCAGGACCAGCCTCTTAAGCGGAATCGTCAGCATTTTTTTTGCTTTTATCGCCTGGCAGACCTATCAACGTTTGAAAAAACGTTAAACGTTTCAAGCAGCCACTTGTGATACAATAAACAAGGGAAGCGCGTGGAGGTGAAATCCTTGAAACATCGTGGAGTACTCGTGATTGCCCATGGTTCCAGCAAACAGGATTGGGTGGAACTTGTGGACCAGGCAGTAAAACAAGTCCAACTGGACTACCCGGTGGCAACTGCCTTTCTGGAAATGGTAGAAGGGCGTTCCATCCCTGACGGGATCAAAGAACTGGAGGAACAGGGTGTCACTGAAGTCATTGCGGTTCCTTTGTTTGTATCGTCCGGGAGCACTCATATTGAAGAAATCAGCTATCTCCTCGGCCTGAATCAGCATCCGAAAGTGGAGGTAGAGGAAGAGCCATTTGAGATAAATGCCAAAGTCCGCTTGTGTCCGGCTATGGATGACCATCCGTTGATCAGCGACATTCTCGTGGAGCGGGCCGGAGAGATGAGCGTCAATCCGGCTGAAGAGGTCATTCTTCTGGTCGGTCACGGCAGTGATGTGGAAGGATTTAAGCAACTCTGGGAAAAGGGGATGGACAGCCTCGCCAAACAGATCCGCCGGAAATTGGGATTTTCCGATGCAGTACTTGCTACCATACACCCGGATAATCTGCACCGGCGATTAAGTGAATGCAGCCGCAACAACCGTGTCCTCGTCCTTCCGCTTTTCCTCAGCGAAGGATATTTTACAAGGAAAGTTCTCCCGTCACGGATGGAAGGCTTAGATTATGTATACACTGGAAAAACATATCTTCCCAGCCCGCTGATTTCACGCTGGATCGAAGCAGTGGTTAATGAGGAAATATCAAACAAGGAAGCTGTATAGATGAAAGCCCTCCGTCCCGACCGGAGGGCTTTTCCATATGGATTGCCCGCAATTTATAACGCCGTTGAATTGTATCTTCCAGTAAAACAGGCCCATATGATATGATATTTTTATCAACGAAAGCGGGGTGAGAGGGCATGGAACTGGATTGGACCCCATCATTGGGGTGGATGATTCTTTTTGTTGCAGCGTTTGCTGCTATCATCGTAGTTTGCGTGAATGCCAGGTCCTCTCACTTCTGGTATAAAAACTGCGATCTTTTACAATATAAAAAAATCTCTCACGTCTCCCCAATGTTACACCCCAGGCTGTGGATCATCGCGAAAACCCGCCTGCGGATGGGAAACGCTGACGATGAAGGAGACCATTCCTTCCTCTTTGTTTGAACTTCATAAAACAAGGGGGAAAGAATGTTGATGGATAACTTTTTTCAGACACTCAGCCACTATTTTCAGCCTGTCTTTACCGGCCTGGAGCATTGGGTCGGTGACTGGGGCATCGCTGTTATTTTGTTTACGATTCTGGTCAGAATTTGTCTGATTCCCATCTCTGTACGCCAGTCCCATCTGGCGGCCAATCAGTTTGTCTTCTCCCGGAAAGCGGCAGAATTGCAGAAAACATGGACCGGAACCAGGGAAGCACTGGCAGAGGAAACGCCAAAGCTGATGCGGAAACATAAATTTAACCCCTTTGCCATGTTTTTGAATGTTTTGATCCAGTCTCCCGTCTTAATTACGGTATATGCCACCTTTTCTCATCTCGGTCCGACGGCTCATTCTGTCCTTGTGCCATGGGTAAGCAGCATCGGCTTACCTGATCCCTGGGTGATTGTTCCGATTGCCATCGCCGTCGCCAATGGATGTACGGCCATGGTTACACTGATTCCGGCTGATCTGATGCAGTCCGGGTCAACCAAGTTTAGCTTTGTCCTGATGGCGGGAATCTCTCTCTTCATCTTATGGTCGGCTCCAGTCGCAACCGCTCTCTATTACGGTACTTCGAGCCTGTGGGGAGCCCTTGAACGAAAAATATTGCGACGCCATGTTCGGCGCCGGATTTTAAAACATTGGAATCCTGAAACCGCAGATACTTGACGGATCAGCCCAGTCCGCCCCGGGACTGGGCTTTTCATTTGCCCCGGCAGGGGGGAATGGTTCCCTGTTTCAAATATAAAACCCTTTACCTATTAACCCTGAAAGTTTCTTGACCACGGTTTTGTCCTTTCAGCGTTTTTGGTACATAAAGCAAATGTAAATCCAACATGTTAAGGATATAGGGATTCATACATAAAGTTAAAAATAACAGTTGATTATCTTGTTAAAAACGAATATTATATACTTTGTTATGATAAATATTCGTATTTTTGGAGGAAGAAGCCATGTTTCAGTTGAAAAAACAGGGGTCCTCGCTGAAAAAAGAATTGGTAGCTGGTCTGACTACCTTTTTTACGATGTCATATATCATGGTAGTCAATCCGATTATTCTGTCAGATGCTGGTGTACCCTTTGAACTAAGTTTTACGGCTACTATTATTGCAACTGTCGTGGGAACATTGATCATGGGATTTTATGCCAATTATCCGATTGCGATTGCACCCGCTATGGGCTTAAATGCTTATTTTGCCTATTCTGTGATGAAGGCACACGAAGGGCTGGGATACGCGGAAGCTTTCGCTGCCGTATTTGTGTCAGGGCTCTTATTTGTGATTCTTTCTTTAACACCGCTGCGTACCAAATTGATTGAAGTGATTCCCGATAACTTAAAGAATGCGATAACAGCAGGGATCGGTTTATTTATCGCTTTTATCGGTTTGCGTTTGTCGGGGCTTGTCAAAGCTCATCCGACGAATCTGGTTACTCTGGGTGATCTGCATTCTACTTCGTCTCTCCTCACATTGATTGGCCTGGCGGTTACACTGATCTGTATGGCCCTTGAAATTAACGGTGCGTTATTCATCGGTATGGTTGTCACCGGAATTGTCGCTTTTTTTACCGGACAGCTCTCTTTCCAAAAAGGCATTGTTTCCCTCCCGCCGATCCCGGATCAACTGGTCGTGATGAATCCTGTAGATGCGATTGGGGACGTTGTCCAGTTTGGCCTGTATGCAGTTGTTTTCTCCTTTTTGCTGGTAACTCTTTTTGATACGACAGGCACTGTACTCGGAGTGGCGAAACAGGCCGGTCTGATGAAAGGAGACAAGCTTCCGCGCGGTCAACGGACATTAATTGCCGACTCGGTGGCGACCCTGGTTGGTTCCATGTTTGGTACAAGTCCGACATCAGCCTATATTGAATCGGCATCAGGTGTAGCCACAGGAGGAAGAACAGGACTTACTGCTGTGGTAGTCGCGATTCTGTTCGCATTATCCGCTTTCTTCAGCCCGTTAGTTGGAGCCGTTTCCGGTATTTCCGCGATCACCGCACCGGCGCTTATTGTGGTTGGTTCGTTGATGACAGGGCATGTCAGCCACATTAACTGGAACAAAATCGATGAAGCTTTCCCGGCATTTTTGGTAATTCTCAGCATGCCGCTCACTTCCAGTATCGCTACGGGAATTGCTTTAGGCTTTATCTCCTATCCTTTGATGAAACTGGCCAAACGGCGCTGGAAGGAAGTCCATCCCCTTGTTTATGTGTTTGCCGTTTTGTTTCTTTTCCAGTTGATTTATCTGCCTCATTAACTACAGCCGTGATTGACGGCCTGTGCTTCCTTCACAGGTCGTTTTTTTATGGGCAAAACTCATAAAGAAAAATAAAACGAAAAAAATAGAGACAAGGTGCTTTTTCTGTGAAAGTATGTACCAGTGGGGGAAGGCAGGATTTGTCCCGTTCCCGATCGGCGCCCTGCGAAGAAGCAAAGATGGCCGCTCCCCGGATGATTCAACTTTCACAGAGTTGTCCCCAGCCATAAATGTTTGCTTTGAAGTTGACATTATTCATCAGTAAACTATTATCAATAGTAGCGGTTTCGGAAAGTCACAGAGAAAAGGGGGGCAGGCATGAAACGTGCTCGCCTAATCTATAATCCGACAGCTGGACGGGAACTTGTGGAAAAGCGTTTACCCAGAATATTAGACTGCCTGGAACAAGCAGGCTATGAGACATCCTGCCGGGCAACACAGGATCAGTGGAGTGCCGCCCGGGAAGCCAAGACAGCCGCTGAGCGGGGATTTGATGCAGTGATTGCCGCTGGCGGTGATGGGACGATTCATGAAGTGGTAAATGGCTTAGCCAGTCATCCCCACCCTCCCAAACTGGGGATTCTCCCCGGCGGGACGACCAACGATTTTGCCCGGGCCTTAAAATTGCCGCGCGATTTATGTAAGGCTTGTAATATAATAGCTGCCGGCAAAACTTCCACCATTGATATCGGGAAAATTGGAAGCCGTTATTTTATCAATGTGGCAGCGGCCGGCAGAATTACCGAAGTTACATATGAAGCACCCAGCCGCTTGAAAACGATGATGGGCCCCCTGGCATATTATGCAAAGGCGATTGAAAAACTGGGCAGTTTGCATAAACCGTTTCCGATTCAAATCAAAACCCCACGCGGACAGTGGGAATCGGACATTCTGCTCCTGATCATCGCCAACAGCGTTTCTGTGGGCGGCTTTGAAAAACTGGCACCTTCCGCCAGTTTAAGTGATGGATTATTAGATGTCTTAATCATTCCGAAAACCAACATTCCCGACTTACTGCAACTGGCAGCGCTGGCGTACAAAGGGGAGCATATATACGACTCCCGGATTATCTATTTCCAAACAGAGCAATTGGATGTAGACACCTCTGAACCGCTCAAGTTAAACTTGGACGGGGAGTGGGGAGGCAAACTGGCCGGGAGATTTGAACTTCTCCCCCAACACCTTGAGATCTTTTGTCCATAGGCGTTCATCTGTGTTGATGGTGAACGTTTTTTAATAAGGAGCAGCAAACATGAAGCAAAAACCTCCGGTACAACCGGGTCAAGTAATTGAATATGAAATCACCGGACAGGGACACAGCGGAACGGGTGTAGGAAGATTTAAAGGCTTTACCGTGTTCGTTCCGCAGGCTGTACCCGGGGAAAAAGTAAGAGCGAGAATGACACAGGTCAAAAAGAACTACGGCCAGGCGGAATTGTTGCAAGTGCTGAAGCCACACCCGGACCGGACCGATCCGTTATGCCCGGTTTTTGCAGAATGCGGGGGATGCCAGTCCCAACATCTTTCCTATGAGACACAGCTCCGGTTGAAACGTCAGCAAGTGATCGCCAGTTTTGAGCGGATTGGCGGCTTGCAGCATATAACGATCCACCCTGTCATCGGCATGAAAGTGCCCTGGAGATACCGCAATAAAGCCCAGATCCCCTTTGGGCAGGAAGACGGGCGGGTCATTGCAGGATTTTACAGGCCCGGTTCCCATCAGATTATCGACATGGATGCCTGTCTCATCCAGCATCCCGAAAATGACCGGGTGGTAGCCGCGGTCAAACAATTGGCGAATGAACTAAACATCCCTGCTTACGATGAACAAAAACATCAGGGTGTTTTGCGTCACGTTATGGTCCGGATCGGGGTTCAAACCAACGAGCTGATGGTTGTCCTCGTCACCAACGGCGATTATTTGCCGCATCAAAAAACACTTCTGGAACAATTGCGTAGCCAATTTCCCAACTTAAAATCGATTGTGCAGAATATCAACCGCAAGCGGACTAACGTGATTCTCGGCCCGGACAACCGTTTATTGTGGGGCAGCCCGGTGATCTATGACATGATTGGCTCAATCCGGTTTTCCATATCTCCGCATTCCTTTTTCCAGGTGAACCCTTCTCAGACCAAAGTATTATATGACCAGGTTCGCAAATATGCCGCCCTCACCGGAACAGAAACAGTGGTTGATGCTTACTGCGGAATCGGGACGATTGCTCTTTACCTGGCGCAAGATGCCAAACAGGTATACGGAGTGGAAATAGTCCCTCAGGCGATTGAGGATGCCAGATACAACGCTGAATTAAACGGGATGAAGCATGTCCGTTTTGAAGCGGGAGCGGCGGAACAAGTGATGCCCCGCTGGTTGAAAGAAGGGATCAAACCGGATGTAATTGTGGTTGACCCTCCGCGCAAAGGATGTGATCCCGCTTTGCTTGATGCTGTTGTGGGGATGCTGCCTGATCGGCTGGTTTATGTTTCCTGTAATCCTGCCACACTGGCGAGGGATGCGAAGCTTTTGGCGGAAAAGGGGTATGCAACTGTTGAGGTTCAGCCGGTAGATATGTTTCCGCAGACAGGCCATGTGGAGTGTGTGGCTAAAATAATTTTAAAATCGTAAAACAAAAATAAAAACGTCTCGTTTAAAATAAACATTCCGATCCCAGCCCGGATTTCGTTAAAAAATACTTTTCCGATTTCCGGGTCTTTTCATGTCCAGCCCTTGATATTACTCGATTTTTTCTTTTTTATATAATATATATTTTTAAATACGAAAAAGAGGGTGGATCAATTGATCTAAAAATGAGAGATGTTGCTAAAAATCGTGAATGTTTCTCCAACAACTGTCTTTAGAGTTTTAAGGCAGCCTAATTTAGTCATAAGGTATTAAGAATAAAAATTATCAACCACACATGATCGCAAGTCAATTCCGAACAGAATAAATACAATTTCTTGTTAAAAATACTCAACATATCATAAAAACGAGAAAAAAGGTTGACCGAAAGCGTTATTAGTATTAAGATGTAATCAAATATAACCAAAACATAACCAACATATAATAAACATATTTGATAAAAGCAATAAATACCATAAGGTTATCAATTTATAAGTATAGCTTGAAATCAATTTCAAGCTAAAAACGCAAATCACCCATTAATAAAAAAGCGATAATAGGAGGGAGAAGAAATGTCCGGAGTAATGGTGAAAGTTCAAAAGCTAAAAAACTACATAAATGGTGAGTGGGTAGAAAGCAAAGCGACTCAATACGAAGATGTATACAACCCGGCTACAAAAGAAGTAATTGCTCAAGTTCCGATCTCTACAAAAGAAGATGTTGATTATGCGATCGAAGTGGCAGCAAAGGCATTTGAAAAGTGGAAAAATGTCCCTGTTCAAAAACGTGCACGAATCCTATTTAACTTCCAACAGTTATTACAAAAAAATAAAGAAGAATTAGCCCGAATTATTACAACTGAAAATGGTAAAAATCTTTCTGAAGCATTAGGTGAAGTTGGACGAGGAATTGAAAATGTTGAATTTGCTGCAGGAGCTCCTACTCTAATGATGGGTGATTCGTTGACAACGATCGCAACAGATGTAGAAATAACGAACTACCGTTATCCGCTTGGGGTTGTCGGTGGAATCACACCATTTAACTTCCCGATGATGGTACCTTGCTGGATGTTCCCCATGGCGATTGCTGTAGGTAATACATTTGTACTGAAGCCATCTGAAAGAACTCCATTGCTAGCGCAAAAATTAGCAGAACTATTAGAAGAAGCCGGCCTTCCTAAAGGTGTATTCAATGTAGTACATGGTGCGCATGATGTGGTAAACGGACTTCTGGATCATCCAAAAGTTAAAGCTATTTCCTTTGTTGGTTCACAACCAGTTGGTGAATATGTTTACAAACGTGGAAGCGCAAACCTTAAACGTGTTCAAGCCTTAACAGGTGCAAAAAACCACTCCATCGTTTTAAATGATGCGGACTTAGAACATGCTGCAACAAACGTAATTGCTTCTGCATTTGGATCTGCGGGTGAACGTTGTATGGCTTGCTCTGTTGTAACAGTAGAAGAAGGCATTGCAGATGCATTCCTTGAAAAATTAATAGAAAAAGCAAAAAATGTGAAAATCGGAAATGGACTGGATGAAGGTGTGTTCCTGGGCCCGGTTATTAGGGAACAAAATCATCAACGTACATTAGGCTATATCCAAAAAGGGATTGAGGAAGGTGCAAAATTAGTTTGTGATGGCCGCGAAAACGTACCAGAAGAAGGATATTTTGTTGGGCCAACTATTTTCGACGGTGTCACAACAGATATGACCATCTGGAAAGACGAAATTTTCGCTCCAGTATTATCAATCATTCGTGTTAAAAACTTAAAAGAAGCAGTTGAAACAGCAAATAAATCAGAATTTGCAAATGGTGCATGTATTTATACATCAAACGCTTCATCTATTCGTTATTTCCGTGAGAATATCGATGCAGGTATGTTAGGAATTAACTTAGGTGTTCCAGCACCAATGGCATTCTTCCCATTCTCTGGTTGGAAGTCTTCATTCTATGGAACATTACATGCAAACGGAAAAGATAGCGTTGATTTCTACACTCGTAAAAAAGTAGTTACAGCAAACTACAAAGCGCCATCATTTGAATAAGACTTTGACATTAAGCTATTATCCTGACTATCTTAAGTTGGGATAATAGCCATTTAAAAATGACTTCATAGGAGTTGGAAATAAAGTGAGTAAATTACTCCGAAAACCCAATTTAGTAGAAACGTCACCAGGAGTCAAAATCGTTCATGAAGTAACAAGTGAAAATTCATCATTAGAATATGTAGGAATGAAAGTGGTCGATTTAGCTCCAGGGGCTGGCTATAAAGAAGAATTGGGAAAAGAAGAATGTTGTATAGTTGCCTTAACTGGGAAAATAAATGTAACAGACGATGCAGAAATATTTGAAAATATCGGCACCAGGGAAAGCGTTTTCGAAAAGAAACCTACTGATAGTGTATATGTTTCAAACGATCGTACGTTTGCGGTTGAAGCAGTAACACAAGCGCGTATTATTCTTTGTTATTCTCCATCTGAGAAGCAATTGCCTACTAGACTTATAAAGGCGGAAGATAACAGTATTGAGCATAGAGGAAAGTATAATAATAAACGGCTAGTACACAATATTTTACCTGACTCGGATCCATCTGCAAATAGTTTACTAGTAGTAGAGGTATATACAGAAAGCGGAAACTGGTCTAGCTATCCGCCTCATAAACATGATCAAGACAACTTACCACATGAGTCATTTTTAGAAGAAACTTACTACCACGAAATGAACCCAAGACAAGGCTTTGTTTTCCAACGTGTGTATACAGATGATCGTTCTCTTGATGAAACGATGACAGTTGAAAATGGAGATGTTGTATTAGTCCCGGCAGGGTATCATCCTGTAGCGGTTCCGGATGGGTATGAATCTTATTATTTAAACATAATGGCAGGACCAAAACGTATTTGGAAGTTTCATAACGAACCTGCTCATGAATGGATCCTGGAACGAAAATAAGTGATGAGGAGTTCTATACAACATGAAGATTGAATTTAATTCAGAAAGAGAATTTGACATCATCGCGATTGGACGTGCATGCATTGATTTAAACGCAGTGGAATACAACCGTCCAATGGAAGAAACGATGACATTTAAAAAATATGTCGGCGGTTCTCCGGCAAATATTGCCATTGGAACATCTAAGCTTGGCTTAAAAGCAGGTTTTATCGGTAAACTGGCAGATGACCAACATGGCCGTTTTATTGAAAAATATATGGCTGGTGTCGGTGTAGACACATCCAATATTGTAGTTGATCAGGAAGGACATAAAACAGGCTTAGCTTTTACCGAAATTAAAAGCCCGGAAGAGTGCAGCATCTTAATGTACCGTGATGAAGTAGCTGATCTTTACTTAGACCCTTCAGAAGTAAGTGAAGACTACATTAAAAGATCAAAAATCCTTTTAGTTTCCGGAACAGCTCTTGCAAAAAGTCCATCTCGTGAAGCTGTATTAAAAGCAGTACAACTGGCAAAGAAAAATGACGTGAGGGTTATTTTTGAGTTAGACTACCGGGGTTATACATGGGCGTCTAAAGAAGAAACATCTGTTTATTATACAACGGTTGCAGAGCAATCAGATGTTGTCATTGGTACACGAGATGAATTTGATGTAATGGAAAATATTAAAGACGGCAGTAACGAGGCTACTGTTAATCATTTATTTAAACATTCTCCAGAGCTGGTTGTAATTAAGCATGGTGTTGAAGGTTCCTATGCTTATACAAAATCAGGGGAAGTATTCAGAGGTCATGTTTATTTAACGAAGGTATTAAAAACATTTGGTGCAGGAGACTCTTATGCTTCTGCCTTCTTGTACGCATTAATTAAAGGTAAAGATATTGAAACTGCTCTAAAATACGGCAGTGCCTCTGCAGCAATTGTTGTAAGTAAGCACAGTTCTTCTGAAGCAATGCCGACAATCGAAGAAATTGAGCAATTAATTGCTGAAAGATCAGAAGAAACAGTGACAAATCAGTAAGAGGTGAAATCTCCATGGGGAAAATTAGATTAACAACGGCACAAGCCTTAATCAAATTTTTAAATCAGCAATATATTCATGTTGACGGAGAGGAATTCCCATTTGTTGAAGGTATTTTCAGCGTGTTTGGACACGGAAATGTATTGGGGATTGGTCAAGCACTGGAACAAGATGCAGGTCACTTAAAGGTCATTCAAGGAAAAAATGAACAAGGGATGGCACATGCTGCCATTGCTTATAGTAAACAAATGTTACGTCGAAAAATTTTTGCCGTGACAACTTCTGTTGGACCAGGCTCAGCAAACCTGGCAGCAGCAGCGGGTACAGCTTTAGCTAACAATATTCCCGTGTTGTTTATTCCAGGTGATACATTTGCCACAAGACAGCCTGATCCAGTGTTACAACAAGTTGAACAAGAATATAGCTTAGCGGTTACTACAAATGATGCCTTAAAACCTGTTTCAAGATACTGGGACCGTATTACTCGCCCCGAACAGTTAATGTCCAGTTTAATTCGTGCGTTTGAGGTTATGACAGATCCAGGAAAAGCTGGCCCTGCAACAATTTGTATTGCACAAGATGTTGAAGGTGAAGCATTTGACTATGATGAAAGATTCTTTGAAAAGCGTATACATTATTTAGACCGTAAAGCACCGGTGGAACGTGAACTAAAAGGTGCAGCAGAGCTGATAAAAGCAAGCAAAAAGCCTGTAATCCTTGTTGGCGGCGGAGCTAAATATTCAGGAGCACGTGACATTTTAATCGCTCTCTCGGAAAAACACAATATTCCATTGGTTGAAACACAGGCTGGTAAAGCAACTGTAGAATCTACATTCAAGAAGAACCTGGGCGGAATGGGGATCACTGGTACGCTTGCAGCAAATAAAGCAGTACGCCAGGCTGATTTAATTATCGGTATTGGGACCAGATATACAGATTTCGTGACATCATCTAAAACAGCATTCAACTTTGAAACAACAAAGTTTTTAAATATCAACGTTAGCCGTTTGCAAGCATACAAAATGGATGCCTTCCAGGTAGTAGCAGATGCTAAAACAACATTAGAGCAATTGGCAACGTTTTTAGAAGGATATGAGAGTGAATTCGGACAAACGATTGCTGAATTGAAAGAAGAATGGAATGCTGAGCGTGACCGCTTAAGTAAGGTAACATTTACTCGTGAAAACTTTGATCCGGAAATTAAGAACCATTTCACACAAGAGATACTAAATGAATATGCAGATGCATTGAATACAGAATTGGCACAAACAACAGCTTTAATCGCTGTCAATGATACGATTGCTCCAGATAGTACGATTATTACTTCTGCCGGATCACTTCCAGGCGATGTACAGCGTATCTGGAATCCGACTGTGCCGAATACGTATAACGTAGAATACGGTTATTCATGTATGGGTTATGAAGTATCTGGTGCATTAGGAGTTAAATTGGCTGAGCCAACAAAAGAAGTATATTCACTTGTAGGGGATGGCAGTTTTCTATTATTGCACTCTGAATTGATTACAGCCATTCAATATGGCCACAAAATTAATGTTGTCCTTTTTGATAATTCAGGTTTTGGCTGTATTAATAACTTACAAATGGATAACGGCTGTGATTCTTATTTCACAGAATTTAGAACACATGATAACAAAATCTTAAATATTGATTATGCGAAAGTAGCTGAAGGATATGGTGCTAAAACGTACCGCGTTCATACAATTGAACAATTGAAAAAAGCTTTAGAAGACGCGAAGAAACAAGAAGTCTCAACCTTAATAGAGATTAAAGTGCTTCCAAAAACCATGACAGATGGTTATGACAGCTGGTGGAATGTTGGAGTGGCAGAAGTTTCAAATAAAGAAAGTATCCAAAAGGCATATGAATTTAGACAGCAAAAATTAGAAACTGCAAAACAATATTAAGAACCAGGGTATGTATTGGGATTGGATCAATTTCTAATGAGATTTGTTCCAATTTCATTAGAACTTATTGAATAATGCTAATTTCTAATTGGAAATTGTTTGTCTTTATGACAAGAGAGGTAGGGGACAGGTGACAACAGTAATATCATCGAAATTAGTTTCTATGAAAGATATGCTAACTGAAGCTAAAGAAGGAAAATATGCGGTTGGATCATTTAACATAAACAGCTTTCAATGGGCTGAAGCTATTTTAGAAGCGGCTCAAGAAGAACAATCTCCTGTTATTGTAGCATCTTCTGATAGACTTGTAGATTATTTAGGCGGATTTAAAACGATTGCAATAATGATTAATAGTATTGTAGAAGCAAAGAATATTACCGTACCAGTCGCTTTACACCTGGACCATGGAGGCGGTGTGGAACGTTGTAAAGAGGCGATTGATGCTGGATATACTTCTGTCATGATTGATGGATCTCATCATCCGATTGATGAAAATATTGAAATGACCAAGCAAGTAGCTGATTATGCAAGACTTCGTGGCGTTTCAGTTGAAGCGGAAGTTGGAACCGTAGGTGGTAATGAAGACGGGCTTATTGGTGGAATTCAATACGCAGACCCAGAGGAATGTTTGCGTATTGTTAAAGAAACAGGGATTGATGCACTAGCAGCAGCTCTTGGTTCTGTTCATGGTCCATACCAAGGCGAGCCGAAGTTAGGATTTGCTGAAATGAAAGAGATTTCAGAGTTGACCAATGTACCACTTGTCTTACATGGTGGATCTGGTATCCCTGATTACCAAATCCAAAAGGCTATTGAACTTGGTCATGCAAAGATTAATGTGAATACGGAATGTTTGCAAGCATGGGCTAAAGCTGTTCGTGAAGTACTCGATAAGGACAAAGAAGTGTACGATGCACGTACCATCCTATCTCCTGGTAAAGAAGCTGTTAAACGAACAGTAAAAGCAAAAATTAGAGAATTTAAATCAAGTCATAAAGCGTAATAAAGGGGGATGTCTATATATTACCAAAGACATCCTCTTATTTAAAATTTTATGAAATTATAAATAAGTAAGAATTGATTTCATAAAGTATGTTTCAACTGTCGTGACATACAGCTATCAGTATGCATTCAGCATGGATTGGAAACTGATTGTCCCAAATTTGCCAATAATCTCCTATTCGATAAAGTCAAAATAAAAAAGATTGACTGAAAGCGTTATTAATATTACTATTTATATAGATAACCAAAACATACTCAAAAGTTAATAGATACTTAATGATTTTTATAAAAACTCGCATCACAACCCGATCTTTTTAACAAACTATGAAAGCGTTTTTTTAGCATGATAAACGGAGGAGAATCATGATGAACGGAATTAGAGTAGGAATTGTAGGATTAGGTAGATTAGGAAGAACACATGCCATAAATTTAGCCCAAAATGTTCCAGATGCGAAACTGGTAGCGGCCTGTAGTTTTGTAGATGATGAATTGGAGTATGCCAAAAAAGAACTGGGTGTAACAGATACATATAAATCCTATGAAGAAATGGTTGAAAGTCCAAATCTTGATGCAGTATGCATCGTTTCGCCATCCGGCTGCCATCCGGAGCAAATCCGTGTAGCGATGGAAAAAGGATTACATGTATTCAGTGAAAAGCCAATTGGATTAGATATTGAGGATATTGAAAAAACAATTGAAGTAATTAATTCTCATCCTGATCAAATTTTCCAGCTTGGATTTATGAGAAGATACGATGAATCCTATCAATATGCTAAAAAAATGGTGGACGAAGGAGAATTAGGTGAATTAACAGTTATTCGCTGCTACGGCATTGACCCAAGTTCAGGATTGGAAAGCTTCGTTAAATTTGCTCGATCCAGCAATAGCGGCGGTCTATTCTTAGATATGTCAATCCATGATATAGACTTGGTTAGATGGTTTTCGAAAAAAGAAGTCAGCCGTGTGTGGGCGATAGGCAAAAATGCTGCTTATCCGGAGTTAGATGAATTAAATGAATTAGAAACAGGTGTGGCTATGATGCAATTAGAAAATAAAACAATCGCGATTTTAGTTGCAGGACGAAATGCAGTACATGGTTATCATGTAGAAACAGAATTAATTGGAACAAAAGGAATGCTGCGTGTAGCTGCTGCCCCGGAGAAAAATCTAGTAACCGTTTTTGATGAAAATGGTGCGGTAAGACCTGCTTCACAGAACTTCCCTGAGCGCTTTAGAGATGCGTTTGTCAATGAAATGAAGGAGTTTATTTCTTGCATTAAAGAAAAGCGGCAACCAGAAGTAAACGCTTTTGATGGTCTACAAAGTACTAGAATAGCTATAGCATGTCAACAATCTGTTGAAACAAATCAAATTGTTGAGGTTAAGTAAAGGTAACAATTTTTAGAGTTTAAATCTAAAAAGGAATCCCATCGTACCATCATTCAAACGCAATGAATTCCTGAAAAGTTAAAAAGATACTTATCAAATAAACTTAATTCAAAAAATTCGAAAATCAACTCATCTATTTTTAGGGGGGAATACACAATGACAGCAGAAACAAAAATTAAGTTCGGTTGTGCTCCTATTGCTTGGACAAATGATGATATGCCTGAATTAGGCCGGGAAAATACATTTGAACAATGTATTAGTGAAATGGCGTTAGCCGGCTATACAGGAACAGAGATTGGAAATAAATATCCCCGTGACCCGGAAACATTAAAGAAATATTTAGAACTTAGGAATCTCCAAGTGGCAAGTGCCTGGTTTAGTTCATTTTTAACAACGAAACCATTTGAAGAAACAAAACAAGCATTTATTGAACATCGTGATTTCTTGCATGCCATGGGTGCAAAAGTAATTGTTGTATCTGAGCAAGGACACAGTGTTCAAGGACAAATGGATACACCGGTATTTAAAGAAAAACCAGTATTCACTGATTCTGAATGGGATAAATTAACACAAGGATTAGAGACATTAGGGGAATTAGCTCACGAAAAAGGAATGGAAATTGTTTACCATCCCCATATGGGAACGGGTGTTCAAACAACTGCTGAAATTGACCGGTTAATGGAAAATACTTCCCCTGATAAAGTATCGTTGTTATTTGATACAGGTCATCTTGTATTCTCAGGTGAAGATCCAATCGAAATCTATCGCAAATACCATTCACGTATCAAACATATCCATTTTAAAGATATTCGTGAGACTGTTGCAAAAGAGGTTAAGGATAATCAAGATAGTTTTCTATCAGGAGTTAAAAAAGGTGTATTTACGGTTCCTGGTGACGGTATGATTGATTTTGGCCCAATTTTGAAAGCGATTGTTGAAAGCGGATACGAGGGCTGGATTGTTGTTGAGGCAGAACAAGATCCAGCTAAGGCAAATCCATTTGAATACGCTTTAAAGGGAAGAAAGTATATTGATCAAGTAATGCCCCAAAAACAGTTGGTCTAAAAAACCTGATTGGGACACGTATGGCATATTTCGACACATTCCTGTTGATTTTATAGGGATAAGCTAAACGATCCTTATTTAATTAAGATTATGAGATTAGTATTGATTAAGTTTTATATTTTAGTTAGACGTTATCAATAAATATTTTTTATAAGAGAAGCAAGATTTTTCTTGCAGCGGGAGGGTAAATCTTTGAGTCTATTTATAATTATTATGTTTATTGTCATAATTGGTGTCATTTGGCTGTATGCATTTAAAAGAAGTAGAATGGTGGATAATACCAGTTCGGAAGGTTTTTTTCTCGGGGGGCGAAGTTTAACAGGTATAACGATTGCTGGTTCGATTATTATGACTAATTTGTCAACAGAACAAATTGTTGGACAAAATGGTCAAAGTTTTGTTGGCGGTATGGAAGTAATGGCGTGGGAAGTAACCGCAGCGATTGCTTGTGTGCTTTTGGCACTTGTCTTCCTTCCTAAATATTTAAAATACGGCGTGAATACAGTATCTGATTTTATTGAAATACGTTATGATACAACAACAAAAAGAATTGTATCCGCTTTATTTATTTTTACCTATATGACTTCATTTTTACCAGTTGTTTTATATTCAGGTTCATTAGTTTTTAATAAAATATTCCACACCGATGAAGCGTTAGGTATTGACCCGTTAGTAGCAGTTGCACTTATTTCGGCAATGATTGGTATGGTTGGTCTTCTATATTTGTTAGTTGGTGGATTATCATTAAGTGCTTTTAGTGACACGATTTATGGTGTCGGTTTACTTGTAGGTGGTCTTTCCATCCCTATTATAGGCTTGACGATACTAGGAGATGGTAGCTTTTTTGATGGAATGGAAACAGTTAAAGATCAAACACCACATTTATTAAATGCAATTGGTGAAGTCGACTCAAAAATTGTTCCTTGGCCAACTTTATTTATGGGTATGTTATTCAATAACCTCTTCTTCTGGTGTACAAACCAGATGATTGTTCAAAAAACATTGGCCGGAAAAAGTCTTCAAGAAGGACAAAAAGGAGCATTATATGTTGGATTCTTTAAAATCTTTGGGGCCTTGTTCTTAGTATTCCCGGGAATTATTGCCTTTAATATGTTTGGTGATACACTTGCAACACCAGATAATGCGTATCCAACTTTAGTTACGGCTGTATTGCCAGAGTGGGCATATGGAATTTTCGCTGCAATTATTTTTGGTGCCATCTTAAGTTCATTTGTAGGGGCATTGAATGCAACAGCTACATTGTTTACTCTAGATTTCTACAAACCGGTTATTAAAAAGAATGCAACAGATAAGCAGGTAGCAAGAGCAGGGAAATTCATTACAATTGCAGTTGGTTTAATTTCAGTTCTAATAGCGCCATTCATTTCATTCGCACCAGCTGGACTATATGCTGTTGTACAAGAATTTAATGGAGTATACAGCATGCCATTATTAGCGGTTGTTTTACTAGGCTTTTATTCAAAACGTGTAACACCGCTGGCAGCGAAAGTAACATTTGTCTTCCACATTGTAATCTATGGATTGTCTAAGATTGTCTTAGCGGACATCCATTATCTATATGTATTAGGATTCTTGTTCCCTGCAGATGTTCTAGTTATGTGGTTAATTGGAAAAGTAAAACCATTGGATACTCCATATGAGTTCCAAGAAAATATGAATAAAGTTGATTTAACACCATGGAAGCACAGAAAATGGGTGGCTGCATTAGTTATTATTGCAATGGTTGGTATGTATGTATTCTTCTCTCCACTAGGTGTGGCAGATTAAACAAATAATTTTGGTAATATGAAAGGAAGCCTTGAATATGACGGATTCAAAAATCGTAGTGGGTGTTATTGGTGCTGGTAGAATTGGCAAATTACATATTGATAACATGAAAAGTATGAAAAATGTACGTCTTAAAACAGTTGCTGATGTATTTGCAGATCAATTAGATGAGTGGTTTCAATCTTCTGGTGTTGAAAACATAACCAAAGATTACCAAGATATTATCAATGATCCGGAAATTGATGCAATCTTTATTTGTTCTCCAACTGATACACATACAAGTATTATTAAAGAAGCAGCTAACAGCGGAAAGCACATCTTCTGTGAAAAGCCAATTAGTTTTTCAGATGAAGAAACATTGGAAGCTTATGAAGTGGTGAAAAAGACAGGTGTAAAATTCCAAATTGGTTTCAATCGAAGATATGACCGCAACTTTAGTAAAGTAAGAAGTTTAGTGGAAAAGAAAGAAATTGGTGTTTTGCATATTTTAAAAATAACTTCTAGAGATCCTGCCCCCCCCCTCATTAGACTATGTATCACGTTCTGGAGGCATCTTTGTTGACATGTCCATTCATGACTTTGATATGGCACGTTTTATCACGGGCTCTGAAGTAGAAGAAGTGTATGTTCTTGGAACTGCACTGGTTAATCCGAAAATTGCTGATTTAGGTGATATTGATACAGCAATTATTTCTTTAAAATTTGCAAATGGGGCAATCGGTGTTATTGACAACAGCCGTCAGGCTGTCTATGGCTATGATCAACGTCTTGAAGCATTTGGATCAAATGGTTCTGTTAACGTAAACAATGAAACAGAATCAAGAGTGGAAGTTTTATCTAGAGAAGGTGTGAAGGAAGATAATCCATTACACTTCTTCTTAGAGAGATACAAGGATGCGTATATTCGCGAAGTAAAGGAATTCTTTGATGCAATCGAGAATGATACTGAAGTACCGTGTAATTTCGTAGACGGTATTATGGCGCAAAGAATTGCCATGGCTGCTAAAAAATCACTAGAAACTGGACAGCCGGTAAAAGTTGAAAAATTATCACAGTATGATTTATAAATTGATTCGATTACCTATACGGTAAGTTGGTCCCTGTTAATAAAAGTATAAATAAACGGCCTTTTCTCGTGATAATGAGGAAAGGCCTTTTGACTTAATCCCTTTACTTTTCAGCTATAACAATCTGAATTCCGTTCTTTTCCGCGTAATTCTGGTAGACTTCACTAGGCATCATATCAGTAACCAGGTAATCCATTTTATCTAATTTAGAATAGGTCATTAACCCATATTTGTCAAATTTATCATGGTCTACTAATAAAAATACTTCAGAGCTTCTATTAACAATAGTAGCTTTTAATTCGCTTTCAATTGGTGAAGCATTCGTAACACCATTTGATAAGGAAACTCCTGTTGATGCCATAAATGCCTTATTAATATTATAGGCATTTATAATATCCATATATTTCAAGCTTCCGAATGAATTTGTTTTTCTTTCAAGGATTCCTCCTGCTGTAATCACATTTAAATTTTCAAAAGGAAGTGCACGAACGATAAAATCGAGATTATTGGTGATAACCGTGACCTGTTTCTTATTGATAAATTCAATCATTTCAATTGTGGTTGTTCCTGAATCGATAAAAATAATATCTCCGTCCTTTACATAATTTGCTGCTGCTTTCCCGATCATTTCCTTTTCTTTTTTATTACGCACTTGACGGTCATGGAAAGATTCTAATAATTTTGCACGCTTGTCATCGTTTACTGCTACACCACCGTAAACCTTTTTAAAATGCCCATTTTCAACGAGTTTCCGAACATCACGCCGAATCGTGTTTTTAGACACCTTAAACACGTTCATCAATTCATCTAAAGAGACAGATTTGTGTTCTATAATATACTCTTCAATTTTATTGATCCGTTTATCTTTAATCATTGCAATTCACCCTTTTGTTTTCAAATAATACTTATAGTTGGTATCGCTCTCAACAGATTTATATAATTATATATTACCAACAAATTACCAAAACTTCATCATGTGAATATTTACAATGTCTTTTTTAACTGATGAACGAGTACTAAATAATAATGGAAAAAGCCTTTTTGGCTACAATTATTTGTATGTTTGTCATGATTTTTTATTTTACAACATTTCAGGATACAGGTTGCAGCTTGCATAGCTGTTATATTAAAATAAGGATAGAGAAAATACCGATACGTACTGGTACTCGTTGAAATGGAATGATGAAATTTGCTGTTTACTACGCAGATGCCGGCAGAGCCCCGGGATAAGATGTTTTATGCGGCACTCCATCTGTTTACAACAAAAGGATTTAAAGAAACCTCAATCCTTGAAATCGTTGAGCAGGCCCGTGTGTCGAAAACCACATTTTATCACTATTTCCACAGTAAAGAGGAGTTGCTTGTCCGCCTCTGCAAGCAACTCGCTGAAGAAATGCTCGAAGAAGTGGAGATCGCAGTTCAGTCAGAAGAAAAATTAAGTTATAAAGCCTATGCAGGAATTCACCGCTACATTGAAATATGTGTGACACGGTCGACGGTTGCCAAATTGTTGCTGATGGAATCTGTCGGTGTAAGCCAGGCAGTTGAAGAAGTCCGGCGAGAGGCACACCGGCGCTTTGCAGATCTGATTGACCGGACGGTTCAAAGTGTCATATTGACATCGCTTTCCGCTGAGGAAGTCCGGGTTGTTTCACAGGCGATGGTGGGGGCGATCAACGAGGTTGTCATTCAGAACATTTTTGAATCCGGCGAAAATGTTCACCTTGATCAGCTTGCCCGTCTGCTTAACCGGATTGTGGTTGGTGCATTTGTAAATTTATCGTTGAGAGAGCAAAGAGTCAGCCGTTAGACCTTCTTTAATTATTGAATACCAGTACGTATCGGTATCCATAAGGAGGGGAATATGCTGAATCAAGACAGGCAGATAACTTTGGGTCTCAGTTTTCAGCTTTCAGCTGAGCAGACAGAATTGCGCAAATGGGCCCATGGGTTTGCGGAAAAGGAGATCCGTCCGATAGCCGCTGAATATGACGAACGGGAAGAATTCCCGATGGAAATCCTCCGCAAAGCGGCAAAGGTGGGACTGATCAGTTATGCTGCCCCCGAGGAGTACGGAGGAGGGGGACTGACAAGTGTAATGGCCGCCTGTTTAATCGGTGAAGAGTTATTCTGGGGATGTGCCGGAATCGCCACTTCCCTTTCTGTGGCTGGTCTGGCCGGGCTGCCTGTTTATTATATGGGTTCGGAAGAACAGAAGCGAAAATGGATTTCCTTCCTGTGCGACCCGAACCATCCCCGTCTGGGAGCCATGGCACTGACGGAACCGGGGGCAGGGTCTGATGTGAAAGCGATCCAAACCAGGGCGGTCCGGGATGGAGATGATTGGGTGATCAATGGCCGCAAATGTTTTATTACCAACGGCGGGATTGCTGATCTGTATGTGGTATTTGCCAGAACTGATCCGGACGGGGGATACCAGGGTGTTTCCGCTTTTATTGTTCCCGGGGATACACCGGGGCTCTCGGCAGGAAAGAAAGAACGGAAAATGGGCATTCGTGCTTCACATACCGGTGATGTCATTTTTGAGGATGTGCGGGTTCCTCATGAAAACTTGCTGGGTGAAGAAAATATGGCTTTTTTCGGTGCGATGAAAATGCTGGAATACTCGCGTCCGGCGGTGGCTGCTGCTGCTGTGGGGGTGGCCCGGGCAGCCTATGAATATGCGTTGAACTATGCCAGACAACGGGTTCAGTTCGGCCGTCCGATCATCAAAAATCAGGCGATTTCCTTTATGTTGGCCGATATGAAAACAAAAATTGATGCTGCACGGCTGCTAACCTGGCGGGCAGCTGATTTAGCCGACCGGGGTGAATCGTGTGCTGTTGAAGGCAGCATGGCCAAATCGTTTGCAGCAGAGATGGCGATGGAAGTGACGACAAATGCTGTTCAGATCCTCGGTGGATACGGATACATGCGGGATTACCCGGTGGAAAAATGGATGCGGGATGCCAAAATATTGTCGATTTACGAGGGGACGACACAAATTCAGAAAAAAGTGATAGCCACAAGTTTCTGATTACTGGGAAATTTTTGAAGAGAGGAATGTAAAATGATGGAAAATTACAGTACAGAGGAAATTTTTCAAAAAATCGAGCAGGCCCTGAATGAGAATGCCAAACCGGTAGAAGGCATGAATGTGATTTATCAATATGACTTGTCCGGAGACGATGGGGCAACGTATCAGCTTCATTTGTCCGGGGGGCAGGCGAAGGTTGAAAAGGGCTCTCCGGCCGAGGCTGATTGTACACTGCAAATATCGGTGAATGATTTCAAAGAAATGCTCCTGGGAAATATAAGCGGAACCGCCGCCTTTATGTCCGGTAAGTTAAAGATTAAAGGAAATATCGGGCTGGCGATGAAGTTAGAAAACATATTGCGGCAATATGATGTAAAACAATATCTCTAATAATTGAAGAACGGATCGGGACACCTGACTCACCAACAATTTGAGATGCCGTAAGGAGCAACCACTCTTCTGTTCGGGAGGTCTCTGATGATGGCAAAAAATTTGTTGGATATGCTGCGGCGTTCAGTTAAGCGTTATCCTGACAAAGCGGCATTCATGTGGAAGTCAGAGGGGAGTTACCAAACCCTTACCTATCGGGAGTTTTGGAATGAAGTCCGGCATGTTGCCTCGGGTTTGGCCCGGCTTGGGGTCAGCCGGGGAGATCGGGTGGCGATCCTGTCAGAAAATAACGTGAAGTGGCCGGTGACTGATTTCGCCATTTGCAGTCTGGGAGCAGTTAGTGTCCCTATTTATCCTACTCTTCCTGCCAGCCAGGCACTTCATATTCTCCGAAACGCCGATTGCCAGGTAGCGGTGGTCCAAAATGAAGAACAGCTGGAGAAAGTGATCAGTGGGCTGGAAGCGGATATCCGCCGCATTGTGGTTATGTATCCGAAAACTTCTTTTTTTGCAAAGGAAAAGGTTCTGCCTTTTTCCGGGCTGGTGCAATACGGTGCCGGGAGTCCGCTGAACAACTGGGAAAAGATATGGGGTGATCTGGACCGTGACCAACTGGCCACGATTATCTACACTTCCGGAACAACCGGAGAACCCAGGGGGGCGATGCTGACCCATGGAAACTTTTTATCCAACATAGAGGGGGTACAATTTTGGTTCCTTGAAGCACGGCATGATGATGTTCTCCTCTCATATCTGCCCCTGTCTCACGTGTTTGAGCGAATGGCGGGGCAGTTCTTGCCCCTGTCGGTTGGGGCGACGATTGCATATGCAGAAGGCATTGATAAAATCCAGGAAAATTTGTTGGAAGTCAAGCCAACAGTCATGACCAGTGTACCCCTCCTGTTTGAGAAAGTTTATGCGAGGGTGCAGGAAGAGGTTCGGTCCGGTACGCCTCTGCGTCGAAAAATCTTTGATTGGGCGGTTCAAGTTGGCCTTAACCGCTATGACTGTTATCTCCAGCTGCCGATGGACAGGTTGCTGATGGGTGAATGGCCCCCTCTGCTGCTTAACCAATGGAAACTGGCGGATCGATTGGTTTGCCGTAAAGTGAGGGAGCGGCTTGGCGGGCGGCTTCGGGGAATGGTTTCAGGCGGCGCGGCACTCAACCCGAAGATCGCCCGCTTCTTTTGGGCCATTGGTGTCCCTGTTTTGGAGGGGTACGGATTGACCGAAACATCACCAGTGATTGCCGTCAATCCGATGGCACGCGCAAAAGTTGGAACTGTAGGCAAACCGTTGCCCAACCTGGAGGTTTGCATTGCTTCTGACGGAGAAGTGCTTGTCCGCGGGCCAAACGTGATGAAAGGATATTACAACAACGAGGAAGCGACAGCGGCCCAATTCAACGATGGATGGTTCCATACGGGAGACCTGGGCGAAATCGATCCGGAAGGATATCTCAAAATCGTGGATAGAAAGAAGAGAATTTTGGTTCTTGGCACAGGGAAAAATGTTGCTCCTCAACCGGTGGAAAATGCGATGAACCAAAGTGTTTTCATTGAGCATGCTGTTTTGGTCGGCCACGGGCGCAAATACGTGATTGTTCTGGTTGTCCCGGACTTTGTAAATCTCAACCGCTGGGCCTGGAAACGAGGGATCTCCGTCGAGTCACGAGCAGATCTTATCCGGCATGCCGGAGTGCAAGATCTGGTGCGCCTTGAAGTGGAAAAACTCACGCAGTCTTTCGCTCCCCACGAACGGCCGAAAAAAGTAGTGATTCTCGCGGAGGAATGGTCAATTGAAACCGGGGAGTTAACTCCGAAATTAAGTGTCAGAATGAATAAAGTTGAGGAAAAATACCGGGAAATAATCAACCGCACTTATGAAGATGCTTACACTGAAGCGGAGATTGCGGGAAGCCAGGTGGCTGCGAGTGTAGCGATCCAAAAACCCGGGGGAGGAAAAAGTTCATGAATCAACCGCTTGAAGGAAAAGTTGCCGTTGTAACCGGAACGTCCCGGGGATTAGGCAGGACGGACGCGTTAATCTTAGCCAGAGCCGGTGCAGATGTAATCGTCACGGATATATTGATCGAAGAAGATGAGAAACTGGAAGAAACAACGGAAAAATTGGGTCCGATGGCTCAAATGATGGCCCAGTCGAAAACAGTGTACACCAGGTCAACAGCGGAGCAAATTCGGGCATTGGGGCGTCGGTCTGCCGCCTTTCGCATGGATGTGACCAACCGGGAGGAAGTGAAGTCGGTCATGGCACAAGTGAAGGAGAAGTTCGGGCGAATTGACATTCTTGTCAACAATGCAGCAACCCTGGATCATACCGCCAGACTGGAGCACCAGAATGATGACTTCTGGGAGCGTGACCTCCATGTGAATTTGACAGGTGCTTATAACTGTTGCAAAACGGTTTGGCCCTATATGAAGGAACAGAAGTGGGGCCGGATTATCAATATGGCATCAGTCGCAGGAACACTGGGAGGTTACGGGCAGGCGAGTTATGCAACGACCAAAGCCGGCATACTGGGGCTGACCCGAACGCTGGCGCTGGAAGGAGCCAAATACAATATCACCGTGAATGCCATTGTACCTGGGATCATCAACACCGAAGCTTTTCAAATGACTAATCCCAAAATGCGCGAGCGAATGATTGAGCGAACCGCATTCAAGAGACCGGGGAAACCGGAGGATATCGCCCATGCTATCGCTTTTCTCGCATCAGAGGAAGCAAACTACATTACCGGCATCGGGCTCCCGGTCGCCGGAGGGATTGATTTATTTACCTTTTAACCGTGAAAGGATGGAGATGAATGCGTGATCTGGATGCGGTTATTATCGATGCAGTCCGTACCCCGATCGGGCGCAAGAAAGGATCTCTTTCCGGAGTCCGCTCCGATGAAATGGCGGCATTTCTCCTGCGGGAGTTAGTGAAACGAAATCATCTGGACCCTGCCGAAGTGGAAGATATCAAGATGGGTTGTGTGACCCAGACAGGAGAACAAGGTTTTAATATTGGGCGCCTGGCAGGGTTGATTGCCGGATTTCCCGTAGAAGTATGCGGCGTTAGCGTGAATCGGATGTGTGCATCCAGCCTGGAGACACTGGTCCAGGGAGCACACGCGATTATGGCGGGTATGGCAGATTGTGTGATTGCCGCTGGTGTGGAAAGTATGAACCGGGTTCCGATGGGAAGCGATGGAGGTGCTTTTAGCAACAAGCTGTTGGAACAACATACCATCATTCCACAGGGGCTTTCGGCGGAAATCATCGCGGAAAAATGGAACCTTTCCAGGGAAGCACTGGATCAATTTTCACTGCGAAGCCATGAAAAAGCCATTCAAGCGCAAAAAGAAGGCCGGTTCAATAATGAGATCATACCGATTGAGGGACAAACCGCGGATGGCGAAAAGGTTTGGCTGGAAGCAGATGAGACACCAAGGCCGGATACCAATCAGGAGGCACTGGCCAGACTGGCTCCTTCTTTTCGCCCGGATGGTCGGGTAACAGCCGGAAATTCAAGCCAAATCAGTGACGGCTCAGCCGCTGTTCTGCTGGCTTCCCGGAAAAAGGCTGAATCACTCGGGATGAGACCCCGTGCCCGGATTGTCGCTACAGCTCTCGCCGGAGTAGATCCCGAAATCATGTTGACCGGTATTATTCCGGCCACACAAAAAGTACTGCAACGTGCCCGTTTGTCACTCCATGATATCGATGTATTTGAAGTGAATGAGGCGTTTGCTTCAGTGGTGCTTGCCTGGGAACGGGAAATCGGGCCTGATCCGGAAAAAGTGAATCCGAACGGCGGTGCGATTGCATTAGGCCACCCCCTCGGGGCAAGCGGTGCCCGGATCACAGCTGCACTGGTCAATGAACTGGAACGCCGGAAAGGACGGTATGGTCTGGCAACGATGTGTATCGGGTTTGGGATGGCGCTGGCAGTTATTGTGGAGCGGGAGGTGATTGGATGAAAGAAAAGCATTGTCAGGTCCAAATCCGGGGTAGAGTGGTGATCATTACCATTCATCGGCCTCCGCTAAATACCTTAAGCCGGGATACATTGTACGAATTGGAAACGGTCCTGGACGAGACGGAAGAAAATGACTCCATCGGCTCCCTGATTATCACTGGTGACGGGGAAAAAATGTTCTCTGCCGGTGCGGATATTTCGGAATTTGCTGAAATGGCGGATCAGGAAACGGCCGAGAAAGCCCTTCGCCGGGTCCACGATTTATTTAACCGGATTGAAAGCTTTCCCAAGCCTGTGATTGCCTGTGTAAACGGAAAAGCGCTGGGTGGCGGAAATGAGTTGCAAATGGCATGTCATCTGGCAATCGCCGCTGATACAGCCGAATTTGCATTACCGGAAATCCGGTTAGGGATTATACCGGGCTACGGGGGAACACAACGGCTCCCCCGGATCATCGGCCGCAGGCGGTCATTGGATTTAATGCTGAGCGGCCGGCCAATCTCTGCTCAAACCGCTTTCGAGATTGGGCTTGTCAATCGTGTGGTTCCGCAAAAGCAGGTTCGTGATGCAGCTATTCAATGGGCGGAACAATTAGCTGCCGGTCCCCCGGTCGCCATAAAGGGAATTCTTGATGCTGCCACAAGGGGAACAGAGCAAAGCTTGTGTCAAGGATTGGAGATTGAGCGGGAGAATATGCTGAAAGTCATTCGCACAGAAGATGCCATTGAAGGAGTTACTGCTTTCTTTTCCAAACGTCCCCCCTCTTTTCAAGGACGATAGGTTTATCAGGAATCTCTGGCAGAAACCATCTCAAAGCAGAGGTGGTTTCTTTGCCGTAACAGGGACCGGATGTGGACACTTTTCGCTTTGCTTACCAATAATCCCCAATGGACAGTGGTTTTTTACTTCCGCTATATAGGAAAAACGCTCCTGATAAAGGCACATCTGTGGAAGAAACCAGAAGAATTTGTGCATCTCATGACTATATCGAATACAGTTTACAGGAGCCTGTCGACTGATGCCTGGAGAAGAAGTGCTGACTGATCCCGAAGAAATGGGAATGCTGATAATGGAAGCAGGGAAAACTTTTGGGAGTGACATGGGAAATGAATCATGAACATTTTTTGCAAACAGCTGTCCGTCTTGCCCGGGAAAACGTACAAAAAGGTCTGGGCGGGCCGTTTGGTGCCATTGTCGTCAAGGATGGAAAGGTGATTGGCTCCGGACAAAACAGAGTCACTTTGAACAATGATCCGACCGCACATGCCGAAGTGCAGGCCATTCGGGAGGCTTGCAGACATCTTGGCAGCTTCCAGCTGGAAGGGTGCACAATCTACAGCAGTTGTGAGCCCTGTCCCATGTGCATCGGGGCCATTTATTGGGCCAGACCCGAAGAGGTTTATTTTGCCTGCACCAAAGAGGATGCTGCCAAAGCCAATTTTGATGATGTGTTTATCTATCAAGAGCTGGCACTGCCGCTTGAACAACGCACAATAGCCATGAAAAAGTTTACCTTACCCGATGAGTTCACACCTTTTCAGGCATGGATGGATTCAGGCAGGAAGATTGAATATTAACAGCAAGAAAAATAAAGATAAAGGTGCCTTTGTTCGTTGTCCTGTGAAACAAATGAGCTTTTGTTTAAAGTCCAACAACCCCTTGACGGGGTTTTTTTATTCTGCCTCTGTCCGCTTGGCCAACAAATAATTCCAGTGCCCATATATAAAGGAATTTTTAGCGAAGGATCGAAAATAAAATTCCATGCAACCGTATGTTTATCTTTCTGATCAGGCGCAGATTCGGTGCAGAATTTCACAATTGCTGCCCATAAAATTTTATTTGGGCTTGGTTTTCAGTTTTGGTATAGTGGAAGTTGGGAAAATTGAGTAATGAAAAGAGTTGACAAAACACAAATGACTTAAAATATGGGAGTGGAATTGGTTGAGGTGTGAGGTGAAATGAGTGTGCTAGTTTGTCTGGATCCGGGGCATGGCGGATCAGATTACGGGTCGGTCGGATTTTTCCTCACCGAAAAAGATGTTTGTCTGGACCTTGCTTTTCGCATCGGGCGAAAGTTGCAAAATTATGAGGGGATCTCCGTGACCATGACACGTTCCATCGATATGGATACAACAGCGGAAGAGAGGAGTGGCTGGGCGAATCAGCAGAAAGCGGATCTGTTCTTAAGCATTCATACCAATGCCTCTTCAGATTCAACTGCTTCGGGGTTTGCCTCTTATGTGAGTGTCTGTGCCGGCTCCAAGGCGAGAAGAATACAGTGCTGGCTGCACAATCAAATCGTTTGTTTTCTGCGAAAATACGGCGTTTGTGACTTAGGCAAAAAAAATGATACGGAATCATTTACAGGTCATCTTAAAGAGTTGCGTCTGGTGGAAATGCCCGCTATTACATTGGCCTCTTTATATATTACACATACCAAAGAAAACCATTTACTCTCTGATTCAGAGTTTCTTGATAGATATGCCGATTGTATTGCCGAAGGAGTCGCGAAGATTTTTCAATGTCAACTGAAAAGCACAGTTTAAACAGATTTTGACAGTCACATTGAGGAAAATCCCAACGCCGCATGAAAAAGATAAGTCCAAGTGAAAACGCTGCACCATTTAACAGAGGGGCTGACCCGATTGCTCCTCTTTTTTAATTGTACTTTTATCTGTGTTAATATAACTGAGAAAGGGGATATAACTGATGAAAACAGGATACATACTGCTGGAGGATGGCAACAAAATTGAATTTGAGCTTTTTCCCAATGAGGCTCCAATCACCGTGAACAACTTTGAGAAATTGGCCAATGAGGGTTTTTATGATGGCTTAAACTTTCACAGAGTGATTAAGGGATTTGTATCTCAGGGCGGTTGTCCGTACGGAACAGGCACAGGTTCAGCAGGATATACCATTCCGTGTGAGACAGAGGGAAACCCTCATAAGCATACAGCCGGGGCGATCTCTATGGCTCATGCAGGCAAAGACACAGGAAGCTGCCAGTTCTTTATTGTCCATGAACCCCAACCCCATCTCGACGGAGTACATACCGTTTTTGGCCAGGTGACCAAAGGCCTGGAGCATGCTACTGGGATGAAGCAGGGAGCAGGCATTAAAGAGATCAGAGTACAGTAAGACCAGGGGAGCGCCTGCTCCTCTAGCCGCAGTAATTGAAAAGAGGAATTCATATGAAGACCTTGTTGCATAACTAAGGTAAAAACCTAGAACCTAACGGTTCCAAGGCGCTTTTGAAGTGTTAAAACCTAACCTTTTATTTATTAAGCGATCGAGTAAATATAACAAAATTACCCACAAAGTATGCCTGTAGTATCTGTAGATACGTCTGGGCTGTTCCAGTCCATAAAGGGTTTTAAGAGTAGAAAACAGCTGTTCCATTCGACTCCTTTGTGAGAGAAATTTCTTTCCTAAACCCTCTGTGACAAAACGCCAGTTTTGTTGACGGTGTTCACTTTGAAAAGCAGCTGGACAAGAAGCATTTCTTTTGTTTACTGGTGTGACTAGGTGGATATCAGCCTGATTACAGGCTGAAAAAAGCTTATGGTCATCGTAAGCGGCATCTGCCAGCGGCATAAAAACAGGATACTGAGATACGTGATAGATGAGGTGAGTACACTGATTATCGTATAAATTGGCAGGTGTAATATCCCATACGAGGGGAATTAAATCTTCAGATACAATGGCGTGTAGTTTGTAACCATAAAACCAACCTAAACGAGTTCCTTTACCCTTTTCAGCATCTCGATCATATCGAGATGCCCGTAAAGCGGTGGAATCCCAATAACAAACTCTCGTTTTAGGCTCTAGTTCAAACAGTAACTCTTCATATAAAGGTGCATAAAGCCCTTGTTCGATTTGTTTGGCACGACGACAAAAAGTAGAATGGTCTGGGACTTCATCAAGACCTATACAACGTCGAGTCCAGTGGTCTTGGTTTAATTTCCATTCCAACTCCCGAAAGCTGTGAATACGATAATAGGCTTGGTAAATAAGACATTTAAGGATTTGTGTATCACTGAATTTTTTCGGTTTACCAGCACGTGATGGCGTTTCTGCAAAACGCCGAACCATATCTTCGATGCAACAAAAAATCTGATTATTAATGCCTTTCATCTTCATGAGCAATTGGGCATGTATGGAATTCAAAAAGCAGACTACATCATTTCTTGCCTTCCACTGGCAAAGAGCTTTTTTTTGGTTCTGAGAATACGGTAATGGTGCACATTCGAAAACTAGAAAAAATTGAGGAAAACCCGAAACAACCTAAGTACATTAAAATGTTTGGGGTGTTGTGGCTATAAACTGGAGGGCAAGTAAGAACGGCAGATGAAACCTGGAGCAAAATCTTTCTGAACAATATTTCCCCCCCTCCCTTTTTGTTGTGACTGCGTGTTTATGACTTGTTGCTCAGAATATAGCATTTCAATAGAATATGGTTCAATTGTTCCACCGGGCATGTGATCGTTCGAGATGGAAAAAGTATGATATCAAATTAACAAATGATTTAATTCTCTCTTGAATATATATCGTCCGGACGGTATGCTCAATGTATGGAATGGGGGAAATCTCATGTCACCGCGCACTTCGAGCAAAACCCGGGAAGCCATTTTATCAGCTGCTTCCAGGTTAATACAAAACAAGGGAATCACTCAGCTCACATTAGAAGCTGTTGCTGACAAAGCAAATGTGAGCAAAGGAGGATAGCTTTATCATTTTCCCAGTAAGGATGATCTGGTTCAAGGCTTGATTCAGCATGAGCTGTCCCAATTTGAGAGGATCTTAAACCGGGAATTAGAAAAAGAATCTGATGCCCCAGGCAAATTCACCCACGCTTTTCTGCGAGCGACAATAAAGGATATCGAAAAATGCAATGTGATGAATAAGGGAATCCTGACAGCAATTGCTACAAATCCTGAGTGGCTGAAGCCGATTCAAGCTTATTTTGCAGCCTGGCAGGAACGAATTGAAGATGATGGCTTAAATCCCGTTGTCGCCTCGATCATCCGTTTTGCAGCAGACGGAATATGGTACGCCAAGCTGACAAATACAGCTCCTCCGGGGCCGGAGCAGTTACAACAAATCGTAGAGAAGTTAAATCAACTGTCAAAAGGTGAGGGAGAATGAAGGGATATATTTATCTGCTTGTCGCGATTGCCGGGGAACTGCTGGGGACAGTATCACTGAAAGCAGCGGAAGGATTTTCAAAAATCATTCCCAGTATCCTGGTAATCGGGGGTTATGGGGTGGCCTTTTATTTCCTTTCACTTACTCTGAAATATTTGCCTCTGGGCATGACTTATGCGATGTGGGCCGGACTCGGAACAGCTCTGACCGCTGTGATCGGCGTTCTGTTTTGGAAAGAGACAATCCATTTGCCTCAGATCATCGGGCTTATATTTATTATTGCTGGTGTTATTATGTTAAATCTATTTAAAAGTGCCAGTGCTTAATATTTCTTTATAAAAAACTCCTGGTGATCAAGACGCAACTGTTCGCTTGATCACCAGGAGTTTTTTTATAATACATTTCTTATTTTATGGGACGCATCAGGGTCTTCTAATCATCTTCTTAACAAATTGAAAACGAAGCGGGTATTGTTTATAAGCACCGTTAATCCTAAAAAGACACATGTGTATATTTTACAGACGCTCGATACGCCTTTCTCGAAATAAACCTGCACAGAGTATCATTCGGGAAGGAGCCTGGCATGACATCATTCACATGGGCATTCTGCAAAATGAATACATAAGCCATTCGTCCAGCCGGTAAAGCATCTGATTTTTACTCAGGCGCATGGCCATTTTATCGGCATATAATTTAAACTGGTGCCTGGCTTCTGTTAAAATTAAATGTTTACCCAGACGTTCAAACAATGGTGTCCCAAGTCTTCAAGTGCTTTTATTTGGGCAGTTACACTTGATTGAGTAAAATTCAACATCTTGGCAGTCCGGGTAAAGTTTAAATTTTCTGCAGCGGTTTTAAAGGTAATCAGTTGTTTTATCTCCAATTTCTTCACCTTTATTAAATCGACATTTCCGATTGTTACAATCGAAATAATCTGTATTGATTGATGAAGTCATTATAAGATATGAATAACAAAGGAGAAGTTTAAAAGTACTAAATAAAGGAGCGAATAATGATGACCATTGCAGTTATTTACGGAGGAACCCGCCAAAACGGAAATACAGAGATTCTAACTGAGCAGGCAGTTCAGGGGCTGGACGTGGAAAGAATATATCTAAAGGATTATCAAATTCAGCCTGTTAAAGATCAGCGTCATACCCGGGATGGATTTCAGGAGATAAATGATGATTACAATTTAATCATTGATCGGGTTTTGCGACATGATATTCTTGTATTTTCTACTCCTATTTACTGGTATAGCATGTCGGGGATAATGAAAAACTTTATTGATCGCTGGTCACAGACATTGAGGGACCCGAAATATCCAGATTTTAAAGCAAGAATGTCTGCCAAACAGGCATATGTGATCACGGTGGGTGGAGATGAGCCATACTTGAAAGGACTGCCACTGATCCGGCAGTTTGAATATATCTTTGATTTTATCGGAATTCCTTTTGCAGGATATATTCTTGGAAACGGAAATAAACCCGGCGAAATTTTTCAAGATAAGGAAGCGTTATTTGCAGCCTCTCAACTGCAAAAGAAGTTAAATCATCACGCAGAACAGGTATAAGCTCAGCTCATACATTTACAGACGAAGAATGACGGCTTGAGTATTACTTGATCTGGATGTCATATCAGAATCGTTGCTTCATCTATATACCAGTCTGTCACTTTTCGCGGACAGGTTTTCTTTGCCATTTCCATGGGAAAAGATACAGTAAAAGCAAGGAAGCACTTTAGAGAGGAGACCGGGTGGCATGCAGGAAGTGCAGGAAGAAATGCTATGGGAAGGAACCGCCTCTCATGTGGCCAAACTGGGAACTTATTTGCTGTGTCTGTTATTCTGCTGGTTGATTGTACCCATCTTTATCGCAATCTGGACAGCAATCAAACTAAAGGCAACCCGCTATCAGCTGACAACCGAACGGCTCCGAATTAGAGAAGGGATCTTGTCCAAACGGACGGAAGAGGTGGAACTATACCGGGTGAAGGATATGAGTGTGGAATGGCCCTTTATCTACCGGATGTTTAACAAAGGGAATATTCGTCTCGTGACTTCGGACCATAGCGCCCCCACCATTGTTTTGGAGGCGATCTCCGGTGCGGATGAACTGATGGATGTTCTCCGTGAACATGTGGAAATCTGCCGGGATCGAAAACGGGTCCGGGAAATCGACCTGGATTAATTTTACTGAAGGTAAAGCGGCAGTCTGAAGCCCGGACCAGGAGGTCAGGTCTTCAGACTGTTGACGTTTTAACGGGCGTTTTGTAATGTTCTCCCATGTTCGTTGTGCTCTTTTCTATTTCGTTATCCATATTTGTATAATCGCTGATATAATAAAGAAAAGTAATCAAGCCATCGTGTTACGACTACAGAAGCCCCACATGAATACCGCTTGGAATGGCAGCAGGAGAGCAGTGGAATCGAAGTTAGAGAGAGCGGTAAGTTACGAGCCGGTTAGCTCCAATTCAGCCAGGGACTGAGAAAAAGAGAAGGATGTTCCTTCGTTCTCGCTCTGCGGAGATTGCTGGTTTTTCTCACAGTGCCTGCTGACAGAAGGCAAAATCTGATTAGTATTCAGTTTAATATTATTTTCTTGAAAGGAATGAACAGAATGAGCGGGAGTGCAAAGTTTCATTTTGGCGACAACTCTCTGCAAAAAAACAAAGAGGTTAATATTGGTGAAACATTATATATTCATCGTGGTAATAATGATGGGATAAACCAGGCAGCTATTCAATCTTTATTGGATCAGCTGAGAGAGACGCTGAAACAGGCAGCTGATTTACAACCATCTTTAAGAGAAGAACTTGAACAGATTACAGGGCAGCTTCACCGCGAGCTGGATCAATCAGCCCCAAACCATTCAGTGCTGGAAAAATTGAACAATCATTTAAAAAATATGCAGCCATCATTAACCGCTTGGCAAGCGGTCACTTCAACCATTAGTGCCATTTGTGATTTACTTCCCGGTGTTACCCGTCTTTGAGGAGGAGGGCTGTGGACCAAAATAATAAACAGAAAAACCATGCAGACTCTGAGACCTCGAATACCTATTCATTTGAATCTGGTTCATTGTCCGGTAATCACGGCCCTATTAACATTGGGGAAACAGTTATTACCACCTACAATAATGTCAAGCAGCATCCCCTGTTAGTCAGTCTGGGTGTCATTGGGATTTTTATCATTATCATCTTAATGATTACGTTTTTTTACCCGAAACAAGAAACAGAAGCGACAAAATTGATCAAGGAATTTGAAGGCGCCATTCTCAAAGAAGATGTGGATGCGATCGAGGATATGATTTCTCCTGATGATTCCGATATGGAACTGGAGGAGGAATATCTTCACCAACTGTGTGACTATGCAAAAGGAAATCCCGAGTTTTTAAGTCAAACGTTTGATATTATGAATGCACAAAAGGCTCTGTATGAAGATGAGAAAAATCCTGAGATCGATTCCTATTTGTTGCGCCAGTCTTCCAACGAAGAAATTATGAGTTCAGGGATCTTTTACCTGAAACAGGAATGGGGACTTTTCTCTGATTCTTATACAATTGGTGTACGGCCCCAGTATATCCAGCTCACCAGCAATAATCCGGATGCTGTGATTGAGGTGGACGGGGAGGTTGTCCTGAAGACGAAAAAAGCGAACAGTACCAAAGTCGGCCCGCTGTTTCCGGGAATCCATAAAATCCACGGTGAGCGGTATTTTCATTATACTGATACGACAGAAACTTATGATACGGCGGTGAATTTATTTGATTTTGAATCTGTTACCCCTGTAGAAATCAACATTACAGGGACGGTGGTTAAGGCGGAATCAGATTTAGCCGGAGTGCAAGTGCTCCTTAACGGAAAGCCGACGCCGTTTGCAGTAAAAAAAGATAAAATGGAAGTTTATCCTGTTCGATTGGATGGTTCGCAAAAAATTCAAGGCTCCTTTCAGCTGCCCTGGGGCGGAGTCTTAAAAAGTGAAGAACTGGTGATTGAAGCAGAGTACGATTTATATGATATTACCCCTGATCTGTGGGAAGAAAAAAAGGTAGTCCAACTGATGAATACATTTATCGAGGATTTCAACAAGGCGTTAAATGAAGAAGAAGTAGGATATTTCAAATCAGTATCATTTAAAGGGGTTTTTGGGTCATATAACAGTTTTCAGGATTATATCGACAGGCATTTATTAAATAAGAGTAGTTTTGGGATCGGTCTTCCTGAGGCGAGTAGTATTGAAGAAACAGAAATCGTGGGTGATTATTATCCCGGTGTGGTAAAACTGGATAAGACAGATGAGGGATACTACCTGAATATCCCATTAAGTTTTAAATTTAGTAACGGTTTTGAACGAAAATATTCATTAAGGTATCAATATAAAAATGGTAAGTTCCAACTGTTGAAGATTAGTGAGATTTGAAGTGAGGTGGCCCGGGCAGGCAGTCGCCTTTTAAAGCTGTTTTCTCAGGGGTGGGGGCATGTTGCCATGGCCAGACCCCTGAGAAACCGTATGTGGAGAGTTTACCCTGGTTTGTTAGAAGTGGAAATATTAGCTTTGCAGGAGTATTGTATACAGGTCCAACAGAAAAGATCTAAAGCGATTCTGCGAGTGTGACAGTTGGGAATGATATAAGTAAAACAGATCATTACTTTTACCTAAAAAGATGAAAATAAGAACTTATGGTTAACAAAGGGGTCAATGGCAAGCGGAGAAATTTATCCGGGCTTTTTATTTGAACAATAACAGCACACGATAAAAATGGGCTCTGGTGTGGAGATCTTTTTAACATATTTGGTGATTGCTGTTATATGTACTCTTTTTACTCTTCTGTTTCCGTATCAAACCGAAAAAAACGCAAATGATCAATCACAGAAACCCCGGAATGAAAGATCAAATCATGCCGGGGAGACAGAATTCTGCCCTCCCCCATTGCACACACTTTTACATAAGAGACTTCCAAAAAGTTTAAGCCCTTTAACACTAGGAGTCGGTTGGCTCTGGATCGTCACCGAAAAAACGTAAATGATGAATCATAGAAAGACCTCCTAAAAGTAAAGATTATGTTAGCTGTCAACTGGTTCTGTATCATCACCAAATAAAATCCAATGATCAATCATAAGAAAGACCTCCTAGTCCTTTGGCTCTAAAATACAAGTGCGAATACTTTATGTAATTGGGCTCGTCGTTAAGTAAGAGATAGACTTGCATCAATCCATAGAGAGCCTCCAGATCGTTTTTCTCATTTGAGTGAAGCTCGTAAACCTCCATAAATGCTGCAAGAGCCTCCTGATATTCAGACTCGGAAAGATAACTCTTACCTATATAGAGCAATGCTTGAGAATATTCTATCATATCCTTTTCTTTTTGGGCAATCTTGAGAGCCTTCCCCAACATCTTATTGGAAAGTTGGAAATCTTTTTTCTCAAAATAGATGATTCCAAGCTTTAAATAGGCTTCTAGTATTAACCATTTTCTCCGGGTGATTTCTTCCTTAAGGTCAATCGCTGCGAGCAAGCACTTTTCCGAATGCTTCAATCTTCCGTTTTCTTTGAAGATGTCTCCCAAAGTAATGTATAATTCTATCTGCCTTTCACAGTTGTGATTGATCCTGGCTATTTCAAGCCCTTTATTCGCACAACTCTCTGCTTCATCGTAGAGTCGTATATCCTTTTTGAGTTTTGCTTGCAAGTCATAAATCCCGATAACAGCTTCTATGTCGATTTCGGATGAATTAAGATCAATTTTTTCAAGTGTTTTTAAAGCATCCTCAGCCCGACCGAGACCCCGTAAGTAAATCGCTTTATTTGTCAGAAGGCTGGTATAGTAATACCCCCGTTCCCCATTCAGGTCAAAAGACTCCAAACCCTCTTCAGCATGCCTTAAAGCGGCTGCTTTGTCTCCTCTCTTAAACGCAATGACACTTAAATGATTTAAACAGCCCGGCTTTAAGTTAGAGCGGTCGCCGATGGACTTCTCCAAAATCTTCAACGCCTGATGAAACAGTTCAACGGCACGGTCAAACTGTTGCGTTTTATAATAACATCTCCCTTTGAGGAAGTAGAACAGGGGGCCGCGGTATTCGGCGGGAAGCTTGGATAATTTACTCAGCGCCTCGCGCGGTTTTGAATTAATCCTGTTCTCAATAATCATCAGATCAAGTTTCCGGTCCTTCTCCTGCTCTTTTTCCCTTTCGGAAAGATCGTGAATATTGATCTCCATTTTTCTCAGAACATAGTTAATCTTATTCGGGTTCCGGCATTCCCCGCGCTCAATCGCGGAAAGGGTGGACGGAGGGATCATATCATCTGCCAAATCTTGCAGCCTCATCCCCTTTTCCTTTCGCGCTTTGCGGATCAAATCCCCAACATGGGTAAAATTCATCAGAACCCTCTCCTTTTTACAGATAATATTCCATATATTCACTAAAATTTCAATACTGAAATTAAACAGCTGGAAGAACTAAGTATTTTATCTATTTTCCTGGCCCCGGCAGCATTTTTACCATGATACTAGTAATCAGTTAAAAGTTAAACTAATTTTGGTAATTTATTGAATAAAATTTCCCTCATCACTAAACTGAAACCAAGTCGCGACATTCAGAAAAATAAACAGAAAGGGTTGAATGCCGATGGAGGTTCCGTTTGCTGCAAGAGCAGGGAAACCGTCCGTACCCGCAAAACATTTGCCAGATGCTTTCATATTTTTAAACCCGGTCAAAGGAAAACCGATCATCTTCCGCTTCGCCAATGTTGAAGTGAAAACGGAGAATGACAAAACTGTCGTGTCCGGCAGATGTATCGACTGGCGGGGGAACAAGGGGGGAAGGCTGTGGAGCGGGACAAGACGATAAACTATGTGTCAGAGTCACAACTCATCAGTTATGTCGTTTATGTGATGGCGAAACTGGGCTATTCCCGGAAAAATATCGCAGAACTTGTGCGGGAGTTGAACACGACCTTTGATCTGAAATATGATGACTTTACCTTTAACACCAGTCTGGCCGTCGGCGAGGAGGACCGCAAAAACCTGTTGCCCACCATCAGCCGGAGAAACGATGAGACCCGACAGTAAAGTAAACTAGAGCATATGGACAGGAGTGGCGGAGATTTCATGTGCGGCCAAATTGGATCTTCGCGGTACGCACCACTTTGCAGTTATTTATGAAATGTAAGCGCGAAGACTTGCCAATTCAATGGCGATGTAGTTCATGCAGTTGAGGGCTTGTGGCCAAAAGCTGTTGTGTTTAGCAAAAACTGATTCTGTACACAACGTCCTGTCAGTTGCTGCAGATGCTTCTGGCGGGGCGTTTTGCGTTTTTGGTGCTTGATTTGTGCCAGATGGAAATTGCCTGGTCATCGAATTAGGGAAATATAGGATTGGGACTAAAAAAATAATATTCTGCATACTAATAAATTGTTGACATTCATTTTTTCGCGTGTTATATTAATTTTTGTCGACACGGGGCGCGCGCGAGTCTAACGCACAAGCCTTACGGACGAACTACGTAATCCAGCGCAACATCCGAAAATGACGCGGCGCACAAATCGTGAAAACGCAGATAATACGCAAGCGGGTGTGGCGGAATTGGCAGACGCACTAGATTTAGGTTCTAGCGCCTCTGGCGTGGGGGTTCAAGTCCCTCCACCCGCACCAACATCAACCGAGCGGTCGTGGTGGAATTGGCAGACACGCTATCTTGAGGGGGTAGTGGCCGTATGGCCGTGCGAGTTCGAGTCTCGCCGACCGCACCATGTTCAACTTTATCACTTCCGGGGTGTGGCTCAGCTTGGTAGAGCGCCTCGTTCGGGACGAGGAGGTCGCAGGTTCAAATCCTGTCACCCCGACCATTAATCCCGGAAAATCATTCCCAATGATATGCGGGTGTAGTTCAGTGGTAGAACATCGGCCTTCCAAGCCGAATGCGAGGGTTCGATTCCCTTCACCCGCTCCAAATGTTAAGACGGATCGCGGCACCAGCTGCGGTCCTTTATTTTTATTCTGAGAAGGGGAATCTCCGGTGAACGATGAATTTGCCTTCATTCGCTCTTTACTGAAAGGACGATCTGCCTGGAGCGACCGGATCGAGGTTGACATCGGGGATGACGCAGCAGTGGTGGTCCCCGCACCGGAACGATCTCTGGTGATGACGTGTGATACGATGGTGGAAACAGTTCATTTTCTCCGCCAAACGATGAGTTGCCGGGATATCGGCTGGAAGTTGCTCACTTCTAATTTAAGTGATATCGCGGCGATGGGGGGAACGCCGACTTTTGCCCTTTTGTCAATCGCTGTACCTTTTTCCTGGCAGACAGAGGAGATACAGGAAATCTACCGGGGCCTTTATCAGTGTGCAGACGAGAACCGTGTTACACTGGTGGGCGGAGACACAGTAAGCACTCCCGGCCCGCTCACTTTATCCCTCACGTTGCTGGGGGAGGTTTCTCCGGGAAATGCGTTGCGCCGTTCGTCGGCAAAACCGGGAGATGTGGTTTTTGTCACAGGCACTGTGGGGGATTCTGCTGCCGGTCTGTATCTTCTGCTTCACCACCCTCAGCTTAAAGAGGATTTTCCCACACTGGTTAAGGCCCATACCCGCCCCGCGGCACAGGTAAGCATCGGAAAATGGCTGGCGGAATCAGGATTTAACCCCGCCTGTGATGACATTAGTGACGGGATCGCCGGGGAAGCATGGGAAATCGCCGAAGCAAGCGGGGTGAAGCTGGTCATTGAGCAAGAAAAACTTCCTCTTACTGCCGCATGTAAAGAGGTTGCAAAAATGGCAGAGATGGACCCTTATGAGTGGGCCTGGTTTGGCGGGGAAGATTATCAATTGATCGGTACCATTCGCCCGGATGGCTGGCAACAATTAAGACAGGCGGCACTTGAGGAAAATATTTTGATCACTGCGATTGGCCGTGTGGAAGCAGGGGAACCCTGTGTGGAAAAAGAAACTGCAGGGAAACGAATGTCTCTTCAGCAAAAGGGTTACAATCATTTTGCAGATAGGTGATACCATGAGGGAAGCTTGTTGTTTTATCACCCGGAATGAACGGGAAACCAGAGGACTGGCACTCCGTATGGCCAAATTTTTAAAGCGTGGCGATGTTCTCGCTCTGGAAGGGGACCTGGGGGCCGGAAAGACCACATTTGCCCAGGGATTGGCCGAGGGGCTGGGAATTGAACAAAAAGTAGACAGCCCCACCTTTACCATTGTCAAAGAATACGGAGGCCAAATCCCTTTGTATCATATGGATGTCTACCGGGTGGAATCGCCTGATGAAGAGCTGGGCCTGGAAGAATATTTTTACGGGGACGGGATTTGTCTGGTGGAGTGGGCTTCGCGGGTGAAGCCACTGTTACCGGAGGAGACGGTTTGGCTTCGTCTGCTGGTCCAGGCGAATGGGGACCGCCATATTCAATTGATATCCATGCATCCCCGTTCGATGCGTCTGTGTAAGGAGCTGGAAGGAAAATGAAAATGCTCACCATGGATACCTCCACCCTGGTGATGGGAATTGCCGTCCTTGATTTGGAAGAGAAACGGGTGCTGGGCGAGGTGACTACCAATCTACATAAAAACCATTCGGTACGGCTGATGCCGACTGTGGATCAATTGTTGCGGGATCTGGATCTGGCCATGTCGGAGATCGGGGTATTGGCGGTAACGGCGGGTCCGGGCTCCTATACCGGAATTCGCATCGGTGTGACGACTGCGAAAACAATCTCCTGGGCTTGTGGCATTCCTCTTTACAGTGAGTCCAGTTTAACCGTTCTGGCGATGAATGGTTACCACTTTGACGGGGTGGTTGTACCTCTGTTTGATGCGCGGCGCAGGCGTGTTTATTCCGGTGTTTTTCAAAGAGACGGGGAGAAAATGAGTGAAGTGGTTCCGCAGCAAGTGGTGGAGATTGAATCCTGGTTAAAGCAGATTGGGGAGCTGCGCCGGCCTGTTTTGTTTTTGGGAGATGATGTGGCCCGATTTCAGGATGTGATTGCCGGCAGTCTGGGAGATGCAGCCCATTTCGGATCACCTGCGGAAAATATTCCCCGTGCGAGCCAACTGGGAATATTGGCCTGGCATAAGTGGATAAATGATGAACCGCCTGAGCATGCAGACTTTGCACCGAATTATTTGCAAATGACAGAGGCGGAAGCCAACTGGTTAAAAAAGCAGGGAAATGGAGAGACGTCCAATGGAGAAAAAGGCTGAGGGTGAGGTTGTATTTCGTCCTATGAAGCTTTCAGACCTTCCGCAAATTGAGATCGTCGAAAACAGTTCTTTTTCAGCTCCCTGGCCCAGACAAGCATTTTATAATGAGTTGGTGTTCAATCAGTTTGCCCGTTATACAGTTGTGACGGTAGACGGAAAAGTAGCAGGGTATTGCGGATGCTGGATGATTCTCGATGAGGCCCATATTACCAATATTGCCATCCACCCCGATTACCGCGGCAGGGGATTGGGGGAAGCGATCCTGACCTATGTGATGGAAATGTCCAGGTCGCTTGGCGCATGTAAAATGACCCTGGAGGTGAGGGTCTCTAATTCAATCGCCCAGTCATTGTATGAAAAGCTGGGCTTTGAACGCTCGGGAGTCCGGCCGAAGTATTATACGGACAACCAGGAAGATGCCATAATTATGTGGGTGACATTAAATGAACAGTCAAAAAGAAACTCTATTACTGGGAATTGAAACCAGTTGTGATGAGACAGCGGCGGCAGTTGTGAGAGGGGGAACCGTCCTCTTGTCCAATGTAATCTCATCACAGATGGATGTACACCGAAAATTCGGCGGAGTGGTTCCGGAGGTTGCCTCCCGCCGGCATGTGGAACGAATGACCCTGATCATCCAAAAAGCGCTGGAACAGGCCGAAGTGTCACTGGACGACCTTGACGCGATTGCTGTCACTCAGGGGCCGGGATTGGTCGGAGCTTTGCTCATCGGTGTGGCTGCGGCAAAAGCCCTTTCGTTTGCGACAGGAGTTCCCCTTGTCGGAACCCACCATATTGCCGGCCATATCTATGCCAACCATTTGGTGAAACCGCTGGAATTTCCTCTGGTCGCCCTTGTCGTCTCCGGAGGGCATACAGAGTTGATCTATATGGAACACCACAATCAATTCCGACGGCTGGGGCGGACACGTGATGATGCCGCCGGAGAGGCTTTCGATAAAGTGGCCCGTCTCATGGGCCTTCCCTATCCGGGCGGGCCGCATATCGACCGTTTAGCTGCAGAGGGAAAACCTGCCTATGATCTGCCGCGCGCCTGGCTGGAGCCTGATTCACTCGACTTCAGTTTCAGCGGGTTGAAATCGGCGGTGATCCATTTGCTGCACAATGCCAAACAGCGGAATGAAGAGATAAATTCTGCTGATCTCGCTGCCAGCTTTCAAGAAGCGGTTCTCGACGTACTTGTGGAAAAGTCCATTCGTGCGGTAAAAATGACGGGTGTAAAACGATTATTATTGGCCGGCGGAGTTTCCGCCAACAGCGGGCTGCGGATTCGCTTGCACCAGCGCTGCGAAGAGGAGCAGATCAATTTACAGATCCCGCCGCTGGAGTTATGCACCGATAATGCCGCCATGATTGCCGCAGCAGGCACCTACCAATATCTCGACGGAAAATTTGCCGACCTCAGGCTGAATGCCGATCCAAACCTTCCGCTTGTTGACTAAAAAAACCTGCACCTTTGACGGATGCAGGTTCTTCTTTTATTACTCAATTTTTCTTCGATCGTGCCGCCGAAGCTGGTTGTCACCCATATTTCACTGATGTACGGGCCATTCCCCTCAACCCAAAGGTTACCCGGAAACTGGGAATGGGTGTTCGTTGTTTGCAGACGATTTCTCCTGCTGTGGCTGAGTTTATCTTGTTTGCGCAAAAACAGATCAAAAAGGGGGTAACCCTGTTTAGGGCTGTCCCGATTATTGATAATCAAACTTTGGAATTTTGGACGAAGTGATCGAGTTTCATCTGATTAGATGACCACGTAATGTAAACGTTCAACTCTTAGGAATCGGGAGGATACATTCCGGAATATCATTTTTTGGAGAATTCACAAGGTTGGACACTGGATAGGCGGCCATTTCCTCTGCGGGGTAAGGGTTGAGCAATGACCTTAATACATTTGGTTCCTCCAGTCCTGGATCAAGCCATGCCGCTTCATCCTCAGGCCGCAGAATCGCGGGCATGCGGTGATGAATCGGTTTCATCAAATCGTTTGGAATTGTGGTGATAATAGTACAAGAGGTGATCTCCTTGTCTCCTTGCTTCCAATGATCCCAAAGCCCCGCGAAGGCGAAAGGTTCGCCGCTTGCGAGGCGGATGAAACAGGGTTGTTTCCCGTTTCCGGTTTTTTTCCATTCATAAAATCCTGAACTGAGAATAAGACAGCGCTGGCGTTTCAAAAGGCGTTTAAAGCTTGGCTTCTCGTGAACAGTTTCAGATCTTGCGTTGATCATGCGATTTCCGATTTTTGTATCCTTCGACCAGAAGGGGATGAGTCCCCATCGCAGGAGTGTGCCTTTTCGTTGCTCTCCGCCCATAACGGCGAGTACAGGCTGTGTCGGAGCAATGTTGTATCGGGGTTTTAACTCATTCACCTCAAACTCAAACCGTTCCTGAAGAGTGCCGGGTTCCGTAAACAGCGTAAATCTTCCGCACATCTCATTTTCCTCCTGTTCTGTGGGCCATGATTTCATCCCGACATTTGCCAAAATACTTGTTCTGTCACTATTAAGCGTCCGCGAGTTCTGCCCATTCCTCCGTTTTTTCAGCGAGCGTATCTTCCAGCAGGTCCGCCTCATTTTTCAGGGAGGCGCTTTTGATCGGGTCGTTAAAAATCTCCGGCTGGCACAGCTGCTCCTGAATGTGCGCCAGTTTTGTTTCCAGCTCTTCAATCTCTTTTTCCAATGTTTCCACCTTTTGTCGGCGTTGCTTTTGTCGCCGCTGTTCCTCTTTTTCTTTTTGCCGGCGCGATATGGCTTCTCCCCGTGTTGACGATTCCGGACGGTTGGTTTCCTCCAGTTTTTCCAGTGCTTTTTTCTCTAAATATTGCTCATAGTTACCGGGATAATCGCGAATCCCTTCGGAAGTCAGTTCCCAAACCCTTGTTGCCAGCCGGTTGATAAAGTAGCGGTCGTGGGAGACAAATAACAGGGTTCCCGGATAATCTTCCAGCGCTTGCTCCAGGCGCTCTTTATTGGGCAGATCCAGATGGTTTGTCGGCTCGTCCATGAGAAGGAAATTTGCTTTGTTCAGGAGCCGTTTGGCGAGAGAGAGGCGTGCTTTTTCACCGCCGCTTAAATCTCCGACCCGTTTAAATACATCTTCTCCGCTAAACAAAAACTGGCCCAGGTAAGAGCGGATGGTGGTTTGGTCCAGGCGGGGATGGGCGTCCCAAACTTCTTCAAGCACCTTTTTGTCCGGATCCAAATCTTTCTGTTCCTGGTCGTAGTAGTCGACTTGTACATTGGTGCCCCAGTGGAGGCTTCCGCGAAGTGGCTTCAGCTCTCCGGCAATGGTTTTGAGCAAGGTGGATTTACCCATTCCGTTGGGACCGAGCAATGCCACATGTTCCCCGCGCTCGAGGCGGAAGGAGAGGTTTTGGATCAACGGGTCTTTGTAGCCGATGGCAATCTCTTTGGCCTCAAGTACTTGTCGTCCGCTGGTAACCGCAGTTTCAAAGCGGATCGCAGCCTCCTGGCGGTACATGACCGGTTGTTCGATGCGCTCCATTTTTTCCAATGCTTTTCGTCTGCTCTGGGCCCGATTGGTAGTAGAGGCGCGGGCGATGTTACGCTCAACAAATTCCTCCATCTTTTTAATCTCCGCTTGCTGTTGTTCGTAGGCTTTTTGCTGTTGCGCCAATCTTTCTTCTTTTTGTTTGACGTAAGCGGTATAATTTCCCGTATAACGGGTTGCGTGATGGCGTTCGATTTCATAAATGACCGTGACCAGGCGGTCGAGGAAATAGCGGTCATGCGATACGATGAGCAGGGCACCTTCATAACTGGCAAGGGTCTGTTCCAACCAGGTGATGGCGTTCATATCCAGATAGTTGGTCGGCTCATCCAGCATTAGGAGATCCGGTTCTTCCAACAGCATTTTTGCCAGCGCGACACGGGTTTTCTGGCCGCCGCTCAGCTCGGAGATTTTCGTCGTCTTCCAATCGATACCGGCCAGTCCTAATCCGTGTAAAACACCGCGGATTCTTGCTTCATATCCGTATCCCCCGCGCTCTTCATAGGCTTGCTGCAAGGATGCATACTTTTCCAGCGTTTTTTGGTACAATTTTTCATCATTGTAAACACGCTCCTGTCCCATTTCCTGTTCCAGCTTGCGCAAGTCCGCTTCCATCTGTTGAAGTTCGGTAAAAACGGATAACAGTTCATCCCAGATCGTCAGCGTGGAGTCAAGCCCCGTCTGTTGGGCCAGATAGCCGATGCGGGCTTTTTTGGACAGCATAATCTCTCCGGAATCAGGTTGCAGTTCACCCGTGATACATTTTAACAGTGTTGATTTGCCGGCACCATTGACCCCGATCAATCCGACGCGGTCGTGTTCTCGCACCTGGATGCTGATTCCTTCAAGGACAATAGTTCCCCCAAATGATTTATCTATATTTTTTGTCTGCAATAACAATGCTTTCACCTCATTTATAAATCCCTTTTATCAGTGTATATGAGGAAGAGAAGGAGGGCAAACCGGAAGCATTTGTTGTACAATAAAAAGACTGATACGAATAAAGGGTGACACAGGATGCCGGGTTCAAAACAAGCTTTGCGCAAGGATATGTTACAGATGAGGAACGGACTTTCCTCTGCATATATAAATGAATGTTCTGAACAAATTTGCCGGGCATTGATACAGTTTCCGGTTTACCGTGAGGCGGAGTCCGTTCTTTTTTATATGGCTTTCCGTAATGAGGCAGACGTTCGCAGAGGGATGGAAGATGCCTGGAAACAGGGGAAACAAGTGCTGTTGCCCCGTGCCAATCCTGCGGACCGCTCGATGAGATGTTTTCGGGTGGACAGCTTTGCAGAGCTTGAAGCAGGGGCGTATGGCATTTCGGAACCCCCGGACGATCCGGGAAGAGAAGTGGACCCTGAAAGGATTCAACTGGTGATTGTCCCCGGAGTAGCCTTTGATGTAAACGGCTATCGTCTTGGCTACGGCGGGGGATACTATGATCGCTTTTTTGCCGGTTTCTCCACCCGGAGTAAACGGATCGGAGTGGCTTATCCGGAACAAATCGTCAAGACCGTTTATCCTGATCCGCACGATCAAGCGATGGACTGGATTATCACTCCTCACGAAGTATTCACCATTCATCAGCCCTTGTTATAGTAGAATAAAATGGAGAGAGATTGAATGTGCCCAAGACCTGTGAATGAGGGAAAACCCTTTGGGGATATGGTATAGTGAACATACAATCCATTCATGTGCGGAATATCACATAAGAGGCTTTTATGGAAATCAGAAGGACATTTATGGAGGTGTGCCATGGGTGAACAAAAAATTCCGCAGGTAACTGCAAAGCGTTTGCCATTATATTACCGGTATTTGGAAAAGTTGCATGCGATCGGTAAACAACGTGTATCTTCCGCCGATCTCAGTGATGCCCTGCAAATTGATCCGGCAACGATCCGGCGTGACTTTTCCTATTTGGGTGAACTGGGCAAAAAAGGATATGGTTACAATGTAACGTATCTGCTGCAATTTTTGCGGGATTTTCTCAAACAGGATGAAGTGACCAATGTTGTCCTCGTCGGAGTGGGCAATCTGGGGACTGCCTTATTACGCTACAATTTTTATCGCAGCCATAACACCAAAATTGTGGCAGGATTTGATCAGGACCCCGCTAAAATTGGAACAGATATTGACGGCATTCCGGTTTATTCCATGGATCGTCTGCAAGAAGTGATCCAGTTGCACAATGTAGAGGTGGCCATCTTAACTGTTCCGGTCAATGTAGCGCAATCCACGGCCCAATTTTTGGTTGAAGCCGGCATTCGCGGGATTTTAAACTTTACCCCGGCCCGTCTGACAGCCCCGCCGCAGGTGCGAATCCATAATATTGACCTGACGATTGAGTTGCAGACTTTGATTTATTTTTTGAAAAATTTTCCTTCCGATGAAGAGGCCGAACCGGGAGAAACAAATGCTCTCAATATGAAAGAGACAGGAGAAGAGTAACAGGTCAGTTCATATCTGAAGAGGTTTGTTAAAGGAGCCAGTTTTTATGAATGATGACAATATGCAACCGCTGACAGAGCATTTAAGTGAATTGCGCCGCCGCATTATCTGGGTTCTCTTGTTTTTTGTCGCTACTTTAATCGTCAGCTTTATATTTTCACAGGATATCTTTTATTGGATTAAAGCCGGTGCTTTTAAAGATTTCAAGATCCATGCTTTCGGTCCGGGGGATTCTCTGAAAATTTACATGCAAATCTCCTTTATATTATCTTTTATTTTTACCTCGCCGGTCATCCTGTATCATATCTGGCAATTTGTCCGCCCCGGTCTCCGCCCGAGGGAACAAAGAGCCGCGCTCTCATATATTCCGATGGCTGTTGTCTTGTTTTTAGCCGGACTCAGTTTTGGGTACTTTGTTATTTTCCCCTATTTGATTCAGTTTACGGAAGGTTTGAATGAACAGTTCGGACTTGGGGAGATGTATGGCGTTTATCAATCTTTCAGCTTTCTCTTTAACATTATTTTTCCCCTTGGTCTCATTTTTGAACTTCCCGTGGTTGTTTTGTTTCTGACGCGCATTCGCCTGATCAGCCCGGGAATTTTGATGAAAGCAAGGCGTGTGGCCTATCTGGTGATCGTCATCATTGCCGCGGTTATTACACCGCCCCAGATCATTTCCAACATTCTCGTTGCTCTCCCGATGGTTTTGCTCTATGAGATCAGTATCGCATTATCTGCCTGGGTTTATCGGCGCATGGAGCAGGAGGAGGCAATGCAATAAACGATCTGTGCATATCCGGACATCTACATTTTTCAGATGTCCGGCTTTTGTATAAAGACCCCTTTTTATTTATGATTATTTAGTATTTTTTGAATAATTAGCAGGTTTTTTCCGGCTATTTGCAGAAGTATGATTTAAATTTTCGGAAAGGAGGGTTGCCCCTGAGAAAAACGCTGATTACCGGTTTCATTTTTTGCTTTGCTTTGTCAGCAGGTGCTATATGGATGTATTACAAATCGTTTGCTGATGATATCCAAACAGAAATCACCTTAAAAGAGGCAGTAACCAAAGCCAATGCAGAAGCAAAAAAATGGAACCCCCTGGCTTCTCTCATTCTTATCACAAGTGCTGATGCATTTGACCCGAATATAAAAGGCCCAACAGAAGGAAAACAAGGCAAAAGGAGAATGTGGAATCTTATATTTGGCGTACCTGGCACAGATCAAAGCCTGCTCGTAAAGATAGAAGAAAATAAGATTAGCAATGTAAAAGAGATTCAGGAGCTAGTCAGGCCCGGTGAAGTTGTTCCTCTCGATCAAATTGCCGTCGATTCCCCGTTCCTTGTGGAGCAGGCCATTCAGGAGTTTGGCATGAAACCTGGGGTGCACTTTGCAAGAGGCTATCATTTTGAATTGTTCAGTGATAACCATAGACTTTTCTTTTCAGTTGAAGGATTAAACCAGCGAAACAAAAGAATAAGAGTTTTTTTTAACCCCAACAACGGCAGGTACCTCGGTATGGAAGTCGAGAAGTAATTTTGGGGGAATGCAATGATGAAAGCGAAGATTGTTTTTGTAAGCGGATTGATACTGGCATTGATTTTCGGCATGAGTATCCCGGCAACCTATGCCGCGACCTATTATTACGATCAAGATGTAACAGCCTATGTTGCTCCGTCCGGAAGTAAAACTTATTATGGCACCTATCCAACTAAGTACAGAACAGCGGCTGTACATCCCAAAACCTGCGGATCACCGGGAAGTGGAACTTTATTTCCCAGAGGCACAATTATACACGGTCTTTATGACCTGTACCTCCCCGGATACGGATACAGAAGCACATGGGTTGTTGAGGATATGGGAGATGTGAACTGCAGCAGAATAATAGAAGGATATGGCAGAAAACTAACCAGACACTGGTTTGATATATACTTTGGCAAAAGCGGGACACAGGATTATAATAATGCGATAAAATTCGGTATAGAAACCGGTTATGATTATTATATTGAATAAGATCAAAATGTCGGCCCGGAGGGTAGCCCGGGCCTTATTTACATACTCTTGCACATGTCCGCAGTTGCCGGGAAATTTTACCTGGCAAAAGGAAGGACCAGTAAAGGATGGAAAATTCGTCAAAAAGACACCTTTAATGCCCGTCAAAGGTGCCTTTTTCTAATTCGGTAATTTTTTTTGTTGGAACTCTTGCAAAATGAGACCGAGATGAATATTATTATAATTGGTGTTAGCACTCGAGGGAGCTGAGTGCTAACAAAAAGAAAACTATCCACCTTATGAAGGAGGGTATCACAATGATCAAACCATTAGGTGATCGTGTTGTTTTAGAAGCTGTTGAAAAAGAAGAAAAAACAGCCAGCGGGATCGTTCTTCCCGAAACCGCCAAAGAAAAGCCGCAAGAAGGACGGATTGTGGCTGTTGGTTCCGGTCGTCTGGAAGATGGAAAACGCGTCGCTCTTGAAGTGAAAGAAGGCGATCGTGTCATCTTCTCCAAATATGCCGGCACCGAAGTCAAGTATGGGGACAAAGAATACCTCATTCTTCGCGAAAGCGACATTTTAGCTGTTGTTGAATAATTAAAGATTCATCGTTCGGATGATGATTAATAAACTAAACCCTACATAAGAAAGGGGATTTTGAACATGGCGAAAGAAATTACATTCAGTGAAGACGCACGTCGTTCGATGCTGCGCGGTGTAGATGCTCTCGCTAACGCAGTCAAAGTAACCCTCGGTCCGAAAGGCCGCAACGTAGTGCTGGAAAGAAAATTTGGTTCTCCTCTCATCACAAATGACGGTGTAACCATCGCGAAAGAGATTGAACTGGAAGATGCTTTTGAAAACATGGGTGCGCAACTCGTAAAAGAAGTAGCTACCAAAACCAACGATGTTGCCGGTGACGGTACCACCACAGCTACCGTTCTTGCACAAGCGATCATTCGTGAAGGTTTGAAAAACGTAGCAGCCGGTGCAAACCCGATGGTTGTGCGCAAAGGAATCGAAAAAGCAGTAGCCGCAGCTGTTGCCGAGATCAAAAAAATCGCTCAACCGATCGAAGGAAAAGATTCCATCGCCCAGGTTGCCGCTATCTCCGCTAACGATGATGAGACCGGCAAGCTGATTGCTGAAGCGATGGAAAAAGTAGGTAAAGACGGCGTGATCACCGTTGAGGAATCCAAAGGTTTCCTTACCGAACTGGAAGTTGTAGAAGGTATGCAGTTTGATCGCGGGTACATTTCCCCTTACATGATTACTGACACAGACAAAATGGAAGCTGTTCTCGATGAGCCGTACATCCTGATCACCGACAAGAAAATCGGCAACATCCAGGACATCCTGCCAATCCTTGAAAAAGTTGTACAACAAGGCAAACAGCTTTTGATCATCGCTGAAGATGTTGAAGGTGAAGCGCTCGCAACCCTCGTGGTCAACAAACTGCGCGGAACCTTTACTGCTGTAGCTGTAAAAGCTCCCGGATTTGGTGATCGCCGCAAAGCTATGCTCGAAGATATCGCCATTCTCACCGGCGGCCAAGTGATCACCGAAGATCTCGGACTGGATCTCAAAACCACCAGCCTTGACTCCCTCGGCCGTGCACGTCAAGTCCGCGTCAACAAAGAAGACACCATCATCGTTGATGGTTTTGGCGAACCGGCTGATATCAAAGCCCGCACCAACCAAATCCGTCAACAATTGGAAGAAACAACTTCCGAATTTGATAAAGAAAAATTACAAGAGCGCCTGGCTAAACTGGCTGGCGGTGTAGCTGTTATCAAAGTGGGCGCTGCAACCGAAACCGAACTGAAAGAGAAAAAACTGCGCATCGAAGATGCCCTCAATGCGACCCGTGCCGCAGTGGAAGAAGGGATTGTCTCCGGTGGGGGCACCGCTTTCGTAAACGTGATCCGTGCCGTTGAGGATCTTGAAGGTTCCCTGCCGGTGGGTGACGAAAAAACCGGTGTTACCATCATCAAACGCTCTCTTGAAGAGCCTGTGCGTCAAATCGTCACCAACTCCGGACTGGAAGGTTCTATCATCGTTGAGCGCCTGAAAAAAGAAGAAGTCGGCATCGGCTTCAACGCCCTGACTGGTGAATGGGTAAACATGATTCAGGCAGGAATCGTTGACCCGGCTAAAGTAACCCGTTCCGCTCTGCAAAACGCTGCTTCCGTAGCTTCTATGGTTCTCACCACCGAAGCAGTGGTTGCGGATAAACCGGAAGAAAACAAAGGCGGAGCCGCCGGAGCCCCTGACATGGGTGGAATGGGCGGTATGGGCGGCATGATGTAATCTCAGCTGCTACAGTCTTAAAACTCCTATGGGATGTTTCCCGTAGGAGTTTTTATATTTAGCGGTTAAAACCATCTGCCGAAATTTAATAGAAGGTTTTATGCTTTTTTTTAAAGAATAAAGTTCAAATGGGAAAGGCTTGTTTCTTCAAACGAGACGAAACGGAGGGACATGGATGCGAGAATACAGCCGTATTCATCGGAATGCGCATGTCGTTGATGCTCACTTTGATCTTTTGATGGATGTAGAGGTTCAAAGAGGGTATGGCCGCAAAAAGATTATTGAAACCAACTATTTGCCCGAATTTTTGCGGGGCGGGGTAAATACAATTGTCTCTTCCGTCTTTGTGGACAGCAATTTTGTGCCGGAAATGAGCTTGCGTAAGGCTCTTAATCAGATCAGTGCACTGTATGCCGAAGCAGATGAATCACCCGAAAAAATCATGATATGTAAAAAATATGATGATATCGTCACTGCAAAAAAAGAAGGAAAAGTGGGATTTATCCTTTCTCTGGAGGGAGCGGAACCGCTCTATAATGATTTAAGCCTTTTGCGCATTTTTTACGAGCTGGGAGTAAGAATAATCGGACTGGTCTGGAGCCGGCGCAACTATGTTGGCGAGGGGAGCCATTTTTCTCCTGTTCGTGAGGGGAAAAGAGGCGGAATTACCGATTTTGGGGTACAGTTGATCAAAGAGGCGGAAAAGATGGGCATTGTTATTGATGTCAGCCATTTGAATGATGAAGGGTTTTGGGATGTGATGCAGTTTGTCGATAAACCGGTGATTGCTTCCCACTCAAATTGCAGAAGCATTGCCAATACGATGCGGAATCTCACCGATGAACAGATTCAGGCCATCGCTGCGAAAGATGGCGTGATCGGCATGAACGCCACCAGTTTCTTTACTGCTGACACAGATGAAAAAGCTGATGTGGAGCATTTACTTGACCATGTAGATCATATTGCCGGCTTAGTCGGCGTAAAACATATCGGTCTTGGACTTGATTTGTGCGAAAATTTCATGAAGTATGTCTCACCGGAAAACCTGGCGATGATCCCCCGCAAACCCTTTGATGTAGTTAAAGGACATTCAGCCCTTCCGCAATTGACTGAAGGGCTTGGCAGACGGGGATATTCAGACGGGGAAATAGAGTTGATTCTCGGCAAAAACTTTATCAGAGTGTTTGCAGAAGTGTGGGGGTAAATGGGCCCTATTGCCGGGTCTTCATCTGAATGAGAAAATGAAGGTGCAGTATGTTTTGCAGAGGGTGTAATGAAAAAGGAAGTGAAATGGACAATGGAACACGGAAAACCGGTTGGACAGGTCTTTTCCTACTACCAATCGGGAATTCATACAGCGGATATCATGTTCAACTCAAGCGGTATTCTGCACCGCCGGAGAGACATTGAAACTAGTAACTGGACCTCCTGGTCAGAATTAAGCAACCATTATGAAATGCCGCTCGCCGAAATCGAAAAAAAACTGCCGGAATGGAACCGGATCAATTGGCAATCCGGTGACGATGTTTTTACCAGCCGGGGAGACCATTATCAACGATATCTGAAAGTGGAGGAAACTGTTGGCGGAGATCAAAGAGAGGCATGGGTATGGGCCTTGCGGAAAGCCACAAATCCGGTTGACCTGGTCATAGAAAACGGCAAAGTGATCGCCTTTATGCTGTTTGGACGGGAAGGCGGCAGTGTTTTGGTAAAACCGGGATGTGAACGGCTGACCCCGCTGAAGCTTTGGGACGATCCGCGTCTGTCAAAAGCGGAATACGGTGTGAACCATCTGGGCAGACATGACGTGGTGACACGGGACGGCATCAGGTTGGCTGCGGATGTCTGGCTCCCGTCAGGTTTGCCTGAGGGAAAAAAAGTGCCGGCCATTTTGGTGCGCACTCCCTATGGAAGAAGAGATGAACAGTTGGGAGGCTCCCGCTGGCTGAGGTTTGTTAACCGGGGATATGCTCTGATGATCCAGGATACACGGGGACGGGAAGATTCAGAGGGAGAATGGATCCCTAAAGTTCATGAGATGAATGATGGAGAAGATACATTGAACTGGATCGCCCGGCAGTCATGGTCGGATGGCAGGGTGGGGATGATCGGCGGCTCTTATCTCGGATATGTTCAATGGGCAGCAGCTGCCACCGGAAACCCACATTTAAAAGCGATTGTCAGCTATGTGACCGCAGGAACTCCTTTTGTGGATCTGCCGCGAAAAGGCGGAACCATCCTCTCCGGCTTATTGGCATGGACATTTATGATGGCAGAACAAACAATGAACAGCGAAGCCCTCGAACGGGATGACTGGGACGAGGTGTTGAAGATCCGCCCGATTAAGGACATTCCGCAAAAGGTACTGGGTAAAGAGATTCCATTCTGGAGTGAGTGGATGAAGCATACCGACTATGATGAATTTTGGGCGAGATCTGATTGGTCCCGGCATGGAGATAAAGTCAATGTACCTTCCCTGCTGGTTTCCGGATGGTATGATGACAATGGAATGGGGACCACAGAAGCCTGGGAAATGAACGAAAAACACGGCCGGGAACATCTTAGGATGATTCTGGGACCGTGGTACCACAAGGCAAATACCACCAGGGATATTCATGATATCCCGTTTGGCAACAATGCGATCCGATATGACCTGGATCTATTGCAATTGCGCTGGTTTGACCGCTTTTTAAAAGAGATCCCTAATGGCGTCGATCAGGAAGCGCGGGTAGAGTATTACATGGTGGGGGAAAACGAATGGAAAAAATCAACCGCCTGGCCGCCGGAAGAGGTGGAATATACCCCATTCTATTTCCATAGCCATGGAGATGCCAATACCAGTAATGGAAAAGGGAAACTACTCTCTGTCTGTCCCGGTAAACAACCTCCGGATACTTATATCTTTCATCCGGATGATCCGGCTCCCTATTTAATTGATGTATCAGAAAATGAGTGCAGTGTCCCTGAAAATTACCGGGAAGTTGAGTTGCGTGATGATGTGCTGGTTTATACCTCTGAACCACTCTCGGAAGAGATGGCCATTGCCGGGGATATTTATGCTGTGCTGTATGTGTCAAGTTCCGCCCGGGACACCGATTTTTTGGTCCGGCTTACAGATGTAGACGAGCAAGGAAACTCGATTCGCTTATCCGACGGGATCATTCGGGCAAGATATCGCCATTCATTTACCCGGCCGGAATGGCTGGAACCCGGAAGCATTGAAAAGATTGAGATAAAAATGACCAAGATCGCCAATGTGTTTAAAAAAGGGCACAGGATTCGCGTATCTGTCACTTCCGGGGCGAAAAACCTTGCATTCCCCAATCACAATACCGGAAATGACCCTGCGACAGATACCGAAATCGTAATTGCGACACAACGGGTTTATCACGACAGCAAAAACGCCAGCCATATTAAATTGCCAGTGATCCAAAAAAGGGGAATTTAGGATTTGGATGTTTCGAAAAATAGACAAAAATAATCTAAAATATAGTAAGATTTTTTGGTTGAATGTTAGTATCTAATTATAAGAAGGTATATTTCAAAAATGAAATCAACGAAGAAAGGAGTGGCAGATTTTATCTTTGGCAGTGAAGTGAGGTACATAGAAGTCGTGACCACCATAAAACGATGATCCTGCTTCTCTGTTATTGACCTTCACATTATAGGAGAGTTCATTTTATGAAACAAAAACTAGTGATCGGCCTGACCGTGGCCTGCCTTGCCTGGAGTTGTTTTCTGCCGGGAACCGTCCTCGCAGAAAAAAAGAGCCTGAAGGAAATCCAGAAGGATAAGGCCAGTACCAAAGAGGATATCAAAGATGTACAAGCCCGGCTGAATGAAAAACAGAAAAGTATTCAAGCGATTGAAAAAGAAGTAGATAAATATGACAAGAAGATCGCTGAGTTGAACAAGGATTTACAAAAAAATGAAAAGCAATTAGCAGCACAACAAAAGAATTTTCAAGAAATTGTTACAAAGCTTTATTTAAAAGGTGAAATGGGGTATATGGCCAAACTGGTGGAGGCGAACAGCTTCAATGATTTTTTAATGCGCTTTGAACTGGTGAGGCTTAAGCTTAAACAGGACATTTCTATCATAAATAACTTTAAAAAGACAAAGCATGCTTATGAATCAGATATCAAGCAACTGGAAGAAGCAAAAGCCAAACAAAGTCCTCTGCTGGAAAAAGCGGAAAAAGAAGTAGAAGCTCTTAACAAGGAGTATAACAAATACAAAAAAGAATTTGCCGCTCTTGAAAAAGAGGAACGAGCCGCGATGGGCTATGGAGGTGGCGGCGGGATTCTGGCTTTTCCCTCCACCCCTGGATATGTTTCCTGGAATTATGGCCAGGACCGCGGAAGCCATATACATGCGGGAATTGATATACCAAGGCCGCCCGGAACCCCCATTTATGCAGCTGAAGACGGAGTTGTGATCAGGTCGGAGCCCATGAGCGGTTATGGATGGGCCATTGATATCAGACACGGCAACGGATTGATGACCCGGTATGCCCATATGTACAGATCATCCGTTCGAGTGAGTGTAGGACAACATGTAGACCGGGGACAACCGATTGCCGGAGTCGGAAATAACGGCCGTTCCTATGGAGCCAGAGGCGGATACCATTTACATTTTGAAGTTCACAAGAATGGAAGTACCAGAAACCCCAGGCAATATCTCCAATAATTATCTTTGGAAAAGTTTTTTCCATCTCAAAAGCCGTAAATTTCATGACAAACGAAATTGGAGCCGTTTTCCCACCTGTGACAAAGTCCAAAAGGGAAGAACGGCTCCGGCTTTTTTTATGACTGGCGAACGGGAATACTCCCCATTTTAATGGGGGAGATGAAAGTGAGCTTTGCCCGGTATCCCTTTGTGGGATGCTTTGAGCAAACCTTTTTTCCAGAAAAAAGGAAAAAGGAATATTTGTCGAATCCTCGTGGAGAGGATCGCTTCAGACTCGTTGAAACGAGAAGTTCTGCCCCTTCAGTGGAGAGCAGTTCACACCAGAACAGACTCCCCTTTGACCAGCTTCTCTTTTGTCTGCAGTAAAGACTGCCTGGTCTCTTCACTCGCTTTTTCCGGATCCAGATAAGTCATTAAATACAGATAAGAAAAAAGCAACCGAAACTCCAGAAAAAAATCCACTTGCTCTTTCCAATTCTTTTCCAATTGATGTTCATGAAGATATCCGGACATAAAAGCCTCAAGAAACTGTTCTTTAAAACCTCTTTTTTCCCCGGATGGCACCGGTTTGAGTGCATGGTATACAGCAATCGCAATATCATAAGTAAACCAGTGATATTTCACATCATTAAAGTCAAATAAGATTAACTCACCGTTTCCGTTTATGAAAAAGTTACGCTGGTGTAAATCGTTATGTATCAGCCCGTAAGAGCGGTTACTTCTGGAAAATGTTTTGATGTGTTCAAGGGAATCGCTCCAGCGGTCTAAAATAGCCTCTTCGGCAAAGGATAAATCGCGATGATAAATTTCACCTTCATTCCATTCCTCAAAAGGCGGAACTGATTGGCGCCGATGAAAGTTGCGGGACTGGGCATGCATTTTGCCCATCACTTGACCCCACTTTCTGAAAAGAATCGGGTTCCATTCTGAAGGGTTTTGTTCATCCACAAACTTCCCCGGTGCTTTTTTAAAGGAGATGATACAGCAGGGCACAGGCAGGTCACGTATCATCTCCACCATTTGTCCGCGTGTGGAGAGAACAGGTTTTGGAATATTGATGCCCTGTGTTCTCAGATAATTCACCCATTGCAGTTCAGAGTAAACCAGGTTTCTGTCCTTGGTTGCAATCGGGATTAACTTTAACACACAGGTTTCTCCGTCCCGCTCATATTCATAGACGTTTTCGTAAAACCCCCCAATCCATTTGAGTGAACTTTCCGTCCCTTGAAATTTGCGGCAGGCTTCCTTCACAAGCTCTTCTTTCCACATCTCATTTTTCCCACCTTCCCCATGACCTAAGACATATTATATACCCATTTTTAGTGTTTGGCGTCTTTGAACATTTTGCCTGTCGCCAACATTGATGTGAAATACCAGTTTTTCTTTATACGGTTAAAAACGTTTCTCTGGACTAAGTCGAATTTTATTCATTATGATGGGGATGGTCATAAGAGAGGAAGGGGGAAGAAAGAGTGGTCAAGCTGCCGCGGCCAAAGCAGGATGGGGCTCAGAAAGGTGCCTGGTTGAGTATCATCAGCTATGCCATTCTGTCTCTCATCAAGTGTTGGACGGGTGTTGCCGCCCATTCCCAGGTGGTCTTTGCGGACGGATTAAATAATCTGTCCGATATTCTTTTATCTGTTGCTATTTTGATTGGCCTGAAAGTGGCCGTTCAGCCCGCAGACCAAAACCATCCCTTTGGCCATAGCAAAGCGGAAACTGTGGCTACTCTCATTGCCGCATCTTTTATGGTTTTAGTATCGCTCAATATTTGGCTAGACGCCGCCCAAACCCTGTGGAAAGGCGGAGAAAAAACGATTCATCCAATCGCGCTGTATGTATCTCTCGGCTCTGCTTTTATCATGTATATGGTTTCGCTTATTAATTTCCGCTTGAGCAGAAAGACAGAGAGTCAGGCACTTGAAGCATCCGCTCATGATAATCGGTCCGACGCACTGGTCAGTCTTGGGGCCGCTGTGGGTATTTTCGCCGCTGACCGGGGATTTGCATGGATTGACCCGGTGGCTGCCTTTGTGGTGGGGATCTTGATTTTGCGGACTGGTTGGGGGATTGGCCGTCCGGCAATCGATTCGCTAATGGACGGTTTTGATCAAAATAAATTGTCCGGGATCGAAGAGCAAGTGCTCAACATCGACGGCATCCGCCAGGTAAAGGAGTTGCGGGCCAGAAATCACGGACCTTATGTGTTTGTTGAAGTAACAGTGGGGGTGGATGAGCATTTATCTGTAGGTGAAAGCCACTCCCTTACCGAGAAAATAGAGCAGAGGTTAATCGGATATGAGAATATTGAACACGTTCATGTCCATGTGGAGCCAAAATCGTTAACACCGGTTGGATGTACTCCGGATTGACCTGCTGTTCCAAAAATATGTAAAAAAAGCTTCTTTCACGATGAAAGAAGCTCACCCCAAACAGGAAATATGATTAAAATGCCCGTTCATATTGGTTTGGGCCCATATATTCCAGCCCCCGCTTTTGCGCCGCCCGAACTACCCAGTAGGGGTCACGCAGTAACTCCCGTGCGAGAAAGACCAGGTCTGCCCGCTGATTTCCAAGTATCTCTTCCGCCTGTTCGGGGGTTGTGATCAAGCCGACAGCACCTGTGGAGATTCCGGCCTCTTTTTTGATTGCTTCAGCAAACGGAACTTGATAGCCCGGATAAACAACAGGGGGTGGCTGCGGGATGTTTCCGCCCGAAGAAACGTCGATAAGATCCACACCCCACTCTTTCATCATGCGGGCAAGTACTACACTATCTTCTATGGTCAGGCCGTCCGGATGATGGTCAACGGCCGAGACGCGAACATACAGGGGAAGTTCTTCTCCCCAGTTCGCTCTGACAGTTTGAATAATTTCTTTTAGAAGACGGGCCCGGTGAAGTAAGTCACCGCCGTATTTGTCTGTCCTCTTGTTGCTGAGAGGAGAGAGAAATTGGTGAATCAGATATCCGTGGGCAGCATGAACCTCCACAACATCAAAGCCGATTTCTTTCGCTCTTCTCGCTGCATTTCCAAATGCCTCAATAACCTCATTTATCTCTTGTTCCGTCATGGCCTCAGGCATCCGGTCGGTTTCGCGAAACGGGATGGCGCTTGGAGCAATGATCGGCTCATCCACGATTGCTTTTCTTCCGGCATGTCCGAGCTGAATCCCCATTTTTACGCCCTGTGACCGGGCAAATTCCACGATCTTTCCAATTCCCTCCATTTGCCCGTCATCCCATAGACCCAGGTCTTGCATGCTGATTCGGCCGCGGCTTTCCACTGCTGTTGATTCAATCATCAACAGGCCAACCCGTCCCGCCGCCCGCGTGCCGTAATGAACGATATGCCAATCGGTTACTTTGCCGTCTGGAGTGGCCGAATACATACACATGGGTGAACAGACAATCCGGTTTGAAATGGTACAGTTTCTTTGTGTGAAAGGTTGAAATATGTTAGACATTATAATGGCCTCCCGGTTGGAATCTTATCAATATCATTAAACAATTTAAAGGTAAAATTCGTTATAATGATTATAAATAAATAATTGAAAAATAAATACTTTTTTTGCATCCGAGGTAGACCTGCTGCTGAAACCGGGAGCTTGAATAGGTCAAAGGTACCAATGGCAAGGGGCCTCTTTTTTCAAGGGTAAAACTTCGTTGCGTTGAAGCGTGGAGGTGCAGAGCCAGCCCCCAAAAAAGGAATCCAATATGGTGGAGGACTCAAATGGTGAAAAATATGAACCCAAGTCCAAACTGGGATCAAGGAAACAAACTGATAGAAAAAATGGTCAACAATATTGAAAAAGTGCTGATTGGCAAGCAATCTGTGATTCAACTCTGTCTGGTTGCCCTGCTGGCAAAAGGCCATGTGCTGCTGGAAGATGTGCCGGGTGTCGGGAAAACCATGTTGGTAAAAGCACTGGCCCGTTCGTTGGGTTGTAAGTATCGTCGTATACAATTTACCCCGGATCTACTTCCTTCAGACGTAACAGGAGTGTCCATTTTCAACCAAAAAACATTGGAATTTGAATTCCGCCCGGGTCCCTTAATGTCCAATATTGTGCTAGCCGATGAAATTAACCGTACATCGCCGAAAACACAGGCTGCTTTGCTCGAGGCACTGGAAGAGGGGAGTGTTACGGTGGACGGGCATACCTACCAGCTGGAATCCCCTTTTTTTGTCATGGCTACACAAAACCCCATTGAATATGAAGGTACCTTTCCTCTGCCTGAAGCTCAGCTGGACCGGTTTTTACTAAAACTGAGCCTGGGATATCCCGACACGGGACAGGAAATGGAAATGATTAAACGCTTTCAATATGAACATCCAATCAATGAAGTGGCTGAGGTATGGTCCCGGAATGATTTGCATTTCCTGCAGCAACAGGTTCTAAATGTTTATGTCGATGATGCTATCGTTGAGTATATGGTTAATATTGTAAAGCAAACCCGAAATGAACCGGACCTGTTTTTGGGAGCCAGTCCGAGGGCTTCATTGGCCATTTTCCGCTCTTCCCAGGCACTGGCCCTGATCCGTGGCAGAATGTATGTGGTACCGGATGATGTGAAATATTTAATCCCCTTCACTTTATCTCATCGCATCCTGTTAAGTTCAGAGGCCCACATGAACGGTAAAACACCCGAACAGGTTCTGGAGCGGCTGCTGCGGCAGATTCCCGTACCAGTAACCTAGGCGGAAGAAGGTGTCAGAAGTGATCAAACGTGATGCCTCGGGATTGTTGTTATTAACCGGACTGACATTGATCTGGGCAGTGATGGCAGTCAGGATGGGCGGTTTTGTATCCGGCTTTCTGTTTTACACAGGACTCATTTTTACTATTTTGGAGGCCATTGTCTATTTCACATGTTTCAGGGGGTTGTCTGTTTCCCGAAATATTTCACAACATCGTTTAATGGCCGGGGACCATATTCGGGTTTCTCTTACATGCGCCAGGCATTATTTTTTTCCGTTTACCTGGTTTACCCTGCGTGACCTGAGCGATCTAAAAGATCAATGTTCCATTGGAGAGGCTGAGTTTCTGGTTCCCAATGAAAAAAACGTGAAATTGGACTATTCTGTTTACAACCTGCAACGCGGACGTTATCATTTCAACCAATTGGAATGTACCGGCGGAGATCTTTTTGGTCTTGTCCGTAGAACAATGACCATTCCACAACCTGAAACCGTGCTTGTCTATCCGCGGGTTCAACCGATTACCCACTGGAACTCTTTCGCCGGAAATCCCGGAAGCCAAAAACAAACTTATAAGCGCAACTGGCAAGATCCCAGTGCAGTTACAGGGCTGAGAAATTATCAGGTTGGCGACCGGCTGCAACAGATTCACTGGAAAGCATCTGCCCGGGGACAGGGGATGAAAGTGAAAGAATTTGAACATGAAGTGTCCTGTGAATACGTGTTTGTTCTTGATCAGAGGGAGCAAGCTTACCGGGGACTGCCGCCGGAAGTGTTTGAAAGGGCTGTTTCCCTGCTGGCCTCTTTAACAAATTTTACGATTCAACACCGGTATTTTACTTCAATGTTGTTGACAGGAGCTCATCCGCATTATCTAAGTGCCGGCAGAAATGAAGAGCATTTTGTCCGTATTTTAAAAGCGCTGGTTGATGTAAAACCAAATGGCCGTCAGTTGTTGCAAGCCTTCAGTCACCAGAGTGGCTTGCAGTGGAGAAAAGGAAAAAAAGTGGTCCTGATCAGTCCGGGGATGGATGCCCCCTGTTACGACTTTTTAAATGACTTGCGAAGAAAAAAAGCAGAGGCAGAGTTTTTTTGGATAGCTGATTTATCCCGTTCTTCTCCACCCCTGCAGCAAAAGTGGAGAACATTACACTTACCCGTTTGGAAAATTGATCAAAATTCCTTTGACATGGCCTTGCGGGGAGGTGCATGGGTTGGCTCCGTCAGTTCTTAATCAAATAGGTCTTATGAAAAAAGCTGGCTTGTTTCTGATGGCCTCCCTTTTATTCTGGGAGGTGCTGAATCCCCTCTCAGAGATCACAAACACGGAGCGGCTTGGTATTTTTTTTATCGGGTTTGTTCTGTTTCTTTTTCTCAATGTGAGCTGCCTTACGGTCTGGGTACGGGTTCCGATAAAATTACTTATCATTTATTTTTTGATAAACGCGATTTTTTACCCTGATCTTTTGTTCCGGGCAAGTGACTGGCATACACAGTTGTTTGTGGCATTGGATGAAGAATGGAAACAGATGGGAGAAGTTTCATTTTTGGCTGTACCTGCCCCTGTTACCCGTTCGGTCTGCTTTTTTTTAACACTCTGGATGTTAAGCAAACCATGGGCCTGGTGGTTTTTGTCCCGAAATTTAATTTACATCCCCTTTTTGCTCGTGTTTCTCTATTTGCAGGTTCTGGATATCGCAACAGATTACGATGCGGGTGGAACCACAGTCCGGGTTGTGATCTATGCGATTTGCTGTTTTTCATGGATCCAGTGGCAAAAGCTGCTTTTTCGCTTGCCGGCTCTGGATAAAGCCCCGAAAGGGTGGATCGGCTGGACAGCTTTATTATTGATTCTGGTTATTTCCCTCGGAGTTACACTGCCTAAAATACATGCTGCCGAAGGCCGTACCTTCTCCATCCTGTCAGGGGACGGGGGAGGGGAGGGCCAGGGAGCATTTGCGGGAAAACGAATCGGTTACAGCCGTGATGACAGCAATCTGGGTGGGCCGCTGATCCTTGACGAGAAAGTGGTTTTTCAAGCCAAAACGGACGAGCTGTATTACTGGCGCGGCGAGTCGAAAAGCGGTTATACGGGCAGGGGATGGATTCGCGAAGAGTACGGGTATAGTGATCAATCACGTGATACCATGAAGAGAGTGGACAACGGTTGGGTTGAGATTCAGGAAGACCGCGCTTTTTACAACCTTTTTTACCAGACCCGGGTGAAGAAAAACCGGGTTGAAGTCCGATGGATAAATCCCATGTATACAACCATGTTTGTTCCGGGGCAGTTAAGGCGGGCTTATCAGATTGACGGACAGGAACCGCTGGGAAAATTTGATTTTGTCACCCAGTGGAGCTTTACCACCTATATCCGATCGTTGACAGGTAAGAAATTTAGACAATATTCCATGGAAACCGAGATTCCGGTGGTTGATGAAGAGAAACTGCGGAAAGGGATGTCCACGGTCCGGGACGGGAGTTATCTGGGGGTAAATCAATCAACTATACTTCCTGATACGGTTCCGAAAAGAGTCAGCGATTTGGCTGTGACGGTTACAAGAAAGGCCAAAAACCCTTATGACAAGGTAAAAGCAGTAGAAAGTTTTTTGAAAGACGGTCATTTCCGGTATGAAACCCGGGATGTGCCTCCGTTGCCTGAGGGACAGGACTTTGTCGACCATTTTTTGTTTGAAACAAAACGAGGGTATTGTGATCATTTTTCCAGTGCAATGGTTGTGATGTTAAGATCGGTCGGCATTCCCGCCAGATGGGTCAAAGGGTTTGCTGAAGGAGAAAGCCGGTTTAACGGGAAAACACAAAGATATGATGTCACGGTCAGGAACAAAGATGCTCATGCCTGGGTTGAAGTATATTTTACTGGTGTGGGCTGGATTCCCTTTGATCCTACCCCCACCTTTTCCGTTCCGGCTTCGCTTGATCATTCCCTGGACACCTCCCAAACAAACAGAAATCAGACAGGTAGTCCCGCCGCAACGAACCAGCAGGCAAGCCTTTTAGAAAAGCGGTTGGAACGTCAGGAGACCCAAGATCAAGAATTAACAGGTGCCACTGGGGAAGCATCGTCCGGACAAAATTCGGAATGGAAATGGGTTCTTCTATATATAGCTGTTACCGGTGTTGTTCTTACCCTTGCGGTCCGGATGTTGCGAAGAAAAGCCGGATGGTGGATGCTGCACCGCTATCGAAGGACCGGGAATAATCAATCATTTATAAAGGCGTATCAATCATTGATGAAATGGGTTCAGCACAAGCGCGGAAAACGAAGGCCGGATCAGACCTTGCGGGAATATTGGCACTCAAGTGAATGGACCAGCCTTTCCAAAGAGGCGATAACCCTGACGAAACTGTATGAAGAAGCCAGATATGGGAAAAACGAAAAAAGACAAAATTACTGGGTGCAAGCATGGAAATATTGGAAAATGATCCTTAAACAGCTTCGACCTTGACCGCTTCTTAACCGCTCTGGTATCATATTTCCAGGTTGCCTAGACCGTATATGCTCAGGGATATGGCCTGAGCGTTTCTACCCGGTTACCGTAAATAACCGGACTACCAGTATAGGTCACCGGGATGCCTTAATACTTCTTCATTCCGTTTGCGGGATTGGTGAAGAAATTTTGGGGACCGGGGTCCTATATCGCTTGAAGCGGTATAGTGCCCGGTTTTTTGTTTGATAAAGGCTTTGACAGACATTTGGGAAAAGGGGTTAGTTATGAGTAAACCAGTTGAACGTGTAGTCGTCCTCGATTTTGGCGGACAGTACAATCAGTTAATTGCCCGTCGGATTCGTGATTTAGGTGTGTTTAGTGAACTATTGCCGCCCCACACATCTGCGGAAGAGTTGAAAAAGATTCATCCAAAAGGAATTATTTTCTCCGGGGGTCCAAACAGCGTTTACGACGAAAAGTCCCCCAAGTGTGATCCCGGCATATTTTCTCTCGGTATCCCGATTTTGGGAATTTGTTATGGAATGCAGATGATCGCTTATCATTTTGGAGCCGGGGTGGACCGCGCTCACAAGCGGGAGTACGGAAAGGCAGAGTTGGATATTGTTTCTGACAGCCCCATATTTAAAGGGCTGGACAAAACGCAATGGGTATGGATGAGTCATAGTGATGTTGTTGTGTCTCCACCGGAGAGCTTTCGCGTAGATGGAAAAACAGACTCAGCCCCCATCGCGGCGATGAGTGACCCAAAAAGGCAGATTTATGCTGTTCAATTCCATCCGGAAGTGCGCCATTCTCTGTACGGAAATGAGATGTTGCATAACTTTTTGTATGAGATCTGTAAATGTTCAGGGCAGTGGAGCATGGAAACGTTTATTGAAGATGCGGTAGCCGAAATTCGGAACCGGGTCGGCGGGGATAAAAAAGTATTGCTGGCCCTCAGTGGTGGAGTTGACTCCTCAGTTGTGGCTGCCCTGATTCACAAAGCAGTGGGTGATCAACTCACCTGTATGTTTGTTGATCACGGATTGCTCCGCAAAGGAGAAGCGGAAAGTGTTGTGCAGACATTCGGTGAGCATTTCCATATGAACCTGGTCAAAATTGATGCCAGAGAACGCTTTTTAAAGAAGTTAGCGGGTGTAACAGATCCTGAACAAAAAAGAAAAATCATCGGGAATGAGTTTATCCGTGTGTTTGAGGAAGAATCGGCCCGGTTTGGAGATCATCATTTTCTCGGACAGGGAACTCTCTACACGGACATTATTGAATCGGGAACCGATACGGCACATACGATTAAATCTCACCACAATGTGGGCGGTTTGCCGGAAGATATGAAGATGGAGCTGATCGAACCGCTCAATACCCTGTTTAAAGATGAGGTTCGCAAAGTGGGCGAAGAGCTTGGATTGCCGCATGAAATTGTCTGGCGCCAGCCTTTCCCGGGGCCCGGCCTGGGGATTCGGGTCATCGGTGAAGTAACTGAACACAAGCTGAATATTGTCCGTGAATCCGATGCGATCTTAAGGGAAGAAATTACAAAAGCCGGATTGGATCGCGAAATTTGGCAGTACTTCACAACCCTGCCGGACTTCCGCAGCGTGGGCGTGATGGGGGATGTTCGCACTTATGCTTACACAGTCGGAATTCGTGCTGTGACCTCCGTTGACGGAATGACAGCCGACTGGGCCAAAATTCCGTTTGAGGTATTGGAGCGCATTTCAAATCGCATTATTAATGAAGTTGATGACGTAAACCGGGTTGTCTACGATATTACCTCAAAGCCGCCTGCAACGATTGAGTGGGAATAATACAAAACGTGGGAGGTGCAAACTGTTACTTATAACACGCCAAATCGTCGAAGCCATAGAGAGCAAAAGAGATAACAGACGGGGCCAGCGGCAGATCAGACACTGGTTTTACCGGATGAGACTATGTATATACAAATGAGCGCAATAGCGAGCGGTTGAAGCAGGCAAACTCTTGGTATAGACATTTGGCTATGTTTTAAGTGGCAGAGAGACAATGACATCATGGCTGGCTCGATATTTTGGTTTTGCTGAACTTGAAACGAATTTAAAAAGAGAAGTATTAGCCGGGATTACTACTTTTTTTGCAATGGCCTATATTTTGATTGTCAACCCGGCCACCCTGAATAAGGCCGGTATGGATCTGGGAGCTGTTTTTGTGGCCACCGCTGTTTCAGCAGCGGTCGGCACATTTCTGATGGGAATTCTGGCTAATTATCCGATAGCCTTAGCACCGGGTCTGGGGTTGGGTGCTTATTTTACCTTTTCGGTTGTGTTAGGGATGAAGGTTCCCTGGCAAACAGCTTTAGGTGCTGTCATGATCTCCGGGGTTCTCTTTTTCATTTTAACGGTAACCAAAATTCGCGAATGGATCATTCATTCAATTCCCCCCGGTTTGAAATATGCTGTTTCCGCCGGGATTGGACTATTTATCGCTTTTATCGGCTTGAAAAATGCGGAATTGGTTGTACCCTCTGAATCGACATTTGTTACTTTTAATGCGGATTTCATCAAAAGTCCGGCGGTTCTGCTGGCCCTGTTCGGCCTTCTGATCACGGCGGTATTGATGGTTCGCAAAGTAAAAGGAGCTATTTTTATCGGAATGGTTGCCACTACGATTGTGGGAATCATTGCAGGACAGGTGAAAGTACCTACAGACTTCTTTGCAATGCCCCCCAGTGTTGCCCCCACCTTTCTTCGATTGGATGTAGCGCACGCTTTTGACCTGGGGCTGTTTACTATTGTATTTGCTTTCCTTTTCGTAGATCTGTTTGATAATGCAGGGACCCTTGTAGGGGTTACCAGTCAGGCCGGGCTGTTGAAAAATAATAAATTGCCGCGAGCGGGCAGGGCATTACTTACGGATTCAATTGCCACTATGACAGGGTCTGCCTTAGGGACATCTACGGTTACCTCTTTTATCGAATCATCAGCCGGTGTGGCCGCAGGGGGACGTACGGGGATGAGCTCGGTAACCACAGCTCTTTGTTTTGTTGCGGCCCTGTTTTTCTTTCCGATCATCGAGACGTTTGCCTCGGTACCTGCCATTACTTCTCCGGCATTAGTTATCGTTGGTGTTCTGATGGCAAGCAATTTGAGAAAAATTGAATGGGATTCTATTTCTGAGGCGATCCCCGCTTTTCTAACCATTGTCATGATGCCATTATCCTTTAGTATTGCGACGGGAATCGCTGTTGGATTTGTTTTTTATCCCCTGTGTAAATTAATTGCGGGTGAAGGGAAAAAAGTCCATCCGATTGGTTATGGGTTGGGCGTTGTATTTATTCTCAGATTTATCTTCCTCGGAAGTATTTAAAACAGGAAAAGAGCTTTCTTCAGTTTGAGGAAGGCTCTTTTTGTATATTTTCGGACCTTCTTCTAAAAATAGATAAAGGTTGGAGAAGGAGGAGAAGCGATGGGATTCAAGCAGAAGATCCTCATCAATCTTTCCGTTTTGCTTTTGTTTACAGCATTTATTCAGGGGCCCTGGATGGAAAGCACACTGGCTGTACCGCCCATGCATCGTCATTCGGCCGAAGTGACTGTCCGGCAATTGATGAAGCAAAAAGAGCAGGCGATTAATCAAAAAAATTTGTCCCGTTTTACAGCGGTTCTATCGCCGGAGCGGAAGATGTATGTCCTGGAGCAGAAGAGATGGTTTGAGGATGCAGTTCAACATATCGACCCGGGCTCTTTTCGGTTGAAGGTTTTATCTGTTTTTCCTGACCGGGAAGATCGGTTGCGGGCTTGGATTCATCAGTCGTATACCAGGAAAGGCCGGGTGTATGCGGTGAAATATCCGCTGCTCATTGTGAAAACGAAACAGGGATGGAAAGATGCCGATCTGGCTTTTAAACAGATCAGCAATGATTCCATCGTTATTCATTATTCGGATCCGTCCTTGAAAGATCAGGCCTATATTGCACTGGATACAATCAAAAAAGCAGTCTACGTTTTAAAACAAAGGTTTCACTGGTCCCCCAAGCGCATTGAGGTAAAACTTTATGAAGACCCAGAGGTATTTCGCCAATCGGTGAAGCCTTCTCTACCTGATTGGGTAGGTGGTTGGCATGAATCAGGTCAATCCATTAAATTTATCGGCGGACCTGGTGACCATAAACTATTTGCTGCCGGACTGGTTCATGAGTTAACCCATCAGATGGTAAGTGAACTGACGAATGATAATGCCGCCTACTGGCTGCAAGAAGGTGCGGCGATGTACTATGAAGCCCATTTGCTGCCAGGATTGCACGAGGATCAATGGTTAGACTATACACAGCAACGACGCCCCATCACCCTGGTTCAACTTGAACAGCTCAATTTGGAGCGGCTTACCGATCGGGAGGCTTACCAATACTACTTAACTTGCTATCAACTGTTCCGTTTTCTGGTTGAGGAATTTGGGGAAGAACGGATTCAACAATTGTTTATGGCACTTCAAAACCTGCCCAACGTGGATGCAGACAGCAGTGAAAAAATTCAATTGTTAAATCGGCGGACACGTGAAGCCTTAAAGCAAACTTTTCATTTGACTGTGGAAGATATTGATCGTAAACGAAAACAAAAGAGATATTAAAAAAAGTATTGACTTAAGGAAAGTATCCATGCTATATTAGTTTACGTTGCTGATACGGCCGCTTCTCTGGCGGCTTAGCGGACACAGAAAAAAACTTCAAAAAACTTGTTGACATAATCGATTAGCTGTGATAAGATAGATCATGTCGCTGCTTAAATGAGTCAGCGACAAACGAAACAAGTGTTCCTTGAAAACTAAAGAGTGATTACACGACCTGTTGATTCTTTTTGAGCAATCAAACTTCATGGAGAGTTTGATCCTGGCTCAGGACGAAC